>NZ_MWVI01000086.1 GCF_002087295.1 Vreelandella lionensis | reverse complement strand
GCGAATTCCACACCCAACGTCGAAGAGCCACTTTTTATATGCCTTTTTTTAAAAGACATGTTTTTCTAAGGAAGGCATGTTTTGCCGATGGCTTGGCGGCCAGAGCTACTAAGCCTATTTAATACGCTTGTATTAATTAAATAGGCAAAAAATATGCCACCGTAAGGGGGCATATCCAAGCGGTCTGCTTTGGTTTGAGTAGATGCTGGTTAACAGGGGTTAAAATTCATCCCAGTCATTGGTGCTTGCACTGGAGCTTTGCATGCTGGCCTGCTGCTTAGACGGCTTACTATTCGTCAGACGAGGCGCTGCTTGCTTGGCCATTTTCTGAACGTTGCCAAGCTTCTCACGAGCCACACTCGTACTTTCCGCCTGCGCTCCTTCCAGGCGGAAGGCATCAACCACATTGGCTAGCTCAAACGCTTCGAGGGCAAGATTATCTGCTGATGCTGCTATGGACTGCACTTTCGAGGCATTTTGCTGGGTGACGCCATCCATCTCGGCAATGGCCGAATTGATCTGGCCGATACCGCTACTCTGCTCGCTTGAGGCAGTGCTAATAGAGGCCATCAGCTCGCTCACTCGATTAACCTGCTTCATTACATTTTCGATGGCATGCTCAGCCTGTTCAACAGCACTACGACCACCACTGACCTCTTGCGAGGTACTGTCGATCATTTTGCGAATTTCTTGAGAGGCATTGGCGCTGCGGCTTGCCAGCGTGCGCACTTCGCTTGCCACCACTGCAAACCCGCGGCCATGCTCACCGGCTCGGGCGGCCTCGACGGAAGCATTGAGCGCCAGAATGTTAGTTTGAAAAGCAATGCTATCGATGACACCGATCATTTCGGTCATCTTCTCAGCACTTTTGGCGATGCGCTGCATGCGCTCTACCAACTGTTCCATCTGCTGGCGGGTATCGCGGGTACTAGTAGCATTTTGCTGAGCAAGCTCGGTAGCTTGACGCGCATTATCAGTATTTTGCTGCACGGTAGAGGTCATCTCCTCCATGCTAGAGGCCGTTTGCTGCAGCGAAGAAGCCTGCTGTTCGGTGCGTGACGCCAGCTCTTCATTTTCAGCAGCAATCCGCTGAATAGCAGGCGTCACTACGGAGACTCGGTTTTCCAGATCGCTGACGATACTGGCCAAGCTAAACCGCATGGTATCCAGCGAATAGAGCAGCTCACCTAGCTCATCATTACTTTGGCGGCGCTCCCGGGCAGCCAGATTACCTGCGGCGATTTGGAAGGTCATATGCCGTGCACCTTCCAAGCCGCGTAACACCGATTTAAATATCACCACGCTCAAGCCGCCCATAATGAGCAGGCCAATTAACATCAGCACCAGTTGAGCAATCAACATATAGTGACGCCCTTGCTGAGCTTCAGCCACCAGCGCCTGCGCTCCTGCGCGCTCTTCGCTGACCAGCTGGCTGCTCAGTTCACGCAGTTGATCGGTGGTGGGTTTTACGATGTCATTAAAGGCCTCAAACGCAGCAAACCCTTGCGCCTGCTCTATCGCCGTGGCGGCAGAGGTGACGCCGTCATTCCAACGTGTCAACGCCTCATTGAATGTCTGTAGTGCATCTGGGGCCGCATGGCTGGTGGCACGATACGACTCCCATAAGCTATATATGGATTGCCGCCCACTCTCTAGAGAGGCTGATAAGGCCTCTAAATCCACCCGCCTGGGGTTGCGCACGGCAGGCTCTAGCAACTCAACGGACCTACCTAACTGGCGTTCTAGACGCTGTAGTTCCGCCACCGCCTCCAAACCTGAACGATTAAGCGTATCCAGACGCTCACCGGATACCACTAGGCCATACACCCCCAAGCCGCCCGCTAACCCCAACAGCAGCAAAGACGCCACTACCATGCCAGTCAACTTGGCCTTCAGGCTGGTAAACTGAAAGCGGGCAAAAAAGCCGCCAAGGCCTCGGCGTGTTAACGCCCCTTGGTGGAGAGCATAGCGGCGGGATTTGCCTTTCTCACGTATCTCGGCATAGACCTGCTCTGCCAACGCGACACGTTTCGCTCCTGCCTTGCGGCGCAGCGAGGTGTAGCCAACAATGCGGTCACCGTCGCCCAGCGGTGCTACGGTGGCATGCACCCAGTAGTGATCGCCATTCTTACGTCGGTTTTTAACCGTTCCCTGCCAGGTTTTACCCGCTTGAATGGTTTTCCAAAAGTTCGCATAAGCGGCTTCAGGCATATCCGGGTGGCGTATTAGATTATGGGGTGCGCCAAGTAACTCGTCTCTCGTATAGCCGCTGACCTCCACAAGGCCGCGTTAGCATAAGTAATGTTGCCTTTCAAATCCGTACGTGAAATAAGTACGGTTTCTTCCTCAAGCACATATTCGCGTTGGGTAACGGGCTGGTTGTTGCGCATAGAAGGTTCCCCAGGGTAGCTATTTTTTAATATTTTGATTTTTCACTATTATCCAGGTTAAGCGATGCTTTTCACCAGTAAACAGATGTAAAAAAGCGCCGCTCTTTTCAGAGCGGCGCTAATCAAATCCTATTGCCTAAAGCAAAACCAGCGAAGAGCGCTACTTAAATACCACGTTAGCAACATCCCGATAGCGGTTAGCGAAGTGAACCGTCATACCCTCTTTCAGGTACTCGGGCAGCTCTTCGTAATCACGGCGGTTAGCCTCAGGCAAAATGACCTCAAAAATATCGCTGCGCCGTGCTGCAATGATTTTTTCTCTAATACCACCGACTGGCAATACCTGGCCGGTAAGGGTTAGCTCCCCAGTCATCGCCAACGGGCGGTTAATCGACTGATGTTTAGCCAACGACAGCAGTGCAGTCGTCATGGTCACGCCTGCCGACGGACCATCCTTGGGCGTCGCCCCTTCCGGTACGTGCAGGTGCACAAAAGCGGAGTCAAAGAAGTCAGCATCGGCTCCATACTCAGCCAAATGGCCAAGCGTATAGCTGTAGGCGATATTAGCCGACTCTTTCATCACGTCGCCCAATTTACCGGTTAGCTTGAAGCCACGATCTAACGAGTGGACTTTGCCTGCCTCAATAGGCAAAGTAGCGCCACCCATCGAGGTCCAAGCAAGGCCTGTCACCACCCCTTCGCCTTTAAGCACTTTCTCTTTACGGAATAGCGGCGCGCCCAGGAACTCTTCCAGGTTCTTGACCGAGACTTTGACGGTTTCAACGTCCTCTTCCAGCAGCTTCACTGCAGCTTTGCGCACAATACGGTGCAGCTGTTTTTCCAACTGGCGAACGCCTGCTTCACGTGCATAGCCGTCGATCACCTGCTTCAGCGCCGCATCGCTCAAGTTAATGCGCTTTTTCGTCAGGTTGTCGCGTTTGAGCAGCTTCGGCCAGAGGTGATGCTTGGCGATTTGCAGCTTCTCTTCGGCGATATAGCCCGACAGGCGAATTTGCTCCATGCGATCCAGCAGCGGGCCGGGGATGCTGTCCAGCGTGTTGGCGGTACAGACGAAGAGCACCTTGGAGAGATCCATCCGTACGTCGAGGTAGTGGTCCAGAAAGTCGACGTTTTGCTCGGGGTCGAGGACTTCGAGCAGTGCCGAGGCGGGGTCACCCTGGAAAGATTGACCCAGCTTATCGATCTCATCAAGCATGATGACCGGGTTTTCTACCTCAACCTCTTTGAAGGCCTGAACGAGCTTGCCGGGCATCGCGCCAATGTAGGTACGCCGGCGGCCTTTTATCTCAGCCTCATCCCGCATACCGCCCACAGAGAAACGATAAAACTCACGCCCCAACGCTTCCGCAATCGAGCGCCCAATGGAGGTTTTACCCACCCCTGGCGGGCCAACCAGCAGCACAATCGAGCCGCCCACATCGCCTTTAAAGGTGCCCTCGGCAAGGAACTCGACAATCCGCTCTTTCACGTCTTTTAGACCATCGTGGTCGCGGTCGAGGACTTCTCGAGCATGGGCAAGATCCAGCTTATCCTGGCTGGTTACTCCCCAAGGCAGCGAGGTTAACCAGTCCAGATAGTTGCGGGTGGTGCCATACTCCGGCGAGCCCGTTTCCAGCACGCTGAGTTTATTCAGCTCCTCATCGATACGTGCCTGAACCCGCTCTGGCACCACCAAGGATTCCAGCCGGTTTCGGAAAGTATCCACGTCGTTTTCGCGGTCATCTTTAGAGATGCCCAGCTCACGCTGAATCACCTTTAGCTGTTCGCGTAGGAAAAATTCCCGCTGACGCTCCTGCATCTGGGCATTGACCTGCTCGCTGATTTCGCTTTGCAACTGGGCGACATCGATCTCTTTGCGCAGCAGCGGCAGCACTTTGTGCATGCGTTCAGCAACAGGCAGTGTGGCCAGTACATCCTGAAGCTCTGGACCTTTGGCCGAGGTAATCGCCGCAGCGAAGTCGGTCAGCGGGCCGGGCTGATGGGGGCTAAAACGGTTAAGGTAGTGTTTTAGCTCCTCCCCGTAGAGCGGGTTAATGGGAAGCAGCTCTTTAATGCCGTTGATGATCGCCATGGCATAGGCACGGGTCTCTTCATCTTCGGCATTGACTGGCTCTTTCGGGTAAGTCACTTCTACCAAGTAAGGCGGCTCTTTGGAGAGCCAGCGCTGGATTTTAAAACGTTGCAACCCCTGAGCAATGAACTGAATCTGTTGATCTTCGCCTTTGAGCTTATGCACCTTCACTGCGGTGCCAATCTCGGGGAAGCCTTCGTGATCCAGCGACTCAACGCCATGCTCCCCAACAAACGCAACGCCGATGGTGTGGTGTGGCGTGTTATTGACCCGGCGCATGGTCTCTTCCCAGCGCTCGCGGTTAATGACCAGCGGCTGAACCTGGGCAGGAAAGAAAGGACGGTTATGAATCGGTAGCAGGTAGATGCGCTCGGGCAGCATCTCACTGGCAGGCACTAGCGAATTTACCCGCTCACCATCAGAGCGGTAATCGTTGCTTTTGGGGTTATCTTCTTGGGAATCGTGCGACTCACTCTCAGTAAGCCAGTCTTGATGTTCGTGTTCTCGATCGTAATCCTGGTCGCTCATGCGCCCCTCCCATCAACAGTCACTAGCGGCTTGGGCCACTCAGCATTGCTAAAGGAATGTGGGCACACAGGGAAAACTTCAACCCTCAAGGCAATTTAGCCAATGTTTGTGAAAGCATTCATGGCCAAAGCGTCGGCATAGGGCGGCCATTCACACGCCATACTCCACGAACGACATCAAACTGCAGATCCCGCGTGCCTAGCGGCAGGCCTAGCCATAGGGCAGCCACCGTGGGCGCCTCGTGCCATACAAAATCGCCATCAATACGCTCTAACCAGCGAGCACGTTCATCGGATTTACCAAGAGCCGTGATACTTAACTCATCCAGGCGGCGCGCATCAAAAAACAGAGCCCCCTCGGCATCCACCTGCAAGCCAAGTAACGGGCTATCAATATCAATAGCGGTAACATCTAAGCGCGGAGAATCACTGAGTACCTGGAGCAAATCTGGCTCTAAGCGTGACAATAAGCCTTCTGCCATAGGCAGGCTGGCATCGCCCCAAGCAGCCTCCTGACGCAGCCGACGAATGGTTGCCCGCACTGCATCTCCGTTTAGCCGGGAAAGCTCCGCTTCTATACGTCCGCTTAACAGCGAGGTATCAGGTGCTTCGCTAGGCACACGCACATCGCCAATAATCAGCTCGCCCTTCAAGCGCAGCTCACTCTCATCCAGCTCCATATGGCTATGCACATCTAAGGGTGTGACATGAATATCGTAAGCGGGATAGCGCAGCGCTAAACTTTCAATATGCAGATGGTCGCGCTGAGCAAAATGGTAGGCATCTTCAATATAGGTATAACGGCTCTCTAGCTGGGTTGGCCCCAGCGTGAGTTGGGCAAGGCCATCGGTCAGCGTGAGCTGTTCCAGCAACCCGCGCAAACGCCAGTCACCAAACAGCCCCTCTAGCCGAACGCGAGCACCACGAACCGCCAGCTCACGCCCGCTCTGCTGAATCACAAAGGGCGCCAGGGCCAGACGCAGCTCGGTGTGCCCACTCAACGTTTGGTAGCGGCCTTGCCAGCGTGGCACCGAAGGCGCCGAGACCTCACCCACCGCTTTCTGCAATACACTATCCAAGCGCGGCAATAGGGTGCCTTCAACATCCGTGCTGAGCACTCCATGACGGGCCCGGTAGGTCAGTTCCAAACGCCAAGGCCGACCTAACAGAGGAGAAAGAATTAGCCTTCCACGGGAGGTTAGCCACCCCTGGTGGTTCTCAATTCGACTGACACGCCATTCGCCCCGCGCCTCCAGATCTTCCAGCGCTTGGCGTAGGCTACGTTCAAAAAGAACGCTAGATAGCAATTGCGCGACCATCCAGATCACGGCCACGGCCGCGAGGATAGGCACGATCAAACGTTCCTTGCGCATGCTATCTCCTTGAATAGCCTCCCCAAGAAGGCTTCACTCCATGCAAGCAGTAGGCGTGCAACACAGTAAGCATAGCAGTTGATGCGCAGGCTTAACTTAATGCAGCCAAAACCAAAGGTGCATAGTACTCCAGGCGTAGACCCCTGCCATCACATCATCAATCATAATGCCAAAACCACCGGCTACTCGGCGGTCAGCCCAGCGAATGGGCCATGGCTTAAAGACATCGAAGATGCGAAATACCACAAACCCCCACAGCGCTGCCTCCCAGGCGAAAGGAACCGCTGCCATGGTAATCCAGTAACCAACAAACTCATCCCATACGATCCCTGAGTGATCATGCACCCCCAGGTCATGAGACGTTTTATCGCACAGCCATACGCCAACCACAAAGGCTGCCAGCACAATGCCTAGGTACCAGCCTAGCGTCAGGTCGGCCATCATCCAGTAGAAAGGAATCGCAGCCAGGGTACCAAAGGTGCCCGGTGCCCAAGGCACCGTGCCACTACCTAGGCCAAAAGCAAAAAAGTGGGTGGGGCGCCGCCAGACGCTCGCCGGTGCTCGGTTCATTGGGCACCCCCACGAAAATGCTGCCAGCCAGTCGCCCCTTCTACAGGCACTCCCGTCACCCCAAGCGCTTCGGTGCAGCGGCCAATAATGCTAAGCGAAAGGCCTAACTCGGCCAGCTGCATTTGCGCTTGAGCAACCTTGGAGGGAGGTAGTGTCACCAGCAGTTCGTAGTCATCACCGCCAGATAGCGCTGCGGTTAAGGCCGCTTCGCTGCCCAGCACTTCGGCTAATCCTTCGGCTAGGGGTAGCGAGTCGGGCTGCAAAGCGACACCTACCTGGGACGCTTCCCGCAGATGCGCCAGATCCGCTAGCAGGCCATCGGAGATATCCATCGCCGCTGTGGCCAGTCCGCGTAGCGCAATGCCGGCCTTTAGCCGGGGCTGAGGCAATAGATAGCGCTGTAGCAACGGGTGTTTCAGATCCCGTTCACCCTGTTGCCACAACGCTAGCCCGCCAGCACCGCCACCTAATGCACCGGTCACGGCCACCACATCGCCCACCTGCGCGCCCGAACGCGTTATAGCCGTGCCAGTAGGCACTTCGCCCATCACGGTGACGCTAATGCTGAGCGCGCCAGAGGTAACATCGCCTCCAGCGAGTGTCGTCGCGTGCTGCTGGCAAAGCGTGTGAAAACCGCTGGCATAATCGGCAAGCCACTGCTCAGCGGCAGTGTCATCTTTAAAGGCGCGCTGATCCAAGGTGATAGCCATCAAGCACCAGCGCGACTTAGCCCCCATCGCGGCTAAGTCGCTGAGTGCCACGGCTAACACCCGGTGTCCTATCGCATAGGCGGGGGCATCGTGGGGAAAGTGAACATCGACGACGGATGTATCAACACTCACCGCCAGCTGCTGCCCCGCCTGGGGTACCAATAGAGTGGCGTCATCGCCGCATCCTAGGGCAACGCCATCTGTCGCTTGTGCCTCCTGCGGCGACATAAAGTAACGTCGAATCAGATCGAATTCGGCAAGCACAAAGGCCCCTTAAACGCTTGATCAGGCGGCCCGCTTACAAGCGGCGGGCGCTGACTTCGGCACTTCGTAAGCGGTTTGCCAGCTTGTCGAGAATGCCATTCACGTATTTATGGCCGTCGGTGGCGCCAAATGATTTTGCCAGCTCAACGCCTTCGTTAATCACTACGCGGTAAGGCACCTCCATTCGCCGGGAAAGCTCGTAAGCGCCGAGACGAAGAATCGCCAGCTCCACCGCGTCCAAATCTTCCAAACGGCGATCAAGCAATGGGGCAATTTCACGGTCCAGCTCGGTTTTGAAACGCACCGTGTTATGCAGTAGCTCATGGAACAGCGCTTTGTCAGCGATTTCCATGACCTTTACCCAGTTCTCATGATCTTCTAAGTCATCGTCAGCCACCTGGCTACGAAACTCAGCTTCAATCGTGGTAATGGACTTACCGGTCATCTGCCACTGGTAAAGCCCCTGTACCGCTAACTCCCTTGCGGCGTGACGCCCCTGCTGTGCCGCAGAGGGCTTGCGCTCACGACGCTCGCTCATTGAGAATCTCCTACCGGCAGCGCGCGCAGCAGAGACACCATTTCCATCGCGGCCATCGCCGCTTCGGTGCCTTTATTACCGGCTTTGGTGCCTGCACGCTCAATGGCTTGCTCAATAGACTCAACGGTCAATACGCCATTGGCTACGGGCGTATCAAACTCAAGCTGGAGATGGTTAATAGCCGTGTTGCAGCCACCCGCCACGTACTCAAAATGCGGCGTGCCGCCACGAATGACCGCACCGAGGGCAATCACCGCATCCGGCTTCATCACATTGAGTACACGCTTCACGGCCAGGGGCAGTTCCCACGCGCCCGGCACATGAACGATATGAATATTTTCCACATCCACACCATGGCGTGTCAGGCTATCGACGGCACCTTCCACCAAGCTATCGACCACGTGGTGATTAAAGCGGCCCACCACGATGACATAGCGTCCATCAACGTCTACAAAAGTGCCTTCAATTTGCGAAAGGGGTTGCATCAATTTATTCCTGCTGAAAAGTTGGCTCATACGCCGTGTCATTGGGCCCCAGGCGCTCGACTACTTCAAGATCAAACCCAGAGAGCGCTGAGAATTTCCACGGAGAGCTGAGTAGCCGCATTTTACCAACGCCTAAGTGGCGCAGAATCTGCGAGCCAGTACCAATCGTTAAGTAGTTGCCAGAACCGTCTGAGTCGCTGGTACGCGGCTGGCGTACGCGATCCAGAAAGATATCTAGCTGGTCTTTCAAATCTTGATTAGGACGCCCATCATCAATCAGTACAAACACACCGGCCTGGGCTTGGGCAATTTCATGAATAGCGCGGTTGGCATCCCACCGACACTGCTCACCCTTCATTAAGCCCATCACGTCGCGCAGCGTATCGGCAAGGTGCACGCGTACGGTAGTGGCCTGCTCTGGAGTTGGCTGCCCTTTTACCAGCGCCAAATGGTGCGCACCTTGAATGCGATCACGGAACACATGTAGCGCAAGCTTGCCGTGAACGGTCGACACCTGAGAGGTTTCTATATGGTCCACCGTTTGCTCGTTCACAATACGGTAGTGGATCAGATCGGCAATGGTGCCCATCTTAATGCCATGCGCCTTCGCAAACACTTCCAGTTCCGGACGACGCGCCATACTGCCGTCATCGTTCATAATTTCACAAATCACACCGCTGGGGTCAAAGCCTGCCAGCGCTGCCAAATCACAGGCCGCCTCCGTATGACCGGCACGGCGAAGCACGCCGCCCGGCTCGGCCATCAGCGGGAAAATATGCCCTGGCTGAACGATATCCGACGGTTTAGCGTTGGGTGCAACGGCTGCCTGCACAGTGCGCGCGCGGTCAGCCGCTGAAATACCGGTCGTGACGCCTTCGGTTGCCTCAATAGAGAGCGTGAACTTGGTGCCAAAGCCCGAGCCGTTATCGCGCACCATCAGCGGCAAGTTGAGCTGCTCGCAGCGCTCACGGGTCATCGGCATACAGATCAAGCCGCACGCGTAGCGTGCCATGAAGTTGATATGCTCAGGCTTCACCATTTCGGCGGCCATGATGATATCACCTTCATTCTCGCGATCCTCATCATCCATGAGAATCACCATTTTGCCCTGGCGAATATCGTCCACCAGCTCAGCGATAGGGGATAAGCCCTCAGAAGAGGAGTGCGCCATGGAATCTCCAAAAAATGTGGTCGCATCGTATGCGATTTCGGGCGTCAGGGTACCTTGCAATGACGGCTTGCGCTAGTCAGCGTGAGGGGTGGCGATGATCCACCAATCTTGCCCAACGGTTCGCGACTCTTTAATCGTCAAGCGTTTTTGATCGGCCATCTGGGTAATCCCGGGCAGTGCAAAGAGTGGCCTCGCCTCACCGCCTAGCAACGTAGGAGCGACAAATAGCTGCAGCTCGTCGACTAAATTCGCCTCCAGTAACGCTCCTGCTAGCGTTGCGCCGGTCTCTACCAACAGCTCGTTAACCTGCTCATTATCCGCCAGCCAACGCAGCATGTCAGCCAGCGCAATACGACCGCCTTCGGCAGGCAACACCTGAATCTCAGCACCCGCCGCCGCCAGTTTACGCCGTTTCTCTTCGCTATGCTGATCGGTGGTGATAATCAGCGTGCGCCCTGGTTCCCGCAGGCAAGCCGCAGCGAGCGGTAATCTTAGCCGAGAGTCAAGAATCACTCTGAGCGGCTGTCGTTGCACGATCTCTTCCGCATTACCCAGCGCTAACTGGTCGGCGCGCAACGTTAAGCGGGAATCATCCATAATAAGCGATTCCACACCGCTTAAAATGGCACTGGAGCGCGCCCGCAAGCGCTGTACCTGGGTGCGCGCTTGCGGGCCGGTAATCCACTGGGACTCCCCCGACCCCATGGCGGTACGGCCATCCAAGCTCATCGCCATTTTCAGCCGCACAAAGGGGCGCTGACGCTCCATACGGGAAATAAAGGCCGCATTCAGCGCCCGGGCATCTGCTTCCAACAGGCCTACCTGCACCTGAATGCCTGCTGCTTTCAAATGCTCAATACCGCCACCGCTGACCTGGGGATTAGGGTCCCCCATCGCCACCACCACGCGCGCAACACCCGCTTGCGCCAGCGCCACCGCGCAGGGCCCTGTTCGCCCGGTATGTGAGCAAGGCTCTAGCGTGACATAAGCGGTGGCACCCTGGGCGGCGCTGCCTGCCGCCTTTAGGGCGTGAATTTCTGCATGGGGTTCTCCCGCACACACATGGTATCCCTCGCCCACAATGCTGCCTTCCGCGCTGCCATCAAAGTGCACCATCACACACGCCACCCTGGGGTTGGGGTCGGTGGTATAAAGCCCGTGTTTGGCTAGCTGGATAGCGCGAGCCATGTAGCGATAGTCGGCGGTGGAGAATTCACCCATTACGATGCTCCGTGCTGTGTCCCACTGCCCTCTGGCTCATCCGTGGGCTCTTGGGAGAGGCGGTCGATTTCCGCCCGGAACTCGTCTAAATCCTTAAATTTTCGATATACCGAGGCGAAACGAATATAGGCCACTTGATCCAAGCTACGCAGCGCTTTCATCACCGCTTCACCAATCTCACGCGCGTTGACTTCACGGTCGCCACGGGCGCGCAGCGTCTGGCGAATACGCTCTACCGACGCTTCAATCGCTTCAGCGCTTACCGGGCGCTTTTCCAGCGCGCGCAGCATACCGTCGCGTAGTTTCGCCTCATTAAAGCTCTCGCGAGAGCCGTCGGATTTTACGACCCGCGGCATAATCAGCTCAGCGGTTTCATAAGTCGTAAAACGCTCTTGGCAGTTGGCACACTGACGGCGGCGGCGCACCTGGTCGCCTTCCGCCACCAGCCTGGAATCTGTCACTCGGGTATCATTTGCACCACAAAAAGGGCAATGCATGGCAGTCAACCTATTATCAGTACGCACTAGTAGCTGTGCGTGCAGCGTGTCAGCCTGTACGAATAAAAAGCGCTACAAGGCTTCATGCCCTGCCCGTTATTCGCCATTTTATAAACTGTTTTATCGCCTATTGTCAGCGGCAGCCTTATCGCTGCCCTTACGGCGTAGCTGTGTTATACAACGCGTATCAACACGGTATTGTAACGATTTGGCACACAAGCTGCAGCGTTTGTCGAAGGTTGATTTATAGGACGCCCTTTATGACCCCTTTCGAGCAGACCGTTCACCACTACCTTACCCACCTGTATGGCCCCCGTGCGGAGGAAGTACAGCGGCGTATTGGCCAGCATCTTGCGCATTTTCGTACCGCCTCGACAGCTTCCCCACCCTCTAGCACGGCGGGCCACGATGCACCAACATGGCGCGAAAAAGATCAGCGGGTCATTTGTTACGGTGACTCCATCTTGGATGAAGGTACGCCGCCTTTAGCGGTGCTGGATACTTTTCTACAGCGCTATCTGGGCGACACCATTAGCGGGGTTCACGTACTGCCCTTTTTCCCCTGGAGCAGCGACGACGGCTTTTCGGTGATTCACTACCGCGAGGTCAATAGCGAGCTGGGCGAGTGGGCGCATATCCAAACGCTAGCCAGCCACTATGACTTGATGGCTGATTTAGTGCTGAACCATGTCTCCAGAGAGTCGCTCTGGTTTGTGGATTACCTGACCGGCAGCCTGCCCGGTCGCGACTACTTTATAGAAGTTGATGCGGATGCCGATGTCTCCCAAGTCACCCGCCCGCGCAGTAGCCCACTTCTAGTGCCGATCTCTACGCGCCGGGGTACGCGCCACGTGTGGGCGACTTTCTCGGAAGACCAAATAGACCTCAACTTCGAAAACCCGGATGTGTTGCTAGAGTTCGTGGGTATTCTGCTGTTCTACCTACAGCAAGGGGTGCGCATTATTCGCTTGGACGCGGTGGCGTTTTTGTGGAAGCGATTGGGCACCTCCTGCATTCACCTGCCAGAAACCCATACGGTGGTGCGCTTACTTCGCGCCATCGTGGATGAAATAGCCCCCGGCACGCTGCTGATCACCGAAACCAACGTGCCCCATGCCGAAAACATCAGCTACTTTGGCTTGGAGCGATTAGCGGAAGGCGCTCCCGATGAAGCCCACATGGTGTACCAGTTCGCCCTGCCGCCATTGCTGTTGCACACCCTCACCCGCGGCGAAGCGACGACGATACAAACGTGGTTAAACAGCTTGCCGGTGCTGCCTGATCAGTGCACCTACTTAAACTTCACCGCGAGCCACGATGGTATTGGCGTACGGCCGCTAGAAGGCCTGCTGCCTGACCATGAACGCGACGCGCTGCTGGAGCTGAGTCATCGCTTTGGTGGGTTTGTCAGCATGCGCAGTAACCCTGATGGCAGCGACACGCCCTACGAGATCAACATTACCTGGTTTGAGGCCATGCGTGGCACCCGCCGCGGGCCAGACCCATGGCAAATTGCGCGCTTTCTATGCAGCCAAGCGATCATGCTCAGCCTGCAAGGAATACCCGCACTCTATATCCATACGCTCACCGGCACGCTAAATGATGTCGAAGGCGTGGAGCGCAGCGGCCGCTTACGCTCGATTAACCGTCGCCGCTGGCAGCTTGATGAGCTGGCACTGCTGCTGGAGAGCCCTTCCACCCCCACCCATGACGTTTTCCATGCCCTTCATCGGCTACTAGAGCAGCGTCGCCAAGAGCCCTGCTTTCACCCCAACGCGCCACAGCGCGTGATACACACGCCACCCGAGCTGCTAGCCATCGAGCGCGGGCCACTCCGTAACGGGCGACGACTGCTCGCGCTGTATAACGTCACCGATGGTAAGTGTGATCTCGCTCTCGCAGGCGATGCCCTGAACCAGGCACTCACTCAGCACGACTGGCAGCCGCTTGACCCACTCACAGCTCACCACGAGGAAACACTGCCGCCTTATGCCGTACGCTGGCTGGTTGCTGACGCGTAAAAATTGCGACATAACGACTCAGGGCAACGAGAGATAATCGTTAAATAATCTTGTTCTGACACACTCACGCTAAACCACTGGTGAAAGCGTGAGTGACTATGTTGCAGCAAAGCGTTGCGATTGGGCCCATGGGGTTTAGTCTGCATCAATTGATGATTGGATTTGCCTTTTTACTGGCCCTGCTAGCGGGTGCGCTTATTGGTCAGCGGCATCGCGTGGCGGTCAGCGATACGTTATTTACCCTGCTATTTGTGGCGATGGTGGCCGCACGCCTCGTCTTTGTTGTGCGCTACTGGAGCGACTATGACGGCTTGCTGTCGCGCCTGGATATTCGCGATGGCGGTTTCGATATACTCGGTGGCGTAGTGGCGGGCCTTGGCTACGCTGGGTGGACAATGTGGCGCTCACCGCGCCAACGAGCGCCACTTGCCGGGGCGCTTTTAGTAGGCGGTTTGGCCTGGGGCTTGACGGCTGGCAGTACGCTACTGATCGAACAGCAGGCACGCCCACTGCCCACTACTCCGCTTGCTACACTCAGCGGCGAGCCTATTACCCTGCCCCAACTTGCTCAGCAGCAGCAACAGCCCATGGTGGTGAACCTCTGGGCAAGTTGGTGCCCGCCATGTATTCGTGAAATGCCGGTGTTTGAAGAGGCCCAGCAACAAGCGCAAGACATCACCTTTGTGTTCGTTAACCAAGGTGAAAGCCTTCAGCAAATCGAAGCTTTTATGAGCGAAAACAGCTTTGATTTGAATAATGTATGGCAGGACCCGCGCAATGCCCTGGGCCAAACCACCGGTGCTCATGCCATGCCCACAACGCTTTACTACAACGCGGATGGACAGCTCGTGAGCACCCATTTTGGCGAGCTCTCCCGCGCCACCTTGCAAGATGGCCTTTCACGTATTCGCTAATATATTTTGCCTCACGGCACCACACCAAGCCGTTTTCATAAGGATAGTGCTATGCAACGTGTTTTATTACCCCATGTTGGCCGTTTCGCTTTACTTGCCGCGCTGGGTAGCCCAGCGGCAGCCAGCCATGCCGACGAGCTACCAGCCCCCGTGCAGGCGCTGGCCAACCAGGGCTTAACGATTCATGGACAGTTTGATGCGCCAGGTGGAATGCGCGGCTTTGGGGCCAGCGTGCAAGGGCAAGATATGGCGATTTATTTAACACCTGATGGAGAACACGCCATTATTGGCACGCTGGTAGACAGCGAAGGCAGCGACCTGACTGAGGCACAGCTTGACGAGCACGTACGGGCACCCTTAGAGGCCGAAACCTGGGAACTGCTTGAAGAGAGCCGCTGGATTCAGGATGGCGACCCGGATGCATCACGCATCATCTACACCTTCACCGACGCCAACTGCCCTTATTGCCGTCAACTGTGGCAACAAACACGTCCCTGGGTAGAGGCTGGCCAGGTTCAGCTGCGCCATATTATGGTCGGTATTCTCGCCCCCAATAGCCCTGCGTTAGCCGCCACCATTCTCGGCGCTGACGACCCCTCCGCTGCCCAGCACCGTCACATTGAAGGTGATGAACTCTCCACCAGCGCACAGCCACGGGATATCGAAGAGCAGGTATATGCCAACAACCAGCTCTTTGAAGAGCTAGGCCTCTACGCCACCCCCACCAGCGCTTTCCAACGTGAGGCTGAAGGCGGCACTGTGCGCATTGACCGAATCCAAGGCCTCCCCAGCCAAGAACGCCTCATTGAGATGATGGGTAGCGAAGCGCCTTAAGTAGCTAACAGCACAGGCTTTTACTAAACGGGCGGCCTTATAGCCGCCCGTTTGGTGTGTCTTAACGCGTTTTACTCTTCAGAGAGATTTTCGAACCGTGGCATGCCAACGTTCCAGGGTTGGATGTCACCTTTCTCACCAAAATTAGCGTGGTCGCCTAGCACATGGCCGTCATGCTCGCGGGTTTGGCCGTAGAGCGAGCGGTTGTGGAATGTGGGGCCGAATCGCTCGGCGGTTTCTGCAACATCGCCGGTGTAGCGCGGGCCTTGGGGGCGCTCTTGGCTATTGATGTAGTAGGCAATATCCCAGGCCTGCTGGCCGGTTAACGAGCGCGGCTGGCCCAGGGGCATGTTTTGGTAGATGAAGCCGGCCATGGTCTCTACCCGTGCAATACCAGCTCCCCAGTTGTTGGAGCCATCGCCCCAGGGGGCAGGGAACACATACTCGCCGTTTTCATAGTGCCCGGAGCCATCTTCCTGGTGGCAGATGGTGCAGTTTTCCTGGTACGCCGCCTCGCCTCTGGCATAGCTGGGTGTTTCTGGCTGTTCAGGCGCTGGGAAGCCACGGCCATAGATCGATTTATCCGGGTACATCGGCGCGCCGGTGGCGAGCCACTGATGGTAGGCGCTAAGCGCCAGCATTTCATCGCTGCCATACTCAGGCGGCGTGCCGTTCATGGAGTAGGCAAAGCAACCTGCAATGCGCTCTTCTAGGTTGTTCACATGCTGATTTTTGCCGCGAAAATCCGGCAAGGTGACCGCTGCTGGCCATACCGGCGCGCTAAACGGTACGCGACCCTCTCCCAGGTGGCAGCTTGAGCAGTTCATATCGTTGAACACATACTCCCCTCGCAGCTGCTGGGTATTGGTAAATAGGTCATAACCGTAGCGGATGACTTTTTTAAGCTCTGGATGGAGATCCGAGGCCTCCAAGTCTTCCATGGTGGGCGGTTCGTGTACTAGCTGATTCAGCGCGGCATCGGCCCGCTCCTCCTGCTGGCAAACGCATTCGCTGCGTAGAGGCTCAAACCGGTGCCCACTGCAAGCGCGCTGCTGGATAGCGCGATCACTATATAACGATGGTAAGTGCTCATTGTGTGGCCTCCCATTCAGCGGCGGGCTGGGTGGCGTACCACGCGGAGACCGCCTGAATATCCTCTTCACTCATGCGCTTGGCAATCGCCCCCATTAGGTTTTGAGGGTCGTTGCTGCGTGTGTCATTCTTCCAAGCGTTGAGCTGTGCACTGATATAGCCCGCATGTTGCCCAGCAATGCCGGGGAACGTCTCTCCCACACCCTGGCCGCCCGGGCCATGGCAACTCTTACAGGAGACAATATAAGCGTTCCAGTCGCCCCGTTCGGCCAGCTGCTCGCCGCGAGCCAGCAGCGCTTCATCGGCATTGTCGCCGCCTTGGCCTGGCGTCGCGGGTAGCTGGCTGTAATACGCCGCTACGTCGGCAATTTGCTGATCGTCGAGCATATTGGCGAACGTCACCATCGTCGCGTTCTGACGGTCCCCGGCTTTAAAATCGTGCAGCTGCTTAGCGATGTAGTTGGAATTTAAGCCTGCCAAGCGCGGCCAGGATTCGCCGCCGGAAATGTTCATGCCTCCTCCGTTGGCTTGGTGACAGGCCACACATGTCGCCGATGCCGCTTCACCCCGCTCGGCATCTCCCTCTTGAGCTATGCTGCCACTCGCCATCAAGCAAGCGCCCATCAGCAGGCTAAGCCTGCCCCACATTGATGTTTTCATTACTCCCCCTGATCGCGTCGGTTGTTATGGAATTGCTTTATAGCGGTGACACCGTGGGAATCGTGAGATGCGCATAGAAGCCCCCTGCTTTTGCGTTCTCAAAACGCACGTCGCCACCAAAACGCTCGGCAATCGCTGCAACGATGGCCAACCCCAGACCACTGCCCTGCTGCTTACTGGCCCGCCAAAAACGTTGTGTCAGTTGGGCCAGTGTCTCTTCATCCACCCCGGGGCCTTGGTCATGCACGGTGAAGGTAATGTCGCTATGCGTTTGTTCTGCCGTCAGGGTGATGGGCGCTCCGCGTGGCCCGTGATGCAATGCGTTATCCACTAGGTTACGCAGCGCCGTAATCGCCAGCTCTCTGGGCATGGCCAAATACACATGAGGCAGCACTTCAGGCCACTGGCACTGCCCCTGAGCAGCGGCGCTATCAGCAACAGCTAACTCAACAACTTGGGCTACTTCGCTTGGCTCACCATCATCAAAGCGCATGCGGCCTTCCACACGGGCCAGCGTGAGCAGTTGGTCTAAGGTGTGGGCCAAGCGCACGACGCCTGCTTCGGCATACTTAAGGGCTTCTTGAGCAGCCGGGCCTTCAGCACGTTGGGCGACCTGTAGGTGCGTCTTAATAGCGGTGAGAGGGGTGCGCAGCTCATGGGCGGCGTCATTGGTAAAACGCTGCTCCCGCACCAGGGTTTGCTGCACGCGTATTAAGAGGCTGTTGAGCGTATCGATAAGGGGCTTAATCTCTTTCGGCACGCCGTAGGTAGCCACCGGTGCCAGCGCTTCTGGGTGGCGGCTGGCTAACGACTCACGCAACCGTGACAGCGGTGCCAGCCCGCGCCATATACCCACCCATAGCGCAATCAGGATGCCGGTTAACGCCACCACAAACGGCACGACGGCTACCCGAACTACCCCGTTTAGCAGCATCGTGCGCTCATCCATTCGATCCGCCGTGGTAATGACCAGGCCGCCGCGCTCGTAGGTAAAGACGCGCCAAGTGGTATCGCCTTCCTGGCGGTAGGTGTGACCGCGCTGCCCTGGCGCTAGCACGCTATCCATGTTGGCGTGGGTGCGAGCAATCACCTCTCCGCGTGGCGAGTGCACCTGGCAGGCCAGCCCCTCGATGGGTGGAATGGCAAGCGTCGTCATCATGCTCTGTTCCCACACCTCCTCCGGCAATTGATGCACCAGCCCGGCCACCATGCGCGCGGACTGAGCCAAACGCTGGTCCAGGGTGGCGACAAAGGTTTTCTGCAAATCGTTGAGCAGCCAAGCAGCCGCAACGCCCCATAGCAGCGCCAACGTCAGCCCAAGCGTGAGTAGCAGGCGGGCGCGTAGACTCATCGCTGCCCCTTAGGCGTTTGCCCCGGCGCAAGCACGGCTTCTGGCTTGCCCAAGCGGTAGCCCAGGCCGCGCACGGTCTCGATAATCCCACTGCCCAATTTGCGGCGCAGATGGTGAATATGGACATTGAGCGCATTACTCTCTACGTCATCGCTTAGCCCATAGAGGCTATCTTTGAGCTGGTCCGCCGAGAGCACGCTGCGCGGGGCGTGTAAAAAAGCCTCTAACAGCACCAACTCACGGCGGGAGAGCGCTATCAGTTCGCCCGCTACCCGCACCTCCCGAGCGCTGGGGTCTAGTGTCAGCGCGCCATGCACGGTCAGCCCTTGGCTGCGCCCGGCTACGCGCCGCAGTAGCGCATGTAGTCTTGCCACCAGCTCATCTAAATCAAAGGGCTTCACTAGATAATCATCGGCCCCGCTTTGCAGCCCATCCACTCTGTCGCGCACGGCATCCCTGGCAGTCAGCATGAGCACAGGTGTCGTCACGCCCTCATCGCGCCAGGATTGCAGCAGCGCCAAGCCATCGCCATCGGGTAGTCCACGATCAAGAATCACCACGTCGCTAGCGACACTTTGCATCGCCTGACGCGCAGCCTGCACCGAGGTAACGTGCTCTACCACGAAGTGGTACATCATCAGCCCAGAACGAATGCCAGAGGCCACCAGTGGATCATCTTCTATGAGTAGGACGTGCATAGCGGTTTCCTTGTGATGGAAGCAGCATGACAAACGTGCATTAACCGAACGTTAAGCCCTTTGGCAAAACCCTTGCACCAGATCAAAAAAAGCGCCCTTACCAGGGAAAGTAAGGGCGTCATCGTGAACGGAGTTGCTCACTTAGCGAGCGATACGCTGGGCAATAAACCAGCCCAGCACCATCGCCGCCAGCAGTGCAAGAAGCGGCAGCGTTAGCCCACCAATGGAGGCAATGGCAGGCCCAGGGCAGTAACCGGAAAGCCCCCAGCCCACCCCAAACAGCGCCGCGCCGCCTAGCAGCTTGGCATCAAGCTCCTGCTTGGTTGGCAGTTGAAATTTGGTGCTAAAAAGCGGCGTACCGCGAGCGAATACTAAGCGGTAGCCCACAAAGGTAGTGCCCACAGCGGCACCTAGTACAAACATCAACGTTGGGTCCCAGACACCGGCAATATCTAAAAAACCCAGCCCCCGCGCGGGGTCTGTCATCCCAGAGATCGCTAGCCCCAAACCAAACAGCAGGCCTGCAATGTAACCCGCCGCTGTTTTTACAGCTGGTGTATTCATACCCCACCCCCAATGACATGCCGCACCACATAAACCGTGGCCATCGCCGTGACCAAAAACATAGCCGTGGCTGCCATGGAGCGGGGGGCCAAGCGCGCCAACCCACACCCGCCAGGGCCGCTGGTGCAGCCACTGCCAAGCCCAGTGCCTACCCCCACCAGCAGGCCTGCCAACAGCATAAGCGGCACGCCACCCGCTGGCTCACCAATCACTGCACCGGGCACGCCCGCCACGTTACCCAGCCCGCCGCTCACTGCCATCACCAGCAGCGGTCCGCTAATTAGCCCCGCTAAAAACGCCACCCGCCAAGCGCTATCGCCTTTGGGGCGCTGAGTAATTAAGCCACCAATAATGCCGCTGATACCGGCAATGCGGCCTAGTGCGCCCATCAGCCACACTGCTGAGAGTCCAATCAGCACACCGCCCACTAGCCCGTGCAGGCTCGCTATCCAATCCACATCTAGCTCCTTATGTTACCCAACGCTCGTTGCCTAACGCTTGGTTTTACAGGTGGATATACCCATGAGCGAATACACCGGGCAGAAATTGAATAGCCCCGTTGCCAATGGCACGATCCCTATCCATCCCCACGGGCCAATCGTGCCTATCAACGCCAGCACGATTAACAACAAACCCACGCCAATACGCGCTATTTTGTCAATGCCGCCTACGTTAGTTTTCATCGCTGTTTCCTGCCCATTCATGTGTCGTTAAGTAAACCCACCGCCGCTTAAAACCAGTTAATTGGTACTTTTAGGTATACCTGGCCGTTATCTTCGGCGGGCGGCAGCTCGCCGGCCCGCATATTGACCTGTACCGAAGGAATAATCAGACGTGGCATTCCCAGCGTGGCATCCCGTTCGGTACGCATTTTGACGAACTCTTCCTCACTAATGCCGTCATGGACGTGCACGTTCGTTTTGCGCTGCTCAGCAACGGAAGTTTCGTGCTGAAATAACTCGCGCCCTGGCGCTTTATAGTCGTGGCATAGAAATAGCCGCGTTTGCTCGGGCAAAGACAGCACTTTCTGAATAGATTGATAGAGCGTGCGAGCATCGCCACCGGGAAAATCGCAGCGCGCGGTGCCGTAATCCGGCATAAACAGGGTATCGCCCACAAAGGCGGCATCACCGATCACATAGGTCAAACAGGCAGGTGTATGTCCAGGCGTATGCAGTACACGCCCCTTTAGTGCACCAATTGCAAAGGTATCGTTCTCTTTAAATAGCGCATCAAACTGGCTGCCATCCCGAGCAAACTCGGTGCCTGCATTAAACGCTTTACCAAAAATCTCCTGCACCTCGACGATATGAGCACCGATGCCCGTTTTGCCTCCTAACTGATCATGCAGATACGGCGCTGCGGAGAGATGGTCGGCGTGGACATGGGTTTCCAATATCCAAGCCACTTCCAGCCGCTTTTCACGGACAAACGCTATAATTTGATTAGCTGAACGAACATCAGTGCGCCCTGCCGCGTAATCAAAGTCCAGAACAGAGTCGATAATGGCGCACGCGCTGCTATCAGGGTCTTGCACCACATAGCTGAACGTATTGGTTGGCTCATCAAAGAAGTGGGTAACGATAGGGCGCTGCATTCTGGAGCCTCCTGAGGATGGACTGCTATCAGTGGATCTATACAGTGAGTGTAGCGCAACAAAAATTATATGTTTATATCATTTTGGAATTTAAATGGTGTCATAGATCAGACATTTTTTATTAATTAGACTAAGGTATAAAAAACTCTGGCCGATAAAGATCAGGGTTTAATTACTAATTGGAATTTTTTTAACAGGGACATCATGAAACGTTTTACAACGACGCAGAAACTTTGGGGCACACTTGGCATCATTTGGATAGCGATGCTGCTATTAGTAGGCTGGTTGGCGTGGGAAAACCGCCAAACGATTGAAAACGAGCGTCGCGCCAGTATTGAGCACATTGTAAAAAGCGTTCACGGGCAGCTTGAGGCCTTACAAAAACGTGCTGAGCTTGGTGAACTGACGGAAGCGGAAGCGCAGCAGCGGGCCATTGATAATATTGCCAGCGTACGCTTTGGCGAAGGCGAATATGTCTTTGCTTTTGATAATAATCTCGACATTGTGTCTCACCCCAATCGCCCCCGAGGCGAAGATATGAGCAGCTATCAAGACGCTAGCGGTACACGTTTATACGCTGCGTTTCTTAACGTTGCTCAGGCTGGGGGCGGTCATGTTGACGACTTCTCACGCCGTATTACCGGTGACGGCCAAGTGCCGAAGGTTAGCTATGTCGCGCATCTACCGGAATGGGGATGGTCGTTGGCGGCGGGGGCTTACGTGTATGACATCAACGCTGCCTTTATCTCCGAGCTAATCCGCTCAGCGATTGTTTTGTTAGTGATTGGTATACCGGTGACTCTGTTGATGGGCTGGGTTATTCGTGATGTTGCTCGTCGATTAGGTGGCGACCCACGCTATGCGGCCTCCGTGGTGCGCCATATCGCCGATGGGGATTTGACCCAAGTCGCGTCCCTTTCGACTAACGATCAGCAAAGTTTGCTTTATGATATTAACCGCATGCGCGAGACCCTAGCCGCCACCATTAGCGACATACACCACGGTGCCGACCAAGTGAATAACGGGGTAGAGCAAATTGTGGGCGTGAACGAAGAGCTCTCTACCCGCACTGAAGAGCAGGCAGCATCGCTTGCCGAAACAGCTTCCAGCATGGAGCAACTGACGGCGACAGTAAAACAGAATGCCGAGCATGCCGATCACGCCCGCACACTAGCCACCAAAACTGCTGAGAGCGCCCAACGTGGTAGCGATGCCATGGCATCGGTGATTAATACGATGGCTACCATCAACGAAAGCGCTACCCAAATGAGCAGCATCGTGAACACCATTGATGCCATCGCTTTCCAGACCAATATTCTGGCGCTAAATGCCTCGGTGGAAGCTGCCCGTGCCGGGGAGCAAGGCCGTGGATTTGCCGTCGTCGCCAACGAAGTGCGCCAGCTGGCAAGCCGTTCTGCTTCTGCCGCGCAAGAGATCAAGGGGCTGATTGAAAATGCGGATGCCCAAGTTGTAGAAGGCAGCCGCCAGGTGAGCAATACCGGCAAGGTGATTACAGGCGTCGTTGAAGATATTCAACAGTTGAGTGCTCTGGTCCAAGAAATCTCCGCCGCTACCATTGAGCAGAGCAGCGGTATCGAGCAGGTCAATCAGGCCGTGACGCAGATGGATCAAATGACTCAGCAAAACGCGGGGCTGGTACAGCAGAGTAACCATGCTACCCAGCAGCTAGCACAGCTAAGCCCCCAGCTTCGCCACTTGGTGACTACCTTTAAGTTAAATAAAGAAGCGCACCAGCCTGCTATTGCCGCGCCAGCGGCTCACTCCTCCTCCTTCAGCGACTTTTAATAGGCATTGCCCCTGCCCAACTAGGCGGGGGCTTGCTCACCTTACTTCCCAGCTACACCTTGCCCTGGTTATCCAACTCTACCGCCTCATGCATCCGCGCCAGTATGTCGGGTACAGCTGCCTGAACGCGGTTCCAGCTAGGAATAAATGGCCGTTCGCGGGGGTTATCCAAAAACAGGTTGCCCGCTTCTCGCAGGTTGCTGGCAAATAACTCCACCGCCTGCTCTTCACAGTGACGGTCTAAACTCAGGCCGTTCATGGTGGCGTCGTGGTCGTAGGCTTCGATCAAATCGAGTGCTAAACGATAGTATGTGGCTTTTGGCGTGCGGAAGTCTTCACTGCTAAAGCTTACGCCTTGGGTGGCCAGCTTGCGATACAGCGCTTTAGCGATGTCCAGGCTCATGCGGTTAAGGCCTGCATTGGCGTCATCTTCGCTAACGGGCTGATGCTTGTGGTCGTAAGCATCGGCAATATCGACCTGACATAGCTGGCGGTGGGAGTAGTTGCGCTGCAGCTCAGAGAGTACGCCAATTTCCAGCCCCCAGTCGGCAGGAATACGGATGCCTTCCAGCACATCGCTGCGCATTGCGAACTCCCCAGAGAGCGAGTAGCGGAAGCTATCTAAGTAGTCCAAATAGGGTAGCGGCCCGCATACCGTTTTTAGTGCCCGCAGCAGCGGCGTCACCCTCAACCGAGAAACGCGGCCGTTCAGTTTTCCTTCCGCGATGCGCGGGTAGTAGCCCTTACAGAAGCTGTAGTTAAAACCGTGGATGCGCCACGGGGTACATGAGCCGAGCCAACAGGCTGCGGTCGTAGGTCAGGATATCGCAGTCGTGTAATCCCACCACCGACGAGCGGCCAGACGCCAGCACGTAACCTGCGCAGTACCACACATTGCGCCCTTTGCCTGGCTCTAACGCTCCCAGACCGTGGCTTTCCAGCTCGGCGTCTAACTCGCGTAGGCGTGGCCCGTCGTTCCATAGAATGCGCGTATGCTGGGGCAAGCGAGAGAAAAACTCCCGGGCGTACAAGAATTGCTCACGGTCGGCGCGGTCCAGGCCAATTACAATCTCGTTGAGGTAAGGCACCTTCACTAACTCATCCGCGATGGCAGAAAGCGCCGGACCTTCCAGCTCGGAAAACAGCGACGGCAGTATCAACCCCATCGGGCGACGCTTAGCAAACTGACTCAGCTCCTGCTCCAGTGCCTCTACCGGGCGGCGAGTTAGGTTATGAAAATCGGTGATAACGCCATTTTGATGAAAGTCACTCATTCGCTGATCCCCTTTTGGGTTAGGCCGTTTCTGGTTGTTGGCTGAGTACCGCCGCTAGTCGGCGGTCGTCTCGCCCCCACCAGTGGGCCACCCCCTCGGCCCAGCCTGTTGGTCCAGTTTCCTTAGTGCGATAAAGCGCTGTGTTCGTGGGTGTGACGGTTAAGTCGTGGCAGCCTTTAATCACGACGGCCTGATCGACGGCATCGAGCATGGAAATATCATTGGGGCCATCGCCTAGCCCTAATGAGAGCGGCGCACGACCCCGTAAAGCGGTAAATCGTTTAACAAGCCAGTCAACGGCACTGCCTTTATCCGAGGCCTTACCCATTACGTGCCAAAAGCGCCCGCCTTGCGTCAGCGTCAACCCATCGCCCTCAAGCGCTAAGCGAAAGTTTGCCAGCGCGGCCTCGTCGTCTTCCCAGATAAGCGGCTCGCTGCCTTCACGCTTTCGGGCAGCCTTGGCACGGGGTTCATCTAAACCGGTAAGCGCCATGACTTGGGTAATATCCAGCTCACTCATACGGGTATAACGAACACCTAGTCGTTTGCGCCAGACGTTAAGCCGTGCCCGGATAAAGCCCACATCTACTCCAGTGTGTTTAACCACCACGCCATCCAGGCCACTACCTGGGCGGTCTAGCCGTGCGTGACACCAGCCCGGTGGCAGGCCAATCACAGCGCCGTTTTCCGCCACAAATGGGGTAGCTGTCAGGCCTAGCGCTTCACGCAGGGAAATAAGTTCGGCACGGGTTTTACTAGTGACCGGTATAACGGGCACGCCCTGCTGTTTTAGACGCGCCAGCCAAGGCGCTGCCGGTGAGAAGTCATAGCTGTGGTGGTCTAGCAAGGAACCGTCTAGGTCAGTGACCACCAAGCGCGGTTGAAGCGCTGGGGCAGCACTATCGGGCGACAGCGCTATATCAGGCAACTCAGCCTGAGTATGTGCAGTGCGAGTCTGTTCGGTCATGGCACCACCTTATTGCAATCTTAAAAGCCGTTACGCAGTCGTCTCTTTCAGATAAGCAATAAAGCAGAATGTATGCCAATGAAGTTCATCTAATATAAATCAAATACTTAAAATCAAAGAAAGGGCGCTGAAGGCTTGAGCACCAAAAAAGCGCATCAGAAAAGCACCAAATAGGTGCAAAAAAGGTGAACTAATTTTTTCATTTAAGATGTCGGCCTAAAAGCCTACAAAAAATTGCACAAGCGCTTGGCAAAATCTCATAAATAGCTATACTCATATTGTACTCACTGACATCCATGTACACCCCCTCACCTGATGTCAGTGGGCTGCAGTGAGCCAAGCCCTTTAATGCCCGCCACCCCCGGCGGGCTTTTTTTATTGTGCTTACCCTTTGGCTAGTGCGCCCTACTCCACATGGATGACCACTTCCACCCGGCGGTTACGGGCACGCCCTTCTTCCGTGCTGTTATCTTCTAACGGCTGGGTCGCCGCTAGGCCCACTGCCCGTAAACGCTCAGAGGCCACACCCGCCTCCTCCAAGGCTTCTACAATGGCGATAGCACGGGCGCTTGAAAGCGCCCAGTTAGATGAAAACTCCGGCGTGTTAATGGTTTGGCTATCGGAGTGCCCCTCTACCCATACTTCACCATCGTAGCGCTGAATGGTTTCCAGCAGGCTACCCACCAACGATGAGCCGCCTTCGGTAAGCTCCGCCGTAGCAGAAGGGAACAGCAGCCTATCTTGCACCCGCAAGCTAATACCCTCCGCCACACGGGAGACCTCTACGCCCTCTAAATTTGGCAGATACGCTGACGTTTCAACGCGCTCAGGCAGGCTTGTGTCCAGCGCTAGGGCGCTGCTGATGGCCTCATCGCTGATTTCCTGAACATTAACCGGGGGGCGATCCGTCAGCAGCACCATATAATCTGCCATGGGCGAAGCGGCCACCTCTTCTTCTACGCGCACCAAAGGAGTAGGAAGTATAGGTGTCAGGCGTTCAGACAGCGTCTTAACGAACGGTAGCTCATCGGCCGACGTTAGCTCTGCTGGCTCGGGGCGTGCTAATAGCGGCGGCACGCTAAAGGTGGAGAAAGAACGGGTGGGTAAACCTGCCACACCCAGCGCGGCACTAATCGCCATCGGATTTAGCGTTCCAGGGGCGGATGCCAACATCGGGCTACGTTGTGAACGAAATTCATCCAACACGTCGGGCAGCGGCACTTCCAGCGGTGGCGCAATGAGGTTATCAGGCTCAACCTGGTTATCCGCAGATGACCACTCCGGGCTTGTCACCCCAGCTGCGGCGATAATAATCACAAACAGTGCCACCAACAGCGTCATAATGTCGATGTAGCTAATCATCCAGCCGCTATTGCTCTCGTCTTCGGGGTACGCAGACAACAGCGAATCATGGCGTGGGCCGCTGCGGTGGTCTTCAAGCATGGGTGTTATCACTCATTCAAGTTTCTAACCTCGTGGCCGATCTAAGCTAAGCATGGCAAACTAGTCTATCAAATAGCTGTTTAGTAGCGATAAGGAACTATCAGGTGCGCATTCTTCCCACGTCATTCCCCATTGTCCACTTTTTACGCCCCGTTGGCCTGGGAATGGCCAGCCTGATGCTGAGTCGTTGTTTTTACGCCAACACATCACAGGCACCTATCGCCACCACTTACCCTTACACGGAACAGCAGCGCATGCAGGCGGCCCATCACTGGGATGTACTCGCACGCCATGAAGCTACCCAAATTCTACAGCGCGAACGCGTGCGTTTTCGTGATTTTTACATCACCCCCGCAGAAGAAAGCAGCGCCTCTGCCTATAGTGGCGGCGAGTTTGGTCGGGGCTTTCGTACTTTGCTCACCAGCGAGCTAGTATCACACGGCGCGACATTTATGACCGTTCCCACAGCGAATACCGCCAACATTCATGTCGGTGTTGAAGTTGTGACGCATAGAGATCGTGGCTTTATACGCCCGCCCGTGGGTGCATTCACCGCCTTAACCGCTGGCATTGCTGTGGCCACCATCCCTGATAATCAGTGGAGAGAGCCAGCCCTGGGCCTTATCCCTGGCGCGATTGCTGCCGATATTACCAGCGGCAGCTGGACGCATACCGGCAATGAAGAAGTGATTATTACCACCCAAATTTTAGACGGCGAACGAATCCTCTACTCCTCCTCCAATATCTATTACATTAATGCAGGTGACCGCCGTCACTACGCGCCGCACCGGGTTCCCCAAGCACCCACCACACCCACAGTTTCTATCACCGACACTTGGTAATGTTTATGTCTTTACGATCTCTGTGCGCTCCTATTCGCGTAATGATGCTGCTGTTCGCTATGCTGGTGCTAACAGGCTGCTCGACGCTAGGCAATAATGCCCAACCGGAAGAGCCTAAACCTGATCTTTCTCAGCTTGCCCATCAGGCAGCGCAGCAGATGGTGGCGAACAACCCAGACCTGACCCGCTACAGCCCCATGATTGCCGCTACCTTTGTCAGCATCGATAACCTAAGCCAATCCTCTACTTTTGGCCGTATTAGCTCGGAGACCATGGCGTCCGCTTTGGCACAGCAAGGCATGCAGGTTCGCGAAGTCAAAATGCGTGACAGCATGTTTATTGAAGAGAGCGTGGGTGAACTTATTCTCTCCCGCCAGGTTCAACGTCTTAGCGCCCAGCACAACGCCCGCTCGATTTTGATGGGAACTTATGCCCAAGGGCAGGATTACCTCTATGTGAGCGCACGGGTAGTTCGCGCTGGCGATGCCATGGTATTGGGTAGCGCAGATTTCCAGCTACCGCTCGACAATAACATACGTAGCCTACTGGAAGGCCAAGGAGGCTGGTAACGCCCCTTCGCTTAACCGTTACGCACGGAACTGATTTAAAAGGATTCTCATGCCTACAAGGCCTGCCACCAACAAAACGCTGATAGTGGTTGTTAGCCGTTTTATTAAGCTATTTGCTAACATTACCAAGTTACTGAGCTATGTCTTTCACGCTATTGTTCCCAACAAGCGCTTCACGCTGCCAGAGCGCGCCGCGCCCTGGTTAGCGCCTAAAAATGATTCGGTAGTTCCACGTATTATTTGGCAAACCAACTTTACCAATAAAGTCACCCTGCCGGTTTATCTCAACTACCTGTTCAACCGCCTGATGGCCCCGCGCTTTGAGTATCGGTTTATGATTACCGAAGCCCGAAAAGCATTTATTGCCGAACACTACAACAAAGATATCAATCAGCAGTACTCCCGGCTGCAAATTGGTGCCGCCCAGGCGGATTTTTGGCGCTTGCTGGTACTGCAAAAGCATGGCGGGGTCTACCTGGATATCGATGCCCACGCCATTTGGCCACTTGGCAGCGTGATACCTAACGATATTGACGAGCTTTATGTTACTACCCGTAAGGGCGAGCTAAGTAACTACTTTATTGTCAGTAAACCCAACAACCCTAATCTGGCGCTGCTCATTGAGCAAATTAGCGTCAATATTAAGCAGAATGAGTTGACTAATGTGTTCGACATTACCGGGCCTGGGGTATTTATCCAGTGGCTAACCCACGCCAACGTGCCTACCGTGTCTTACCGCCACGCCTGTAACCAGGGCAGCTTTACTAACGAGCACTTTCAGTACATTGATAAAAAAGCGGGCAAATGGACGCGGGAGCAAAAAACCGTTGCGGTTGTAGCGCCTGGTTCTGCGGACGATACACCTGACAAAACAAGCTAACTCCAAAACATGGGGCTATCATTTTCCCTTTTAATAATATGCCCCACATTGCAAATAATTGCTTACTAGTAGCTGCTAAAAATCAGCACTCATTCTCTACAGCACTAAAAGTAGCAGACAGAATGTGGATCTTCCCTTTGACCAACCTGTTCACAAAATTATTGCCTCCACGTCAGGCAATACGGTGGCTACTTCTAGCGCTTACTTTATTACTTCCCATTAATGCCTTCGCCTCTCCTCTGGCATTAGGAAAAGATATACCCTATGCCGTGATGCCAGATAATTCCTTGCAACAAACGCTGGGTCAAGCGTATGCACAGCTAAGCCACAGAGAAGAAACACATACCGCGCTCTTCTCACGTGGCTATACCCACATACCACACTGGCTACACTTTAAACTACCTGCTCATTTTTTTGCGGGTAATGAGCGTTGGCTTGTACTAGCCCCAAATTTTATTGATGACATCCGTTTCTTTTATCGACCAGAAGGCAGCCAAGAGCCCTGGGTAGAAAAACGCACCGGAGACACTTGGGAAGGTAAAAGAGGCGATATTGACTATCGCTTTCCGGTGTTTAGGCTTCCCCCGCCGCCAGATAGCGTTAAGGGCTATGAGGTGATGTTGCGAGCTGCTACTACCAGCGCTCTGTTACTAGACTTAGAACTCTGGGAGCCACATCTCTTCTTGCAACATGCAGCACGTACCACTAGCTTTTGGGCCTTTTTACTTGGGTATTGCCGCTATTGCCAGCCTGTTAGCCTTAACATTAGCGGCCCTGCTACGCAGCAAAAGGCTTTGGTCTATTACTGCGGTATCCAGTGGCTATGGGCTAGTTGCTTGTGTTCAAGGTTATGTGGCCTGGGTAGTACCTAGTATCGGCCTGACATTACAGCATTATTTGACCAGTATATTTACTTTAACCTCTTATGCCGCCCTATTATGGATGAGCACTGAGGTTATGCAGTTTAAGGAGAAAATCCCTTGGGCTCACAAGCTAATGGCCGGCACGGCATTGTTCACCCTCTTGCTGATAATTTGCGTACCGTTAAACCTTTATCAAGAAGCCATTTATTTACAGGCTATCATCTACCTTTTCACTGGCATTATCTTCCTGATTGCTTGTCTCTACATCTGGTGGAAAGAAAAATTTCAACTTGCAAATTTAATTCTAGGAATTAGCCCGCTATTACTTATGCTGGTTAGCCTCTCCGGGCTTATGTCGATGCTTCACTGGCTGCCTTACCACTCATCCATCTATGTAATATGGCAATACGGCCTTATTATCAATATGCTTTTAGTGGTTGGAACAGTCGTTTTCCAAGTGTATAGACAGCGTATCAAAGCCTTTAATAAAAAAAAAATGGCTGAAGAGTTACACTTTGAGAGAGAAGCCAGGGCGCATCAACGTCAGTTTATGGGGATAGTCGCCCATGAATCCCGCACGCCGTTAGCCATTATTACCGCCAGTTTGGCCAACCTTCGCCAAGTCAGCTCTGGCAACAACCATCAGGTAACCCGGCGTTATGAAAAAATCGAACGGGCCACAGAGCGGCTTGTCCAGCTAACCCACAACTGCCTCTCTGATGCTCGACTGTCAGCAAGCCAGCTGAGTATTGAGCGCCACCCACACTCGTTGCTAGCACTGATTACCTCGGCGGCTTCTTTGATTCCTCTATCGGACCATCATAGCTGGAAACTGACGCAGGAAAAGCAGGCGATCAACGCATACACACACCCTGAGGCAGAAACGGCAAGCACGCTTGCGATTGACTCGGCCTTAATGCGTATTGCACTCTCTAACGTCATTGATAATGCCGTCAAGTACTCACCCGGCGGCACTATCCATATTGATTTATCCCGTCAACAGGATCATTGGGCGATCAGTATACGCGACCAAGGCACAGGAATTCCTCCTGACCGAGCGGGCATGATCTTTGAGCGTTACCGCCGAGCAGTCCCGAGTGATTCATCACGTGGCGTCGGTCTAGGGCTCCACGTAAGCCGTCAAATTGTACGAGCCCATGGAGGGGAATTAACGCTAGCGGAGAATACCTCGTCTGCCTGTCGGTTTATCTTTACACTGCCTGTACAACCAAAGAATAGTCAGGAAGCTTAATGAAAAACCCCAGCACTCCAAGCATCGCCATTATTGAGGATAACGAAGACCTACGAGAAGAAGTAGAGTTCTACCTGCAGCACAAAGGGTTTCCTGTGTGGGGCGTCCCCAGCGCTGAAGCCTTTTGGAAAAAGCTGCATTTTCACCCTGTCGATATTGTTCTGATAGACCTGGGGCTGCCAGAAGAGGATGGTTTCAGCGTCGTCGAGCACCTGCGTCAACTGTCCAACTACGGGCTGGTTATCATCACCGCTCGCGGTGAAAAGCACGAGCGGTTACGTGGCCTTGACCTGGGGGCGGACCTTTTCTTAGTAAAGCCTATTAACTTTGTGCAACTAAGCGATGCGCTGATACAGCTTGGCCAACGGCTGCAAACCACCCAAAACGTTAGCCCTACGCCCACCTGCCAACTTAATCAAACGGGCGCTTGGTATCTTGAACCGGCATCCTCTCAATTGGTGGCTCCCGACGAGACTGCTATAAAGCTAACGCCAAAGGAATTCGACTTACTCAAAGTACTGGTGGAGTCTTCCAACCAAATATTTGACCGCTGGGTACTCCACGACCTGCTGTTTGACTATGCCGAGGAGCCTGATGTCCATCGTATTGACGTTATCCTCAGCCGCCTACGGCAAAAAGCCCGAAAACAGGGCATGACGTTGCCCCTGCGCTCCGTATTTGGCAAAGGCATCGCCTTTGTCGTGGAATCATAACGAGCGCATCGCTGGAACGAGCACATCCCGGCTACCCAAAACGCGCATCAGCTCATCAACCGTTGTCAGCCCCTCGCGCACAAGGCGTGCGCCTGTCTCCCAGATAGAGACATGGTTACTGGATGTGAGCAGCCCTGCCAGCTCAGCACGCATTCCTCTTTCCTCCACCCATCGCGCCAATGGCGCATCAACAATCAGCATTTCATAGACAGGCACCCGCCCATGGTAACCAGTCTGTCGGCAATGCTCGCAACCCACCGCTCGAAAGTGCTGAACCTCCAACAACAGAGACTCAAACCCTGACGGGATATGCTCCGGCGTCGCCACCGGCTCCTTACAGTGCGAACATAGGCAGCGCGCCAAGCGCTGATTGATACAGCCAATAAGCGTTTCAGCCAAGGCCTGCGGGGTAATCCCAAGCGCCATCAAACGGCCAACTACGCCAGAAACACTATTCACATGCAGCGTAGAGAGCACCAAATGCCCGGTTTCCGCCGCACGGATCGCAGCTTCTGCCGTTTCCCCGTCACGAATTTCACCTACCAACATAATATCCGGGTCATGGCGCAGAAAATGGCGAATCGCAGTATCAAAGGTATAATTCGCCTTGCGGTTTACCTGGGTCTGCGAGGCCACCGGCAGCTCATACTCAATCGGGTCTTCCACGGTCAGGATACTTTTGCCCGTCATCCCCAGCGGCCGTAGCCCGGCATGTAGAGTGGTCGTTTTCCCCGAGCCAGTAGGCCCGGTCATCAGGAAGATACCGTGCGGCTGCTGAAACAAGCCTTGGAGACACTCAAGATGCTCCGGTGCAAATCCCAACTCTTCTAGCCCGGCTACCGACACCCCCGTGGGTAACAGGCGCAAAACAACGCTCTCCCCCTGAGGCGTGATGCTAGTGGAAACACGAACATCATAGGCCTGATTATCCAGGGTGACCGAGAAGCGACCATCCTGGGGCCTTAGGTTGTCCGAGATATCCATTGCCGAGATAACCTTAATTGCCGGCACCAGCCGCATCAGCTCCCGGTCAAGCGCCATGATAGGGACCAGTACGCCATCAATACGAAACGCCATATGCAATGACTGCGGCTCTGGCTGCAAATGAATATCCGTTGCCCGCTCGCTTACCGCCAACACCAGTAGTTGATTGATCAACTCATCAATGGGAAATGAGCCCTGCGTATCCTGGCGCAGCTGGCAATATTCACGCTCGAAAGCAGAGAGCGCTGAACGCTGCCGCAGTGAATAGGCTGACTCAATACGCCGCGCCACGGCGACAAAGTCTCCCTGCCTCAGGTTGGGCGTTAAGCCAGTACGGCGCTGAATTAAGCTCGCAGCGCGCTCAGGGTCAGCATTACCCAATACGGCTTCTAGCTGCCCTGCCGCAATACGCAGCGGCAACACGCCGTGAGCTAAGCACGCCTCTCGGGTAAATAACTGGAGCACTTCCGGGTCTGGGGTAGGCCACTCCTCCTGGCTGATATAAGGCAAGCCGTGATACTCAGCGAGCACACGCGCCAAATCGCTGTCGGCCACCAAGCCCAGGCGAACCAGTATCTGATTGAGTGATTCACCGGTCACAGCCTGTTTTTGCCGCGCATAAGCCAGCTGAATAGGCTCAAGAATGCCCAGGCGTAAAAGGGTATCGCCTAGCTCTGGGGCATCCGTTCGCTGGGAGATAGAAGCGACTATATCCATCATCGATCCATCAAATAGTAAGCCGTTAATGTAGCTATCTGGGATTCGTCGAGATTAGTGGCAGTGGCACTACCATAAGCCACTCCGCTTTCCAGGCTCCACTCCTCACTGCTAGTGGTTGTAAGCGCCGCCTGACTCTCCTCACGAAAGCTACCAAACCGTGCATCGGCATTGCCGTCCACTAGGCTATCCAGCATACGCGCTAAGTCTGGCGTCAAACCCTCTAATACCAACACATTCTTGCGTTGTACTACATAGCTCCCCGCACTACTGCCCGGCACGCTCCACTCGGTATTGAGAAAACAAGCGCTGACATCTTGCGGGTTGCCATTACTATCCAAATAGCCGTAGTGGGTCTCGTAGCCTTCCGAACGCCCCTGAGGCATCGTCACACCTGCCGCGTACATGGCATTGCGCAAATCCAGATTGCACAACTCGCTATCATCTGCACCATTCACCTTACCGGTCGGTGTTGTTTGATTATCGCCAGGCGCAACGCCCACACGGTCTACATGGCTAAGAAATGCCAACTGCCAACCCCGCACAAAGCTGGTCGCCATATGCTGGTAGACGGTATTGCGCTGCAAGTTACTGCCCAAGGTCACGGCACTGATGATCAGCGCCACCACAATCAAGGCCATGGACATTTCCAACAATGTAAAACCGCGTTGGCGAGTCAAGGTGATTTTCGTCATAAAAGTCTCTAGCAACCATTATCGGGCAGAAAGCGCATCGTTATCGGCGGCAACAACATTGTCATCAACGCTGTCATGTAACTCGTCCAAGTCCTTAATAAGTAAGTCCAGCTCATCCAACTGGTCGCGCACTTTATTTAAATTATCGATAGCCACGAGCTGTGCAGCTGTCGCCGTACCTACCAAGGCAGTGTTGCCGCTAATCGCACCAACGGATGCCCCCACTGCGGCCGCAGTAGCACCTGCAGTATTAATGGCTGATGCTGTCGCGGTAGGTGCGATGGCAGCGGCGGCGGCCACCGAGGCTGATGCCGAAGCAATAGAAGCGCCTGTTTGAAAGTTATCGGCAAATGCCATCTCTTCGACCAACGCTAGCTGAGCGCGATAATCACGAATGGTCTGTCGGAACATCGCCAACATGGACTGAACGTTAGGGTGCGCGTGCCCTGCCGTAGCCAGTTGTGCCGAACACCCTAATTGCTCCCACAGCTGGTTAAAGCGCACCACGCTAACACTATCGTCATAATCACGGCTGCTACGGCGAAGCGGGTGCTCAACGCTAAGTCCGTCAGTGTTCACTCCGTCAAACAGTGAGCCATTACCGTTACGATCCGCCTGCCCAGGGTTCACCAGCACATAGGCCACCACTTCACTTGCAGCTAGATATTCCAGCGATAAAGATTGGTCATTGACAGTACTCGCCTGCGCCACACCAAGCGCGCGACAGAGGTCCGTTGGTGTTATGCTTTCCATAGCAGTCAGTTCCGCAACCGGGGGCAATCCTGAAACCAGCGTAGGCTGCCATCGATCGCTCGCTTTCGTCAGCTCAGCATCATTCATTGGCGTATTATCGCGGCGAGCATAAACAACATAGCGGTAGTCGTAGCCGTAAGCGTTGCGCAGAGGGGCGCCGATCCCTACGGTCAAATAAGGGAAGCCGCCAGCTACCGCCGGACAATCTTCTAAACCATCCTGATTAGCATCGGCACAGGGCAGTCGGCCGGTAGTAAGAGCAAAGCCAGCGATAGCATTCTGTGTATCGCTGACGTCATTAATGGCTGATTCCACACTAGCTAGACGCGTCATTGAGGGCACCAACGACACCATGACAGCAGTTATGAGCCCCAAAACTATCAGCATCAGGGAAAGCTCAATCAGAGTCATACCCTGCTTCCTGCGCCCTACATTCATTGGAACCACCCCTTCGTATCTCGGTCTAGTGCCAGTTGAGCTGTCTGGTCTCGGTACGCCTTGGCATCATCGCGAGCCACCTCTGCCGCTTCTCGTTGTTCCACGGCTGTGGCCAATTCCGCTGTTTTCTCATCAACCTCTTCTGCCGTGCTACTTAGCTCTTCTACTATCATAAATGTCGCCGCTGCCGCATTAATGGCTGCAACCGCCACCCCACTTGCCCCGGTGGCACTGGCCAACGCTGTGGCAATGGCGTTAAGGCCCATTGCGATGCTTCCCGCTGAGTTGAATTCCGCAATCAAACGCTTAAGTTCGGCGACTTCCAGATTGGTTTCGCGGACTTCTTCACCAAATATGCGAAACGTCAAGTAGAACTCATAAGCACGCCAAGCATCGTAGGCCGCGTTAGCCTCACGGGTCGCCGCGCTTACACGTGCAAGGATGGCTGGGCAGTCGAGCCGGGTGGCCAGTTCGGCAAAACTCATGGCAATTACCCGGTCGTCGTATTCATCGCTTTGGCCGCGCCCCGCCGACTCATACTCCAGCCCGGTCGCGTTTAGGACATCAAATGGTCGCCCGTCCCGGTCGGCATCAAGCGGGCCAGGATCAACGAGCAGAAAAGCTGGATTGATGCCACGCTCACCCGTATGCGACTGCACATGGGGTTCGGTAGCCTGTAAACCACCGGATACACCAAGCCTGAGCCCTTGGCAAAAATCTAACGCGTTTTTCTGCTGTGAATTAGCGCCGTTCAACAATAAGGGTTCATAGCTGACCTGCAGCGCTACCAAGTTGGCGTTAGTGTGCTGATAAGCCGCATAGTGAAACGGAAAGCCACTTTCATTGATCAATGGCTGGCCAAGGCCAACGGTACGATAGGGAAAACGCCCGCTGCGGACATCACAATCCTCGAAGCCATTACCGTCGGAATCCGGGCAAGGCAAACGATCATGCTGTACGACAAAGCCCACGGTCGCATTCACGGCCAACTTGACACGGTCAAGAGCAGGGGCAGCGCTTTGAGCACTACCCAACACGTTTAAAGCCATAGGAGCCATGGCGAACAAGAACCCCAACACAGCAAAGGAAAGAGTCATTTCCAATAGGCTGAACCCAGTCTGGCGCTGCGTACTCATCGTACGGTTCCTTTGCTATCCAGTTGCTGCACCAAGTTATCCATACCGCTGAACATCGTTATCTTCTCGGCCCTTTCTCCCACAGCGGCACCTACGTCAGCGTCATAGTACTCACCGCCTTCTTCACATACAGGGTTGGAATTTTGAGCATCTTGCCACGCCGCACAGGAGTCCTCATCGTAAGCGTCGCTTGAAGCATCACAGAAATCTTGATCAGCGCTCCCTGCACTGCTGCCGGGCGCACCAGCAGTACAGCTATTGGTCTTAGTGTCATAATCACTATTGGAATTAAAGGCACAGTCGAGCGCACCGTAGGCGTCATAAGCACCGTCGGCCTCAGTACGCGCCGCGTCGGCCTTTGCACGTAGAGCCTCTACTGCATACCAGGCTTCTCGCGCCGCCGTGTAGGCCTCGACATGCGCATCAAAGGCTGTCACCAAGGGGCAAACTTGTTCATCGATGCAAGTGGAAGTGGCTTCGAAACCCTGGCGAACCTCGGCAATACGATTGCTGGCAAACACTCTTGCAGCCTCTGCGTCGGCATCAAGGTCAATGGGATTACCATTTTCATCGGTAAATGGGTTGCCATCCTCATCCACTAAATCGACATTGCCCATTTGCTCTGCCGATGCCGCCGTGCTGAGCCAAGCATCAATAACGGGCTCAACCCCGATAATGACATCGGCCTCGTCTGGTGGATCTTCCGGGTCTAGATCTTCTGGACGCGGGAACCCGTAAAGGTCATCAAATGCGTTGTCTTGGCTATCACCTGACAACTTACGAATCTCGTCTTCTAGCGTATTATTGCTGGCAACAGCAGCTGCCTTTGGCCCTGATTCGTACTGTGCTAATTCATTTTGATAGGTGCTTTCAGCCTCCTGAGCACCCACGTTAGCCTGGGCATATTTATCCTGTGCATCATTGACGTTGTCCTGAGTAATCCCCAGCTCACCTTCAAAAGTGTCTGGTACTCCCGCCTTATCAGCGATGGTGTCATACAGCGCTGTAGAGGTAATTTGTAAACCCAAGGCAGTGCCAGAAAGACCAACCGCAATACCTGACAAGGTAACACCACTGCCAGCGGCAGAGACGGCCGCCGTATAAACAGGCACCAGCGCACAGCCAGCAAAGGGCGGTACCGCGCAGGTGGCCGTGGCCGTTGCTAACAAACCGGTCGAAATCGTCTGAACCTCAATAGCACCACTCAACCCAGCCACCGCCTGCCCCATAGACCACGCGGTCAACGCACTACCCACGGCATTCATTAATACCCCCTGGTCTGCACTCTCCTGGTTAGACTCAGCAAAAGCGATGTTCTCCTCTTCCAGCGCAATCGCGTTGGCCGACAGGTTTAACGAGCGCTGGCTTATTTCACAGTGCAACAGTTCGTAAAGCTCGGCGAGGCCGCGCCCTTGGGTAATATCGTCGTAGTTTGCGGAAACCGGCGTTTGCGAGGCATTGAAGCCGGTGCTGCTCGTGCTGTTCAGCCCGTCGTAGCGATCGTCATTAATATCGCTATCAGCATTAGAGGCTCCCGGGCTGGCCAGCATGTAGGCCATAGCTACCGCTGTGTCGTTGGTGTCACTGATGTGCAGATAGTTATCGTTCTGCGCCAACTCTGAGGCGTCTTCCAACGCTGAACAGAAATCGAGCGTATTCTCATTGCCCAGATCATACGCCGTTGCATCGGCATTGGTGGGTTTGAAGCGCTCGGCAGTTGCTGCCAAATCGGCGTCTGCGACCTCATTACGGTAGACCCCGTAAATCATCGCACGGCTCCCCTGCTCCCCCACCGTATAACCCACTGCAGCCAGCCCTAGGGTGCGGTAGGGTAAGTTCCCTTTTTGCGCCCCCCCACTACAATTTTCAATCCCATTCCCAGTAGTATCAGGGCAGGGCAACCGCCCATTCCAAGCGGCGAACTGGCGTAACTGTTCATCGGCTGCTGCCAGCGCTGTCTCTGTATTTTGCTGTGTTACTTGAACACTGACATCAAGGGTTTTGTAAAGCAGTGCCGACACCAGCCCTGTGAGCAGCGCCAGTAAGGCAAGTAACTCCAGCAGCGAAAAGCCGCGGCAATGACGTGTTTGAGCCATTGAAAATTGGGGCATCACGAATCCTATTCAGCGAAGCTGTGTGCTTTGCGCAATGAGGTCGTATACCGGCAGCAAAAACACCACCACGACGAAGATGAACAGCGCGCCAGCCAAAAGCAGTACGGCGGGTTTGATGACCTCGGCAAGGGTGGCGACTAGATGGTTAAGCCGCCGCCGGTACTCGTCGGCTAACGTACGCAACTGGCCATCCAGGTTGCCGCTCTGCTCTCCCACATTGATCAAACGAATCATCAGCGGTGAAAACACACCGCTGCGCTCCAGACCACTTGCCAGCGTATTACCGCGCATTACTCCTTGTCGGGCCTGGCGAATCGCATCGCGATACACCTCATTGCGGGTTGCCGCCTCCAAAATAGCTAGTCCATCCAATAGATTGATGCCCGCCGCTACTAGCAGCGCCAAGTATTCGCTGATAAATGCCATGGCGGACGTGCGCACCAGCGTGCGGCTAATCGGAAGGTGGTAAGCCAGCCAATAAAACCCGGCCCTAACCCGCTGGCTCCGGCTCAATAGCATCGGTAACACCACAACAGCTGCTAACACCCAGTAGCCATAAGCCGCCAGCAGCTCGCGCATCCAGTGCACAGCGCTCAGCACACTCTGGGTCAACGGGGGCAGATGGGCTCCCATCTGGCGAAACATATTGGCCAGATCAGGCAGTACGTAGTACACCCAGAACAGTGCCGCTATCACGATGGTGAGTACGACGAAAAATGGATAGATCAAAGCGCGTGAGACATCCCGGCGCAGGGCGGTAATACGCCCCAGATGTTCGGAGGCATCCATTAGCACGCGGTCGAGGTTGCCCGAGCGCTCACCAATATCGACAAGGTGCCGAACGGTGGCTGGCACCAAGTGTGGGTAAAATGAGAGCCTTGAAGAGAGCGTATTACCGGCCCTAACGCCACTCTGCAGGTCTGCTGTCAGCGCCTTGAGCGCCGGATGTTTAGCATCATCACGCAAATCTTTAAGTGCCATATCGACCGGCAGGCCACTGCGTAGCATCAGCCCCAGGCTATGCAGAAACTCCGCCAGCAACGCGATAGGGATACTACGGCGCATAAAAAGAGCCAAGCCGTCCAGCAGCGGCAGCATCAGCGCCGGTAGCACATAGAGCTGCAGCACCACGGCTTGTTCACGGCGCTCTACTAACGGGTGAGCATTGCTGTAATCGGTCACCGGTAGTTTCGACAACCCAGCACGCACGCGGCCTTGGTTCGACACCACCCGATAGAACACGTAGCGAAAGGCAGCTTCGCTCATAAACCACCCTCACCCAGGCAGCTCAGCAGATAGGAGGTTTCCGCATCCGGCTGGCCGCTCGCTAGCAGGCCGCTCTGCTTCTGAAACTGAGCTAGTGCATTCGCCGTGCGCGGCCCCATCACACCATCCACCGCCTCAGGCGCTAACAGCAAGCGCTCGACCAGCGCCAGCTGCAAGGCAAATAACGGCTCTCCCTCTTCACCAAAAGGTTGGGGCGCCACGGGTAGTGCTGATTGAAACAGTGCTAGCCGCCCATCGCTCAGCGGGTAAAGCGGCTGGTCATTACACCCCTGCTCCCATTCGCTCGGCAGCAGCACCGGTACCCAGGGTTGCTCCTCACTCCGTGCTGGCAGCCACTCAACCACATCCGCCCAATGCTGCGGAGGAGCCTCCACCGGGGGCAGAGGCGTATAGGTGGCTGTAAAGGCCTGCCATGCAAAGTCGACGACCTGAACAGCTTCTTGCTGCTCTGTAGTTGAGGCAGCCTCTTGATTAACGTTTTGAGTTGCTTCTTGAAAAGCCTCTTGAGACACCACTGCTTGCACCACCGCCTCTTGAGGTGTTGCTTGTTGCTGAGGCTGAGGGCTGAGGCTGAGGCTGAGGCGCAGCTTTTTGAGGCTCCGCTTGCAGGTCTATGCCCGCCTGCTGCGGCGGTACTTCCACTATTGGCGTTGAGGGAGTCGAGAGCAGGTCAAGTGGGTAGCCGGCCACCGCCGCCAGCCCCACAGCCCCCGCAACGCTACCCATTACCAGCACGCTTCCCATCACCAGCGAGCGGTAAGCGCGGCGCTTGGGGGCTGGCACTAAGCTCAGTTCCTTCGCGGCGGTGTCCACTAACCCAGCGCTAATACGCGTGGTGCCCGTAGCAACCAAACCGTAGAGGCAGCGGTCAAGCAGGATATGCACCCGGCGAATATAGCCCATGCTATAGCGATGCAACCGTCGCAAAGCACTGCGATCAACGGTCAACACCTCTGGGCAGCCTGCCCACTGCAACCGATGATGCAGATAGACATCCAACTCGTTCAACGTCAGCGGGGTCAGCTCAAGGCGCAGTGCAATACGGCTTGCCAGCTGCCGCATGTCATGACGATCCAGGGTCAAGCGAATTTCCGGCTGGGCCACCATCACAATTTGTAGCAGCTTGGCCTGGCTGGCCTCCAAGTTGCTCAACGACCTACCAGCTCAAGGCTGGGTACATCCAACCCTTGAGCATCATCCAGAATCAATACACAGTTACGACCCTTTTCATGCTGCTGCAGCAACCAAGTATTCAGTGCCTGCAGCTGTGCCTCTAGGCTATCGCCAGCGGCCGTCACACCAAAATCACGGTTGATTGCCCTTAACAGGTCGGCACCTTGAAGAAACGTATTGAACACCAGCGCGGTACACGCCCCCTGCTCGGCCAAACGCGTTAGTAGCGCCCGGGAGAGCGTCGTTTTACCAACGCCGACATCACCGGTTACAAGCATGAACCCCTTGCGCTGCTCAATGAAGTGCAACAACTCAGTGAACTGTTCTGCCAACCGAGCAGAAAAGAAGATGCCGTGCTCATCCGGCGTTACCGGAAACGGGTTACGCGTAAACCCTAAGTGCTGCAGGTAAGCCGACAATGGAAATCCGCTACTCATCAATGCGCTCCCATTTGCCGCTGTAGTGCGCGTAAGGCGTCGTCTGCTGGGTACTGCGCCAGCAGCGCACGCACCCGCTTAGCCGCCTCGGCATGTTGCCCAGCCTGCCAGTCTAAAACCGCCAGGTTATAGCCCGCTTCGCGATCTCTTGGCAGACGAGCAAGAATCGTGGAGTAGGCTTGGCGTGCCTGCGCCGGGCAATCTGCCCTCATACAGTAATAGCCCTGCATACGAGCAACGATCAGATGCGATTCGCCTAGCGCAGACCGAGCACGCTCAATAACCTCTTCCGCCTGGGGCAGTTGGCCCGCCGACAGCGCCGCATTGAAGGCCGCAAACAGTTCTGCCGGATTTACCTCAGCCGGAGGCGCAGTCTCTACCACCATTGAAAGCTCAGCCTCGGGTTTAGGCTCAAGCCCAGGCTCGGGCTCAGACTCAAGAGCGGGCACTGACGTGTCTATCTCGCCAACTGCCGCCACCTCTGGCTGGCTAACGGCTGCTACTTCTATCACTGAAGCCGTTGCGGCAAGCCGTGCCAGGGCATCCCCCGATAGCCGGGAACCACCTGACGGCGCTGGCGCTTGAGCCTGTGCTTGTGGCGGCGTTGGCGTTGGCGTTGGCGTTGGCGTTGGCAAAGCAATATCCACCACCACAACCTCCTGCGGAGCTGACGACACAGTAGGTGCGGAAGGCTCCACAGGCAACGCGGCTGAAACATTGCGCGGCGCGATACGCTCTGCCGCATAAAAATGTTCCCATAGGAACAGCCCCGCAACGGTGACACAAACTAACCCCGCCACCAAACCCCTCCGCCATCGACGTTGGCCAGGGGTGACCACACTACCCAACTGAGTGGGAGCTTGCGTAGGATGAGTGCCATGCTGGCGCAATGCGTCGAAAACTAAGCTCATGGGAATCCGGCTTACAAAATCTGAACGCGCAGCACGAGAACTAGCTCGCGTGCCGTGGTCGATTCAGACTGCCCACCCAGCACGCTGCCGAACAGAGGGACATCCGTAATACCGGGCACCCCATCCCTTGAACGGTTACCACTTTCACCGATAAGACCACCGATAATGACCATGTCACCGTCGTTCAGAGACAACGATGTGGTCATACCCTTGAAGTCCACCCGGGGGAGCGAGATTTTCAGCGGATTCTGCGTGCTGCCTACCTCTACTAGCTCCATAGAAGAGGCCTGCACAGAGGTTTGCATCGGGTTAATGGTGAGATGGATAGCACCATCCTCGGACACAAACGGAATCACCCCCAGCATCACGCCATCAAATACATTAGACGTCACCACATTGGACGTGGTCGCCAGCAAGCCGCCGCCACCGTTTTGCGTATTAGAGCTGGACTGGGCGATATAACGCATGTTGCTACCCACACTCACCACGGCGGGCTGAGTGTTGCGCACCCGAATCGACGGGTTAGATAGGATATGCACCGTGCCAAAGGTTTTCATCAGGTCGAGCCCGATATTGTGGTTACTGCCCGACTGAGCAAGGCCCAGCGATGGCGTACCCGACGTACCTAGCGCAGTAGACGGAATCAACACGCTGCGGCCCGCATTCTCCGCCCCTGGCACCAATGAGTCGATCGCACCCAGCGCCATCGGGTTAGACGAGTAGGACAAAGCCACCTGGTTACGTAGGAAACTCCAATCAACGCCATAGCTGAACTGGTCGTTAAGTTCGACATCAAGAATCTGCGCCTCGATCAGCACCTGTCGGTTTAACACCGACTTATAGTGCTCAACCAAACGTCCGACCGCCGCCAGCTGAGATGGGCGCCCACGAACAAACAGCGTACCGGTGGAGCGGTTCAGCATATAGGTCGGCACCCCTTGCTGCCCCATACCGCCCTCTCCATTACCCTGCCCGCCGATCAGCGATGCCAACATCCGGTCAATCTGCTCGTAAGGGTTCACATCATTGGTATTGCGCCCAGAGATTGAAAAGCTGCTGCGCAGCCCGCTGCTACCTGAGCCGCCACCCGAAGCCGACCCGCCATCGCCACCGGTATTACCGGCACCGAATACATCGCCCCCCGCGTTGAAATCAGCCGTACTCATGGTAAGCAGGAAATCCATATCGAAAATCCGCTCTTCAAACTCCTCTACCACCAGCATGTTATCGCGGACATGCCCGGCCAGATCTAGCGCCTTAGTGATCTCCTCAAAGGCTTGGCTAGCAGGCACCGAACTAAGCGACAGCGACAGCGTGCGCGGCTGGCGCGACAGCGAAGCAGGCAGCACCAAGTTCAGCCCTGCCTGATCAGCAATCGCCTTGAGCAGGTTACGTACATCAACATCGTCTGCCTGTAATGTAACGTTCACAGCATCAAGAGGGTTATAGCGGGGAACCACTGGCTCCAACACCACTTCCTGCTGTTGCTCCAAATTCTGCCTAAGCTCATCTTGCAGAAGGCGTAACTTCTCTGACTCTTGCACTAGCCGCTCTTGTAATAGCGCCTGCGAACGGTCATCCACCGTTTGAACCCTTTCGGCATCCATTTTGGAGGGGCCAACGGCACAGCCAGTTACTGACGCAGCCAGCAAGGCACCTATCCAGAGGCCTCGTCTAGGGTAAAGAGATAGTTGAGGGTCAAGGTTCATGTGGCTGCTCCTGATGCGCCTAATTCCGTACTCAATGTGTTGTTTTGCAAGTTATTGGCTTAAATAGCCAAGCAGTTCGGCAAAGCCCACCGCAATAACGGCATCGTCATACTGCTCCCCTTGTGCGGTCAGCGGGCCGGATACACAGAGCCCGCTGCCCGAAGGCCAACGGAGGCTGCTATTTTCGCCATCAAAGGGTTTCTCATTCCTATCGGCATCTCTTGTGCCTGCGTAGGCAACGAAAAATGCTAGGTTGGTGATAGGGTTTCCGCTGCAATCAGCCGCTCCTGCTTGCTGTTCATCACCGGTCACGTAGATGTGCTCATTATCAAAATCCTGCTGGCCCAGGCTGTGCAGGGCGTAACGTAGGTCATCCAGGCTGAGATACCCGGCACTGCCGGGCGGGTCACCAGTTCGTTCAGCTAATGCCGCTAGGTCGGTATCAGCGGTATTATCGCGAAAGACACCATAGACAAAGCGCTCGCGAACCGCTTTGCTTAACCCTTGCGCCTCGTCATACCAAGGGTGAGAAAAGGCACACCACCAGCCATATGGGTTATCTCCCCCTGCCCGCAGCCACCTCCGCTGCCACCTTCAAAACCATCACCGTTGGTATCGGCGCAGGGCAGCCGGTAGTGGCGCTCAGCATAACGATAGAGAGCTGCAGCGATCTGGTCGTGGTAACCCTGGGCAATGGCATCATCCTGGCTCAACGCATTAGGGCGATAGTGCATCGCCACCAGCGCCATCCCGCCCAGCAGCGCCAAGACCAGCGCCAGCTCCAAGAGAGTGAACCCACGCTGGCGGAGGGGGTACGCGTCAACCGTCATGGCTGCTCCTGCCCACCACTTGAACGCATCGAATGAAGGTCAATCACCTCTTGTTGTAATGCACTCATCTCACGACTTAGCTCTTGAAGCCGCTGCGGGTTTGCCATTCTCACCTTTCAGCGCTTCATCCAGCATCGCTTGGCTGACCTCAGCAAGCCTCTGGCTACTTACTCGTTGCTGACGCATCCCACCGATATCAATCTGCTCCTCTACCCCGTTCTCCCGCATTTGCTGGTTGAAGCCTTGAATCACATCCATCAATCCATCGACATCGTCTGGTTCAAGGTCCCGAATCTGCGCCAACGCGTCATCACGCGCGGCCCGGACCGCCTCACTGCGTTGTCGGATGCCCTCGCGCAGTGCCTGACGCTGCTGCGCTGCCTCAGATAGCATCTGTTCCGGTGAACGGGGCTCAGCTGATGAACTCATTCCCCCCTGCTCCCCTTCCACAGGTGCAGAGGCAGTCGCAGCGGCTTCGTTCAACGCCTCATAGCGCCGCCAAAGGGCATCAACATCCGTAGAGGCACCTCCACCTTCTACAGGCGAGGAAGAAGGCGGCATTACCACAGCGGGCACTTGTGCCGCTGGGCTTACCGGCGCAGGTTGCCGGCCCACCCACCAAAGCACTGCAGTCAACAGTCCAAGCAGCGCGATGCTCCATATCAACAGGCGGCGTAACGTCATTATTCAGCTCCAATCGTTAAGCGTGCTGTTTCACCACCGCGTGCCAACGTCACCTGGTTGGGCCTGATATCACGAACCACCACGCCGGATGTCACCGCATCGCCACGGCGCACATAACGCCCATTGATTACCGCTGAGCGGGAGGTATCCGAGTACACCACCATGCTGAGCTGATAACGGCTCCACCAGGGTGCCTGCCTGACAGGAGGCTCTGGTGGCGGGGGTGGCGGCGCAACCACCTCCGGCGTTATCTCCACCGGCTCTGGCATAGCAGGCTCTGGTACAAGTGGCTCGGGCACAAAAGCGTTGCCCGTCAGCAAGGGGGTATCCTGCTGCCCTGCCTGCTGCAGCCTCACATCTTCAAGCTGCCTGCTTAGCAGCTCGTTCAACTCCAGGAACTCGCGCACTTTTTCGCCCAACCGTGCATCAAGGCTCTGAAGCTGCGAATCCTGGCTAGGGCGCCACGCCTGTGCGGCCCGCTCTTCGGCCATCGCAAACTGGTAGGCCATTGTGCAGGAGACCAAGGCAACGGCTAGCAGCCCAGCAGCGGTGTATTTCTTCTTCATGGTGCGCTCCAGGCTACGCTAGACGGAACAGGCTATTACCGAGGCCGCTGGTAATTTCACGCCGCACCACTTCATAGCCAAGGCGCTTCAGCGCCATCACGAACTGCTCTTCTGCCGCGAAGGGCGCAGCCACACTGGCACTGCGGCCCGCAACGATGATCAGCACGCCGGTGTCATCCGACACAATGCCCGCCTCAACCAACTCAATACTGGCCGGAACCGCCTCGCGTAAATGCCGAATCAGGCTGGCTGGATCAGGCGTTTGGCGAACACGCTCAGCAAGGCGTACAAAGTCGGCGCGTTCACGCTGGGAAAGCACCAGCTCATCGGCACTGCGCAGCGCGCTCCCCATCTCGGTAATGGTGCTGCCAACGCTCTGGGTCTGCGCTTGGTACAGCTCAGCCTGAAGAGCGCCTGCCTCGTGCCGCCAGTACAAGGCCCCGAACGCGCTAGACAGGCATAGTGCGACCATGCCCACCGCCACCCAGGGCAATGCCTGTTGAAAGAGGTAGTGCAAACGGCTAATGCCATCGATATCGGCCCGTTTTAAGCGCAGGCCCTCAAACAGCTGGGTGGCTGGCAACACCGGCTCAGTGACCGGAATACCACGCACCGTTAGCGCATCAATTAGCGGCTGACTTTCGTCCGTGCGGCGCTCAACCAGCAAGCAACCGCGTTGTCGGCCAGCATCAGCGTAACGGTCCAATAATGAGGTGATATACGCAGCGATACGGATATAGTCATCCGCTCCGCGCATATAAAGACGCTGGCGGGAGGCCTGCATGGCCTGGCCGTCCTGTAACATCAGCACATCCACACTATCGTCATGGACAAATGCCAAAAGGCCACTCTCAAGACCCTGCCGTTGCGCCAATGTCAGCAGTGCTTCAAGCAGCGGGAACAGCAGTACATGGTCACTCTGCTGTTGGTCCCAGCGCCGGTAACGCATCGCCACCGCCACCGGCACAGCGGTGTAGCACACCTGGGCTAGGTCTCTCTGCCGCTCGCGGGTATGGATAATCACCCGCGCCAAACTGTCGATATCTCCGGCATCGCGCAGTCGTTTTTCCAACAGCGGCGCCAGGTTTTGGTGATGGGCAGGCAACGCCTCTACGCCGAACGGCGCTGCCTGGTAATCGGTAATGACCACTGCTGGACCGGGCAGCGCATCAAACTGCTCCGGCGCTAGCAGCGTATCGGTGTGTGTTTTCCACACCTGCCCCGACATATCCAACAGGCACTGCAGATGGGTCATTGCACTCTCCGCGAGTAATAATCACCGGAGAGGGATAGCTGGATCGAGCCTGCCTGATCCTGAGCCGGTGAGTCGATATACAGCGAACCGCTGCTATCGCTTACCAGTTTTATTGAGAATGACTTGGGCAGCATGAAGCTATCGGAGCTGGACTCAAGGCTACTCATCAATGTGTCGGCTTCACGCCGCGAGAAGCGCTTGTTGTCAACTTCAATCGACCGTACATCCCACAAAGACGTACGCCAGCCAAGCCCATCGGCACGCTCTGCCAGCGTTCCCCACTGGTCGCGCACTGCTTGCCAGCGCACCAGCTGCGCCCGCGCGCCCGCTTCTTGGTCTACCTGGCGCTGGTTATCTGCTAACTGCCGCTGTGCCACGTCTGCCGCCGCTTTATAGCTAAATGCCGTTTTCACTAAATAGGGCAATGCAAGGCTACCCACCAGAAGCACTCCGATACACGCATAACCCCGAGCGGCCTTACCCCCCTCAGAAAGCAGTGACACCATCATTGATCCATGACCCAGTGTGCGGTAACCAAAATGACGCGCTCTTCTCCACTGGACGCCCCTTCACCGAAGGCACTAGGGTTTGAGTCAGCATTGGTGTAACTGTTATTGGCCTCCCACTCATAACCTGGAATATGGCGGCTACGCTCTAACACATTGGTATTTGCGTTCTGCTGGCGGAAACGGCCCTCGTAGGCATCAGGCTTACCATCCACCATATGGTCCAGCTTGCGGGCCAGATCAGGGGTTAGCCCACGGATCACCATCACGTTGCCCGCGCCACTGATTGTTCCTTCTGGGTTCCACTGAAAGCAGATTTGCAGCTCTGCAGGATTACCATTGGTGTCGGTATAGGCATAGCGGTCCTCCGACCCTTCAGCCCTCCCCGGCGGCATTCGAATACCAACGCGATCAAACAGCTGATGCAAATCCAGGTCAGACAACGGCCGGTCGCCGCCGCCAACGGTATTAGCGGGATACCCAGCACCGTGGCACAACCGACGGCCCGTGTTACGGTAGTTGGCCGGTATGCCCGCCACCCCACTGCCCATGTGGTCAAACTCCGCTTCATAGCCGTTTACCATCAGCGTCGGCGCCACTTGGTTATCGCCAAGCACAACGCCGGTACGCTGATAGTAAAGGTCGTAGTTCTGCTTCCACGGCATTAAAAACTTATTCTGGATACGGTTGTATTCCGCCTCACGGAGAACATCACGGCCAATGCTCACCCCGCCCAACATAAGACCAATGACCGCCATCACCACAACAATTTCCATCAGGCTGAACCCGCTCTGGCGAGCCCCTACGGAACGTCCCCCTGCCGACCTCATCGCCATCTCCCGCTTCACTGGTTCATCTTATAGGTGGCAACAACCGTGATGACCTGGTCTTCATCCAAGTTCACACTGGTATCGTCAGCAGAGCCTTCATCTGCATCGTAGGCTTGGGAGTTGTTGGCAGCCCATTCGATGCCAGGCGCGCCATCCGAGTCATTAGCGATATCGTATTTGCGGAAAAGCCCCTCACGTGAATCAGCTTTGCCATCAATCATTTGATCCAGTGCCCTCGCTAAATCTGGAGTAAGCCCGGAAATCACCATCACGTTGCCAGAACTGGCAGCGGTGCCCGGTTTATTCCACTGAAAGCACACCTGAAGCTCTTGAGGGTTGCCGTTGGTATCCAGATAGGCGTAGCGGTCTTCAAAACCCTCGGCACGGCCCGGAGGCATACGCACGCCGTGACGATCCATCTCACGGTGCAGAATAAGATCTTCCTCACGCGTCATGTTCGGCGCTTGGCCACCTTCACAAATGGCGTTAGGTTCATCCGCACCGGTCATATCTCGACCAGAAATGAGATCATCTACAACTTCATATTCATTTCCATTGACCATCAGCCGCGGCTGAACCTGGCTATCACCAATCACCACTCCAGCGCGCAGGTAGTGGGAGTTATAGGCACTGGCCCATTGGTCAACAAACTTCTGTTTAATCTTGGTGTATTCAGCGTTTCGCTGAACATCCTTACCAATTGAGACCGCGCCGAGGATTAGCCCGATCACAACCAGGACGAGTGAGACTTCCACCAGGGTAAAACCCTGCTGGCGGTGCGAAGAGGCATGTTTGACTGCACGCATGTTTTGTTCCATTCATGAGTGTTCTGAGTATCGGGCTAAGCGCAGGCTGGATAACTGCGTAAGCTGAACCAACTGTAACGATACTTACATAGCCCTTTAGTGCTATGTCAGTCTCTAAGGCTCTCAAAACTCTCAATTTTTTCATGCATGCTGATAGCGCTAAGCCGCTGAAAAATAACTTTTCAGCGGCCATGAAACAATTCACTTACCGAAAATTACCTAAGCCAGAAAGCTGATGTTCTGACTGAATGGGGTCTAACCGCGAGCACAAGGCCGCGTTGCTGCACTCGAACAGGCAGTACAACGATAACTCCCCCATAGCACCGCTAACCAAAACGCATAGAAAGTAGCGCCGCTGTTATGGGCCAAAAAAGTTTGCGATAAACCGAAATCAATAAATGCGACCGGTAACAGCGTGCCGGCTACCGCCAATGAGCGAGTGGGCAAATCAGGGTGCGATAAGCCAGGGGCAAACATTCTCATCGGGATCATGTAAAGCATGAGAAGCACGGCCAGCCCCACCAGCCCTCGTTTAGCAAAGGCATCGATAAACTCGTTATGGGCATGGCCAAACTCAGCCGCCACGGGGGAGATAACACCCTGCTCGCCTAGCTCCCCCAAAGCCTCACGGTAGCCAGCCTCGCCCCAGCCCAGCAGTGGCCGCTCGGCAATTAACTGAGCAGCCCCGCGCCACATCTCAAAACGCAAGCCCAGCGACGTATCGGTTTCAGTACCGGATACATAGTGGCTAATATCGCTAACGGCAGCTTCAACCCGCTGCTGAACTCCCGTTTGCGGCAGCAAATAGACTGTTGCAACTAAGGCAAGCGCCGCCCCTACCGCTCCTGCTTTTATTGTCACCGGTAACTGGCGACCATAGCCACGGTAGAGCACATACGCCACCACCGGCAGCCCCACCCAGCCGCCACGGCTACCGGACATTAACGAGCCCAGCATCCCCAGCAAAGCCCCCAGCAGTAGCAAGGCAACCCACGCATGACGTTGGCGCTGAACCACCGCCCAGCCCAAGCCTGCAAAGCACAGCACGCCCATTAACATGCTTAAATTGCCAAACTGAATAACGTGCAGAAAACCACCCGCCCGTACCACACCTTCTACCAGCTTCATCCATAGCGCCAAGCTGCCAGCGCCGATAGCCCCCAGCGCTAACCCTCCCCAAAACCAGCTTAAACGCGGCGGGTAGCGCAGTATCAGCAACAGCACCGGGATGGCCAATAAAAAGCGCAGCGGCCCATCAAAACCACGAGAACCAAGCTCAACCGCCGACATAACGCCCACCACCAGGCCGTAGGCCACTAACGCTACGATGATCCAGCGGTCTTGGGGGAGCAGCACAAAGGAGGAGCACTTAAAGCGCTTAAATAGCAGGGCAGTGCTCGCCAGCAGGAGCAGCACGGGGCCAACGGAGTAACCAGAAGGCACCACCAGCGCCAGCGCGCCCATCAAAAATACAGCGAGACTGGTAACGTGAGACAACGGCTCAGAACGGGGAACATTGGGGCTTAACATACAGGTCACTAACCTAACCAGCGTCATAAAGCCGCTGATAGTAGCATAGCCCCAACCTAGCTACTCTGGCTGATTCACCGGTAACGTTACCTTCAGCGTCTTACCGTGTTTAGCGGCTAACGATTCAAGAGCCACTTTTAACGCCCTTCTGGCCTCGGCATCCCCGTGTACTAAATGGATGCTACGCGGCCAGTGGCGCATCTGCTTAACAAAGCCCAATAACCCCGTTTGATCCGCGTGGGCAGAGTAGCCACTGATGGTGGTCACCCCTGCTTTAATGTCATAACGCTCCCCATCCAACATCACCCAGCCACCCTGGGGGCCATAGCGCTGAATATCCCGCCCCGGCGTGCCAGCTCCTTGGTAACCGACAAACAGCACCTGATGGCGCGCATCACCCAGCATAGCTTTTAAATAGTTCACCACCCGCCCACCGGCACACATGCCGCTAGCAGCAATCACCACCGCAGGCCGTCCGCTTTCGGCTAAATAGCGCACCGTTTGCTCATGGGTTGCGTGGCTATCCACTGTGTAGAGCGATGCAAAGCTCAGCGGATGACGGCCAGCGCGAACGCGGGTTTGCGCCTCACTGTCCCAAAACGGCTTGAGGTCTCGGTACACCTGGGTAAAGCGCGCTGCCAGCGGCGAATCGACAATAATTTCTAACGACTTCCACAATGACTGCTTATCCGAACGATGAATAATACCTTCAAGCTCATATAGCAGCTCTTGGGTACGGCCAATGCTAAACGCTGGCACAATTACCGTGCCGTTATTATGGAGCGCGCGCTCAATGGCCTGTTTTAGCTTAGCGGCTCTATCCAAGCGGCCTTCGTGCAAACGGTTGCCATAGGTAGATTCCAACACCAGCACATCCGCTTTAGCTGGGGCTTTTGGTGCTGGCAGCAAGGGAGAGTTGGCAGCACCCAAATCACCTGAAAACACCACCCGCTGCCGCCGCTTGGTAGAAGGGTCGCGCAGGGCAACCTCCACATAGCTGGAGCCTAAAATATGCCCCGCGCGCTGGAGCTTCATGTTCACATGGCAAGTAGGTGTTAATGTGACGTTATGCCATTTACCAAACGCTAATGGCACTAACTGCTGTTCCACCCGCTGCAAAAACTGCTCAATTAACCGAGCATCGCGGGTAAAGCCAATTTTTAAGGCGTCTTCGATGACCAGCGGCAGCAGCTTGGCCGATGGCTTGGAGCAGAAAATCGGCCCCGTAAACCCGGCGGCCAACAAATAAGGCAAGCGCCCAACGTGGTCGATATGCACATGGGTAATCACTAACGCATCGATAGTTTTAATATCAAAATCGATGGTTAACTGCTTAAACTCATCCTGCTCGGCATCTTCACCCTGGAAAAGGCCGCAATCAATTAACAGCGAGCGGTGATCACCATAAAGGAGTTGATGACAACTACCTGTTACGCCGCTAGCGCCTCCGCGGTGAACAAGCTGAGAAAGAGGTTCTAAAGAAGCAGCTAACGACATGTTTAGCACCTTATTACCGAACAGGATACTAATAAAAGTATCAGCATCCGCAACAACAATGCCAATTTTTATTAGCCAAATCGGTGAAACTTACTAACGTGAAACAGAGAACTATACTGGTAAATACCTAGCTCCATTGCATGGTGCATTTGCAAGTCGGCAAAATCCTCTCTCGATAAGCGGCCTATAGCATCAATATCGATACGATAGAGCGGTACCGAGTGGTCTTTAATGCCGGTAAGTAACTTCTCAGCATCAGAAATCAGCACTAGCACACCCTTCGTGGCTAGCAACTCACAGGCACTATGAACTATCTCAGCATCTATTTTCATGCGATGCAGAAAATGGAACCGATCAGCCACAGCAGTAGAGAACTGCCGATTATCACCAAACAGCGGCAATACTTCCTTCTCCTGCAAATTAGCTAATGCAGTCTCTGCAATGCAGAGCTGCATTGCACTTTTATGAGCGCTATATGGCATTAGCGAAAACGGATACGCCTGTAGGCACATAAGTTGAAACTGATCTTTCGCCTCTTCGGCACTATGCAGGTTTGCTTGTAACTCCAGTGAGTCATCCAGCAAAACCACCATGGACCAACGCTGCCCCTGTTGAATAATCACCACCGGAAAATAAGCTGACGTGCGCGCTAGCTCACTTAAGCTAATAGGCAGCCATGTGTACCTACTTCTCAGTACCTGCTGTTGGCTGAGCCGCCAGCCCAAATGCGCGTGCTCTGCATAGCTGAGTGGGATGTGAGACAAATACTCATTTATCATAAACACCCCCTACCGATCAATTACATAATTTAACACCACCAGCATGATTTTTGCCATACCCAATAGGCTATCTTTCTAGAAAATCTACTAAAAAAAGCGCCTCCCTAGGGTAGGCGCCTATTAGCAAGCTAATTACAATCGATAACAATTTCCGGACAAACATTCATTCACTTGGGGTGCAAGGAAGGGTGATAGGACATTAGCATCTAAGAAAAATAGGGATTAGAAACCATTCAACAAGAAGCTCCACACCGCCTCTGGCACCAAACGCATCTGGGCATGCTGTACTGGGTAAGCAGTCCACTAGTCCTTTTGTGACAAGCCTCCCTTTAATAATATGCACACCTACTCTTCGGCCATGTTAGCAGGCTGTGGCTTTATAATAAGATGTTCTGGAGAAGGCTGCGTTACCCTTGCTTCATAGTTTTCAGGGTAATCATCAACTGAGGAATGAAAGCGCTCAATGACATCAACCAGCTCACTAATTAATGCACTCTCTTGGGTAGGGGTTAGCGACATACCATGTTCCCTTATAACTGCATTATCGTTTATATATCAAAAATCTCTGCTGCTTTGCAGGCTAACAGACAGAGTAGCGCGCCTTAACACTAAATTCTAAGCATTAAGTCACACTTCATTAAGCCACTACTTATCTATTAAAGAGTGTTGCATGGTGCCTTTGCACCACTCCAGTCTCAACAACTCTCAAAACTCTCAATGCATCATTGCGCAGGGTATGGTCACTGAATATTAATGACGCGACAACAGCCTGATCAATTAGCCTTCAAAACACGTCTGCAAAGCCAGTCGTCAAAATTTTCTAAACGCCCGTTTGTCAACCTCTAATACTGTGATACCAGCCACCATACCGAAATAAAATGAAGCACACTGGCCACTCCCCACATAGACCGATAAACTAATTTTTATTACCTGGAAATGCTTAAGCATGCCATGCATAATGCGTCAAAAATACGACAGCATTTTAACGGTTTACCTATTCTCTGTTCAAAAGGTTACTGGCCATGCCCCTGCTAACACAACAACAAGAAGAAGCGCTCGTTAAAGAGCTGGTCGAGGTCGTAGAGAGCTTTCAAAAAGATATTGACTCACACCCAGAGCGCTATGAAGCTTTCATTTCCCAGCCCAATGCGAACCACCTAGTCATCAAGCTACAGCCTATTACGAAAGCAGCAGAATAAGGCTGAGAACCACTCTGCCTCTCGTACACCTATGTCTCCCGTACACCTATCTTATATAGGTGGTCCACTCAATCACTTAATCGTTTCAGCCCCCCCCCTTCAGCCACATCCACTTCACCGCCCCAATATCCAATATCCAATATCCTGCCATTTGAGCATTGGCCTCTCACTTGCGCCAACAGCTACATGCAGACGGCCAGCCGTGAAGAAGCTAGAGAAATTTCAAGCACCTAGCGTTCCACGTTGCGTTACTTAAAAACACACACATAGCACAGCAAATCCCCTCGTTTCGCCTATGCTTCTAAACAACCGTTTGTTTATAAGAAAAATGTAGAAAACGCTTTCTCCACACTTCTAGCCGCACTACCACAAGGGATTTGCCATGCAGGCTATACAACCAACCGATAACAGCGCTCAGCTTTCACTCACCTCACCATTGCCCGAGTTCCTCCGTAAAAGCCTGGAAGGGTGCGCCTCGCTCCCCCCCCTCCCTTCCGTGGCCATGAATGTACTTACCATTGCCCGCTCCCCAAACGCCAGCGTAAAAGCCTATGCGGAGGCCATTGAGCACGACCCCGTACTCACCACCCGGTTACTGGCACTGGCCAATAGCGCCTACTATGCGCGTAGCGCGCCCCCGATTAGCAGCTGCCAGGAAGCCGTAGCACGCATTGGCCTAGATACCACCCTAGCCGCGACGCTCAGCTTCAGCCTGTTCCGCCAAAAAGGAGCCAACGCCTACCTACAGCGCGTATGGAGCCGCTCACTTATTGCCGCTATCGCCTCGCGTTACCTTGCCGAACAGCTCTGCCCCTCCCGCAAAGGGTTTGTGTTCACCGCAGCCCTGCTACAAGATATCGGCGTACTCGCGCTCAAATCCCTCTACCCCGAAGAAGTAGAGAGCGTTTATGAAACTCCAGCCGAACATCACCCAGAAGTAAGCCATAATGAGCACCGTCTATTTGGCTGCGACCACGCTATCGTAGGTGCCTGGCTAGCAGCTAAATGGGGAGTGCCCGCCCCCATTGCAGAAGCCATTCACACCAGCCACCTAGATTTCTCCTCGGCGCCAGCCGACCTATTATGCATTCGACTCTCTGGTCATATTGCCGACGCCTGGCTCTCACCATCGCCCGCCCAGGCACTGGTCAACCTCATGCGCAAGCTGGAAAGCAACCACCTAACCGACCACCTAGAGCTGGCAGCGCTACTCAACACCATTGAAGACCAGCTACCCAGCCTTGCCAATATTCTCGAAGTCACTGCCCCCACCCACCAGGATAATGAAGCTCTGCTTGCCGAGGCCCAGCAGCTACTGTTTGAACAAACGCTGGCCCTAAGCGCCCGCCTAGACCAACAGCAGAGCGAGCTTGCCCAACTGCTTGAACGCCAAAACGAACTGGAATCCCGCAGCCGAACCGATGCACTGACCGGCATCGCCAACCGAGGATGGTTAGAAGAACAACTCGACATGCGCTTTCGCCAATGCCGCGACGTGGGCGGTGCGCTCTCGGTGGTTTTTATAGATATCGACCACTTCAAATCCATTAACGACCAGTATGGCCACCTCACCGGCGACAATGTCCTGGTCAGCTTTGGCAAGTTACTCAGCGCAGTGGTGCGGGATGGCGACCTGGCTGGCCGCTACGGCGGGGAGGAGTTTATGGTGGTCTTACCTGGAGAAGATGCTAACGGTGCCAAAAAGTTTGCCCAACGCATCGCCTATCGATTACAAGAGCAACCCATGACGTGGCACGAAGACCGGCCCGTTTATGTGACGGTCTCGATTGGGGTTGCCTGCCTCAACGATGGCGGCTTTGCCAACAGCACCGAGCTCATCAATGCCGCCGACAAAAGCATGTACTTTATTAAACACAGCGGCCGCTGCGGTATTGCCGTATACGGGCACTAACCTAGCCGTTTAATGATTGCCCCCCGCATTCAGCGGGGGCCTTACTAACAGCTGATCGAGCGACTGTCAGCAGCGCAAATTAAACGCTACTCATATACCTCAGCTTCAGACAGCTGACTACCCGCCTGATCTTTTTCCGAAAGCGCAATCTCAACCGGCAGCGTGGGCCACTCAATGGCAAGCTCCGGGTCATCGAAACGGATGCAGCGCTCTGATTCAGGGTGGTAGTAATCAGTGGTTTTGTACAAGAAATCAGCGGTTTCTGACAGCACCACAAACGCATGACCAAAGCCTTCCGGCACCCACAGTTGGCGATTATTGTCAGCAGACAGCTCAACGCCTACCCACTGCCCAAAATGCGCCGAATGGCGGCGCAGGTCTACCGCCACATCCCACACGCTGCCCTGGGTAACGCGCACCAGCTTACCTTGCGGCTGCTCAAGCTGGTAATGGATGCCACGTAGCACCCCCTGGCGGGAGCGGGAGTGGTTATCCTGCACAAACTCGCGCTTGCACCCTGTTGCTTCTTCAAACGCTTTTTGATTAAAGCTTTCCATAAAAAAGCCGCGGGCATCGCCAAACACCTTAGGGGAAAGAATGAACACCCCTGGTAGAGACGTTTCTTCAACCTGCATTAGTGGCCACCTTTAGCATCTAAACGGTTTAACAAGTACTGACCATAGCCGGTTTTTGCCAGTGCCGTGGCGCTTTCACGCAGCGACTCATCGCTTAGCCAGCCCTGCTGCCAGGCAATCTCTTCCAGGCAAGCCACTTTCAGTCCTTGGCGGTGCTCAATGGTTTGCACGTACTGGCTCGCCTCTAACAGGCTATCGTGGGTTCCGGTATCCAACCAGGCAAAACCACGGCCCAAGCGCTCAACGCGCAGGTCGCCACGCTCAAGGTAGGCATTGTTCACGCTAGTAATTTCCAACTCGCCTCGTTCGGAAGGCGTGACCTGTTTGGCGATCTCGACCACATCGTTATCGTAAAAATAGAGCCCGGTAACTGCGTAAGGCGACTTCGGCTTGGCGGGTTTCTCCTCAATAGAGACCGCCTTACCGTCAGCATCAAACTCCACTACCCCGAAGCGCTCCGGGTCTTTCACCAAATAACCAAACACCGTAGCACCGCTGGTTTGTGCCGCCGCCCGCTTTAACTGGTCTGAGAAGTGTTGACCGTGGAAAATGTTATCACCCAGCACCAAGCACACCGGCGCATCGCCAATAAATTCTTCACCAATAATAAACGCCTGCGCCAAGCCATCTGGGCTAGGCTGCACTGCGTACTCAAAGCGCACACCGAAAGAGTCACCGTTACCCAGCAGGCTTTCATACTGAGGCAAATCTTCCGGGGTAGAGATAATCAAAATCTCGCGGATGCCAGCCAGCATTAACACCGAAATCGGATAATAGATCATCGGCTTGTCGTAAATCGGCAGCAGCTGTTTTGAAACACCGCGCGTGATGGGGTGCAGGCGCGTACCGCTGCCACCTGCCAAGATAATGCCTTTACGTTGCATCGTATTGCTCCTTGCTCGTTACCCGCAGAACTAACGCGAGCTTGCTATTTCTTCCACGGTAAGCGCCAGCTGACTTTGCCAGCTGGGCAACTGGATGCCCAACGCTTGTTCAATTTTATCAACGCCCAGCCGAGAGTTAAGCGGGCGAACCGCTGGCGTAGGGTAATCGCTTGTTGGTATGGCTGAAACACCCTCAGGAGTAATCTCCAACGGTAGCCCAAGGTTGCTGGCTAACTGGAAAATCTCGCAGGCAAAGCCATGCCAGCTCGTCGCCCCTTTAGGGGCTAAATGATACACGCCGCTCTCGATACCCGATGCCGTGGCTGTTTGTAGCTGAGTACCGTGTAGCTTAGTAAGCGCTTGCTGTGTGACTAACGCAATCAGCCGCGCAGGCGTTGGCGCACCAATTTGGTCACTTACAACGCTTAAGGCGCTACGCTCAGCCCCTAAACGCAGCATGGTTGATAAAAAACTCTTACCATGGGCGCTGTACACCCAGCTAGTGCGGAAAATCAGATGCTGGCAGCCACTCTTAGCGACCGCTTCATCGCCTGCTAGCTTGGTAGCCCCATAGGCATTGCATGGCCCCGTGGCATCGCCTTCCTGCCAGGGAGTATCACCCTCACCGTTGTAAACGTAATCCGATGAGTAATGTACTAACCAGCCGCCCCGCTGCTGGCAATAAGCCGCCAACTGCTCGGGCAGCTCCGCGTTCAACCGCGTTGCCGCCTCAAGGTCTGTTTCAGCGTTATCGACCGCCGTATAGGCAGCAGCATTTACGATAAGGTCAGGCTGGTGTTGTGCCAAAAACGTATCCACGGCGTCAGCATCCAACAGATCCAAGGCCGCCCGGTTAGGCGCCAGAATCTCACCAAGCGTAGCCAACTGACGGCGTAGCTCAAAGCCAACCTGGCCACTGCCGCCGGTGATCAGAACCTTCATAACCCATTCCTTTGTGAAACACTTGAATTCATCATCCTACCCGCCTGAGTACTACACCGGTGGCAGACAGCTTTAGCTCGCGATGTTTAGTTGCTAGAAGTGAGCAACAGCGGTTTACAACGACTCAAAAGAATAACTCATTCTTGAAGCTGCTGTACTTGCAGCATCAGGTTTTCGGCAAACACTTTCAGCACCTCAACCTTTTGATGCGCTGTCGTCAGCGCACTGTGTAGAATGACAGCCTCCTCAATATATTCATGGATCATTTTATTTCGCAGTTGACGAAGGCTGATCCACTCCTCTGCAGAATCAAGCCAACCGTATTTTTCAGCTTTATTAAGATTTATTAATAAAGCGTTGGCTGACTCACCTAGTGCATTGAGCAGCGCTGGAAGTAATTTATCGCCGAGCGTGTCTTGAAGCCGACAAAATCGACTGGTGAACGCTTCAAGCGTGAGCGCTAGCGCCGGGTCTTGCTCCAGCTTCTCCACTCTCTCGAGCGTAAGAGAAGCACCAAACGCTTGGCTGTCTGCATAGTCCAGATGCTTAATTTCCTTACTCACCACTCTTACAAGAAAATTCAGCCTCTCTTGCGTTTCTGGCAATAGGTTCACAATACAATCCCTTGTTCTTGTGCAACATGGTGAATCATCGACTTCTCTAGATTAGGGGCATTCAGCACAATATCTATCTTTTGATCGCCCAATTGCTCAATGATCTTTGCTTCAATTCTAGCGATAGCCCAAGCAGGATTACTTACCGCCTCTCCCACCGTAATCATCAGATCAATATCTCCACCTTTTGCGAGGTCATTGGTGCGTGAACCAAACACTCGCAGCTGGGCACCTTCGCCAAGCACATCCTTGGTAGCTTTTTTAATGGCTGTCACTTCTCTACCCGTTAATCGCACGGCTACTCTCCAGCGTATAAAGTACGTGAGCTGATACGGCACCCCGCCTTTTTACATTGTAACGTAGGGCAGGCGACCGTAAGCACCAGAGGAAGTAGCTTTAGCTCGCGACCGCTAGGCCACCAACACCGAACTCAGAGCTACAAGCTACCCAAACGTTCCCCTTGGTAGCTGCCATCCTGAACCCGCTGCCACCACTGCCGGTTTTCCAAATACCACTGCACGGTTTTACGCAACCCGGTTTCAAAGGTTTCTTCTGGCTTCCAGCCCAGTTCACGCTCAATCTTGCTGGCATCAATGGCGTAGCGCAGGTCGTGGCCTGGGCGGTCTTGTACAAAGGTAATCAACTCACGGTAGGAACGCTCGGCAGGCACCAGATCCTGCAGCAGGTCGCACAGCGTTTCGACTACTTCAAGATTCGCCTTCTCGTTATGCCCGCCGATATTATAGGTTTCGCCTACCACACCTTCGGTGATGACCTTAACCAGCGCACGGGCGTGGTCTTCTACATATAGCCAATCGCGCACCTGTTGGCCATCGCCATAGACCGGCAACGACTTACCCGCCAGGGCGTTCAAAATCATCAACGGGATAAGCTTTTCAGGGAAGTGATAAGGCCCATAGTTATTCGAGCAGTTCGTCACTAAGACCGGCAGCCCATAGGTACGGTGCCAAGCCCGCACCAAATGGTCGGAACTTGCTTTACTGGCCGAATAAGGCGAGCTGGGCGCGTAAGGGGTTTCCTCGGTGAACAGATCTTCCGGCCCTTCTAAATCGCCGTACACCTCATCGGTAGACACATGATGGAAGCGGAACGCCGCCGCCTTTTCAGGGGCCGTGGCCTGCAGGCCCTTCCAATACTGGCGGGCCGCCTCTAATAGCGTATAAGTACCCACGATATTGGTTTGAACAAACGCCGCCGGGCCATCAATGGAGCGGTCTACATGGGACTCCGCCGCCAGGTGCATCACCGCATCCGGCTGGTAGCGCTCAAAAATAGCTGCCATACGGGCAGCATCGCCAATATCCGCGTGCTCAAACGCATAGCGCTCGTTGCCCTCCACCACGGCCAGCGACTCCAGGTTACCGGCATAGGTGAGCGCATCTACGTTGACCACCGCATGCTGCGTATTTTCAATCAAGTGACGCACCACCGCTGAGCCGATAAAGCCAGCACCGCCTGTAATCAAGATGTTCATCTTAGCTCCAACAAAAGAGGACCAAGCCATACACCGGTGATAAGCATCCGAACCAAACGCTATACAGGACGCACCCATATAGAGTCATATCACCGCCCATAAATTGTGGCGGCAACGATACCAGAAAACCCACCAAAGCGGCATGCCAGGTTTTAGCGCGCTCCAGCAAAGCATTTCACTTGAACGCTAATACCTGATAAGCCACTACCCCGTTTAAGAAAAACCCCGGTAAAAACCGGGGTTAAAACGTACAGACAAACATACAACTAACGTCAGCGTGTGCTACCCCCACAACCCATCATCAGCAGCCACTATCACACGCCCTTCATGTACACCATAAGCAAGATAGTGTAACAACGGATTTATCTCAGCAGCAGCGACCCCAGGGTTTGCATTCAAATAGGCGCCCGTATCAAACCATGCCGATGGCAAACGCCCTTCTGCACCGCCATAAACCAAATAATGGTCGTAGGCGTTAACATAGATACCTTGCTCAATGGCTCTATCCACGCCCTCGTTTTGTTCGCGATACCACGCCTCATCAAAGAGCGCATTTGGATCACGCGCTTCTCTATGACCCCACCGCAAGTAATGCTGAAAACCACTCACGTAGTCACCACGTTCAACGGCAGCCGCCACATCAGGGTTTTGAGCTAAATAGAATGCTTCATCAAAACCATTCAACTCTCCAGAGCGCCCCTCATCTCGGCCATATTTTAAATAATGTGCATAGCCACTGGCATAATCTCCTTGCGCAACAGCTGCCGCCACATCCAGGTTATTTCCCAGGTAGCTCGCCTCATCAAAACCCAATACCGATTTTCGCTCAGGGGCATTTACCAGTACGACCTGATCATCAAAACGCAACAACTCAACACTTCTCAACGTATCAGTGCCCAACGCACCAGCAGAAACCACAAGGCTACCGTCATCGGCATAGCGTAATTCAGCATCGGCAGCGTCAAGCGTAAAACGTGCAACATCAACGCCACTACCGCCATTGAGAACATCGTCCCCTTCACCACCAAATAATCGATCGTAGCCTGCTTCTCCAAAAATCAGGTCATCGCCGCCTTTCGAGCCAACCAAATCGCGCCCCCCACCCGCGTGCAACTCATCGTCATCCTCCCCAAGCACAATCATTTGTGAGGCATCATCTGCCACAATCACGTTAGCCCCAGCCCCGCCGGTAATCATGGTTTCACCAATGATGCTGGCAAAATCAATGTTATCAAGCTGGAGCCTATTACCCTGTGGCAATGAGCGAGCATCAATGACAAACGCCTCTTGATAGCTACTGCTACCGTTACCAATCCCGGTAATTTGAATAGGCGTACTGACGGAACTGCTGCCGCTATCGCTGATCACCAAGGTACGAATATCTAACAAGGTGCCGTCAGGCCGGTTGGTAAGCCATTGGCTCGCCACGCCGGTTTGCTCATTGAGGTTGGTTGGCTGCTGAGCATCTATGCTGTTGATTAAATCACCCAGCGCCAGGAGTGGGTCTACTGCAGTGCGGGCGCCCTGGTTCACCAAGCTAACCCCGCCCGGCAGCGTTGCAGTCACCTCGTTGGCGTTGCCACTGTTTTCAACCAGCTTGGCGGTTCCCGGATCACGGCCTGTATTACTAATGGTCTCTCTTACTGAAGGGCGACCTGAAGGCGTATTCGGCTGCGGCTCTGACGGCGTCACCTGAATGGGCGGAGTTGTAGGCTCAGGCTCGGGAGTAGGAGTAGGAGTAGGAGTAGGACGAGAAGGTGGTGTTTCGTTGACATCGGTCACGTCAATGGTCATCGCCTGAGAAGCACTCTTAGTGCCATCGTCAACGTCTACAACTACCTCGTACTGATTATCCTGGTCTTGGTCGTTAGGTGCCTCAAAATCAGGCGCCGCCTTAAAGCTCAGCGCCCCGCTGTTGGCATCTAGCGTGAACAAAGCCATATCGGCACCGCCGGTGAGGCTATATGTTAAGCGCATCGCCATCCGCATCGGTGGCGGCCAGCGTTGTCACCGCCGTGGTGTTTTCCGCCACACTCACAGTGTTTGAGCTGGTAAAGGCTGGGGTGTCGTTGACAGGCGATATCGTCACCGTCGCCGCAATATTCAGTGTCGCGCTATCAGTGCCATTATTTGCCGTGCCGCCGCTATCGGTAATGCCGGTAAGGGTCACCACACGCGAAGTACCGGGGTTGTCACTGCTTGAGGCATAAGCCATGCCGTCAATCACGGTTTGCGCCTGCGCCGTCGTCATGGTGCCGCCGGTGAGTGTGATGGTCGCAAGCCCCTGAACGACCGACACAGTATAGGCCAGCCCGCTGCTGCCAGTGGTCGTCCCAGTTGCTCCATTAGTCAGGGCAATGGCCGTACCGTCCACTGTGATGCTGTCGCCAGCCGCGGCATTGGTCACGCTAAAAGTCATGCCCGTAATATTCTGGCCGCTTTCGACCGTCCCGATCGTCACGCCAGAGAACAGATCAACCGCCGAACCGTTCTCGGTAAAGGTGGGGGAGCCACCGGTAGCCATCGCCGTCGGCGCATCGTTCACGCCCACCACATTGACCGTGACCCCGGCCGGGCTGGAGGTAAAACCGCCCGACGCATCAGTTACCGTCACCTCTAATGTCCGCGCCCCCGGCGTCGGTTCATCCGCGTTGCTGTTGCTGTACTGGATCGCCGCCAGAAGGCTCTCGACCCGCGCCAAAGTAGCGTCGGCATTGAAATTGATGACCAGATCATTGCCTGCGGTAATATTGTTGACCAGCGTACCAATAACAACGTTATCGACACTGACATTCGACCCGTCAAGCGTAACAGCCCCGGTCGCAAGTCCCAGGATATCCTGCGCCGAATTGCCGCCATCGGTGATACGGGCGGTCACATTGCCGCCATCAAAATTGGCATTGTCGCTATCGGTAATGGTCGCCGCCGTTCCAGCATCAATCAAAACCGCATTGCCGCCTTCGGTATAAGTGACACTATCACCATCCAGATTGCCGATGACCGGGGCAAAGACGACCTCCACGCTGCTGGTGGCAGCCGTACTGGTGGCATCACCATCATGAACCGCAAAGCTGACCGTGCGCGTGCCCGTAACTGGCGATGCCTCACCATTGCTGAAGGTCACGGAACGCAGGGCCGCCTCCCACTGCGCAACTGTCGCGGTCGATCCTGCGGAGGTCAGCGACAAAACACCTGTCGTAACATTAAAGGATGCAGTGATGTTGCCATGCTGGGCTGGATCGTTGGTAAAGGCCAGAATGTCTTGACCTGTGGCAAAACCGCCCGTAATCGAAACAGTCGCAGAGGCAAGCGTGGTATTGTCCACATCCGATACCGTCAGGCCGTTATCGATCACAATCCCGGTACCGCTTCCGGCCGAGAAATTGCCGGTATTACCGCCATTGGTCAGTTCCGGTGCATCATTCACCCCCGCCACCGCCACGGTGGCCGCAACATTCAGGGTCACACTATTGGTGCCACCATTGGCCGTGCCGCCGCTATCAGTAATGCCGGTAAGGGTCACCACACGGCTCAAAGTACCGAGATTCTCCTGCTTGACGAATAGGTCATGCCGTCAATCACGGCTTGCGCCTGCACCGTCGTCATGGTGCCGCCAGTGATCGTGATTGTTGCCACGCCGCCCGTAACCGACACGGTGTAGTCCAACCCGTTGTCAGCGGTATGATCGGACCCGTTCTCCAGGGTAATCTGCGTACCATCACATGTGATGATGTCACCAGCTTCGGCATTGGTCACAGTAAAGGTCATGCCCGAAATCGTCTGACCGCTTTCAACCGTGCTGATCGTCACACCGGAAAACAGATCTACCGCCGACCCGCCCTCGGTATAGGTCGGGGTGCCACCGGTGGCCGTCGCCGTCGGCGCATCATTGCCCCCCGCCACCGAAACGGTTTTGGTGGCGGTATTGGAATTGTCCGTCCCGTCACTCACCGTGATCGAAAGCGTGCGGTTGGCGGTACTCGGGTTGTCCGATTCATTGGAAAAGGTGATGGACCGGATTGCCGCCTGATACTGCGCTGCCGAGGCAGTCCCTGTAAGCGTCAGCTCACCGGTTGCACTGTTGTAACTGCCGGTAATGCCGTTCTGGTTGGTAAAGGAAAGGGTGTCCTGACCGGCCTGGAAACCGTCGCTGATCGTGATCGTTGCGCCGTTCATATCGGCCGTATCGACATCAGAAAGGGTAAAGCTGCCATCGATAACAACCGCACCACCATCTTCGGTAAAGGCCGTGGTGCCCCCTGATGCAGTTACGACCGGCGCATCATTCACTGGCGTCGCGGTCAGCGTAATGGTGCCATCCGCCGGGCCGGTGTTTGCTGCGTCACGGATACGGGTTGTGATCGTCACATCCTGATCCCAGTTAGCCGCGGGCGTAAACGCCACCGACGCCAAGGCCGCATTCACATCCGTCACCGACCCGGTCACGTTCCAGATGCCTGTGCCTGCATTATAGGTCGATGTCGCGGACCCGAAAGTGCCGGTCGTCAGCCCCCCCGCCAACGCATTGTTCAGCGTCAGGGTCGCGGTAATCGTATCGTCGGTATCCACATCCGTCACAACGATATCATTAAGCGCAGCACTGCCGCCGTTCTCGGTAAAGGAACCCGACGACTGCGTCAGATTGGTCGCCGTTGGCGCGTCGTTAACAGCCGTAATATCAATATTCACATTGGCAATACTGGAATCCACCGTGCCATCATTCGCTTTTATCGTTAACGTCGCGGCATTATCACCACTGGCGTTATTCGCGCCGGTGTATTGAATATTGGTGGTAGTGTCCAAATAGGTATTAATATTCGCGGCGGTACCAGAAAGTGTCAGAGCCTCGGTGCCAGAGCCGCTCACGGTCACACTACCACCCGAGGAGGCGGTTAATGTGCCTTCGGATGCGGTAAGGGTAACTGTAAGGCTATCCCCATCATTATCCGCAAAGGCCACTCCAGACAAATCAACATTGGAAGCGGTATCTTCAGTAACTACTATATCTGAAGGTGCGCCAGTGATAGTCGGGGCGTTATTGGCAGGAGCTGCATCAGCCTGAACCACCTGGAAAATCATATCATTACTGCCAACTACCGAGCCGTCATAAACGATCGACCCACCCGCGTATTGTTCGTCCGTATACACCAAGCCTATCGTATCCGCAGGAGAGAACACAAAAGAATAAACTGAACCACTCGTCAGATTAACCGTCGTTGACAACGCGACAGTGGCATAGGTGTAATCAGAGTACGATGTTACTGTATTGCCAAATGAGGAGCCCGTTTGCGTTGCGAGAATCGCACCACCGGTTCCACTTCCGGCATACACAGTCAAAGTCCAGTCAGAACCATTGTCAGTATCTGTATTCGCTACATGAATTTCTTTCAAAATACCCGTTTTTGTCGCCGTGAATGTCTGCCCAAGCGTCGCCTCACCCAAGAATGTCTGCGCATAAGCAGCGGCACCATTAGTCCCTATTGTTTCGTCAGCCAGCACACTGGAATAACTCTCGCTCCATAACACGGCTGTTTCGACACTCCCAGCCGTCCTTTCCAACTCCCAATCCCCACCAAGACTCGCCGCACCTGTCAAATCATCCGATGCCGCCACATCCGCTTGGGTGGCTTGGGCTAAGGAAGCAATAAATTCTTGCCCTTCACCGCTGGCGACAGAGCAACCGTATAGCAGTAAATCACCGCCTTCATTTAACGCCGCGCCCAGTTGGGCTAACTCAGCCGCACGGGTATTAATAGCATTCGCATCGAGAGTAAAGTTACCTAGGCGGACCTCCCCTTCCGAACCGTGGCTGATGATATGGATGGCGTCGTAACCGCTGTGGGTTTGCGCCCATTGCGCCATCTGCTCCAGGCCGTCGCGGGAAGGATCCAGGGTGACGACCTCAGCCCCTTCGGGAGCGCCGTCAACCAAGGTTTGCCAATCAGCAATACCTGTATCGATGAAAATGACTGCCTTGACGTTAACGCGCTGTAAAAGATCGCCTGCCATGTATGCCCGCTCCCCACCTAAGATTATCTCTCACAATGAGAGAACCACCCCACCCCATACATCGGCAGCAACCTTGTGATAGGCGCGTTTGGCCGAGCGTATTTTTTGCATTATTGCTCAGTCTTTTTTACTGCGCCACTCATCAAATTGAATTAAATAGTGCTAGATTTTAAAGAGAGTCAATAATATTTTTATGACTTGTAAAGAGCCTGCAACCTCTGCAGTAGCGGTCACCGCACCTGCATAAATTACCGCGCCTGATCAACGAGGGCCTGACGATTTTCTGCTTAGGATATAAACGGCTTACCGTCATGCATTAGCCGCTGCCCGGCCACACACGACAAAGGCTAGCCGCAACCTCGTCATCACCCAGCATTGCCATCTGAAGCTTCCTATGCGTTATAGGCTGCTTCATAGCGATGAAATACTAGGTGCTGATACCATTAAGCTATTTGCTCATCAGTAAAAACAACACTGTTTTAGTTAAGGCTCCAGCGCCAAGCGTTGCCGAGCTAATGCGTCCAATAACTGCTGCCGCCTCCCGCTCTCTAACCCTTCGTTATTAACGAAGTAGCTATCATCACCCATTACTTTGATCGTACCCTTACCTTCAGGACAGTAAACGTTCACCCTATCGCGTTGGTCACCCCGCGCATGCATCATGCAGCGCGGTTCGGATGCAACCACATCCAACCCATCCCGCAGCGGCCCATGCAGGCAAACACGCTCACCCTGTTGGCGCAGCAGCGTAGGCATGATATCGGCCTGATGAAAAGGCAACGTTACCTTACCCGGCTCTACACCTCGGCCTAGCATAAACCCCGGAATACGAGACACCGCCCCCAACCCAAAACGCGCCTGCTCCTCGGCAGTGACAAACGTCATCGCCCGGTGGTCGCTGACCACTACCAAGGTCCCCTCTTCCAAGAAGCCACTCGTAGCCAGTTGATCAATAAACTCACCTGCCGCCTTATCCATATAACGGAATACCGCCTCTTCGCTACGCTCCCCGGAGTAAGGGTGCACATAAGGGTGGTGAGAACTGACATTCTCAATCACTGTTAAGCTCGCAGCATGGTCTTGCCGCAGGCGAGTAATATGCGCCAATGCGCTGGAATACAACACATCATCCGGCACAGCGCCAAAGTGGCCACGTTCAACACCATCAAACGCCGGAGCATCGTGCCCCCACAGCGCCTCAAACCCCAGCTGGGACAACCACTCCCCCTTGCGGGTGTATGCCAAATTGCCAGAAGTCATAAACGTAGTCTGATACCCCTGCTTTCCTAATTGAGCAGGCAGAGAATCCTCAATACCCCAAGCCCCCTCAAATGCACCCTGCTGGTGCGCTGGCAGAATCGGCAACACCACATCGCGGCCGGTTAATAAAGAAAACAAACCCTCGTTAGTATTAAAGCCACCGGCATACAGCGTCTCGAATTGACGGCCCTGAGCTGCCCATGCATCCAACCTTGGCGTCCAATCATTCACGCCCAGCCACGCCTGGCTATGGTAGGTAGACCAGGACTCCAGCACTAACATCACCACATGGTCACGCTGATCACGCCCCGCCCAACACTGCTCTGGCGGGCGCTCGGCCAATAACCGCTCCTGAGTTGCATGGCTATAAGGGGCAGCCAAGCCCGTCGGCCAATTGGCCTGCACCACATTTTTCAATGCCCACTCATGCACATAACCAGGCGGTGTATAGGCCCACGCGCCACCCCCCAGGCCCGCCAGCGCGATACCGCACAGAACAATGCCCCGCCGAGATATTGGCTCGCTTACCGGCCACCACCACAGCGCAGCCCCCAGCACTAAGCCCCCAACTACCAACAGCTGGTGCAACAGCGGCCACTGCAACACTAGCGCCAAGGCTTGTGCAGTATCAGCGGTATACACCCGAATATCCGCCAACATTAAACGCGTACTAAACTGGGACATCACCCACATATCGGCGGCATACAGCGCCACGCCGAGTAAAGCAATACCCCGCCACACCCCACGCCACAACCACCCACGACGGCCGAACGACACCACAAACAGCGCCACCACGACCGCCCAATACGGCACATCTGATGCCAACACATTGGGCACCACACAAGCCCGGCAGCCCAACACCTCGTAAGACATTGCCTGCAATACAAACAAACGCCGCCCCAGCAAACACAGCACCAGCAACCCAACGATGCCCCCCACCACACCCCAGCCATAACGCAACTTCACGCACTACTCCCTTTTACCATCGCGCGGCAACGCCGCCGCAGGCTGGCGGTACCACTTCGCCAACCGAGGTTTACTCCAACGCTGAAACGGAGATTCCACAAAGCGCCACGAAAGCCACGCAACACCCACGGAAACCCCCACAGAAAGCACCACCGCCACACTAGCGGGCAGTGCATCGCTCATCCAATAAACAGGCAGGTTATGAAACAGATAAACCCCGAAACTAATGGTGCCCAAGAAGCTGAGCAAACCAGTGCCGCGTGCTGCCAGCGGGCTATGAATCATTGCCCAAAATAGCAACGCATACAGCACCACCATAGCCCCCCGGTAAGCAAACGTCTCACCCAAGAAAAGTACACGGGTAAGCCACTGGTAGTAAGCACCGCACACCACAATCAGCAGCATAATGCCCACCGCCAGCCACGTATAACCCCAGTGCAACGGCACCGGGCGACGATGCGCCCTAGCCCCCAGCCAGCCACCCAACCAAAAAGCATATAAATGTAGCGGCGCCACCCACAGCTCAATGTACCCCTCTCGCCAAGTGGTAACGTTTAACCACAGTGCCCCAGCGGCTAGCAACATCAGCACCACCACCTGCCAAAAGCGGGGCGTTATGCGGGGTAAAAAAGCCACCAAAGCAAAAAACGTAAAAAACAACCAAAACGGCGGGTTAAGTGCAAACACCGTTGCCCTATCCGGCGTGGAAAGCAAAAACGTAAGATGATGGGCTGTCAGCAGCGGCCACTCGGCCAACGGTATTTGCCGCGCCAACAAATAAGCCAGCAACGCCACCAAAAACGCCGGATATAAACGCGTTAAACGCTTGGCAAGATAGTACCAGCCCCGGTGGCGCTCCCAGTTAAAGGCATAATATCCCGACACCACAAAAAAGCAGCCCGTACCATAACTATAAAACGGCGTGCTGTAGTACTGCCCAGCATAATGAGAAGCCACGACTAACGCAGCGCCAAACACTTTAATAAGATTGAGCGTATTAAATAACGAGGGAGACATCGCAACATTCGCTTAAAAAAGAGCCAGTGTACTGCAAAGGCAGCGTGGCACCCACAACAGTGGCCTGCACCAGTGCGGGCTAACCCAGGAATTTGACTGCACCGCCTTGCCTTTCCAGCATAGCCGCCACCCAAACCGATGATTTTATTGCCAACTTTTCCTCATTCGCCTTTTCTTTTAGCAGCGTAATGAAGTAATCTTTACCCGTTTGACGGTTGGGCAAATGATAACAAGGGCACTGGGCGATGAGCATGTTTTCGATTGGGCTAAGCGGGTTAAATGCGGCACAAAACGCGCTGAACACCACCAGCAACAATATCAGCAACGTTTACACTACCGGCTACAACCGGGAAATTACGATTCTGGGTGAACAGTCCTCAGGCAGCCCCGGCGTGCAGGTCAACGATATTCAGCGCCAATTCAATAAGTATGTGGCCAGTCAGCTGAATAACGCCCGCACCCAATCCACGGCGTTAGAGAAATACAGCCAGCAGATAACGCAAATCGACAGCCTGCTTGCCGACCGCGACGCCGGACTTTCACCGCTGATGCAAACCTTCTTTTCCAGCCTGGAAGACCTGGCCAGCGCCCCCTCAGACCCCGCCGCCCGCCAAGGGGTTATTGGTACCGCGCAAACGCTCAGCGCCCAATTCCGCTCGTTTGATAGCTACCTGCAAGATATGCAGAACAACATCAACAGCGAAATTGAAGACGAAATTACCCAGGTAAATAACACCACCCAGCAAATTGCCGGGTTAAACCGCGAAATTGCCCTGTCGCGCGCCCGCAGCGGCGAAGCGCCCAACAGCCTGCTGAACCAGCGCGACCAGATGATTGCCGAGCTAAACGAGCGCCTAAACGTACGGCTCAATATTCAGGATGGCAAAACTTACAACGTCAGCCTGCCCAACGGCCAGCCGTTAGTGAGCGGTGCCGATGCGTTCAAACTCACCCCCATAACCGCAGAAAACGACCCCCAACGCACTATTGTTGGCTACCGTGATGGTAGTGGCAACGTGGTGCCCCTTGACGAGGACGTGCTTACTGGCGGCAGTCTGGGCGGGCTAATGCGCTTCCGCCAGGAATCGCTAGATAAAACCCAAAACCAAATTGGCCAGCTCGCCGTATCGCTCACCACCGCCTTTAACGAAATACACAAACAAGGCATTGATTTAGACGGCGAACAAGGCAAAAACTTCTTTTCAATACGCGCCCCCCAAGCCTATAGCGGCAAAAACAATAGCGCAGAAGTAAGCACCATTACCTTTGATGCCACCCGCGTTGATGACCTACGCGCCACCGACTACCAAGTAAAGTACGACGGCAGCAGCTTCAGCGTTACCCGGCAAGACAGCGGAGAAGAAGTAAATGCCGAATGGGATGGCACCACCCTCTCGTTCGGCGGTATCGATATGACGCTAAGCGGCGCCCCCGCTGCAGGCGATACGTTTAACGTACAGCCCGTGCGCCGCGCCGCCGCAGGTATGGACGTACTGGTCAGCGACCTGGATAAAATTGCCGCCGCGCAGGGCCCGGTAAGCCCCATGCCCTATTCCACAGTAGATTTTCAGTCGCAGAGCACAACGCGCCTGGGGCAAACAGAGAGTTTTGCCAGTAAATTTGCCACAGGAAGTACGTTGACCGGAGAGACTTCGGGCATTAAGCCATTTGCCTTTATTCCTGTTGATGCCAAAAATGTTGAAATCCACCTCTATGATTTAGGGGCAGATGACGACATCCAGATATTCACCCGAGATGGTAAACACCTCATCGGCACTCCCGTCACAGGAAGTGATGCTGACTATACATGGACAAGTAATAGCATTGACTCTGAAGATGACCTTGAAACACAAGTGTTCACTTTAGCCCGCGGTTTTCCTGAGGGCACGACTTACAGTGATGAAGAACTGCTTTTTCACAAAGGCACTAACTTCTCAAGTGACCTTGCCGATGGCGTGACTTCCAGCTACAACGGTATGACCTTTACTTATACCGGTGATGCGGATCATTTTGACAGTGAAGGCGCTATTAATGACGGCAGTAGCTCTCTTGACGGCATGAGTGAAAAGTTAAATATCGACACGGTTACTGAACCACTCTTTGTGCTGATATCGGCCAATGGTCGTTTCAACATCACCGCCACCTGGGATGACATGCCAGGGGTGCCAGCTGCAGGGGGCGCAATTTCAGACAACACTCCCATTGGCCGCGTGCAGAACCAGCTTGAAGTCAGCGAGATTGACGTTGCCCCAGCGTTCAAACAAATGGATGCCAAGTACCAACCGCCCAGCTTTGCGATTAAAGCCGCTGACGACGGCGCCCTTACCCTTGGGCTCTTTGGGGCAGAGAGCGACAACAACCTGTTTGTTTCCCCGGATGCTGGTTCGGTGCCCACTTCCCCGCCGCCGGAAGGCATTTACAGCATCTTTAAAGAAGATGGCACTGAAATCGACAATGTGCTTTCGGTGAATGCTGGCACCGGCGACACCCTCGCCGCTGGCGAGCGCTTAATCATTAAAGACGATGCCACGGGCGCCACCATCCTCAGCTTTACCGTTGACGAGCTGCCCAGCAATGGCACCACCAGCGGCGTGGCCTTCACAGGCATCACCGGCACCACCGGCCCCGGCGACAACCGCAACGCCCTGGCGCTACAAGACCTGCAAAACGAATTAACCGTAGGGGGCAGCGCCTCGTTCAGCGGTGCTTACGGCGCGATAGTGAGCGACGTAGGCAACCAAACCAACATCGCCCAGGTAAACCTGGATGCCCGCCAAGGGCTGACCGATCAACTGCGCGCCGTTCAACAGTCGGAATCTGGCGTGAACCTGGATGAAGAGGCAGCCAACCTCATCCGCTTCCAGCAGTTCTACCAAGCCAACGCCCGCGTGATCAGCACCGCATCAACAATATTCGATACCATTCTTGGCCTGCGCAGCTAATCAGTAACAGGAAAGATAGAGCGCGTGAGCGCTACGCAGGCACGCCCCACTGCTACGAGTGCTTTAACAGCTCATTACTCAGCGCCTGGGCATAAGCAATACGAGCGGTTTGGCAAATAGCCAACCGCTGCTTTAACCTTGCGATCTCTTCATCAAGCCGCTGCCCATAGGATAGGCTGCCCACTGGCGAAGCAAACGGCTGAACATCCCCCACATCTACTGTCGTCAGGCGGCTTACCTGCTGTCTGCGTGAAGGCAACACATGCAACAGGCGGTGATTCAGCGCAATCACCGCTTGGAGATGCGCGTTCGCCTGCGCCGGTGAAAGGTGCCAACGTTTCGCCCGCTGCTCGCGGCAAGCACGCAGCGCCGCCGCCTTGCCCTCTTCAGCACTGCGCGGCAAAGCCCACGGCGTGCCCGCCAAATGACGGCGCACATGCGCAAAAATATCGTCTGCCACTGGCGTATCGCACAATACTTCCTCGCTTGCACGGAAAGCGCTGGCCTGCGCCATGGCCACCATATAGCCCGTTGCCTCCGCCACTTGCACCTTTCCCTCTGGGCTAACATGAATCAACGGGCACGTAGGTGCCAGCTCAGGAAGAATATGGTTGGGGAAAATACGCGCCTGCCAGTAACGCTCGGCAATACGTTTGAAATGCTTAAAATCAGCGATGGGGATAAGTGCCGACTCAGCAAACGGCAAGATTTCCACCTTGGGCTTGGTAGGCGTCACCGTATCGTTAGCGACATCCACATACAGCGTGCCCACTTGAAAGGCATTCTGGAAAAACTCGCCCCGCAAGTCGCCCCACACCTGCCGCGTGCTGCCCCCGGCCTTACGAAACGCCCGATAGGCATGGGCACCCGCTAAGGCAGCACCACTAAACCCAGCAGTGGCCACCCCAGCATCCGGCAGCAAACGCTGCACTGCCCGGGTAATTTCCAAACACTGCCCAAGCGGGTAAGGCTTGCCCAACTTCACCGGCCGCTGCTGATAGAGCGCAGGGTCAACCTGATGGCGTAACGCAAGGAAAAACGCCGCCACCTCGGCTAAACAAGGCAGCAAATAGCGCTCTGTTAACGCCGCCTGCGCCTTGTTATTCACCATACAGGGCTCGTTGGGCAGCAACCGGGCCAACAACGGCGATTGCCCACCCACACCGCTGGCAGCAGCTTTTTTCCTGCTTATTAACCGATGGTTCATGCGGCACTCATCCCCAGCGGCGTGGTATCACCTCCAGCCGCTACGGCGCTTGTTTCGGCAGCGCGTCACTCAGCGCCTGGGCATATACACTGCGCGCAGTTTGGTAGATCGCCAGCCGCTGTTGCAGCTGTTGAATAGTGGTGTCGGTTTTATTCAGCTTGGCCAGCGTTTGGCTGGCAGCCGCTGAAAGTTCGCTAAGTGGGTAGCTGACGCCGTTGAATGTTACCGTTTGCTCGGCGGCGGGGGCTGGCTCCGCTTGGCTGACGGGTGGCTCCCCACCCAAGGTAAAGCCGTGTGAGCGAAGTAGATACTGGCGCGCCGTATCGCCGGTAAAATCTTTAGGGCCAAGGCGCGGCTGATCTGGGTAACAAATCGCATAGGCCGCCGCCACCAAAGGCCGAAGGCCAATCGGGGCCACGCTGCTGGTGCATCACACCTTTGCCTTTTGCAGCTTTAAAACCCGAATGCGCCTCTTGGCGAAAGGCATCTCGCCCTACGCGGTCGCAGTGCGCCATGGCCTGCTCAATCGCATCCCAGGGGATACCTGCCTGTTGCCAGGGCATATGTGTCTTCATCTAACGTTACATCCACTACTTAAATCATCGGTACACAGGGCAAACCGCCCAGCCCATCCCGGCTGAAGCGTTTAGTACCCACTTATTAGCCCGCCATCATCCCTGGCATTGGGCACGCTGTCGAGCCTTTACCGCACGGTGTAGGCAGGCAGGGCCTAAGCGCAAAGTATCGCCCACCATAAAAACAGCCGCTCAGTGGCGACCATTAATGGCACATTTAACCGCTCTCATCACCAACCTCTACATTAGGGTCTGGCAGCCAATCGGTATACAGGCCACTCACCCCCAATGCTTGAAACATCGCCCATTCACGCTGGGTGTTTACGGTATGTACATAAACATTAACCGGTAAACGCTTCGCTAACCCTTGCAGCGCCAAGTGGCGAGGCATGGTGACCGCAAACAGTGACATGCCCTCAAGCTCGCGTAAAATATCAGCCTCTTCACCAGGGTAGCGGTACAGTGTCCAAATAATAGTTTCAAACCCCGCTGCCCTGGCAGCGCCATACTCACTAGGTTGGTAAATTTGCGCGATAACCTGTTTTCCCACCCCTTCCCCATAGGCGCTTGCCAACTGCCTCAAGCCCGCCACATTGTCTGTTTTAATATCGGTCACTAAGCGCTTTTCTGGGTTTTCCTGCAGCCACTGCACCAGCGTTGTTAACGTACAGTTTTGCGCTACAGGGTGGCTCTCCACTAACGCTTCAAACTCAACCAAACTAACGGGCGCTTCAAAACGCTGTCCAAAAATCCACTCTGCGTTCGTTTTCCAATCGTGCAAACATACTAAGTGACCATCTGAGGTCCACTCAAAATCAATTTCAAATGCATCAAAATAGTCACGATTAAAATCAAGCGCTTGCAACGTATTGGTATATTGCCAGTTTTGGTACCCACCCCCAGCATGGGCAATAAAAGGCAATGTTTGCCTCTCGCTAGCCGCCGCTACCATAGTCAGCGCATATAAAGCCCCGGTTAACCCCCAAGGCACCCACCGCAATAACGGCCACTTCATTACCTACCACCTACTAAAATGCAGAATAAAAGCATGTGTTATACGCAAAGGACACTGCCCAATAACACGGCAGAATGACCTAAACAAGATACTGCGTGGAGAGGCAAAACTGACCATAAGCTGCTAAACAAACTCAGGAAAGCTTAATAGCGCGCTATGGCCAGTCGCTTATGTTGGCCCGGGTAGCCGACATGGAAGTGCCAGTGCACAGTGGCAGATAATAGGCACTTAAGCCCACCAACAGCCCCTCAAGCACGTGATTCAACATGTCAGGCTCAGGGTGATTCAGATAATCTCACGGTTCTGCTCGCACTGGTTGAGAAATTCCACCGTGCGCTGAACGGTCGGTGCCAAGTTGCCCGCTTCATCAAACAGCGGCTCGCCCTGCTCTTCGCTCAGATGGGCTTGATCCACACACAGGGCTTTTTGCCCCTCCTCGGTATTGGCGAGGGTAAAGGGATAACCGCGTAGCGAGGCGGGTACATAAATGCCAAGCCAACGGCCATCGCTATGTAGGTAAAGGTTGTTTTGACCATCCAGGCTCAATAAAGCAACCGCTTGATAGCCGGTTTCCTGCTGGATAAAGCCAAGGGCGTAGTGCGGCAACAGCTTGGGTAATTCCGCCAATAGCACCGGTGCTACGGCCTGATTCACAGCAAAGGTATAGCCCTGGCGGGGAAGGTAGGAATGGTCGGCATGTTGAGTGCGTGAAAGTGCGATCCACTGAGGCATAGACCCTCCGCTTTTGAATAAAAAAGCCCCGACAAGGTCAGGGCAAAATACGTTGTCAAACACGGTATTGCTAGGAGAAAAAACCCCCAGCCGAGGCCGGGGGTTTTAGTGCTTTTACCTATCAAGGATAGGCATCCTTCTCAGAGAGAGGGATTAGGCGATGATATCGGCTGCAACAACATCCGTAGTGGCTGTCAAACCAGACATTTGGATAACTTCGTCTGCTGTGCCATCTGCATTCGAGTCGTAAACAAGCCAGCCATTAACACCAGAATCACTGTCAGTTAGGAAGGCTACCTGTACAGTGCCATCAAAGCTATTAGCTTCCGCATACGTAATGGCTGCATCAGCATCAGCAAGTTCATTCGTGCCAGTGCCGGTATTCGCATCAGCTGCAACGAAGTTGTTGGAGTTGGCGGCGATACCTAGTTTAATGACGTCAGAATTGGTTGTGAAACCAATAATAGAGTCAGTCGATGCTTCAATAGAAGCATTCTGGGTAAAGTCAATAGTGTCATTGCCATCAACAGTAATAGCGTCGGCTACTTCAGATGTGATGATAGTGTTTTCACCACCGCCATTTACATTGACGTCAGTAGCAACAGCACCGTTGGTCACTGTATTGTCAAAAGACAGATTGGAAAGATCAACTGTCTCATTGGTTCCAGTATCGACAACAGAAAGAGTACCATTTGCGAGGCCGCCACCAAGGATGGTGTAGGACTGACCAGATACCAACTCTGCTGCGACGGTTGCAGAACCATTCATATCAATGGCTTCAAGGCCGGACACAGTGATGTTTTCGGCAGAGATGTCATCGCCGTCTGTAAGAGACAGCGTATCATTACCCTCACCGAATTCGAGAGCAAAAGTGCTAGCAGTGCTGGAATTAAGGTCGCCAAGCGCAACAGTGTCGTCGCCTGCGCCCAACTCCAGGGCTACCGTAGCAGCACCATTCGTGCCCACTGCACCAGCACCACCAATATTAACGGTGCCGTTGCCAGCTCCACCCGTTACAGCAATGGTACCACCGTCAAGGTCAGCAAAAGTTACTGTATTGGTACCATTTCCAGTCACAACGTTTGCTTGTGCATCAACTGTAGCAACAGTAAGGTCATCATCACCTTCACTGCCAACCACATCAATGTTGGTGTCTGCACTCTGGGAGAAGTCAAGTGCGCCACTCAGACCTGAAGCATCGACAAGATCAGCATCAGCAGCAGTTCCACCAATGGTCACATTGCCCTCGCCAGTGACAAAAACGTCGTCGCCAGCAGCAGTCAAAGTGCTGATAGTCGTATCAGCAGCAACATTCACTGTAGTGTCAGCACCGCCAGTAACTAGAGTGCCAATAGTCACTTCATCGTTTACGTTGACAGTGGCTTCGGACAAAGTAGCGAAGGTCAAAGAAGTCTGGTCAACTTCAGTGTTAACGGTAACGGTACCAGTAGTTGCTGATTGGCCAGTCAAAGTCAGAGCTGTCTGTGTAGCTTCCAGATCGACAACAGCACCTTCTGCAGCAGTGAATGCACCAATAGCTGCAGAGATATTTACGCTATCAACATCCCAGTCGCTGCCGTCGGCACCTGTTTGGTCGACGTCAGCTACCAGCTCGCCAGATTCCAGTGTATTGACGATTTCCTCACCACTCAGCTCATCAGCTGACAGCAAAGTCACATTACCTTCGCCGGCTACGGTCAGGACATTGTCGGTGAAGATGGAAGTATTCAGTTCCACTTCAGCGTCAGCAGTTGTTGTCAGGTTTACCGCATTAAAAGCTGTACCGCTACCAATTACGGTAGCAACATCACCGTTGACTGTGAGGTTTAGCGTGTTTTCACCAGCAGTCTCGCTATCGACGGTAACGGTCTCTGCAGAACCAGCGTCCACTGAGCCTTCGGTTAGGCCTGCAACGGTAAGGGCAGTGACATTTTCACCAGCAATAACGCTGTTGTCACCTGCAGCTGCAACACCAGCAGTACCATTGAAACCGAGCTTGGTTGAGCTCAAGGTAATGTTGGCATTCCGGATGTTATCGGCTTCGACAGTTGTCGCTGTACCATCGAACGCGTCAATATCAACGTTAACATTTTCGACGTTACGGATGGTCGGCGTCCAGTCACCATCGATGTCATCGCTGTTGTAAGTGGCGTTCAAAGTGTCATTACCACCGCGGCCATCGACTGAGGTTCCATCCAGAGCACCAGCTTCAGCAGTGAACGTGTCGTTGTTCTCGGTACCAACGAAGATTTCACCAGCGTCATCTGCAGTGAGCATGCCAGTCGTGCGTTTCGATAACCCACTGATTGATCAATCTTTTTCAACCGGCCAAATGACGCGCACCATACTTTTCTATCGTATTACTACAGAGTCATTTCCGCACAAAGCCTCTATGCGGAAACAATAGCAACATAGCTCATTGTTTTTTAAAAGAAATCGGCTTCCTGTTTTTTTCCATCCTATTTCTACCCACTTATTTCTTCTCGCGTGCTCGCTCAAGGGTTTGTACGTGCTGATCCCAGGCCTGTTGCATGTGTTCTCGACTTTCACGCTCAATGCGCTCAGCAGTCTTATTCCACTCACGTTCTTCTTCTGTGTAGGGAACATACTGCCAATTGGGCTCACCCGGTAACTCACTGCCCTGCTCACTTTCTTCGATGTGTTCTAGTGCGGCACGTTTGATGGTGACAGTAACGCCCTCAGGTGGAGACGCTAGGTCAATCTCTATTCCTTGCAAATGCATCTCCTGAATCAGTTTGGTCAGCGTTTCACCACGCATATTGCCCAAAATGCGCTCTCCTCGCGTTACCACCGGTTTGGTCACGCCAATCGCTTCAGCAAACTCTTCCTGCGTCAGGCTTAACGCTGCACGACACATTCGCATTGCAGCTGCATCAGGGCGAATGCCTCGATAGGTGATTTTGACTTCATCCATCTCTGTGAACACATCAATACTTACACCACGCTTGTCTAGCACATGCACCATACGGATCAAGGTATCGCCACGTACCGCGACGGATAACTTTTCATTCCGCATCACATTGCTTTTGGTGATACCAAGCGCATCGGCATAGTCAGCTTGTGTCAGATTGAGTGCAGCACGGCTCATGCGCATCGCAATAGCGAGCCGGGTCGTTTCGTACATCTTCTTGACACCTCCAGAAGAAAGGGATAAAAATACCGTCACTGAAAGAACGTTTCCGAACCAAGGTGACAAAAATGCCAACTCAGCTCCTCAGTCAGCAGTTTGTTGATAATAACGCATCCTGCCCGGCAAGTAAGCGCCGCATGGATTACTACGACTCTCGCGTGTCGGGGCTTTCCCTTAAAGTGCTCCCGTCTGGACGACAAACCTACTACATGCGCTACCGCGATATTCGGGGCAAGATCATGGAGCGTAAGCTCGGTAATGCTGCAGATATGAAACTCAGCACTGCACGCAAGGCAGCTCAAGACATCTTGGCCAAGCTGGCGATGGGGGAAGATCCGTTCGAGCAGCGCCGCACACTCAAGGATGTGCCGACGTTTGCGGCCTTTGTGGCGGGGCACTATATGCCGTATATCAAAGGGTATAAGCGTAGTTGGGACACGGATGAGACGTTGTTACGCAATCACGTCCTACCGAAGATTGGCAGCTTGTATCTGGATGAAATCAAGCGACAGCATCTGATCGAGGTGTTCAGCTATCACCGGGAGACGCATAAGCCTGCCTCCACTAACCGCGTGATCATTTTGTGCCGCTATATCTTCAACTTGGCGTTGAAGTGGGAAGTCGAGGGAGTGACACGCAACCCAACGACAGGTATTGAGCTTTATCCCGTGAATAACCAACGGGAGCGCTACTTAAAAGACGACGAGGCCCTACGACTGTTTGAGGCGTTAGAGGCCTCACCCAATCCACTACTGCCTTTTATCATCGCCATGCTGCTACTGTCGGGGGCGCGTCGTCGGGAAGTGCTGAATGCACGCTGGAAAGATATTGACTTGGATAGCCGACTCTGGCGAATCGAGTTCAATAAGACAGGTAAAACACGCCATGTGCCTCTGTCACAGGGCGCACTCGCGTTACTGGCCAAGCTGCCGCGTCGGGAGGACAGTGATTACCTGTTTCCTAACCCTAAAAGCGGTAAACCATTTGTGAGTATTTTTAGTAGCTGGGATACCGCACGGCACAAGGCAGGACTGAAGGATGTGAGGATTCACGATTTGCGCCATAGCTTTGCCAGCTACGTGATCAACCAGGGGCATTCGCTCTACGAGGTGCAGAAGCTGTTGGGTCATACGCAAGTGAAAACCACGCAGCGCTATGCCCACCTATCGCATGAGTCGTTGTTAAATGCGGCAGATTCGGCCACCGCGTCGGTGCCGTGGGATCGTGAGGCGCGAGAAGTGGAAGGTGAAAAGGCCAATGCCTTACCAAGAGCTAAACGCAGGCACTTGGCGCGTCAGCGGGTCTTGTCACGCAATACACCACGCCAGACGGAGTCACCGCCTGGCAGCGGCGAGCCACCGGACGGCGAATCATCAACATAAAAAAGAAAAGCAGGCAGATACACAGAAGGCAGCCCCGGTTGGTGGCTGCCCTTTTTGTACGTGAAGCGGGAATAGGTATAAATGAAAGCAGATCAGTGCCTTGTCTCTGCACGCAGTTTTTCAACTTCCTCAATCGGTAGTTCTTCAATCTCTGCGATCAGCTGATCGTTCATCTCAGTCAGGGCAATCAGCTTGCGGGCGGCATTACGTTTGCTTTCTAATGCACGCTGCTCAGCTTCATGACGGCCTTTCTCGATACCTAGTTTCTCGCCTATCTGACGACCTCTTTCTTCCCATTGCTCAGGCCACTTCTTAATTCGTTCTGCCAGCATATCGTGTACCTCATGCAAATTGGTGAAATCGCTAACCTCGGGAAACTCAAGCCCTGGGGCACGGTTGGGCAAGAATACGCGATAGAACCAAATAATAATCGCCCGCCGTAAACTCGCTTGTTCTGGGCCACTGAGCCAGTTTGCTAAATGCCCCATCGCTTCCGATACATCGTTTTCATTGCGGTGCTTCTCAATACGAAATATCGCTGCCACGATATTGTGCATTTCGTCTGACCACCCCGGCGCATCAACAATCGCTCCTTCATCCAGCAACAAATAGCTCAGATTGGGACGATAGCGCTCTAAACCACCCGGTACTGGTTCGACCAAATCTGCAATGTTTTGTGCCGCTGTCCAGCGCTTTTCTCCATTATAGAGCACGATGGGCAATACAGGTGGCAGCTTGCCGCTCGGCGTAAAAGCGTCCTGACGAATCAGATCCTGATACAGCAGCCCCAGGTAGCTCATGATGCGCACGGCCATGTGCTTATCTTCGGAAGACTGAAACTCTAGGAGAAGATAAACGTACAGCCAGCGGTCTCGCCACCATATCCGCCAAATCATGTCATCTTCACGGTCCCGCAGCTCATCGGTGATATAGGTGCCGCTGACCTGTTCCATCTGATTAAAATCCAGCTGCTCCACCCAGGCTTCATTGACGAAACCGGTGAGCAAGTCCCGCACCATTTGTTTATGCGAAAACCTCAGCTTATAGTGTGATCGTGGCGGTTTTTAATCTTTCTGGCCATGCGCGCTCCTATTTCAATGTTTTCATTTTACCACAACACCCGCTCCCTAACGCTCATTCCCACGCTCAGACGCCCTACCGCTCACGCTATTGGCCTGTTACCTAAAGAAAAAAAGAAAACCCACCTAGACAGCCCCGCCCCACGCTGCCGGTCAGGGCAAGCGTGAGGCAGGGGAGCATGAAGTCGAAAAATGGCGGTGGCCTTACAGCCACCCCCGTTCGGCAAACGACGTGTAGCCCTCATGGCCCACGACAACATGATCCAACACCCGAATATCCACCAGGCCCAGGGCTTCTTTGAGCCGCTGAGTAATGCGCCGATCCGCATCGCTTGGTTCAGGATCGCCCGAGGGGTGATTGTGAACCAGGATGACAGCGGCGGCATTGTGCTCAAGGGAATGCTTGATCACCTCACGCGGGTACACGCTGGCCGCATCAATCGTGCCCCGCAACAGCTCATCAAAGGCGATCAGTCGGTGCTGGGTATCGAGTAGCAACGTACCAAACACCTCGTAGGGGTAATCGAGCAGCAGGGTTTGCAGGCAACGATGGACTTCATCGGGGCTGCCCAGTTGATTGCCTTTACGCAGTCGCTTGTGGGCAATCATCTTGGCCAGGTGTAACAGCTGGGCGTCGGTCACATCGCCATCAACGCGGTAGGTGCCGGGGGTTTCCCCGGCTACCAGCTGGGCGTACGGTGTATAGCAGGTCATTATCGATCTCCTTATCAGGGATTAAGCGGCAACGGTGGCGCCCTTGAGGGCGGCAAAGTGCTCGGTGAGCTTCCACAGCGCCCGGTTCAAGCGCACGTCTTCGGTCACGCTATTGATGGCCCGAGTCCGGGTGGCCCGACCGGATTGAGAGCGGCCACGTAGCCCGCCCTTGAACAGGTTTTCCTGGGTCCGGTTGAACACGCCCAGTAGATCCCCTGGCTGCACGGGGCTGGTTTGTTGCCAGTCGTCGCCATAGCGCAGCGACAACGCCCCCTCGGCAAACAGCTGGGCTTCGCCTCGACTGACCAGGGTGGATTGAAACGCCTCCACGCCCTCGGCAATGCGGGGCACTTGGTGGCTGAGTTGGATCGAGCCTTCGAGGATTTCATCGACGATTTGTCTACCGTGGCGTACACGGATACCGCCCACATCGCCCACTGGCGTGACCATGCCGTTGAGGCAGATCAACCGAAACAGCCCTAAATCGAGCTGAAAGGCCGCGCTGCGGTCGTGGCTATTGGTGAGTACCAGTTCGGTAATGCTGTCACCGACGGCGAGTTGACGGTCGGGGTCTTGGCGAAAGCGGATCATGTGGCGGGCTACGTCACGGCGCTCGGCTTGACGCACGTTGGTTTGTTGAGCACGCACGGGATACCAGCCCTCAGCTTGCAGGGCATCGACCACGTTGATGGTGGGCACAAAGCCGTAACGCTCCGAGACGGCTTCATCGGGTTGGTGGGCAAAAATAGCCGGGGCAGCTCGGTGGAGTTGGTCGTGAGTGAGAATACGCATGGGAAAATCTCCTTATCGGTCATCCACGGCATAACGGCCCGCGCCTCTAAGGCAGCGGGCGTCGTTAAGGTGGCGGTGTCGATTAATCGAAAGTTGGGGTGAGTCAGGAAAGATTGAGATCAACACTCAGGCCCGTTTGGCCTGGCGTGTTAGGGGCTGTTGAGCGTCACTGCCTTGCGGGGTATCCGCCGCTCCGGTGGGTGCCTTGGCGTCGGCGTTCGCTTGAGGTTGCTGCTGGCTTTTGGCCTGCAGCTTGTCGGCCAGCGTGACCGGAGCATTGGGTTCCTGCCTGCCCGGCGGATGCTCGGGGGTATCGGGATAGAACTCTTCCACCACGTCGATGGATTCCTCGGCACTGTCTTCAAACGCCCCGTTGGCAAACCCGGCCTTGGCCGCTCTATCGAGGGCTTTCTGGTCAACAACCCGTTTGTTGGTGCCAGTCATCCAGGCGCTGTGCTTCTGCTAGCGTTTCTTCCAATGTCCACCCTTCACGCAGGGTGATATCCACGTAGAAGATCGCTGTGCCCCGGCTTTGGCGGGTGGATTTACCTCGAAGGCGTAGCTCCAAGGGCATGGTGGCTAAGCGGTTGCCGGAAATGGCTTTGAAGTAAGCCAACCTCGCGGCCAAGGTGCGAATCGAGTTAAAACCGGTGGTACGGAAGATAAAACTCCCCAGCGGGTCATCATCCCCAATCAACACGTTCAAGCGTCCGTAGGGCTTGCAGGCTCCACCTTGGGCTAGGGGGCAGCCGTCCGGTGACGGACACGGCAAGGTCTCCATACCGTCGCGGGTGCGGCGTTTACACTGCTCACCATCTCCCACGCACAGTGGTCGGGCCGTTTGCCGATCAAACAGCGCGTATTCCGCTCTCAGGTTAAGATCTGGGTCGTTGAACAATAAACGAATCGGAATCTGGCGCAGCTTGCCTTCCTGGGCGTTGCGCAGCTGTTCATCTAATGGGTGGCGTATCCAGCCCTCCTTGGTCTGGAGTTGTGAGGTAATGGTGAACTGGTCGTCTTTTTGTGGCAGACGCTTGCCGTTGTTTTCGACCAACTTGCCGATAGTGATCCGCCCCAGTATGGGCGGGGTAATGGCTAAGCCTTTGAGCATGAGAATCTCCTGACGATATCAGCACATCAGTGGTGAAGGGTTAGCTGCCCCATAGCGCACTACGCCCCAGGCGGCCGGAAAGCCGCGCTGAGGCGTTTGCTGATTGAGGTAACGTTAGGGTTATGTGGGTACGGCAACCGCGCACAGCGGCGCTGTGTTATACGATTCACGATGGGCGATGGCCGCGACTAACGCACCACCAACCGCCGCGTACCGGGATGCGCGTGCAAGTAGTCGGCACACAAACCGGGGTGGTCTTTCTGCAGCGTTTTGGTATCCAGCCGGTGGATGGGCTTGCTCTGCTTCCAGCTCAAGCTGCCGGTGGGAAACGTGGCCAGCGTTGCAGTCCCCATTGCTTGTTGGAGTTTATGTTTGAGCTTGGCTTCTTCCTTCTTGGCATTATCCAGGGTTTGGCGAACCCGTTGCAGATCGCTAAATGCTTGGCTAAGGCCCGCGTCTTGGCAGCAGTCGAGGGCCTCACCATCATCACTGGGAAACAGCGTCCGCAGGGCTTGATCCGCCGAATCCGACCCATCTGCCGGGGGTGGCGTATCCTTCTCCACGTAATCCCAGAATTGCCGCTCCAGGGCTATTAACTGCTCAATCATCGCCTCGTCGCGTTCGATGCGGTGGATCTGTAGCTCATGGCCGCCTAACAGCACGGCCACGTCAGCGGCCTGCTGGCCCGTCACCGCTAACTGGTGCATGACCTGCAGCTGCACGTACTCGGGCACGCCGTCTTTCCACAGCTTGCACCGTAGATCCCGGCGGTCTTACACTCCAGTATCTGCACCTTATCGCTTCCCACGATCTCCCGATCCAGGTTGGCCAGCATCCACGGATGCTCGACGTGTTGCAGAATCGCATTCACTCGCTGCACCCGATGGCCGGTATGACGGGCGTAGTGCTCAGCCACAATGGGTTCGAGGATCTGACCCCAGTGCAAGGGGCTGGTGAGCTGATCCTCACGGTTGGGTTCCTTATCGGTGAATTGGCGTCCGGTCTTGTCCATCCATAGTTCCAGCTGCGATTTATACGGATGCAGCCCGACGGCAGCAGCGGCATCGCTGCTGCCAATCCCGCTTTGACGAATCGAAAGCCATGCCTTGCGATCCAGGGCGCGGGTATCCACCAATCGCCGTGCTTGTTCCCGATAACGCCGTGGCGGCGCTATGGGTCGCTTGATGCGGGCATCCCGACTATCCGGCGTGGGCATGTTGCTTTGTTCAATAGCTTCCAGTACCGAAGCAGTGACGCTGCCCGGCTTGGCCTTGCTCGAGAGCGGTGTTTGTTTGGCATGATCGACCGGCGATAGCACGGTGCGTTGGACTTGATCGGCGGGTACTAGAAACGGCGAGGTTTGTTGAGAGGTGTTGTGTGTCATGGGGTGGGTCCTGATGAACGTTTTCGGTCAGACACGGCATAACGGCCCGCTGCCTGATGAGGCGCGGGCTAACCGTGATGAGTAAGCGTGAAGCGTGTGGGGTGGACCGGGCGGTAGCGGGTGCGCGCTTAGCGCGGTAGATAAACGGGATAGTCAGCCAGGGGCAGTCGAAAGGGGCGAACACACGCGCGGCACTCCATGTTGTCGAGCACCTTCGCATCCAGCTCCTCTCCCAACCGGGCACCGGCAACACCGCCTGCGGTGCCTCCCACCAATGCACCAAACAGCGCACCGGCTAAGGTGCCTATCGATACGCCGACGGGGCCTGCGACAGCACCGACCACGGCACCGGCTTTGGCACCGCTCAGCGCCCCCATGGCACCGGTAGTACCACCGGACACAACACCGGTGGTTGCCCCCACATGGCGACCTAATTGACGTGGCATCAGCTGCGTTGATGTACAGCGTGGACAGTGGGCGGACATACGCCACCTCCTTGAGTGAAGTGAATCGAACGCGCCCAATCGGTAGGGCTTCACTCACGTAATACGGGGCTGAAAAACCGTTATTTTAAATCGGCAAACGCTGTTCCTTTGGCCAACCGCACGTCAGACCAACGACACTAACTTTCTGACTCGTTTGACCGCGCCATGGCCTTTCAGCGATGGCCTTTCGCGATCATTTCTTCCCTAAAGCCATCATCAAGCCTTCCCTAGGCATTTGGCTTCCTATGTTATTGGTATCAATCGCCTATGGGACATCTATAAGAACGAGGGCTAAGGGTACACGCCTCAGTGCGTACTAGGGCTCACGAAGGAAGAGCCCGATAGATCACATCACAGAGTCAATGAATATCCTTAAAAGAAACAGATAGCATCGTCATTAAATGACGATAGAGAAGGCGCGCTCTAGCGTGACGGCAACGCAACGGCACGCGCTAGGTGGATGACGCGGCTTAAGAAAGCCCTGCCTGAGTAACGGCCATGCCATAAATCTATACATACCTCGGTGATGGTACGAGCAAGCACGCTCTTCACCCTTAGCGAGGCGTTTCCCGATGTTCGATGACGTTGACAACGATACCTTTACCGATGCCGACATGCTGACCATCTGCCAGGGTATGAGCCCGACCGTCCTAGAGACCTCTGCCTTTGGGCAGGAGATCCCGGCACTATCCAGCCATCTCTGGCGGCAGGATCTCATTTGGGTGGAGCAGCAGCTAAAGGCCTTGGCGGCTAAGGAAGCGCGATTGCAGAGTAAGCAACTCATACAGCCGGATGGGTACGGTAGCCCTACCGTTGTGTTAGCCCCAAACGCGTTACTTGACGCGTTAACAACGCTGTTCACTGTGCTAGTATCGATGTTTTTAAAGACCGAAATTGGCCAGCACTATCGGCCTAGCCCTTACGCTCAGCGCTTTCTATGGGCCTTCGCGAGCTGTGACTATTTGCACGAGGCGGGCTTTTATCAGCCGCCGACCATGAGCCACGAGGATGCGGAACAGGTGGTTCTAGAACTTAACCAACGGTTGGTCGCTTGGCACCAATGCTTGAAGCAACCCGGCTTGACTTACGAGTGCAACCTCAATCGACGTAATAGCCGCAAAAACTATCAGCGCCTGACCACGTTAATCAAAGCGCTGTTCGCGCGTTATAGCCGCCTCACGGTCCTTCGGGTAGACCTGAGTTATAGCAAAGCAGATGGCCCTTACATCGACTACGAAACGGCACATTATCATCGTGAGCAGTTGTGCAAGATGTTTCATACATCGCCGATGTTCCATCACTTGGTCGGTTATGCCTGGAAGCTGGAGTGGAAACCCAAAAAGGGCTTCCACACCCATTTCCTGTTTTTCTTCGACGGCCATCACGTACAAGAAGACGTTACGCTGGCTCAGCGTATTGGCGAACACTGGGCTGGCCTCATCACGGGCGGGCAAGGCCATTATCACAACTGCAATCGCAACGCAGAAAAGGTCTATCACTACAACGCGCTGGGGCGCATTGATTACCACGACGTGGAAAAGCAGCGCGGTCTGGACTGTATCGCCCACTACCTGACCAAGGTCGACGACTATGCGTCTATGTTTGTCACAGGCCGCACGTTTCAAACCAGCCCTCTGCCTAAAGTACCTGAAGGGCCTCGGCCTGGGCGTCCACGGCAAGCGCCTGTTACCTGGCATGACGGTAACGCTAGCCTCTGAGCCTGCTCCCGGCTGCGCCGTAGTCATACCGTCATTTTGGCCGTAAAACCCTCTCTTTCCGTCTCCGAGGACGCCTGCCGTAGTGACTACGGCACGTGCATGCTATGGACACATTCAGCCGCCGCAAGGGCGGGCGTCTTCATTGATAGGAGGTTACCCAATGGACGAGGCACTCTTTTTCTCACTGCAACTAGAGAAGTTTCCTGGCCACGAAGAGGTGATGCGACAGTTTGCTGACGCCAACGGCATTCCCTTCGACCTAGCACTCATTTACCAGCTCATAGAGGATCGGCGACGCGACGAACAGCGCCACAAAGCTGAAGAGGCGCTAGCTCGACAAGACAAAGATAATGAGGACTGCCTAGGGTCTTGGCGTTCCTACAACAATGCCAAGCGTAACCTCTCTGCGGCGGCGAGCGAGGTGCATCAGACACTTCACGCCAAGCCAGAGCACTCCGACGTACTGCGACAAGAAACACCATGGATGACAGCGGTGGTGGCTCACCGTCGTGCGCAGGGCATCACCCAGGCTGAGTTTGCTCGCCAGCTAGGTGTCAGCGTGCGGACTTACCAGGAGTGGGAGCAAGGCCGACGGCAACCCTCTGGGCCTGCCGAGTCGATCTTGCGCCGGGCACTGTCGTGAGATAGATACCTTAGCCACCCGCGATGGGCTGGCCAACGAAGGCGCACGCGAAGGGATTAAAAACTAATAATAATTTATAAAAATAACATTATGAATTAGTTGATAAAAGAACTATATTTCAACAATCAGGAACTAAATTTTCAGTCAACACCTATTGGCAAAAGCCGTCATGGCACCGACACCCCGCATCACTTATCGCCCCTTAGGCTTCCCCGATCTCGCGAAACCACTCGCTTCTTTTCACCTAGGCAGGATGCGCTGGGAGGAGCAAGGAGAGGAGATACGTTTCGATGTGACACTCAAAGACAAGCATGCTGACCTGCTGCACATCATCGATGCAACGAGAGCAGCGCAATGGCTGTTGAACTACAAAGGGCGTATACCGCCGCTGACCACGCTGCACCCTGGCCAGCCACCCACGCCCACCCAAACATCTTGGACGGTGGAACACACTATTCAACGTTCGCTCTGGTTACTGAATCACCGGGTTAACGTCTCCCCCCTACGTCCCCACCCCATCCTCGACCTAATGCTAGCGCCACGGCCCAAAAAACCGCAGGATGACGATACACTGATTGAAGTGCTAACGCCGGGTGCACCCGGCGCTCACCTTCAGGAACGCCCAGTCGCAGAGCAACATGCTCAACAGCTGGCGGCACGACTTCAAGAGGTCAACACCACCCTACGCCACTTTGGGTTTCAAGCGCGCATACAGCACTTTCAGCGGCTTGCCCGTAAGCGCCACCAAAGCCGTGTCAAGCACCTGAACTCGCTCTTGGCAGCGAACCCACACTTACGATGGGTGAGACTGGACACCGGCTACACCCCCTACTTCGCCCGGCCAGGGGCACCCCAAGGCATTCGCGATGCGACAGACTCGTGCCCTCGGCCAACACGCTATAGCCCTGAGTGGGTAGATCACCTCAAAGCCGATCGCGACGCTCTGATCAAATCGATGAAACGCTCGTCGTTGTTCCAAGGGTTGGCAGGGTACCAGTGGCAACTCATGTGCTCCCCGGTGCTAGGGTGGTATGTGCATTGGTGGTTTTTCTTCACAGAACGGATGATGGTGCCACCAGAGCACATGTCATTAGCCATTGGGAAGGAGTGGTGTGAGCAGGCTTCGCTGGCCGATGGCGTCAGCATGCATGCGACATCCAGATCCGCCATGCTGGAGCTTGCGCTATCTAGCGAGGCCGGATGTCTAGCACGCTGGCAAACGCTACTGGAGTGTCAGGCAGGCATTGATTATTACCTGCAGCTCGCCTCCGACCAGATGGTGGATGCGACACAACGCGAGGAAATTAAAACGCTTATCGAAAAAAAAGAAAGGAAACGGCCTGCACATGTTAAAACGCTGGGCACGGGCGTGTTGAAACGTCGTTAACAAGCCAGCGGTGGACAAGTGATGCCACTGAGACGCCGGTTCAGCCATCGTGACGCCCGCGTGCAAAGCGCTAACGGTATGGAGAAAGCCCGCCAAGGCTCAAGACGCTTTTATTCACTCGCCCCCCCTCTGCACAGTCGCCACTAGGTGAAGGTAGGCCCGCTCAATCGCGTCGTCTCCAGTCCCTTCGTCATGGATGGAAGCCCCGATGAAGTCATCAAGCGCATCGCATAGTGCAATGGCCTCGGGTGACTCTCCCAGACGTACACACCACGTCGCGTACAACGCATAGAGGCCGTCCAGGTCGGCCTGGGTCATGGGCTCGAACAGCAGGTGCTCGTAGCCTTCCAGCTCGGCTAACATGGCCGTGCGGGCAGAAGGAGGAACAGGTGCCTCATCAGGGCTTTGGGGATCTGAGAAGTCAGTCATGGAAAGATTCTAGCAGCTCATAGCGGCCATAGGGCCACTTTGTACCGTAACAGTAGGAAAGCCCCTCAGGTAGCGGCAAAAAGCGACATTGACGCCATCAGCTTGTTAAACACCGCTAAGCTATCCATCCATCATCATCCAGGATGGTACGCACAGCCGTTAGCTTGAGCACGCCTTCCCTGAAGCTGCCACCAATGGGATTAAACACGTCCAGGTACAAGGTTTCATCGGGCTCTGGGGTCTCATCGCCAATCACTTCCACCGCAATCGCGGCTTGGGTTTCGCCAGAATAAAGGATGAGCGTGTCGGCCACGGCGATATAATCCTCCCCCGCCGTTGCAGTACCGTCTCGGGTAGCGTAATCAACGCTTAGCCACTGATCGGGGTGGTCACGCTGGCCGGTAAATTCCAGCAGAAAGTAAGCAAGCGTCGTGCCTTTATCCCCTTCTATCACCGTGGTCTCGACGTCTTCTCGCCGCTTAGGCGCACTAGGGTCAGCCTCGCGCAGGCTTCGGTCGATCCACTGTTGGTAGTAGCTGACCCGCTGAAAAGACGCGATCTCGCCGAAGCTGCTGTCCAGGGTATCGTTCACATCGGGGGATTGCCCCATTACGGCTGAGCGATGCCGTATAGGTAGCCACTCCTGCCACCTTGTCATCAATAAACGCCGGGCCTCCGCTATCTCCCGGCGCGATAAGCCCTTCAGCAGCCCCTCGTCCAGTGTTATGTAAGCCCATCAACACACCCAGCGCATCGTTCTCGCTACTGCCATTATCAAAATCGATAATCAACTGAGAGCCAGGCAAGGGGTCCCAGCCGATACCTCGCCCCAGCGCATTTTTCAATGCCTCACCCGTGGTATCAAAACGGTTGTCAGCAACGCGTTTCGCGGGTGTCACACTCCCACTTTCCACGTACCCGGTCAGGCCATCACCGGGAAGGCCGTAACCCACCAAGGTGATATCAAGACCCACCTCGTCGCTATAACGGTAGAGTGTGCTCCGCTCGGCGCTCACCGGTGCTGGCTCGCCTAGCCATACCAACGCCAGGTCGCTATTTCCGTTTGCGACATCAAACAGCGGATGCAACGCAAACTGCGAGGCGGGCAGGTGAATGCGCCCTGCCGGCGTATCCATACGCACCGTCACTGCATCAGCGCCTTCAATGACGTGGGCAGAGGTCAATACCGCACGGCCGCCGTGTAGCAGCACGCCAGATCCGTAGAAACCACCGGCTGATACCTGAACCACCCCGTCATAGCCCTCGCTAGGCAGTACCCGGTAACGCTCAGGGTCGCGGGTAACAGTAACCATTGGCAACTACCTTATTAAGCTGGCAAACGTAAGAGCAGTGCGTATACCGGTGTATCAAATAACCGGCACAAACGGCACGCAGCCGCTGAGCAACAGCCCAGCAGCGGCGATTAGCAGTAAGCGCGGCACTTAGTGCACCTCTTTGGTGGGCAGTTCTTCACTCAGCGCTTTGGCATAGGCGGTACGGGCGGTTTGGTAAATCGCCAGCTGCTGCTTGAGCTTTTCAATTTCCGCATCGGTCACGCGCGGTTCACTACTTGGTTGCGGGCGTTTTCAGACAGGTCGGCCACGTTGTACTCGGTGCCGTCGATGGTGATGGTTTTCGGTTGCTTCTCTGCCATATGTAACTTCTCCTTAGCTAAAATCAAACTCTAAATCGTCGTCGCCTTCGCCAAACACTTCATCGAGGTTGGCGGGGCGTTTGGGCGGCTTTGCCTTGCGGCTGGGCCATTTGCGGGTATTTACCAGCAATCGCGCCGTGGCGTAGGTTCGCCATGCTCAGCAGGTGGGCATAGATAAGGGGCAATAAGCCCTGGTCGCGTAACTCACCGAAGGTCTCTAACGATAGATTATTCAGCGCTTTTTCGTCGACCACTTCCATGCCGGTGAGCTGGCTGTCTTCGCCGTTGGGGCGCTTAATACGGATCGCCCGCTCAATCAGGATGCCGAAGTCACGCAGGGTCTTGAGCATCTGAGCGGTGCGGGCTTCCTGCTGCTTCATCTGCTGCAAGAGGTCAATGCGCGCTTGCAGGGTAGCACTGGGCTTACCGCTTGCGTCGAATAGCGACTGGCCATCGTCGGTGCCTAATTGCTCGGCCTCTGAATCAAAGGCAATCGCAAACTCGCCTTTCTTCTCAGGTACTTCAGTCAAGGCAAACGGGTAAGCGCGGATACGGCCTGGGACGTAGGTGGCTAGCCACTGTCCGTCCTCAGCGACATAAGCGTTCACGCCCTGCTCGATGCCAGTTAAAGCAACGGGCAAGGCACGATCTTTGAGAAACACCAGCGGGTATTCACGCGCCACATCGGCCATTTCTGAATAGACGATGGGAACGAACATTTCCTCGCTAGCGAAGCGATAATTCTTTGAGGGCGTTAGGGTCAGATTGGCGTGCGTCTGAGCCTGTAACACCTGGGGATTGCGGAACATAAACGGCTCCATGTTGCATGTTCGGAATAGAAAAAGGGGCGCCGAAGCGCCCCTCTTTTACTTCATAACCAAACGGGTTGGTTAATGTCAATCTTCTTAGGCGAACGCGTTCGCTTCGAAGAAGGACGGTTCCGGAGAACCAACGGTGTTAATAACGATAGTGCCGTCGAACGCATCGCTGGTGATGGTGAAATCACCGCTATTCTCAACGATGGTAAGGTCACCTGCGGACAGGCCGTACTCAGAGAAGTCCAGCTTGTCGCCGTTAGCACCCGTAGTGAAGTTGAAATCGTTGATAGTGATAGTACCACCTTCAACCAGCTCGCCACCAAACGCGAAGGTTTCGCGTACAGTTTCCTGTGCATTATTGTAAGTCACGTCGTTAACATCGCTGATGTTGACGGTGACTGCGCCGCCGAAGCTGGCTGCACCTGCATCAACGGTGAAGTTAGACGCTACAGCATCGTCGTTACCGTCAACACCCGCAGTACCGGCCAAGTTGATGGTGGTCAGACCTTCAACGTTGGACAGAGCGACATCGTAGCTGCTAGCCATTAGTACGCCAGCTGCATTCGGTGTGCTGGTATCTGCCAGAGTCAGCGTTTCGAGTGACTCTTGATCACCGTCAGCATCTTCTTGGTTAGTGACAGTCACAGTGTGACCAGCAGTACCTACTGCAGTAGACGTGGCATTAACTGTCAGGCCACTAACTTCATCGCTAACAGACAGTGCTACATCTTCAGAGTTGGTGCCTTCGAAGTTAACCGTCAGTTCAGCTGCTTCGCTGTCAAGCTCTACAGTTGCTACTGCTGAGTCATCGGTCGTCAGCTCAGTACCGGTAAAGTTAACTTCGTCGCCAGTATTATCAGTACCGGTGAAGAGTGTAGTGGTCGCAGTTTCCCAGAAGAAGCTATCGCTTCCAATGGTGAACTGGCCATCGTTGCCGGAAACGCCGCCAGCAATGGTGCCGCCGGTTGCAACTTCAGTAGCTGTCAGGCCAGCTTCTGTGTAGCTATTCCCAGCCGCTGTTCCGTCAGAGTTGATAGTGATATCGCCAAATTCAGCGGTAAATGCTACATCCACAGTTGCCCCGTTGAACAATGTAGCAGCATCAGCAGCATCAATGAAGTCAGCAGACTCAGCCGGATTGCCCACAGACAACGTATCGGTCACTGTGTTGTAGCGCAGTGTGTTGGTTGCCGTTGGGGCAATACCATCAATAAGAGCGACATCGCCATTCGTAGCAAATACAACGTTGAAGGTATTTACACCTTGAGTAATTGCTTCGGTCTGGTTCTGTACTGCTGTAGCTGAAGCAGCATCTGTTACCGTGCCGCCGGTAGCAGTGAAGTTCGTAGCGCCACGCGTGTACGTGACGCCGCCAGCAACAACTGTATCGCCATCAGTCATTACGCCAGTAGCATTTACGAGAGTGGCAGCGTTGAAGTTAGTAACGCCATCGCCAGTCAGGCCATCGTTGAAGGAAACTTCGCTGATAGTACCCACGTCTAGGCCAGTGGTAGTAGCGCCGATGTCCTGAGTTTCTACAAAACCCAATGCTTGAACGTTGGTAACACCGGAAAAGTTCGCACTCAGGTCGGTGACAGTACCCAGGGTCAGGGTGTTTTCACCAGCGCCCATGTCGATGCTGTCGTCAGCATCTAACTCAGCGCCATTCACGGTCAAAGAGTCGTCACCAGCGCCCAGTGTTACGTCTAGGTCAGAAGCATTGTTGCTTAAATCAAGAGTCAGATTACCTTCGAAATCGCCTGCACCAACGGTGTTAACGTTAGCAGCAAGTGCGGTATCGATTTGCAGAGAACCAGAACCTTCAACGTTTAGCGCAACTTCATCAGCAAAAGAATCGCTGGTGACAGCGCTGAAGAAGCTTTCGCCACTATTGGTGATGTTGATAGCGTTGAATTCTGCAGTACCAGCGTTGTTCACAGCCAGGGTGCCTTGGGCAGCGCCTTGGGCATTTGCAAGGTTGGCGCCTTGAAGTACAACAGCTTGTGCAAGATCAGTAGTAGAGTCTACGTCATAGCCCAGAATAGTCGCATCGCCTTCACCTGCGATAACACCCAGCGTTACAGCGTTTTCTTGGTTATTAACAGTGAAGTTGTCCTGGGCGCGGTCTGACCAGATTTGCTCAACACCGGCTACGTTTGCCATGTCGACTGCAACGCCGTTCAGTGCACGGAAGTACAGGTTCTCGACGTTCTCGATGACACCGTCAAGAGCAACGTTAGCTGTCAGCGTAGCATTCAGACGATCAGTGCCTTCACCACCGTCAATGCGGTCGATAGAAGTCAGTGTCTGATTGCCAGCAACGGACAAACCAGCAGTGAACGTGTCATCACCATCAGTACCAGTGAAGTCGTCAACATCTGCAGTGAGCATGCCAGTCTCACCCTTCATCAACACTCTGTTTTAATTACAATTTACACCCTCTATCAAAACCTTTTTTACGTTTTCTACCACATTTCTATTGTCTCGACAGATTCCACTCTTCCAACGTCCCTTTTCCTGGCACTGAAAGCCTCACACCATGCGGCTTTCAGGCATTTGGCTTTTTCTACCGCAGTTCTATTCCCCCGACATCATTAACTATGGCTAATTACCAGGCCGATGCTGCCAAACGCGCCTACCACAACACAATCCCGACGAGCAAACACCTTTCTGATACAAAACACCATGAAACGCCCTCACTACCGCTGAGCAGTTATTCTCTTGCTACTTCTTTTTGCTCAGCCGCTCAGCCGCTTTATTTAGGGCCTCTTCGTTGATCTTGACACTCAGACTCGTCGGCGAGCCCAGAACGTCCATCTCGATACCGTGTTCACGCATCGCTCGCAGCATGGCCGTCAGCGTATCGGCACGCATCGCCATCTCCAGGGTTTCGTTACGCGCAACCGTGGATTTGGCCACACCCAGCACATCGGCGAACTCTTGCTGACTCATACCCATTGCGACACGGGCAATGCGCATTGCCAGCGCAAACCGCACTTTTTCCTCTGTCATGCTTGACGCCCCCTAAAAATCGTTCAAAATACCCTTAAACGCTATCTTAAGTAGCGTTTACGGAATTAAAAGAGGAATTATCGTATGCCTAAGCAAAAACTCTCCCAACAGTTCGTGGAGCGTACCACGCCGCCAGAAGCGGGCAAAGTGGACTACTTCGACACAGAAACCTCAGGTTTGACCTTAAAGGTGCTGTCATCGGGCACAAAAACCTTCTCGTGTCGCTACCGCGATCTTCGTGGCAAACAGGTGGAACGCAAACTGGGAAGTGCGCGTGTGCTGAAACTTAGCGAGGCGCGCAAACGGGTACTCGATATCCAGGCTAAACTGGCGATGGGGGAAGATCCGTTTGAAACGCGGCGTACCTTGAAACAGGTGCCGACCTTCGGGGCGTTCGTGGCAGCGCACTACATGCCCTACATCAAGGGCTACAAACGCAGCTGGGCGACCGATGAGACGCTACTGCGCAACCACGTACTGCCTAAGCTCGATAAACTCTACCTGGATGAGATCAAGCGACAGCATATGATCGAGGTATTCAGCCACCATCGAGAGACGCACGAACCTGCCTCGACCAACCGGGTGCTGATCCTGTGCCGCTATATCTTTAACCTGGCGCTGAAATGGGAGGTGGAGGGCGTAACGCGTAACCCGACGGCAGGCATTGAGCTGTATCCGGTGAATAACCAGCGGGAGCGTTATTTAAAAGATGATGAGGCGCTGCGGCTGTTCGAGGCGCTGGAAGCCTCGCCCAATCCCTTGCTGCCTTACATCGTGGCAATGCTTTTGCTCACCGGGGCACGCAAACGGGAAGTATTGAATGCCAAGTGGAAAGATTTCGACCTGGAGCAGCGGCTGTGGCGCATCGAGTTCAACAAGACGGGCAAGACCCGCCATGTGCCGCTGTCGCAAGGAGCCTTAACGCTGTTAAGCAAGCTGCCGCGTATGGAAGATAACGCTTATCTGTTTCCGAACCCCAAGACAGGCAAACCCTTCATAGCCATCTTTAATTCGTGGGATACCGCACGGAACAAGGCGGGGCTAAAGGATGTGCGGATTCACGATTTGCGCCATAGCTTTGCCAGCTACGTGATCAACAAGGGACATTCGTTATATGAAGTGCAGAAGTTGCTGGGCCATACCCAGGTGAAGACCACCCAACGCTATGCGCACCTCTCGCATGATTCGTTGTTAAATGCGGCGGATGCAGCCACGGCGTCGGTGCCCTGGGACCGTGAGGCGCGAGAAGATGGTGAGAAGACTCAAGCCTTGCCGGGAGCCAAACGCAAGCACTCGGCGCGTCAACGGGCCCTTTCACGCGATGCGCCACGTCAGACGGTGTCACCGCCTAGCAGTGGCGAGCCACCGGCTGGGGAGTCATCAAACTAAAAAATCAGACAGATACACAGAGGGCAGCCATCGGGGCTGCCCTTTTTTGTGCGTGAGGCGGGAATAGGTATAAATGAAAGCAGATCAGTGCCGTGTTTCGGCACGCAGTTTATCAACTTCCTCTACCGATAGATCGGCGATCTCCGCGATCGCTTGGTCATCCATTTCAGTACGGGCGATCAGCTTGCGGGCCGCGTTGCGTTTGCTTTCTAGGGCGCGTTGTTCAGCTTCCCATACGCGCTGCTCAGTTTCCTGCAAAACCTTTTGACGCTCTGCACGGCGTTCTTGCTGTGCCCAGTTCTCTAAATTCTCTGCCAACATATCTTTAGCCTCCACCAAACTGTTGAAAGGTGGAATCAGTGCTTATCTTCAATCCGCAGCTTGCCAATCTCGTCAACCGCTAACCCTGTGGCTTCGGCAATCTGCTCATCGCTGAGCACACCGAATGTCAGTAGATGACGGACCGTTTCACGCTTTTCTTCTAAAGCGCGGGCCTCTGCTTCCTGCAGAACTTTCTGGCGCTCTGCTCGGCGCTCTTGCTGTGCCCAGTTTTCTAAATTCTCTGCTAACATATCTTTATCCTCCACCACACTGTTGAGCTGATCCAGGTTGATCTCAGCTCTGAGCCGCTGCAGGTGACGCTTGAGCCAGCGGGTAATGATCTTGTCGATGCGTTCCTTATTCGGGTCGGCCTGAATAATCGCAACTACCCGATCCACGGCCTGCTGCAGCCCTTTTCTATCCGTCGACGCATTCTCGATGCTGAAAACACCGCTCAACGGTGTCTGGCGTAAGCTCAGTTCTTCATCAGTATAGCGTCCTTCATCGACGAGATAGTAACGCAGGTGCGGCTGATAGACCTGCAAAAACGCAGGCGGTTCAGGATGCACCATCTCGTAAATATCCTGCCGGGCTGTCCAACGCTCAGAACCGTTATAAAGCACTATTGGCAGGACAGGCGGTAAGCCTTTGTGCGGCGTTGTCGTTCCATTTTTGAGTAGGTGATCGTAGAAGCAGGCCACGTAGTGCATCAGCCGGATTGGCATGGTGCGATCCACCGAGGACTGGAACTCCAGCAGGATATACAGAAAGATCTCTTGCGTCGTCCCTTCCCAGGTGACATTAACCGACCACACCACGTCCTCGAATTTCTCTTCAAACAGCGGGGTGATGTAATTACCGCTGTGGTTCTTGAGCGTCGTGAAGTCCATCAGCTCGGCGATTTCACTGGGCGCAAAGCCTTCGATCAACTGCTGAACGAACTCGGGGTAACTGAACAGCTCCTTGTAACCCGTATCGTGTTGTTTATGCTGTTTATTGGCCATGCGCGCTCCTATCTCAATGTCTTGATTCTATCACAGCCCGCGCTGGCAAACGCTTAACCGCACGCCCTCTCATCTTATCTATTCACTGCGTAAAGAAAAAAAGAACGCCACGCGACAAGCCCCGCCTCACGCTGCCGGTCAGGGCAGGCGTGAGGCAGGTGAGACGGAATATTGAGGTGTTGGGTTAATAACGAGAGTGGCCTTACAGCCACCCCCGTTCAGCAAACGACGTGTAACCTTCATGGCCCACCACCACATGATCCAAGACACGAATATCCACCAAGCCCAGCGCTTCCTGAAGCCGCTGGGTTATGCGTCGATCCGCATCGCTGGGTTCAGGATCGCCACTGGGGTGGTTATGCACCAGGATCACAGCGGCGGCGTTGTGCTCAATGGCGTGCTTGATGACCTCGCGGGGATAGACGCTGGCTGAGTCGATGGTGCCCCGCAACAGCTCATCAAAGGCGATCAGCCGGTGCTGGGTATCTAATAGCAACGTACCAAATACTTCGTAGGGGTAGTCGAGCAGCAGGGTTTGCAGGCAGCGGTGAACCTCGTCGGGGCGTCCGAGCTTATTGCCTTTACTAAGCCGCTTCTGCGCGATCATCTTGGCCAGGTGTAACAGCTGAGCGTCGGTCACGTCGCCATTGACGCGGTAGGTGCCGGGCTCCTCCCCGGCGATCAGTTGGGGGTTGGTGAGTAGCGAGGCGTTGAGCGGTGCGTTCATGGTGTCTCCTGAGGGGCCGTTCTGTAGAAAAATCCGTAGAAAAAATGCCATCGATTTATGCAACCAAATCAGCACCCTTCAGCTCGGCGAAGCGCTCGGTAAGCTTCCAAAGTGCGCGATTTAAGCGCACATCTTCGGTCACGCTGTTAATCGCTCGGGTACGGGTGGCCCGACCGGATGGAGAGCGACCCCGCAACCCGCCCTTGAACAGATTCTCCTGCGTCCGGTTAAATACGTTCCACAACGAGCCGTTGGCATCTTCGCTACGGCGGGCTTCCAGTAGATCCCCAGGCTGCACGGGGCTTGATTGCGCCCAGTCGTCGCCGTAACGCAACGACAACGCCCCCTCGGCAAATAGCTGGGCTTCGCCTCGGCTGACCAGGGTGGATTGGAACGCCTCGACCCCCTCGGCAATGCGGGGCACTTGGTGGCTTAACTGGATGGAGCCTTCGAGGATTTCATCGACAATCTGTTTACCGTGACGCACGCGGATACCGCCTACGTCGCCCACTGGCGTGACCATGCCGTTGAGGCACACCAGCCGAAACAGCCCCAGATCAAGCTGAAACGCCGCCGTGCGGTCATGGCTATTGGTCAACACCAGTTCGGTGACGCTATCGCCCACGGTCATTTGACGATCGGGGTCTTGCCGGAAACGGATCATGTGCCGGGCTACGTCGCGGCGTTCGGCTTGGCGAACGTTGGTCTGCTGGGCGCGTACTGGGTACCAGCCCTCGGCTTGCAAGGCATCGACTACGTTGATGGTGGGCACGAAGCCATAACGGTCGGAGACCGCTTCATCGGGTTGGTTAGCAAAGATGGCCGGAGCGGTACGGTGAAGTTGGTCGTGAGTCAGAATACGCATGGTGAGTTTCCTTATCGGTTTATCGTTCATCCACGGCATAACGGCCCGCGCCAAACAGGCCGCGGGCGTCATTGAGCGGTGGTGGTGTTACATCGAAAGCAGTGGTGAGTGGGTAATGTTTGAGATCAACATTCAGGCGCGTTTGGCCTGACGAGACGAGGTCTGTGGGGGATGATCGGCAGGTGGTGCTGTTGGGTCGGCACTGTCCGGTTCTGATGCCTCAGGCTTACCCTGCTGGCTTTTGGCCTGCAGCTTGTCAGCCAGCGTCACCGGGGCATGGGCGTCCTGCTTGCCCGGTGGGGTGTCTGGTGCCTCGGGGTAGAACTCCTCCACCACGTCGCTGGATTCCTCGGCACTGTCCTCAAAGGCGCCGTTGGCAAAGCCTGCCTTCGCGGCTTTATCCAGCGCTTTCTGATCAAACCCGGTGGCTTGGTGAACGTCATCCAGGCGTTGCGCTTCGGCCAGGGTCTCTTCCAGCGTCCAGCCATCGCGCAAAGTGATATCGACGTAGAAGATCGCCGTGCCCCGGCTCTGGCGGGTGGATTTACCGCGTAGCCGTAGCTCCAACGGCATACAGGCCAGCCGGTTACCCGAGATCGCCTTGAAGTAGGCGAGCCTTGCGGCCAGCGTACGGATCGAGTTAAAGCCGGTAGTGCGGAAGATAAAACTGCCTAGCGGGTCGTCATCGCCAATCAACACGTTCAAACGCCCGTAGGGCTTGCAAGCGCCGCCCTGGGCCAAGGGGCAGGCATCAGGGGCCGGGCATGGCAAGGTTTCCATACCGTCGCGAGTACGCCGTTTGCACTGCTCACCGTCGCCCACGCACAGTGGTCTGGCCGTTTGCCGATCAAACAGCGCGTACTCGGCGCGTAGATTCAGGTCGGGGTCACTGAACAGCAGCCGGATGGGAATCGTCCTGAGTTTGCCTTCCTGGGCGCTGCGTAGCTGCTCATCGAGTGGGTGGCGTATCCAGCCTTCCTTGGTCTGGAGTTGCGAGGTGATGGTGAATTGATCGTCTTTTTGCGGCAGACGCTTGCCGTTGTTCCTCGACCAGTTTACCGATGGTAATCCGCCCCAGATAAGGCCCGCGTCTTGGCAGAAGTCGAGAGTTTCGCCATTGTCTTGGGGGAAGAGTGTCCGCAGGGCGTGATCCGCTGAGTCACTGCCATCCGCAGGCGGTGGGGTGCCCGTCTCCACGAAGTGCCAGAACTGGCGCTCCAGAGCAATCAGCTGATCGATCATCGCGTCATCCCGTTTAATGCGATGAATCTGTAGCTCATGGCCGCCTAACAGCACGGCTACGTCAGCGGCCTGCTGGCCCGTTACCGCAAGTTGGTGCATCACTTGCAACTGGACATATTCGGGCACGCCCTCCTTCCACAGTTTGGCCCCATAGATCCCGGCGGTTTTACACTCCAATATCTGTACAGCGTCATTACCGACGATCTCGCGATCTAGGTTAGCTAACATCCAGGGATGCTCGACGTGCTGCAGAATGGCATTCACCCGCTGCACCCGATGGCCGGTGTGGCGAGCGTAGTGTTCCGCCACGATGGGTTCGAGGATCTGACCCCAATGCAAGGGGCTGGTCAGCTGTTGGTCGTGAGTCGGCTCAGTATGACCTGACTGACGCCCGGTTTTTTCCATCCACAGTTCAAGTTGCGATTTATAGGGATGCAGGCCCACTGCTGCAGCAGCGTCAGAGCTTCCGATACCACTCTGACGAATCGACAGCCATGCGGTGCGATCTAAGGCGCGGGTATCCACCAAACGCCGTGCCTGATCACGGTAGCGGCGAGGCGGTGTAGGTGGACGTTTAACGCGGGCACCACGACTGACCGGTGCGGGCAGGTTGCTTTGCTCGATGGCATCCAAAACAGAGGCCGTGACCGACCCCGGTTTAGCCTGGGCAGAGAGCTTGGGCTTGGCAGGTGCGGTGGGTTCAGGGTTATCACTGACCGGTGGTGCCGTCTGCTCAACAGGCAACAGCACGGTGCGCTGGGCCTGCTCGGCAGGGATGACAAACGTTGACTCTTGATGATGGGTGTTCTGGCTCATGGTGTTCTCCTGAAAAACAAGCACGGCATCACGGCTCAATAGGCGGCGAACGCATGGTGATAAACCGGTATGTAGGGAATCAGCGTTAGGGGTGAGGGGGTCAGCTCGCAGGTTCGTCGGGCAACGTTCGATGGCAGGTCTGGCAGTAGGCTATACCGCTGATTGGCCACCAGCGCTGAGCGGCCAGCAAGCCGCCGATGACGGCACCGGCCACACTGCCGATGGCCATGCCGGTGCGTCCTTTAATGGCACCTAACGCGGCACCCAGCTGAGCACCGGTTTGGCAGGCCTGTTGGCGTGCCTGCAAGCGAGGGGGAGATAGCGGTGTAGCACCGCAGTAAGGGCATCGTGTCATCTTTCTCTCCTTAAAAGGCGTTGACACACATTGATAGCCGAGTGCTATCCCCTTAGTGATATAGGTCTAAAAAAAATTACTGGCGTGTCTCATGCTGTGAACAAAGGCGGGTTATGCAGGATTTTTCTTTATCTCATTGATAATAATGTAAATTTATGACAAGCCATCTTTCTCTGGTGTTCATACCCTCAATGCCCAACTGACGGGGCTCATACAGGGTTGAAGCATCACTATTCTTAGGATAAATAGACGGTATAAGTACTATAGGGTTTATAAGAAGGAAATAATAACCATGTAGAACTTAGAGCGACCCACCTAGGGGAGCGTCCTACCCTAAACACGACATAACAAAGCGCCTCCACTAACGCCCTACATTACCCTTTAAAAGACAGGGTTGGCCTGCAGGTTGCCCTTCCTAGCTATCGGACGTAACGAGGCCAACACCAACGTCTTAAGGCGCTCTGCATTGCAGACCTGACGGTGTTAGCTACTCACTCGCTTTCTATCCGCATCACCCTACAGACGGCTCGGCTACTCACCGTAGCGGGCCTTACCCAATACGCAACAGGCACACCACACTGCTCATACACCGGCCCTAGCAGGCTGGGGCTCACCCGTGCGGGTCTGGTAACCCATGAGATACATCACCCATGTCCTCTTACCATCGCTTTGCGCAACACCCCAAACGTCACCCCCATAACCCACACTGGAAATGCCATTACAGTGGCACTTTCACAGGTATGCCTGTTTATCAGCATGTTAATGGCCCGTTAATTGAGCAGTACTTGGAGCGTTCGCTGCATATCCTTCAGCAAGTCATGGCCTGCCAACGACGAACCTTCGTTTGCCGCATGGATCTGCGCTTTCCCGAGGGGTATCCGGCGGCGACCCTGGATCATCACAATGTTTTGCTGCTTAACTTCTGGCGCTATTTAAAGCGCGAGTTAGCGGCAACCGCGGGAAAGTATCGGCCTTGCCTACGCTTCTTGTGGGCGCGAGAACACGAAAGCAGAGAGACCCATCATTATCATTTAATGCTGCTGCTTAATTACGAGGCGATTTTTACAGTAGGGAATTACTCACCTTCACCGGGGGGTGGCTACTATCGCAACAATCTCACGCATCGGGTGGTGCGCTCTTGGGCGCGAGCCATTGAATGGCCCTTAGAGAACATGGGAGGTCGTGTGCAGGTTTGCCTGCATCCCAACACACCAACGCCAGTGGAATACTGCCTCCGTCTTGGCGATGACGAGACGTTAGCATCGGTCTTCTATGCAGCCAGCTATTTATGTAAAGCGTATAGCAAAATACCTTACGGCCATTCGTTCGGCAGCAGTCGATTATGAGAGGACGTTCCCGCTGCTTACGCCGACCTTACGCCACCAATGTCTAACAAAGGGTTACCAATTTACAGCGTGTCATTTACCCCGTTTGAGCAGTCATACCTCACCGATACCGTGAGGGCACTGCTTTTCCTGCTAGGCGTAGCAACAATATCACGTGTACCGCATAGAATGCCCTCTGCAACACTGACTCACAAACCATGAAAGCGAACAACTGTCAATAGCTCTGCTTATTTATCACTCTTTGATAAAAGCAGCGCCGTATTACCCGTTATCGGTATTTTTTATGGTGGTGACGTCGAGTTGATACTCGACTATTTACTAACCACAGGAGATGCCTCATGAGCTACCCCATGACCCCTTACGGCCAGTTACTGCTACCACCTGGTCAACTTCACTTGACTGAATTCACCGATACGCGCTTTACCAAAACGGTGATGGAGTTGAGCCATCACCTACAGGTGCCCACCGATATGGTGCTTTACGCGTTACTGGGAGTGATCAGCACGACCTGCCAGGGACGCTACCGGGTCAAACTGCCGACCCATCAGCTTAGACCGCTTAGCTTAGCGATTTTAATTATTGTGACTTCTGGCGGCCGCAAATCCACGCTGCTTAAACAATTAATGGAGCCTTTGTTGAAAGTCGAGTGGGAGGAACGCCAAGTGTATCGCAAGCGACTGGAAGAGCATGCAGCGGAGATTGCTCAATGGGAAGCGGAACGTGACGGGCTGCTGCGTGCTTTTAAACGCCAGCGCGGTAAGGGAACGCCTGTGGAAATAGACAGCACTGCCCTCAAAGCACACGAGAACGTAAAACCCGATCACCCAAGGCGGTTCAGCCTCGCTTTCGAGGATGCCACCGATGCCTCCTTGTTCGCTCATCTCGCCCATGAACTGCCAAGTGCCAGTTTAATTACAGCGGAAGGTAAAACGCTGTTTGATAGCGCCATGTTCAAGGCCTTTGGCAAACTGAACGCCCTTATCAGTGGTGATCGTATCACCGTTGACCGTGCGAACCAACCCGCTTTAGAGCTAGATCATGTTAGCCTGGGGGTATTGGCCATGACCCAGCCCGGTGTGGTGCAAACCCACCTTGACAAACGTGGCGATGAGGCCCGAGAGGCGGGCCTTTATGCGAGGCTATTAGTGAGTCAGCCAGCCTCCCTAAGCGGACAGCGGTTTTTAAACCCAGAAGCGCCCAGCCCCAAGTGGGAAGCATGGCAGGAAGGCGGGGCACGCTTGGAAACACTGGCACGAGAAAACCGCCTATTACTGTTTGCACCGGAAACGAATCCCACCGTGCTCGAATTTGACCAGGAAGCAATTCGAATGTGGGTGCAGTACTACAATGAAATTGAGGCTGAGATGCAGCCTGGTGGACGCTTTGAGCACAGTCAGGATCATGCGTCTAAGCTTGCAGAAATCGCTGCACGGCCGGCTGGCAGCCTACACTTGTTCGAGGGAGAAGAAGGCCTCATCCGGCCAGAAACGCTGCTGCAAGCGATTGATTTATGCAACTGGTCGTCCGTCAATTTCCACTCGGTATTTCAGCCTGTACCTCAGATATGTCGAGATGCTCAACTACTCAACAACTGGTTTCAGGATCACCGCAACCGAGGAATTCGCTTTTTAAGACCCACCTAGGTACGCCAGCGCGGCCCCAACGTCTTGCGTAACCGCGACCGACTACTCGCTGCTATTGAGGAACTTCAGGTGAATGGGCAAGTCGTGCAATTTATGGATGGGACGACGGCAACGCTGGACGTAATGACCTGGCTACCCATCGTTCCGCAGCCCACACATCAAGCTAACTTGCCCACCCAACCCACTATCTATTAAGCTTCGCACCGTCTAACTTTGCTCCCATGCCTACATGCATGGGAGCGAATAAGGATCTCTCAAGGCGGTATGATAAACAGATGTGTCGTAGACAGCGCGTCACCGACGTCTGCCACCCACTGGTATACGAAACGCTTCATACACTTTGTTGACCCCTTTATTTTCAATAAGCAAATTGAAAATCTCCCCGACAAGATCCTCTCCGCGCTGCTGAATCGGAAAGTGCTGCTCCTTCGCTAACCGCTCCACCTTGACAGCCAGTAGCTCGGACGTATCGTGCATGTCTGGCCAGCCCTTATCACTCGGCGGGTGATGCTCAAGTTGTAGGTTGATGAGGCAGCGTAGAATGGCTTGGCTTTCGTCATGTTTATCAGCTTTTGACTCGCCCACCACTTCGCGCGCGCTGGGCATAAATGCGTGTACTGATACCAAAAAAATCTTCGGCAAACGCCCAATGGTAATGCCCCCAAGCCAATGTTTCTGACAAGCTCATAAGCATTTGATTATCATGAAGAATCTGCTTTTTAGGATGATCGATCTGCCGTCTTTTTGATTGCCCCTCGTGCAATAAATACTGGAAATAAGCTACTTGATGGTAAGCGGATAGCCAGTGATCTCGAATGGCTTGTTGCGCGTTTCGATAAGTGTCTTTTTCTAACTCACGCGTCCCTAGCCGCCAATCGTCGCGAGGATCGAGTTGCTGACTTACAATCATTGCTTCTAATTGCGAGAGAGCCGGAACATAATCAATCCCATTAGCAGCAAACTTTCTATCTTCAAGACGCTGCTGGAGCGTTAGCTGCTGGCGTGTCAATTCCGAAATCATGCTCACTCTGATATCCCGGCCACTAGTGGCTTATCTAACCGATAAAATGCCCCACCGGTTACCGACAGAGCAAGTTTATTTTTGGATGAACGAATGCCCTTTAAATAAGCGGTAGAAAGGCACGCCGCCGCAGCCACTCAGCGTGAGCATGACGGCCAAGCCTGCCATTTGCCTTTCATCATTACGCGTCTTTTAACTATCGAAATCAAAACTGAACTCCTCGTCATCGCCAAACACCGCATCCAGGTTTGCAGGTGCTGCCACGTTTCCAGGGTTCAGTCTCGCCAACCGGACCAGCAGGTGGGTCTGCGAAATTGAGAGGTTCACCGTATCTTCCTGCCCGTCATCAGGCAGACCTTACCTGCCATGGGCGTTGAAGTGATACGCACTGCCATTAAGTGTATTCAGCAAAATGGCATTGTTGAGCGATTCAATCGCACCCTAACCAACGAACTACTGAACGCGGTCATTCCCATTAACGAGCGGCACTTGAATCGACTACTGCGGGAATTTAAGCAGTTCTACAACACGGCACGCCCTCACCGGGCCAATGGCGGCGAAGCACCCGAGCAGATCGATGCCTGTAATGAAGGGAGCTTTGAACAAGGCGACTGTCCGATAGAGTCGATCGCATGGCTGGGTGGCTTGCATCACAGCTACCGACAAGGCGCCTAGTATTCAACGCCTCTCAATCCTTGCTACATCGGGTATCGGTTACCACAGCCGAGAATGCCCTGTGCCTAAAAGTCAAATTCCGCAACGGTTACGGATACTTTTACCCCACCCTCACCCACTTTCATCCATAAAAACCGTTATTGAGATTAACGTGGTGCTCAAAAGCTCAGCAGTGCGCAAACATCAACATGGGTGGATATTGCTCAAAGTAGAGTTTTTGCACCCTACAGCTGGTATTCAATAAGCCTAACTTGGCGTAGCGTCGCTGCCGGTTTGCACGGACGCTACCAGATCAAGATAGGCCCGTTCCATGTCGCCATCATCAATCCCTGCCTCGATAAAGTCGTCTAGGGCATCGCATAGGGCGATCGCTTCAGGAGAATCACCTAGCCGGGCTACCCAGGCATCATACAGGGCGTAGAGGCCGTTGAGGTCGGCCTGGGTCATGGGCTCAAATAGCAAATGCTCAAAGCCCTCCAGCTCGGCCAACAGGGCCGTGCGGGTGGCAGGTGGAATAGGCGCCTCATCAGGGCCTTGGGATTCGGGGTAAGCAGTCATGAAAGGATTTTAGCAGCTTATAGCGGCTACAGGGCCGCTTTTATGCCGTAGAAAAATCAATGCAGACGGCGACATAGAACGCCGCACGAGACGGCATGAAGCAAAACATCTATTCCACAGGTATTCCACAGGCTAATTGATCGGCATAAGCTGGCGAATTTTAGTGAAAAATTTAGTCGGTTCAAACCAATCCTTATGCGCTAAATATGCTAAAAAATGAAGCATTTCGACCTGATCTGAAATCTTGTAATCACATGGAAATTCTGATTTATATTGCACCTGATCTTCCACTCCTGGTGAACAAAAATACCATTCCCCGCTCTCTCTATTAACCGCCAAGGCCCCTTCATTGAGAAGGAACCTTTTACCCGTAATATCACACGTTGAAAAATAAACTGCCCTCGAATACATTCCTATCAATTACTTACAATTTTGAATACAAACAATCAGAGATTAAGCAAACCAATTATTCCACAAAACGGCATAAAACGCCGCCCGAGGCGGCATTGAAGCGCTTATCAAATAATCGGCACGAACGGTACCCCGCCACAGCCGGTTAACAGCACGGCGGTGACGAGTAATAACGTTATCTTACCCACTTTAGTGAGTTTCCTTCTTGGGGAACTCCGCACTCAACGCCCGTGCATAAGCGGTACGTGCCGTTTGGTAAATCGCCAGCTGCTGCTTGAGCTTTTCAATTTCCGCATCGGTCACGCGCAGGTTGACCACCTGGTTCTGGGCGTTCTCGGAAAGATCGGCCACGTTATATTCCGTACCGTCGATGGTGAGGATTTGGGTCTGTTCATCTGCCATGGGGGTTGGCTCCTTGCTGGGGTTAAAGAATCTATTAGCTATCGAAATCAAAACTGAGGTCGTCGTCATCGTCCATGCCGTCCAGCACGCTGTCGAGGTTTTCCGGTACTTCCTGGGTAGCGCCGTGTTCGGCATGGAACTTCGCGCGCTCGGAAAGCTGGATGAGCTGGCTCATGGATAGCAACTGGGCATGGGCCAGGGCCATCGGGCCGCCGCGCAGCTTGGTGTAGGCATCGGCTTCCAGTGCGTTTAAGGCTTTCTCACTTACCCGATACAGGCCGTTCACACTGATGGGTTCCTGCCCTTCTCCCCTTTCGATCTTGAGTGGCCACTGCTCGATGACGTCCGCTTCCGCCAGGGCATCCATCGACTGCTGGCTCACGGTTCTGCTCGCACTGATTGAGAAACTCCAGGGTTCGCTGAACAGTTGCTGCCAGGTTGCCCTCTTCATCAAACAGCGGCTCGCCCTGCTCTTCACTCAGATGCGCTTGATCCAGGCAGAGCGCCTTCTGTCCATCTTCGGTATTGGCGAGGGTAAAGGGGTAACCGCGTAGTGAGGCAGGCACATAGTTACACAGCCAGCGGCCATCGCTATGCAGGTAGAGGTTGGTCTGACCATCCAGGCTCAGAAAGGCCACCGCCTGATAGCCCGCTTCCTGCTTGATAAAACCCAGGGCGTAGTGCGGTAACAACTTGGGCAATTCCGCGAGCAGGATGGGGGCTATGACTTGCCGATCAGCAAAGGTATAGCCTTGCCGAGGCAAATAGAAATGATCGGCGTGTTGAGTGCGCGACAGCGCGATCCATTGGGGCATAAAAGCTCCTGATACTGAATAAAAACCCCCAGCCGAGGCCGGGGGTTATTATGCTTTTACCTATCGAGGATAGGCATTCACTCTAACTAACTTCACGCAATAGCGAAGTTGGCTGTAGTGAGCGCATCCAGATCCAAGGTGCCAACAATACCAACTTGGGTGACTTCACCTGTGTCTGAAACATCACCATCGCTGTTTGCGTCGTTGACAAAGTATGCAAAGCCATTTGATGCGCCTGTGTTCTCACCAGCCATCACGATGCCCTTACCACCAGCAGTAATGCTGAATGCGTCACCGGCACCGTCGATCAGTGCTGCAATTTCAGCAGCCGTGTCGACAGTAGCAATGCTGCCAGAACCAGCTGTATCAGCCAAGAATACCACTTTATTGGTGATATTGAAGTCTGCAGTTGCAGTATCAGCAAATGGTACAATCGCACCACCTGCACCGCCATTCACCTCGACAGCTCCACCGGGCAGGAAGGAAGCGAAGTTGAATACATCCCCACCGGCACCTTCGGTAAAGTCTGTGATGGTGTCAGTACCATTAAGCGCTGCTGAGGCGGCAAACTTGATGGTGTCACTACCAGCACCCGTGGTAATGAGTCAGCAACGTTTGTACCGGTGATGGTGTCAGCATAACCACTGCCAGTAATGGTAGTGTCCTGCATTGCCTTCGTCAGGCTGCTATCCATCTTAAGACCGGACAGATCGATTGTCTGACCTTCAGTCGCAGCAGAAGCAGTCACCGCCAATACATCTGTATTGTCAGTGGCCGTGCCTTGGATGTTGTAAGACTCGCCGCTCAGGACAGAGGCTTTAAATGTCATTGTACCCGCCGCAGCAAGTCCAATCGTCTCGACATTTGAAAGCTGAACTGTGCACCTGAGAAGTCAGCACCCGCTGAAGCGATGAGGCTATCGGTACCAGCACCACCGTTATAAACGATTGTGGCAGCACCACCCGCAGCAGTAGTGGTCAACGTGTCGTTACCATCACCCAGGTCAAGTGAAAGAACGCCAGTCGTCAATGCGGTAGCTGAGACATTATCCGCTTCGCCGCCAGACTGAACAACCAATGTGCCCGACGTCAGACCATTAGCGGATACATTATCTTTGCCAGCGCCTGTGATGACATTGATAGTACCGGTGGTGGCAGCGTTAGCTGTCACGGTGTTGGCACCATCACCAAGCGTGGCGTTCAAAGTACCTGTACCTGCCAGAATACCTGTCAGATTGACGATATCAGTGCCAGTACCGGTTGTGACATTTGCTACACCGGTCGTATTAACCAAATTAACGGTATTACCACCGTTGCCACCTTCGTAGGTGCTCTTGTTGGTAGTACCCGCAAACGTAACAGTATTTGCAGCATTGCCTGCTTTAACTGTGGTTTCAGCATCAGTAGCCTGAGTATAGTTAAACTTACCTGTCAGGGCAGAAGCATCCATACTTTTTGCTGTACCGGCAGTTACTACAACATCATTTGCACCAGTCATGACCAGATTATTGGTGCCATTATCTAGCACGCTAAATGTCAGGTCCGTACCCGTCGCTGCAGGCGCAGCAGCTTCGATGTTGGCTGTTTTGATATTGCTGAATACAACACCGGCCTGAGTCGCGGCAGTGGTGAACTTAGTGTTCACGACATTCGTGGTTGCCGTTGATGCTGCAGAAGCGATGGTAGATGCTGCGTTACCCAAGTTAACTGCAACTTCAAGGTTTGCACCATTTGCCACAGTGAAGTTGTTAGCACCCAAAGCGCCGGTAGTTTTGATCAGATCAGCATTGACCTTGCTGGCGTCAACTGCACCGGCACCAGTATTAACGACGGTGAAAGTACCCGTATTTTCGTTAACAACGGTTTCACCGGTGAGGTTTGCTGTCGTCAGTGTCAGGTTACCGCTCCCTGCAGCGGTCAGGGTGTTGCCAATAGCATCCAGGCTTACCGCAGAGGTGTCTGCAGCTGACAAGGTAAGCGCTTCGACAGCAGCACCGCCAGTAATCGCGGTATTACCATTGAGGGTTACATTGAACGCATCATCTGCACCGGCAGCGGCAACGAAAGTCGTGGTGGTGGCAGCGCCATTATCCACATTGACGGTACCGCCAGTACCTGTTGCATTTGCGCTAATGTTCAATGTTTGAACATTCGAGCCTGCAACAATCGATTTCACAGAGCCAGGCGTCCACATTTGTGAGGGTCGCTGTGGTGGTCGCAACACCACCGCTAAATGTTGCTTTGGAAGCAGCATTTACGTTGGCAAAGTCCAGACCTGTCACGGTGAACTGACCAGCGATGTTTAGGTTCTCAACGCCAGAGATCGTAGGCGTAAGATTATTCACGGTCACGGTAGCGTTAAGAGTGTCGTTATCGGTGGAAGTACCATCGACGATGACATCATTACTATTCAACGTGCCGGAAGCGCCGTTGATGGTGTCGTTATTTGCTGTACCAGAAACAGTATCAGCTGCAGGACCTGCAGTGAGACTGAAGGCTTCGCCTTCGTTTGCTACCGCGTCGATAGCTGCTTGGGCTTCTTCAACAGAAGCAGCGTCAGCAGTGATGTTTGCCAGCAGTTCCGGCAGAGTGTCGCTGCTGTAACCAGCGATACCGCTTTCCAGGTAAGCTTCGCTAGCAGCAATTTTGTTTTGCAGGATGGCAGCAGCGCCTTCCAGGCCAGCAGGCGGAGTTTCTTGCAGAAGCTTCTCGCCGATTTCCATCAGCACTTGGCCTTCAGGAATTTCTGCATCCAAACGCTGGTTGATGAAATCAACGCCGCGCTCGTAGCCTTCGCCTTCAGTCAGGCCCAGACGGCCCAGAATCAGGTCGATTTTTTCAGCGCGGGTTGCGCCTTCAGCAAACTGGCTGGTGTACGCTTCGGTACGGGCCAGGTCAGTACCCAGAGCGTAGAAGCTCGGGTTAGCTTCGATGCGCGCTTCGAAACGGGCGTAAGAAGCCTGATCCGGTGCGAAGTTGAACATGAAAGATGTAACACCTAACAGGTTCGCTTTTTGCTGTGCAGTAATAGCCATTGAGATAAAACTCCTTGCAATCTTGACAACGTTGTCGGGCTTCAGTCCTGAGCCACGCAAAGTTACGTTAGCACAAGCTCAGATACCCAACCACTTTTGCTGCTTGCGGTTTTGCGATATCGCAGAGCGATGATATACAGCTTTTCTTTATCAGCCAATAGGGTTTGACTAAGAACCTCAAGCCAGCCAGATGGCAATATGCCAACTATAGTTCCTGGGTGCAAGCATAGTTAATCATACAAGATAGTTGAAAATCTTAATTTTTCTGACTTATTTTTGCGCTAATACACCGTTTAGTAGACTAATAAAAAAACAATGTTCTCTAACTTGTTGTTCTTGCATAGGCATTTATACGGAGGCTGAACGCGGGTGATGGCAATTGTGGATTTTTTGTCATTTTTGGCCTGCTTGGCACCCTAGCAGCGCTAGGGGTAAGATAGCGCCCTTTGCCCATGCGGGAGCTTGCTTTGGCTGCACAACCTTTACTTCGCCACTTTCACCTGTTGTGGCAATTCACCCGGCGAGACGTGGTAGGCCGTTACCGTGGTTCTTTGTTGGGCCTGGGCTGGACCCTGCTCTCCCCTTTGATGATGCTGGCTGCCTTTACCCTGGTGTTTTATGGCTTCTTCAATTTGAAGTGGCCGGTGGAAGCCACCGGTTCGGCACAAATGGACTTTTCACTACAGGTATTTGCGGGCCTGTTAACCTTTAACTGGTTTGCCGAGGGGGTGAACCGTGCCCCTGGGTTGGTCACTAGCCAGCCTAATCTTGTCACTAAGGTGGTCTTTCCGCTTACCTTGCTGCCTTGGTCTTGCGTGTTGGCGGCGAGTTTTCAGGCGCTCACCAGTTTGTGCTTATTATTGGTGCTTACCGCGCTATTAACCGGCCCTAGCGTTACCTGGCTGGCCCTGCCACTTATTGTGGCCCCGTTTGCGTTGCTGCTGGTGGGGTTGGGGCTGTGGCTTTCGGCGCTGGGGGTTTACCTGCGCGACCTGGGGCCGATGATGGCGCTCTTTACGTCTATATTAATGTTTCTCTCGCCGATCTTTTATCCGCTTTCTACCGTGCCGGAGGCGTGGCAATCCACCTTTTTGCTTAACCCGTTGGCCCTGTTGATTACCCAGCTGCGCGAGGTGATCTTTCTGCACCAGTGGCCTGCGCTGTTGCCGTTGGCTGGGCTTACGCTGGCGGGGCTGATGATGATTGTTTCTGGCTACTGGCTGTTTAATAAATTGCGCGGAGGCTTTGCTGATGTTTTATGACGCGCAACCTTCTACACCTGCCATAGAGCTGCAGCAGGTGAGTAAGACGTTTTACCGCTACCACCGCCCGCTAGACCGGCTGCTGCTGCAGTTTAACGGGCTGCGGAAGCTGGCTCGCTTCGATACCATTCAGGGGTTAAAACCCTTCGACCTGACCATTGCCAGGGGTGAAGTAGTAGGGCTGGTGGGGCGTAACGGGGCGGGTAAATCTACCCTGCTGCAGCTGGTGTGCAATACGCTTTCCCCTAGCTCCGGCTCCATTACCGTCAATGGTAAAATTGCCGCGCTGTTAGAGCTGGGGTCTGGTTTTAACCCGGAATTTACTGGCCGTGAAAATGTGTTTATGTCGGCGGCCATTGCTGGGTTAAGCCGTGCGCAGGTGCAGGCCAAGTTTGATGATATTCATGCCTTTTCGGGTATTGGCGATTTTATCGACCAGCCGGTAAAAACTTACTCCAGCGGTATGTATGTGCGGCTGGCATTTGCGGTGGCGACCAGCGTAGAGCCAGATATTTTGGTGGTGGATGAAGCGCTTTCCGTAGGGGATGGGGCCTTCGCCCGGAAGTCGTTCGACCGCATTATGGCGCTGCGCGATGCCGGAGCTACCATTCTGTTCTGCTCGCACTCGCTGTATCAGGTGGAAACCCTATGCGACCGCGCCCTGTGGATTGAGGGCGGCGAGGTAATTGCCGATGATGTGCCTTCGCTGGTGGTGCCGCGCTACGAGCAGTTTTTAGCAGGCGATGAACAGAAAGAGCGCGGGGTTCAGCAAAGTGCCGCCGCCGACCAGCGCCGCGCACCGCCCCAGGGCAGCGCCCGTTTGCTAGGTACCGAAGTGAGGGTGGATGGGGAAATTGCTACCCCGCAGCACTCTGCCCTTAGCGGCAGCAGCGATTTAAGCATTCATGTGCGCTTTGCCAGCGACCCGGCGCTGCCCTGCCCCGGCATTGCGGCCACTATTTCTACGCCCTCTGGGCAGATTGTGACCAGCGCGGGTAGCTGGGAATCTGACGTGGTGGTGCCGCGTGATGCCCATGGTGAAGGCGAGATTACGTTGCACTTTCCGCAACTGGCGCTGTTAAAGGGTGAGTACCATGTGGGTGCTTATCTGTTTTGTGAGCGCGGTTTGCACAGTTATGAGTGGGTTGATCCGGTGAGCAGTTTTCATGTCACCCAAGAGAGCGTGGCGCGTGGCGTGGTAACGCTGCCCCACCAGTGGCTAACGGTTCAGCCAGCAGGTGCCCGTCGTGAACAGTAGTGGTTGGCAAACCCGTTGGGCTACCGAGGCAGATACCGAGGCGTTACTCAGCCTGTTTGCACGCTGTTTTGATGCGCCCATGACCCGTGAGGAGTGGGCGTGGAAGTACCGCGACACCAGCTCCCCTGGGGTGGTGTGTTTAGATGGCGATACCATTATTGCCTTTAACGGCGGTATGCCCCGCTCTGTTCAGTTTGGCGGGCGCCAGCTAACGGCAGTGCAGATGGGCGATGTGATGGTAGACCCGCGCTATCGCGGCATTTTGACAAGGCGTGGCCCTTTCTATCAGGTGGTGCATCGTTTCTTCTCTGAAAAAGTGGGGGAAACGTGCGATTACCGCTATGCGTTTGGCTTTCCGCATGCTCGCCATACCCGCTTGGGTAGCGCGCTGAAGCTTTATTGCGATACCGACCGGATCGTAGAAGCAACGTGGCAAAGCGCGCCCAAGCGGCGCTGGCTTACCACGGCAACGCCGCTGCAAGAACGCGATGCCGCCACGGTAGACCGCCTGTGGCAGGCCATGGCCCCTACTCTGGCGCCGTTCGCGGTGGGCAAGCGTGATGGGCAGTGGCTGCAGCAGCGCTTGTGCGCGCCCCTGGTAGGGGGTATGTGTGCTGGCGGGTGTTTCACGGGCTAACGCGGAAAACGCTGGGCGTGTGTGTGGATTGCGCCAGCATACGCCGGAAACGGTAGAGCTACTGGATATTGTGGCCCCTACCACGGCCATGGCGGAAGTGGTGGCGTGTGCCCGCCACATTACGGCGCGTATGGGGGCCAAGCAGCTGATTGCCTGGATGACCCCTGCGGTTGCTAATGCACTGGAGGGCACGTCAGCGGTGGTCAGTGAAACGGAGGTGGTGGTTCCGGGTAGCCAAGGGAATGGGCTGCCCCTTGGGCAGGAACCCCGCCACCACTGGTGGCTGATGGGTGGCGATACGGATTTTAGCTAGTGAAGGCGGCCATGTGTTGTTGGGTGTTGAATCACGTTGTCGTTAGTCACGCAGTACCTTATGGAAAAGGTGTCATCGCATGAGAGAAGCATGGTATGTGCCGTACTCAACCACGGCCTTTGAACATACGCGGGTAGTGGTGTTGGCACCCCACCCGGATGATGAAGTATTTGGTTGCGGCGGTACGCTGGCCCAGTTGGCTAGCGGCGGGGCCAGCATTGAGGTAATTCTTGTTAGCCAAGGGCCCCAGGCGCAAACGCGCTATGCGGAGTCGGCGGCGGCGGCCACCCTGCTGGGCTACCCAGCGCCGCTGCAGTGGTCATTTGAAGACCGTGGGCTGGAAGCCAGTCAGGCAGCGCTGATTGAGCAGTTGACCGAGCACTTGCTCTCTTCCCAGCCTACGCTGTTATTTGCTCCTTCGCTGTGGGAAATGCACCCGGACCACCGGGCAGTATGCGATGCCGCTATTCAGGCGGTGCGTGCTTATCATCGTGCTACTCAGGCACCGCTGACCCTGGCGCTGTATGAAATTGGCGTGCCGCTGAGCGTTACGGATCTTGTCGATATCTCTTCGGTGGAGCGTTTAAAGCGCGAGGCCATGCATTGCTTTACCTCGCAACTGGCTGAGCAGCGCTACGCTGAACAAATTGCTGGGCTCAATACTTACCGCAGCTACACCCTTGGCCTGGGTGTTAGCGCGGCAGAGGCGTTCCATGTGCTAGAGGCGCATGAGCCGTTTTCCGAGCAGCGCCTGCCCTCGCAGCAAGATCTTGCTTTGCTGCGCTGCGAAAACGCTTATCATGCTGAACGGGCTGCCCATCAGGCACACGCGGCCACCAGTGACGGGCTACGCCAGCGGCTGGCCGAACGCGATGCGCAGTACACGGAATTACGCGCCTATCTGGATGCCATTCTGGCGTCTCGAGGTTGGCGTTGGCTCACTCGATTAAAGCGTCTATTAGGGCGTTAACAGCTGACACAGGCTACCGGTTTTTTATTTTAGGATTTTTATGGCTGTGAATGAACAATACCCTTTAGGCGTTAGTGTCCTGGTACGCAGCATGAATCGGGCGTGTTTACGGGATGCACTGGAAGCGCTGGATGCGCAAACCTACCGCCATGTTCAAATTCTGGTGATTGATGCAACGGGGGGCGAACTTCAAGCGCTGCCCGTTGAGGTGTCTCTACCCTGCCGGATTATTCCTTCCGCTACCCCACTGCCCCGTGCAGAGGCCGCCAATGCGGGGCTGGATAGCGTGACGACCCCTTACGCGCTATTTCTGGATGAGGATGATCTTGTTGATCCTAACCATCTTGAGCGCTTACTGGCGGCACTGGCTACCAACGAGGCGCCAGCAGCTTATGCGGGCGTACGCCTGGAGCAAGCGGGCAACAACACCGAGACCAGTACCGAAAACAGCACCGACGATGTGATGGATTCGCCTTGGCTAGAAGGCGAGCTGCTGGTACGTAATACGCTTCCTATTCATGCGGTATTGTTCCGCATGGCGGCGGTAAAGCAGGCCAATGCGCGGTTTGATACCCAGCTGACCCTGCTGGAGGATTGGGATTTCTGGTTACAGCTGGCCACCCAAGGGGCGTTTATCCATGCGCCCGGGGTAAGCGCGACTTACCGGCTTAGCCTTGGTGAGTCTGGGCTATCGGCTGAGCGTAGCGCCGAGCGCTATGAGCACGCCCGCGATACGGTTTACCGCAAGTGGCTGCCCAGCGCCGACCTGAACGTGCTAAGCCAGTGCATTGGCAAGCTTAACGATCTTAGCGAGCAGCAGCGCTGGGATATCAGCCAGCTGCGCCAGGATGTAGCGGCTTTGCATAGCGAGTCGCGTACGGTATATGCCGAGTACAAGCAAGATGTAGAGCAGTACCAGGAAGACGCGGCGGCTTTAAATAGCCAGATAAAAAGCCTTGAGGCGTATAACCTCACCCTTGAGGAGCATAACCGTACTCTGGAAGAGCAGCGCAGCGCGCTGGAAGCGAATTACAGCTCCTTGGAAGCGAATTACAGCACTCTGGAAAACCGCTACAACACGCTAGAGAGCCACTTTACGGCGCTGGAAAGGTCGTTTCAGGCGCTGCTTAACTCCCGCTCTATGCGCTTAACCGCGCCGCTACGTTGGTTGATGAGCCGCCTGCGCCAACCCACGCCTGATGCGGCACTCACACCGGCTGCTCCCGCTGCGCCACCCCCGGCAAAAGGCCGTCAAAAAGCGCCGGTTGGCCCTATTGCTATCATTGTGCCGGTATAGAAGGGCCTTGAGGAAACGCGCGCCTGTTTAGAGAGCGTGTGGGCCGCCACCCCACGCCATGCGTACCGGTTGGTGGTGATTAACGATGCCAGCCCAGAGCCGGAAGTCACGGAGTGGTTGCGCGAAGCAGCCAAGCACCAGCCGATGGTGTTATTGGAAAATGAGCAGAACCTAGGCTTTGTGGGCACCGTTAACCGGGGCATGGCGTATGCCGAGCGGGCCGATGTGGTGCTGCTTAACAGCGATGCGGAAGTGGCTAACGATTGGCTAGACCGCCTGATTACGGCGGCTTACCAGGGCGGCGAGCGGCCTGTTTCCAGCGTTACGCCGTTTTCCAATAACGCCACTATCTGTAGCTACCCGCGTTTTTGCGACGATAACGAACTCCCTAACGGCTACGATTTATTGGCGATTGACCGGCTGTTTGCAGCCACTAACCGTGGCCGCACGGTGGATATTCCCACCGCGATTGGGTTTTGTATGTATATTCGCCGCGACTGCCTGGATGACATCGGGTTATTCGATGAAGAGCATTTTGGCAAAGGCTACGGCGAAGAGAACGACTTCTGCATGCGGGCTATTTATGCGGGTTGGCGGCATGTGCACGCGCTGGATGTGTTTGCTTGGCATAAAGGCAGCGTAAGCTTTGGGGCTAGCCAGCCCGAGCGGGTACAGAAGGCGTTGGCGGTGATGGATGAACTGCACCCTGATTTTCAGCGCCGTGTGCATATGTTTATTCAGCAGGACCCCGCCAAACAGGCGCGCATGGCGGCTGAAATTGAGCAGTTGCACCAAAGCCAGCGCCCCTGCGTGCTAATGCTTAACCACCAACGCGGCGGCGGCACCGAACAGCACTGCCGCGAGCTTGCCGAGACTTTCCCTGAGATTGATTGGCTGATATTACGCCCAGACACCAACGGCTATGTGGTATTGAGCCGGGATGTTGCTAAAGGTGGCCTAACGCTACGCTATCACGCCACTGAGGATTGGTCGGCGCTGGTCGCTATGCTGCGCTATTTAGGCGTGCAGCGTTTGCACTGGCACCACTGGCTGGGCTTTGATGCGCGTATTCGCACATTGGCCAGCACGTTAAACGTGCCGCAGGATGCCACGCTGCACGATTTTTACAGCGTGTGCCCGCAAATTAGCATGACCACCGAGCAGGGCCGTTACTGTGTCGAGCTGGGCTTGGAGCAGTGTAAAGCGTGCCTGGTGTCTCAGCCGGTGGCAGGGGCCGATTCGATTGAGCAGTGGCGGTTAGAAGCCGGTGAATGGCTTGCCAGCTGTGAGCGGGTCATTGCACCTAGCGCCGCTACGGCTCAGCGTGTTCAGCGCTACTTCCCTGAATTAGCCGTGACGGTCGCCGGGCACCCGGATCAGTTGCAGCAGCAGTATCCTACCCCTGCCCCGCTGCTCGTGGATGGCAAGAGGCCGCTGCGCATTGCGGTATTAGGTGCCCTTTCCCCCATGAAAGGCGCTGATGTGCTGGAGGAAGTGGCCTGCGAAGCGGCTAAACAGGATGCGCCGCTAACGTTTAGCCTGTTTGGCTATGGTTACCGCGCGCTGAAGACATCGAAAAACCTTTGTGTCACTGGCCCGTTCGAGCAACAGCAGCTTCACCGTATGCTGGAAGAGTGGCAGCCGGATGTGGTGTGGTTCCCATCGCTTTGCCCTGAAACCTATAGCTATACCCTAAGCACTTGCCTAACGTTAGGGCTGCCGGTGGTAGCACCGGCCTTGGGGGCGTTCTCTGAGCGGTTGGCTCATCGCCCAATGAGCTGGTTAATGCCGTGGGATACGTCGCCTGCTTCCTGGGTGGAGCACTTCCAGACGCTACAGCGCACCGGCCAGTTACCGGAGGCGTTGGATGTCTCGTCGCTCTCTTCGCTTAGCGCTGAGTTTTATCAAGAGGCGTATACGGCGGTATTGAAGGATACCACCACGCCTGCCGATGTGCCCTTTCCTTCGCAGTGGGAAACCTATGCATTGGTTGCCCCTGAACCTTCTCGCGCTTGGTGGCAGCGAGCGGTGCTTGTGCTCTACCGGTTACGCGAGCAGGCTTGGTTGCGACCTTAGCTCGGGGGGTACCGCCGAGTGTGCAGCGCCGGGTTAAAAACTATTTGCTAGGCGAGCGCTAGGCCATGGCTGTGTTGCCGCCACTTTCGGTTGCGATTTGCGTACCAACGCTTAATGCGGGCTCACGCTGGCAAGCGTGGCTCGCTTGCGTGGCGCCTCTTTTGCCAGAGGTAACGCTACTGGTGGTGGACTCTTCCTCTTCCGATGACGCCGTTCAGGAGGCGGAAGCCATGGGGGCAAGCGTTCGGGTGATTGAGCGTGGAGCGTTCGACCATGGCGCCACCCGCGACCAGGCGCTGCAGTGGCTTGAGCAGGATATTGTGGTGTTTATGACCCAGGATGCCTTACTCTCTAGCCCCGATAGTCTTACCGAGCTGGTTGACGCCTTTGCAGACCCGCAGGTGGGGGCTGCTTATGGGCGTCAGTTACCGCATCACGATGCCACCCCCCTTGCCGCCCATGCTCGGCTCTTTAATTATCCGGCCCGCTCGTATGTGGTTAGCAGCGATGATATTCCGACAAAAGGCATCAAAACGGCTTTTTTATCGAACTCGTTTGCTGCTTACCGCCGCGAGGCGCTCATAGGCGCTGGTGGATTCCCGCATCGCACGATTTTAAGCGAGGATATGATTGCGGGGGCGCGGTTGTTAAAGCAGGGCTGGAAGATCGCCTATCAAGCATCGGCGTGTGTTTATCATTCGCACAATTACACCCTGGTACAAGAGTTTAAGCGGTACTTTGATATCGGGGTGCTGCATCATCGCGAGCAGTGGCTGTTAACGTGGCTTGGCCCAGCAGAAGGTGAAGGAGCGCGCTTTGTGCGCTCAGAAATCGCCTATTTAATGCGCCACGCCCCTTGGTATTTACCCGAAGCGGGCCTGCGTACGGTGTTAAAATACGTGGGCTACCGAGTAGGAAGGTTGCAACACTACCTTTCTAACACCATCAAAAAATCTATCTCGATGCATCATCGGTATTGGCAGTAGCTCAGGCCTTTTTTTGCTCTGCTTCCAATGCGCCAAAAGCAAGGTTTACCTAGGCAGCTGAAGGGCATATGATGCAGGACAATTTTTTGCCTAAACATCACACTGGAAAACTCCATGGACAGTTCGACTCGCTTTGATCAATCGGAAATCAATCATTTCATAAGATTCATCAGGCCCTTATTAATACCTGAATCCGTGAGACCGGCCCCCG
>NZ_MWVI01000085.1 GCF_002087295.1 Vreelandella lionensis | reverse complement strand
GAGGCGGTAACGCCTCACCCTACTCATATAGTGAATCTACGCTGGTGGTGCAAAGCGCTGTGTTGGTGCATGAATATCGTGCATGCGAGCCGCCGCGTTGCGCCATCTTGGTGCCAAGCCGCCTGAGTTGTGTTTTTTGTACACGGCTAAGTGATTGATTGTATTTTTAATAGTGGCCTTTGTTCCACATTGGCGCACCCCTTGCAGTGTGTATAGCGACGTGTGAATACGAGTTGTAACTCGCGACCCACGAGTGGACGCACCAAGTGCCCCGTCGCCTCAATAACGACAACGCTTGGCCGCGGTACCCCAAACACGAGCCCCAACCATAAGGGGCGCAAGGAGGTTCAAGTGCCCACACTCCAGCGCAAGACACACCCACGTCCCCTTAGCCGTTTCGCCACTGCCCGGATCACCGCCGCTGTGATGGGCGCCAGCGCGCAAGCGGTGGCCCAAGACGACGACCCTATCAAAGTCGGCATTCTGCACTCGCTCTCTGGCACCATGGCTATCAGTGAATCCACCCTGAAAGACCCCGTGGAAATGCTCATTGAGCAGCAGAACGAAGCCGGTGGCCTGCTGGGCCGTCAGCTAGAAGCCGTGGTGGTCGACCCCGCGTCTAACTGGCCGCTGTTTGCCGAGCGCGCACGTGAACTGCTGGCCCAGGAAGAAGTGGATGTGATCTTCGGCAACTGGACCTCCGTTTCCCGTAAAGCGGTGCTGCCGGTGGTGGAAGAGCTGAATGGCCTGCTGTTCTACCCGGTTCAGTACGAAGGCGAAGAGTCGTCTGAAAACGTCTTCTACACCGGTGCCGCCCCTAACCAGCAGGCCATTCCTGCCGTTGAGTATTTGATCAACGAAGTCGGTATCGAGCGCTTCGCGCTGATCGGCACCGACTACGTCTACCCGCGCACCACCAACCGCATCTTGGAAGCATTCCTGAAAGATGAGCACGGCGTGGCCGAAGAAGACATCATGGTCAACTACCCGCCGTTTGGTCACTCGGCCTGGCAGAACATCGTCTCCGAAATCCGCCGCTTTGGCGAAGAGGGCAAGCCTACCGCCGTGATCTCCACCATTAACGGCGACGCCAACGTGCCGTTCTACCGCGAGCTGGCTAACCAAGGCATCGATGCCGCCGACATTCCGGTGATTGCCTTCTCGGTGGGCGAGCAGGAGCTGTCCGGTATCGACACCGGGCCGTAGTGGGCCATCTGGCCGCCTGGAACTACTTCATGAGCGTGGATACCGACGCCAACTACGACTTTATCGACGCCTGGATTGAGCATACCGGTGACGAGATGGCGGTGACCAACGACCCCATGGAAGCGCACTACATCGGCTTCAACATGTGGGCGGAAGCGGTGCGTAAAGCGGGTACCACCGATGTGGATACGGTGAAAGACGCGATTATCGGCGTGACCGTGCCGAACCTCTCCGGCGGTTACGCGGCGATGATGCCTAACCACCACATCACCAAGCCGGTGCTGATTGGTGAAGTTCAGGATAACGGCCAGTTCGACATCGTCTGGCAAACACCCTCTACCGTGGCCGGTGATGCGTGGTCGGATTACCTGCCGGGCTCCCGTGACCTGATCGCTGATTGGCGCAAGCCCATGGAGTGCGGCCACTTTAACGTTGTGAACGGTTCCTGTGCTGGCAGCACCGCAGCAGAAGAAGCCGAAGCAGCGCTCGCCGAGTAACTTTCGTCCCCTACTGCGCCAGCGCAATGGCGCAGTAGGGGAGCACGCTACCTCTCCCATTTGATCACCAAAGGAAGAACCCCATGAGGCGTTTCCTTTCCTTGGGGCTGCTGTGCCTGATGCTACTCGGCACCGCCGTGTCGGCGCAGGCACAAAGCAGCTCCTCGACTCCCGATGACCAAGCAGCACTCGCGCTGTTGACCGCGCTGGATGTGGACTCCTACCGCGATAAAGGCGAAGCCATTACCGCTATTCTACAAAGCGATGACGAGCGCGCCCGCGACTGGCTGCAGGCACTGCTGGATGGCCGCCTACAACGCACCGACGATGGCCGCTTTGTGCTGGTGCTCGAGAACCGTGGCCGCGACTGGCCGGTGGCGGGTGCGCTGACCAACGAGCCGCTGGGCGAAATGTCCCGCCGCGACCTGGACCGTATCGGCATCAACAATGCGCTGCGTAACCAGCTACGTAGCGCCATTGCCGTGGTGGACCTCTACTCGCCTAACGTAGAGCGCCGCCGTACCTCCGCCGACCGTCTGCTGGGCGAAGTGGACGGCGAGCTGGCCGAGACGCTGACGCCGGTGATTGCCGACGCGGAAGATGAGTACGCTCGCACGCGCTTAGCTCAGGCGGTGGCGATTTACCGCGCCGAGCAGGGCGAGATGGCGGGTGTCGAGGCGCTTACCGGCAGCCTTCACCAGCGTGCTCGCGTGGCGTTAGGCCGTGCGGCTAATAGCGACGACCCTGTTGTTGCCGAGGCAGCAGCGACGGCGCTGGCAGGCATTGAGCAGCAGCTCAAGATTAACCGCGGCCTGGAAACGCTCTATTTCGGCTTGAGCTTGGGCTCGGTGCTGGTGCTGGCAGCGATTGGCTTAGCGATTACCTTTGGCGTGATGGGCGTGATCAACATGGCCCACGGCGAGCTAATGATGTTAGGCGCCTACACCACCTGGATGATGCAGCAACTGCTGCCGGGCCAGCCCGGGTTGGCGCTGATTCTATCGATTCCGGCGGGCTTTATGGTGGCCGCGCTGGTGGGCATTGCCATTTAGCGGGGCGTGATCCAGTTCCTCAAAGGCCGCCCGCTGGAAACCCTGCTGGCCACTTTCGGTATCAGCCTGATTCTTCAGCAACTGGTGCGTACGGTGATTTCACCGCTCAACCGCACCGTGGTGACGCCGGAGTGGATGAGCGGCTCGCTGGTCATCAACGACGCGCTTTCGCTGACCCTCAACCGGATGTTTGTGCTGGGTTTTGCGCTGGTGGTGTTCGCTGCGCTGATGCTGATTCTGCGTCGCACCCGCGTGGGGCTTGAAGTGCGTGCCGTTACCCAGAACCGCGCTATGGCGCGCTCTATGGGTATTCGCGCCACCCGCGTGGATATCATGACCTTTGCGCTGGGTTCCGGCGTGGCGGGCTTGGCGGGCGTGGCGCTCTCCCAGCTCCCCAACGTGGGCCCCCACCTGGGCCAGAACTACATCATCGACTCGTTCATGGTGGGGGGGGTCGGCGGCGTGGGTAACCTGTGGGGCACGCTGGTGGCAGGGCTCTCGCTGGGGGTGATGAACCAGGTGCTGGAACCCTGGGCGGGCGCGGTGCTGGCCAAGATTATCGTGCTGGTCTTCATCATTCTGTTTATTCAAAAACGCCCGCGTGGACTCTTCCCGCAGAAGGGCCGGGCTGCGGAGGGCTAACCCATGATGACGCAAGCAACATCCAGCCAGTTTTGGCTCACCCGACCGTTCGGTGAGCGGGCCACTCAGACCTTCCTCGGCGTGCTGTTTGCCGCGCTGCTGCTGGTCACCGTGCTGCATTTGGCGGTGCCCCAGGGGCATCCGCTGCATGTGAACGCTTACACCGTTAACCTGTTCGGCAAGTACCTAAGCTACGCCCTGCTCGCGGTCGCGGTAGATTTAGTATGGGGCTACCTGGGCATCTTGAGCCTGGGCCATGGGGCGTTTTTTGCCATTGGCGGCTACGCCATGGGCATGTACTTGATGCGCCCACTCGGTCACCGCGGCCCCTACGGCCACCAGTTAATGCCGGACTTTATGGTGTTCCTCAACTGGGACAGCCTGCCCTGGTACTGCCACGGCTTCGATATGGCCTGGTTCGCCTTTGCCATGGTGCTACTGGCACCGGGGATGCTAGCGCTGGTGTTCGGCTTTTTGGCCTTCCGCTCACGGGTGACGGGGGTGTATCTCTCGATCATTACCCAGGCGCTCACGTTTGCCTTGATGCTGGCCTTCTTCCGCAACGAGATGGGCTTTGGCGGCAATAACGGCCTGACCGACTTCCGCGAGCTGCTGGGCTTTAACCTGCGTAGCGATGCCACGCGCTTGGGGCTGTTTATCGCCACCGGCGTGGCGCTGGCGCTGGGCTATATCCTCTGCCGGGCAATCGTCACCAGCAAACTGGGCCGGGTATGTGTGGCTACTCGCGATGCCGAAGCGCGCACGCGCTTTATTGGCTACCGCGTCGAGCGCTTCCAGCTGTTGTGTCTTCGTGGTCTCGGCCATGCTGGCGGGCCTTTCCGGGGCGCTCTATGTGCCGCAAGTGGGCATTATTAACCCCAGCGAATTCTCGCCGCTGTTCTCGATTGAAATTGTTTTGTGGGTGGCGCTGGGTGGCCGGGCCACGCTGTACGGCGCGGTGATCGGCGCGATTTTGGTCAACTACGCCAAAACCATCTTCACCGGCATTATGCCCGACGCCTGGTTATTCGCCCTGGGTGCGCTATTCGTGTTGGTCACGGTGCTGCTGCCAAAAGGTGTAGCGGGGCTGTTAGGCCACCTAAAGCGCCGTAAAGAGGATGATCACCCACCCAAGGAGGCCGCCGCATGAGCCTATTACAATCGCTAAAAGCGCGGGATCGGGTGTTTGATTTTATGGCACCAGAGGCCTCGCCGGTCGACGTGCGCCACGGCCCGATTCTGTATATGGAAGATGTCCCCGTCAGCTTTGATGGCTTCAAGGCGATCAATAACCTGAACCTGACCATCGACGACGGCGAGCTGCGCTGCATTATCGGCCCCAACGGGGCCGGTAAAACCACCATGATGGATATCATCCCGGCAAAACCCGCCCCACCGAAGGCAGCGTGTGGTTGGGCAGCCGCCATAACCTGCTGCAGATGAACGAGCCGGAAATCGCCAGCCTCGGCATTGGCCGCAAATTCCAGAAGCCCACGGTGTTCGAAGCGCTCAGCGTATTCGAGAACCTGGAATTGGGGATGGCTGCCGACAAGCGCATCTTCCCCACGCTGACCGCCCGCATGACCGGGGAGATCAAAGACCGCATTGATGACGTGCTGGAAACCATTGGCCTGACCGCGCTGCGCTTCCAGCCCGCCGGGATTCTCTCCCATGGCCAGAAGCAGTGGCTGGAGATTGGCATGCTGCTGATGCAGCGCCCGCGCCTGCTGCTGGTGGATGAGCCGGTGGCCGGGATGACCGAGCAGGAGATGGAGCGCACCGCCGAGCTGCTCACCGGCCTTGCTGGCAAGCAGTCGGTGGTGGTGGTAGAGCACGACATGGGCTTTGTGCGCTCGATTGCGCGCAAGGTGACCGTGCTGCACCAGGGCAGCGTGCTGGCCGAAGGCAGTATGGACGAGGTCTCCAACGACCCCAAAGTGGTCGAGGTGTATTTAGGGTTGGATGAAGAGGAGAGCGCCTGATGCTGGCGATTGAAAAGCTCAACCAGTTCTACGGCGAGAGCCATACGCTGTGGGACTTAGACCTAGGCGTGCCCGCCGGTCAGTGCACCTGCGTGATGGGCCGCAACGGGGTGGGTAAAACCACCCTGATGAAAGCCATCATGGGCGAAGTCGCGGTGAAAAGCGGCCAGCTGCGCTACCAGGGCGATGGCAGTGAGATCGAACTCACCAAAAAAGCCGTGGAAGCGCGCTCGCGCATGGGCATCGGCTTTGTGCCCCAGGGGCGACAGATCTTCCCGCTGCTGACGGTGGAGGAGAACCTGCGTACCGGGCCTGGCCGCCCGGGGCGACGGGCTGAAAAAAAGCCCCGAGCGTATCTACGAGCTGTTTCCGGTGCTGAAAGAGATGAAGCACCGCCGGGGCGGCGATTTATCCGGCGGGCAACAGCAGCAGCTCGCCATCGGCCGCGCGCTGGTGATCGAGCCTAAGCTGCTGATTCTTGATGAACCCGGCGAGGGCATTCAGCCTAATATCGTCGCCCAAATCGGCCAGGTGATTCGCCAACTGATCAAAGAGGATGGTTTAACGGTGCTGCTGGTCGAGCAAAAGCTGCCCTTCGCCCGTAAATACGCCGACCGCTTCGTGATTATGGATCGCGGCCGCCCGGTGGCCAAAGGCGAGATCAGCGAACTATCTAACGAGCTGATTAAGCAGCATTTGACCGTTTGAGTTATCCACACCCGGTTTACAGCCGTGGATCGGGTTGGAACGGCAGTTCCTCGGCGGTGGCAATGGCTTGCTCGAATAAGGGGTGGGCCGGGTTGAGCATGTAGTTAAGCTCTCTCGGCACCACCACGCTGGGGAGCGCCAGTGCCAAACTCTGGCCGGTTGCCAGCCAGCCATCGCCCAGGTCGGCGGTTTCCGCAGGTGCTGGCGCTTCCTGCCAGTGGTCCGGTAGGTCTTCGAAGCCAACGCGTAAAATACTCTCTGCTGGCAGCGTCAGGCGCAGCAGCGCATAGGCGTTGAGCAGCCGATAGCTTTCCAGATGCACCATGATTTCCAGCAGCGCCAACGACTCTGAGCTTGCCACATACACGCAGGCATTGCCTGGGCTGTTCCAGCGCCCGCCGTAAAGCCGTGCACCCTCGCCATCAAACGCGCTCTCCTGAAACTTGCGCTTCACCAGCCGGTAAGCGGTGACCTCGCTCATACCGAAACCCCGTGCTCCAACCGCCCAATCAGGTTCAGTACCGTTTGGTACTCCGCCGAGGTGGCGCTCATTTCGACGGGGCGACGCCCGCCTAGCCCGGCATTGGGCTTGAGCAGCCAGGCACGGGCACCCTCCGCGTCACCCTCGAACAGATCCAGCGCCGCCTTGAACAACTCGGCAAAGCGATATAACCGGTCGCTTTCCGCCATCTTGAAACGGCCCGACCTTGGCACGGCGGCTCAGCGTGGCAGAAGGGATATCCACATAGCGTGCCAGCGCTTTCTGCTCAATACCTGACACCTTGGCAAGCTGGGGATAAACACGATATGCGACGCCTGCATGTAGCAGCTCATGCAGCTTACGGCCCCGGGCAGGCAAGCCGATCTGCTGCCAGAATCCGGAAGCGACCGCTTTGGGGGGCTGGTATTGAGAAAAGTGAATATCCATGACGCCATACTCGTTTGATAATTCAATGATGTATCAATTGATATACAGCGGGCTTGGTGTTCCGTCAAGGGTAATGAACGGTAAAACGCTTGTATAAAAATAGGCTTTATTCGTCAGGTTGGATTATCCACACTCACTCTGTCCGCTTATGTAGGCTTTAAAAAAGAGGGGGGTTGTTTAAAACCCTGAGTTGGGTCCGTATTGGCTATCCTGTTTTATGTGTAATATGGCGGGTTTCAACAATAACCATCGGGTGGGATATGCGTTATAAAGACAAACATCAGCTCGCTGCCGAGTGGCAGTCACTCCTGGAGCGCACGCCTTTGGCGCTACGCCAAGCGGTGGAGACACTGGTGGAATCCCGCCGCGATATCTTTGCCGATCATTTCTATCAAGTGATGCTGGAAGACCCCCACGCGTCGCTGTTTCTCTCCAATGAGCAGGTGAAAAACCGGCTTCACCCCTCCATGCAGCGCTGGCTCAGCGCTATGTTTGCCGTCGAGCACGCCGATTTCGAATCCCTGGTCGAGCAGCAGGAAAAAGTCGGCCAGGTGCATGCGCGTATCGATATCCCGGTGAACTTGGTACTTAATGGCGCACGGCAGCTAAAGCAGGCGCTTTATGAGCACATTAACAGCACCTTTAGCGCTGAACTCTCTTCCGGTGATGCAGCGGTTTACGTGTCTGATCATATTGATATGGCCATGGAAATAATGAGCCATGCCTATTCAGTGGCGAATAATCGTAATACCCGTATGGAAGAAGCCTATAAGCTGTTCTCTTTAACCCAGAGCATCGGCGATGAGCGCGAGCGACAGCGCTCCGCACTGCTCGATTGGGAGAACGCACTGATGTTTGCCGTGGCTGCGCAGCAGGCAACGACGGCTTTACCCCGATTAGCCAGCTCCGAGTTTGGGCTTTGGTATCACCATAAAGCGTGCCACGCCTTTGAGGGCGCGCCGGAAATTACCACCATTTCACAGCATGTTCGTCGCGTGGACGAGGAGTGGCTCGCCCAGCTAGGCGACTCAGACAGCCAGCGTCGCCTGACTGCGTTGAGCAGCATTCGCGATGCGGCTCGCACGATCTTGATGCTGTTGGATGACGTTCTGGATCGCGCCTCGGGGCTCGAAGCAGGCCGCGATAGCCTGACGCGTCTGCTCAATCGCAAGTTCCTCTCGGTGGTGCTGAGCCGTGAAATAGAGATCGCCCGGCATTCGGAAAAGTGTTTTGCGCTGCTCATGGTGGATATTGATCACTTCAAATCAATTAATGACACCCATGGCCATGATGCTGGCGATAACGTACTGCAGCAGGTGGCCAGAATTCTTGACCGCTCGACCCGAGGTGGCGACTACGTGTTTCGTATGGGCGGTGAAGAGTTTCTGATTGTGCTGGTGGATACGGATCAAGACGGCAGCCGACTGTTTGCCGAACGGCTGCGCCACGCGGTGGCCAAGAGCCGATGTTAGCCGCTGCCGATACGCTATTGAACGTCACGGTGAGCGTCGGGGTTACGCTTCATGATGGCCACCCAGACTACCAACGCTCGATGCAGCGCGCCGACCAAGCGCTGTACCAGGCGAAACGCAGTGGTCGCGACCGAGTGGTTGTCTGCTAGTAACGGATTGATTGGGGAGAGAATCATGTTTCCGCAGCGCATAATGCCGTCAAAGGTTGTGTGGCTACTAACGATGCTGTTAATAAGCGCACCGCTATCGGCCGCCCATCATGGTGGTGCCCGCCAGAAGGTATGGCGGGGCAGGCATCCTCTATTGAGGTTGCCCACCCCTGGGCACGCGCCACTCCGCCGGGGGCCGGAGCGGGCGGTGGCTTTGTCACCCTTACCAATCACGGCGATGGCGATGACATGCTGCTGGGGGCGACCAGCCCGATCACCGAGCGTGTCGAGATTCATATTATGGAGATGGACGGCGATGTGATGCGCATGGCACCCCTGCCCGGTGGCATTGAGCTACCGGCGGGCGAGAGCGTGACGCTAGCGCCGGGCGGTTTACACTTGATGTTGATGGAACTGGGTTCTCCCATCGTTGAGGGTGAACCTGTCCCTGTGACGGTTTGAGTTCCAGCACGCCGAGCCGATGGAGATCGAACTTCAGGTGCTGCCAGTGGGTGCCTCTCCGGAAGGGAGCCACCATGAAGGTGCCCATGATCATGGGCACGCGGCGCACTAAGTCGGCCCATCGCCCTGTTAGCCTTGGCGAGCGGGGCGACGCTTCCACCACATCACGCCTGCGGCCACGCACATCACGATGATGGCGATGCATACCGCCAGCCGGAAAAGCTGATTGGTAAGCCCAAACTCCTGCCCCAAGTGAACGTTAATCCCAAACTCCAGCCAGCGGTCTAGCGGGCCATAGTCGGCGTAGCTCATATCGAGCAGCGGCTCCCCACGCCGCCCCTGCCGTTGCGCGGCCACCAGAGATAAATGCCGGTGGCGACTAACAAAATCGACCAGCCCGCGGCAATCTCAATCAGCTTGCGCGGGGTTTGACCGAAGAACTTGAAGCTATGCAGGTAGCGAACGGGCCACATCACCGTTCCCCGGTCATCCAGCGAACCAAGCACCTCAGCCGTATAGGGATTGACGTACACGGCCAGCCGTTCGCCGGTTAGGTGCAATGTGATGGCTATATGCACATATTTGGTGCATTGGAGGGCTGGGCAAGAGGGTTGAGGCTCAAAAAAAGGTCTTTATGACGGTAAAAAAGCGCCTTTCACCATTTTGGCGCATTCTTTGCATTTATAAGGCAATGATGAATCCACAAGGAAGCGACAGCGCCCCATGATGTTGAGCGAACTTGCCCCACCCGCTGCTGGTTCCGGCCACCGCTTTGACGCCGAGCGCCGCTGGGCCGCCTCGCTGGCCTTGCGCTTTGCCAACCGCGACGACGTGACAAGGCTAATTCAGGCGCGCCACCAAGGGCCGTTACGGGTACAGCGCCCCTTCTACCCGGAAGGCAGCCAGGAAGGTGCCACATTTACGTGCTGCACCCGCCCGGCGGGCTCGTGAGCGGTGATGCGCTGCCCATCCGCGCCCATGTAGAGCGCGGTGCCCATGCGCTGCTCACCACGCCCGCTGCCAATAAGCTCTACAAAGCCGACAGCCAAGGCGTGGCCTGGACGCAGCACACCGAGCTGACGGTAGAAGAGGGCGGCACCTTAGAGTGGCTACCCCAGGAAACCATCGCGTTTAACGGCTCAAAGGGGACTCAGCGCACCCATATTGCGCTGCAGGGTAATGCCCGCTGCCTAGGCTGGGAAGTGATGGCGCTCGGACGCCCGGCCAGCGATCTGCCCTATGTCACGGGGCGCATCGAACAGCACTTTCGCTTAACCCTGGATGGCAAGCCGCTGTGGCTTGAAACCCAGCCCCTGGACCCCGCACACCCACGCTTTGCGGGCCGCTGCGGCAGGGCGGCGCCACGGTGCAGGCCACGCTCTGGGGGGTGGGTATTGACGCTGCCGCTGTGGCTATTGAAGCACTGCGCGAAGCGCTGCCGGATAACCCCCGCTGGGCGGTAACCGTGCTCCACGGCGTACTGCTGATGCGCTATCTAGGCACATCCCGTAACGAAGCCTGGGCGCTGTGTGAACAGGCCTGGCACCTGCTACGGCCGCGCTGGATCGGGCGCGAAGCGCATACGCCGCGCATTTGGCTAACTTAATTGGCAACACGCTGATAACGCTGGAGACACTCCATGGAACTGACCCCACGAGACAAAGACAAGCTGATGCTGTTTACCGCCGCCCAGCTTGCCGAGCGCCGCAAAGCGCGTGGTTTAAAACTGAACTACCCCGAAGCGGTAGCGCTGATCAGCTTTGAGATTATGGAAGGCGCGCGAGATGGCCGCAGCGTGGCGGATTTAATGGGCTACGGCCGCGAAATCCTCACCCGAGACGACGTGATGGAAGGCGTGGCGGAGATGGTCGATGAAGTACAGGTGGAAGCCACCTTCCCCGACGGCACCAAGCTGGTCACCGTTCACACGCCGATCAACTAATCATCCACCGTTAGGAGAGCGCCATGATTCCAGGACAGTATCAGTTACAAGAGGGGGATATCGAGCTGTGTGCGGGCCGCGAACGCATCAGCGTAGAGGTGGCCAATACCGGCGCCGGCCCATTCAGCTTGGCTCCCACTACCACTTTGCTGAAGCCAACCCCGCGCTGGTGTTTGACCGCGATAAAACCCGTGGCTATCGGCTGGACGTCGCCGCAGGCACCGCCATTCGCTTCGAGCCTGGCCAAACCCGCGAAGTCACGCTGATTCCGTTCGTCGGCAAGCGGGAAATCTACGGCTTCCGTGGCGATGTGATGGGGCCGCTGGATCGTCCTCTAAAAAACTAATGGCGTAAGGCGATTAGGCATCGGCAGGCCATCGCTCATGGGACTGTCTGCGGCATGGATGCCGCAGCCAAGCGTACAAGGACGTATTCACAGCGTGTCCCATGAGTGATGGCCTCCCCAGTGCCAAGCTTCATCTTTTAGGAGAGGCAATACATGAAACCGGTAAACAGAATCAGTCGGCGCGCCTACGCCGATATGTACGGCCCCACGGTAGGCGACCGCGTGCGCCTGGGCGACACCGAGCTTTGGATTCAAGTCGAAAAAGACGCCACCCACTACGGTGAAGAAGTGAAGTTCGGCGGCGGCAAGGTGATCCGCGATGGCATGGGCCAAAGCCAGCGCCAGGGACGCCTCGGTGATGGACACCGTGATCACCAACGCACTGATTTTAGACTGGTGGGGCATCGTCAAAGCCGATGTAGGTCTGCAAAACGGCCGCATCGCCGCCATTGGTAAAGCAGGCAACCCCGATACCCAGCCGGATGTGGAGATCGTTATTGGCCCCGGCACCGAAGTGATTGCTGGCGAAGGCAAAATCCTCACCGCAGGCGGCATCGACGCCCACATCCACTTTATCTGCCCCCAGCAGGTGGAAGAAGCTCTGATGAGCGGTGTTACCACCATGCTGGGCGGCGGCACCGGCCCTGCTACCGGCTCCAACGCCACCACCTGCACCCCCGGCGAGTGGCACATTGGCAAGATGCTTCAAGCGGTGGACGACCTGCCCATGAACATCGGTCTGCTCGGCAAAGGCAACGCCAGCCTGCCAGAAGGGCTCGAAGCACAGCTGGAAGCGGGCGCGATGGGTCTCAAGCTGCATGAAGACTGGGGCACTACCCCCGCCTCGATTGATACCTGCCTGAGCGTGGCGGAAAAGTACGATGTGCAGATCGCCATCCACACCGATACGCTCAACGAATCCGGCTTCGTGGAAGACACCCTGGCGGCGTTTAAAGAGCGCGGCATTCACACCTACCACACCGAAGGCGCAGGCGGCGGCCACGCCCCGGACATTCTCACTGCCTGCTCCAAGGAGTACGTGCTGCCGTCCTCCACCAACCCCACGCGGCCCTACACGGTGAATACCATCGACGAGCATCTCGACATGCTCATGGTCTGCCACCACCTGGACCCCAATATCCCCGAAGATGTCGCCTTTGCGGATTCACGCATTCGTCGCGAAACCATCGCCGCCGAGGATATCCTCCACGACCTTGGGCGTGATCTCGATGATCGCCTCCGACTCCCAGGCCATGGGTCGCGTAGGTGAAGTCGTCTGCCGCACCTGGCCAACCGCCCACAAAATGAAAGTGCAGCGCGGCCTGTTGCCGAAAGATGAAGCGTTAGGGGCCGACAACCTGCGCGCCAAGCGCTATATCGCCAGTACACCATCAACCCCGCCATTACCCATGGCATTGCCCATGAAGTCGGCTCGATTGAAGTCGGTAAGCTAGCGGATTTGGTGCTGTGGAAGCCCGCTTTCTTTGGCGTCAAACCCGCACTGATTCTGAAAGGCGGCATGATTGCCGGGGCACCGGTGGGCGACCCCAACGCTTCCATCCCCACGCCGCAGCCGGTGCACTACCGCCCCATGTTCGGCACCTTTGGCCGCGCCGCCAGCCAAACACGGCTCAACTTTGTCAGCCAAGCGGCGATTGACGCGGGCATTAAAGAGCGCCTTGGCTTACAAAGCACGCTTTCCGCCTGTAAGAACGTGCGCGGCGTGCGTAAAAAAGATATGAAGCTCAACGATGCCTGCCCAGAACTCACCGTCGACCCGCAAACCTACGAAGTGCGCTGCGACGGCGAACTGCTCACCTGCGAACCCGCGACCGAGCTACCGCTGGCGCAGCGGTATCACTTGTTTTGAATGTAGGGCATACCCCACGTGACACGAGAGCCGGGAGCAGCCCGTAGAGAGGGTCTTTTGCCATGGATGGCAAAAGTAGCGTACAGGGATGTATTCACAGCGCCCTCTCGTAGGGCTGCCCCGGGCGAGCCTCAAAGGCTATACCAGGACGATATCGATGTTGAAACTGATTGAACGCCTCGGCCCCATAGATGAGGGCACCGCCAGCGACACGCTGACACTGCCCTTTGAACTACGCATTCGCGGCCGCTTAAAAGCCGAAAGCGACAGCGGCCAGCCGCTGGGGCTGTTTCTGGATCGCGGCCCCGGTGCTGCGCGATGGCGAAGGCTTGAAAGCGGAAAATGGCGAGATCGTGCGCATTTGGGGCCGCCATTGAACCCGTGGTGACCGCGCGAGTGAGTACTGGCTTACCGCTGGCCCGGCTGGCTTACCACCTCGGCAACCGCCATGTGCAGCTCGCACTGGGGGAAGATGAGCAAGGCGGCTGGGTACGCTTCCCGCCCGACCACGTCCTCGAGGAGCTGGCCGAGCTGCTGGGTGCCACGCTTGAGCACCACAACGCCACCTTCGACCCCGAACCGGGCGCTTACAACCAAGTGGGCGGTGGGCATTCGCACAGCCATTCGCATAGTCATTCCCATGACCACGATCACGATCACGATCACGCGCATGAGCACCACCATGCCCACTGAACAGCCCTCAGACCTCGCCCTGCTAGGGCTGATGCAGCTCGTCAGTCCCGCGCTGCCCATCGGTGCCTTCGCTTTTTCCCAAGGGTTGGAGAGCGCCTTTGAACGGGGCTGGGTGAGTGATGAGGCAAAGCCTGTCTCATTGGCTATCCGGCGTGCTGGAAGATGGCATAAGCTGCTGTGAGCTACCGTTGATCGAGCGGCTATATCGCGCTTTCGAGCAGCAGGATAGCACGGCGGTGTCAAAGTGGGACGACTGGCTGGCTGCCACCCGTGAAACCGCTGAACTGGCCGCTGAAGAGAGCCGCCTGGGCGCATCGCTGAAGCGGCTGCTGGGCCGGCTCGACCTATTACCCAAACATGAAGGGCTGCCCAGTGAAGACTCACTCACGCCCTTGCTACCGGTGCAGGCAGGCTATGTGACCCTGTTTGCCTGGGCGGCTTACCAGCGCGGCATCCCTGTGCGTCAAGCGCAGCTCGGCTTTGGCTGGGCGTGGCTGGAAAACCAACTCGCGGTGGCCTGTAAAGCGCTGCCGCTGGGGCACACCGCTGCTCAGCGCATTATCGAGCAGTTACGTGGCGAGCTGGTGATGCCGTCGAGAAGGCCCAGCGGCTAGACGATGACGAGCTTGGCCCTGCGCTGCCCGGCGTCGCGCTGGCCAGCGCCCTACACGAAACCCAATATTCCCGTTTGTTTAGAAGCTAACGAGCGTTGTTATTTAGGAGAAAACCATGACTCACTGTTTACGCGTTGGCGTGGGTGGCCCGGTCGGTTCAGGTAAAACCGCCCTGCTCAAGCAGCTCTGCACCGCGCTGCGAGACCACTATGACATTGCCGTTGTCACCAACGATATCTATACCCGCGAAGACGCCGATTTCCTGCTCAAGCACGATGCGCTGCCCGCCGACCGTATTCTCGGTGTAGAAACCGGCGGCTGCCCGCACACGGCGATTCGTGAAGATGCCTCGATGAACCTAGCGGCGATTGATGAGCTACACGCCCGTCATCCCAAGCTGGGTCCAGTGCTGGTGGAGTCCGGTGGTGACAACCTTTCCGGCAACGTTTAGCCCCGAGCTTTCTGATTTAACGCTCTACGTGATCGACGTGTCGGCAGGCGACAAAATTCCCCGCAAAGGCGGTCCCGGCATCACCAAATCCGACCTGCTGATTATCAACAAAATCGATATTGCCGAGCAGGTCCACGCCTCACTGGAAGTGATGGAGCGCGACTCGAAAAAGATGCGCGGCGAGCGCCCGTTCGTGTTCACCAACCTCTACGATGGCGTCGGGCTTGAAGAGATCATCCGCTTTATTCTCGATAAAGGCATGCTGGACGAGCGTCGCCCACAGGCGGCGTTAGCGTAAGGTTGTTCTTCTCTAACTGAGCAGCGTTGTTTCATGGCTATCAGCGTGCTGAAACGGGCCATCCCTGGCAGCCACAGTTCTACAATGAACTGATAGGTTATTGATATCCTTAACTTATGTTATGAAAATCTGTTTTGTCGCATTAATTTATTGTTCCTAAAGTAAAAAATCATGAGAAGTGACTAAAGCTGACACACTTTGTGCCGATAAACAAAACACCGAATACACCGCATATTTCCCACTTGATGAGGCTAGAACTCGAACATGATGGCTACTTCTGAGAAGAGAAGTCGTTGGGCCTTGGGTTTGCCTACCAAGGTGCTGATGCTGGTATTACTCCCCTTGCTGTTGGTCTCCGTTGTCTTGGTCTGCTTTGAAGCGTATCGCAGTGCCAAGGACACGCACGAGGCTCTAGTAGGGCAGCGCGAGCTGTTAATTGAAGAGCGTCGTGCCGCAGTGCGCGATATCGTGCAGATGGCAACAACGGCTATCGCCCCGATTTATGAAAACGCCGGTGCCAATGACCGTGAAGCAAAGGAGCGCGCTGCTGAAATGCTGCGCTCCATGCGCTTTGAAGGCGAAAACTATATTTTCGTATATGGGTACGACGGTACCAACATCGTATTGCCTCACTCTCCGGAGCGTGAGGGTCAAAACCTGAGAGACCTGCAAGCACCTGATGGCACCTATATCGTGCGGGATTTCATTCGAGTTGGCCAAGATGGCGGTGGTTTTTACGAATACCCGTGGGAATACCACGGTACCAATGAGACTAAGCCCAAGCACTCCTACATTGATCGTTTAGAAAAATGGGGCTGGATTGTAGGCGCTGGTGTGTATGTAACAGATGTTGATGAAGCAATGGCCGAGTTAGAGGCTGCTGCCGCTGCCGACCTACGAAATGCGATTATATTCGCAACGCTGTTGGGCGATGCACTATTTGCAGCTATTGCTCTGCTGGCCTTTGGCTTTGTGCGTCGTATTGTCGGGCCGATAAAGCGTACCGCTGATGCGATGAGGGATATTGCGCAAGGCCGGGGGGATCTCACCAGCCGCCTAGCGTTGGAAGGCAATGATGAAATCGGTAACCTCGCCGTACAGTTCAACGCGTTTGTAGCGCGTATGCAGGATACCTTGCGTGATGTTCGCCGCAGTACCACCAGCGTTTTCTACTCAGCCGAGGAAAGTTCCCGAAGCTCAGAAGATCTAGCCACACGTACCGAGCAGGCTGCCGCCAACCTGCAGCAAACCTCGGCCTCTATGGAAGAGATTACGTCCACTGTGAGCCACAGTGCTGACAATGCCCAACAGGCCAACAAGCTGGTGCAGTCCACTGCGGAAGTGGCCCACCAGGGTGAAGAGGCCATGGGGCAGGTAGAAAACACGATGCGCGATATCAACGACTCGGCTACGCGCATCAGTGAAATCATCACCATGATTGATGCGATGCCTTCCAGACCAACATTCTGGCGCTAAACGCCTCGGTGGAAGCTGCCCGTGCGGGTGAGCATGGCCGTGGCTTTGCGGTGGTTGCTCAAGAAGTACGCACCCTGGCTAGCCGTTCTAGTAATGCCTCTAAAGAGATCCGCGCGCTGATCGATGCCTCGGTGCAGCACACCCACACCGGTGCGGAACTGGTGCGTAACGCGGGCGCCACCATGCGTGAAATTGTGGAAAGCGTCTCGAAGGTCACCGATGTGATTGGCGAGATTAGTGCAGGCGCCAAAGAGCAGAGCAGCGGTATTGGCCAGATCAACACCGCCGTGGCCGAAATGGATACCATGACCCAGCAAAATGCTGCCATGGTGCAAGAGTCCACTACGGCCGCTGCGGATATGCGCCGCCACGCTGAGCACCTTAATGAGCTAGTCAACTCCTGCGTATTAGGGGAAGACGACTCACAAAGCCAGACAACACCCCAGTTGAAAGGCCAGTCGCGCCAAGCGCTGCCTGCCAGCCGGTCCCGGACCAGCCAAGAGCTCAAGCGCCCGGCACTCTCCTCTAAGCCTGCACCCACTAAAGCTGGTGGAGACGACTGGGAAGAGTTTTAAGCTATGAGGTGATATCAATCAAAAGGGGCTTGCCAAACGGCAAGCCCCTTTTTCTTTTCTACTAGTGGCGCTGTTTAGCTACGCTTAGTTAGCGCTAACGACCCGACCAGCCCAGCAGTATGGGCACGTAAAGCACCAGCAGCAGCACGCTAATCAGCCCTAGCAAGTAGGGGATAATGGCGCGGGTAATGCGCTCTAGCGGCAGTTGGGTGACGGACGACGCCACGTACAAGTTGATCGCCACGGGTGGGGTAATCATGCCAATCGATAGCCCCAACGACAATGATCAGCCCGAAGTGGATCGGGTCGATGCCCAGCTGCAGCACCAGCGGCAGCAGCACCGGGGTCAGAATGATCAAAGCGCTGGCCGTTCGATAAACACCCCGGTCAGCAGAACCACCGCCACCACCAGCAGCATAATCACGTAAGGGTTGGTGGAGAGCGACAGCACCGCCTGGGCAATCGCGCCGGGCACCTGCCAGCTTGAGAGCGTCCAGCTCAGCACCGCCGACATGGCAATCACCAGAATAATCACCGCCGTGGTCATCGCCGAGCGAATCAGCAGCTTATACACCTGAGGCAGGGTTAAATCCCGATACACAAACAGCGACACCAGCAGCGCGTAGTTTACCGCCACCACGGCCGCTTCCGACGGCGTGAAAATCCCCGAGAAGATACCCCCCAAGAATAATCACCGGCGTCATCAGCCCCCAACTGGCTGCTTTTAACGTGCGCCAAATAGTGGCCAGTGAGAGCGGCGTACCTTTCGGGTACTTGCGTTTATACGCCTGGGTAATTGCAATGGTCATGAGCGCTATACCCATCGCCAGCCCCGGTAAAAAGCCGTTCAAGAACCAGCGACGAAACCGACTGCTGGGCAATGACCGCGTAGATAATCATCGGCACCGACGGAGGAATCACCACGCCAATGGTGCCGCTGGCAGCAATTAAGCTAGCCGCTGAAGCAGGGTCGTAGCATTTGCGCTTAAAGCTCTGGCACTAGGCTTGAACCCGCCGCTGCGGTAGTAGCCGCGCCGGAGCCGGAAATGGCCGCAAAGAACATGCCCGCCATCACCGAAACCACCGACAGCCCGCCGCGCATAAAGCCCACCAGCGAATCGGCAAAGCTCACCAGCCGCTCGCTGACTTTGCCCTGGGCCATTAAATCTCCGGCTAGGATAAACATTGGAATAGCCACCAGAGCAAAGGAGTTAATGCCCTGGAACATCTGCTGGGTGACCACCATCAACGGCACGCCGGATTGGTACAGCGCGTAGAGCGAGCTGGCTCCAATCGCGAAGGCAATCGGCACGCCCAGCAGCATAAATAGGAAGAACAGCCCAAAGAGTACCAGCGTCATAGCGGCTCCTCCTGGTCGGCTGCCGTGGGTTCACCGTTCACCAGTACCTCGACCATGTCCACCAGGGCGTACCATGCCATGATGCCCGCCGCGAGCGGCATCACCGCATACACATACGTCATCGAGAGTCGCAGCGAAGCGGACTTCTGGAAGCTCTGCACCTGCATATAGCGGTAGCCAATCACGATCAGCGTGATCATAAACGCCACCACAATCGCCAGCGCCGCGAGCCTGGCCAGCTTACACAGCGGTAGAGGCAGGGCATCCACCGCAAAGTTGATGGCAATATGCCGCGCGCGCTGCAACGCCAGCGTGCCCGCTAAAAAGGTGATCCACACCCGCAGAAACCGCGCGACCTCTTCGGTCCAGCCCACGGCGCTGAACAGCACCCGCGAGACGATCTGTAGCGTGATTACGCCAATTAAAGCTGCCATGCCCGCAAACACCACGGGCTGGATGATGGCATCCAGCCCGCGTTCAATGCGTTGCAGCAGCGTCAAAAGAGGCTGTGCAAACGACATCACTGTTGCAGCGCCTCCTGGATACGCGGCAGGTAATCACCAAACTGCTCGCCGTACTTCTCGTATACCGGCGCAACGGCGGCTTGGAAGGCTTCCATATCCGGAGCGTCATTAATTTCCATGCCTGCTTCGCGCAGTGCTGCCAGCTGCTCGGCTTCCATATCCGCGTTCACTTGGCGCTCATGCTCGGCAGCTTCCTGGGCGGCTTCTTCCAATACCGCTTGGGCGGCTTCGGGGAGCTGGTTCCAGGCGGGCATACCCATTACAAAAATCGCCGGGGCGTAGGTGTGGCGGGAGAGCGTCATGTAGGTCTGGGTTTCATCCAGTTTGAACGAGTGAATCACGTTCACCGGGTTTTCCTGGCCGTCGATGGTGCCCTGCTGCATAGCGGTGAGCGCTTCGGTCCATGCCATGGGGATCGCGTTGGCACCCAGCTCGCGGAAGGTGTCGGTGTAAACGGGGTTTTCCATCACGCGGATGCGCAGGCCATCCAGGTCTTCCGGGGAATTCACCGCCCGCTCGCTGTTGGTCAGGTTACGGAAACCGCGCTCGGCGTAAGCCAAGCCTTTCAGGTTCACGTCTGCCAGATTATCCAGTAGTTCCTGGCCGATGGGGCCGTCCAGCACGCTATAAGCGGCTTCCGGGGAGGGGAACAGGAACGGCAGTTCAACAACCGCCATCTCTTCCACAACGGTGGCCACCGGTCCGTTGGTAATCACGCCCATATCCACGGAACCGATCTGCATGCCTTCCAGCAGCGTGCGCTCATCGCCCAGCGAGGTGTTGGGGAAGATCTCGATATTCACCTTCCCATCGGTGCGTTCTTCCACCAGCTCTTCGAACTTGGTGGCGGCAATATGGAAGCCATCCTGCTCGTTCACCACGTGGGCGAGGCGCAGCGTTAGCGGGTCCATATCCGCAAAATCGTTGGCGTTCGCGGCGCTCAACAGCGCCAGTGAGATGCCCAGTGACAGCGTACTACGTGCAAATGTTTTCATTTATTATGTTCCCAATATGACCAAGGGTGGTTAAGAGGTGCAAAAGTGCCCCCAGAGCATGCACCACCGCAGGGAAAACGGTCAATCATAAGGCGGTCTAAAACCCCCCCGCCGCTAGACACAGCCCGCCCACACGGGTACGATACGCACCCAAAGCGCCCGTAGCTCAGTTGGATAGAGTGTCGGCCTCCGAAGCCGAAGGTCGCAGGTTCAATTCCTGGCGGGCGCGCCAAAATTTGTGTGAAAAGGGGCCTGCGTTAACGCGTAGGCCCTTTTGTTTTGTGGTGTTGGCGGCTGTAACCACTCTAATAACCACAAAAAGCAATTCCAATGTAAGCGCACGGCAGGTTTTGTATAAGCGTGAGACCTGCCAAAAGCATTTTTAGCGTCAGATCTGGTATTACAGCCGCTGTTTACCCATTGCAGATAGAGTTGTCCTTCACTTTTTGTATGACTATCCCCAAAAAAATGAGCTTATCTTGCATGTATAGTAGGTCTGATATTTGGGCTGAATCGCCCTGGGTTTCGGAGACACCTCCAGGCCTTATACTAAAGGTATCTAGGAGGATCCATGAGCCGTCCCCGTTACACTGAAGAATTCAAAATCGAAGCCGTTAAACAGGTGGTAGAGCGTGGCCATCGCGTGGCCGAGGTCGCTGAGCGTTTAGGCGTGTCAGGCCACAGCTTGTACCACTGGATCAAGCGCTACGATAAGCCGGTAGAACAACGACAAGAAGATGTTGATCTCCAAGCTGAAAACCGTCGTTTGAAGGCTGAACTAAAACGCGTGTCAGAAGAGCGAGATATACTAAAAAAGGCCACCGCGTACTTCGCCAGGGAGTCCGACTGAGGTACGCGTTTATTCAAAAGCATGCGGGCCAATATCCGGTACGTCGCTTGTGCCGCCTGATGCCCGTGCACCCTAGCGGCTACTACGCATGGTGCAAAAAAGCACTGTCTAATCGAGACCGGGATGATCAGCGCCTCTTGGGATTGATCAAGCATGCGTGGCTTGAAAGCGGCGGTGTATATGGCTATCGCAAGGTCTACCAGGATTTGCGTGAGGCTGGCGAAGCCTGCGGTAAGCACCGAGTGGCCCGACTGATGCGTAGAGAAGGCTTACGCTCTCAGACCGGCTATCGACGACGCCCTGGCTGCTATGGCGGTGGAAAACCGGGCATCGTATCACCCAACCATTTAGACCGTCAGTTTGAAGTAACAGCGCCCAATGTTGTTTGGGTGACGGATATTACGTACATCCGAACGTACGAAGGCTGGCTTTACTTAGCGGTGGTTATCGACCTGTTTTCTCGTCAAGTGGTTGGCTGGTCGATGAAGTCACGTATGACCACGGAGTTAGTGCTGGATGCTTTATTGTCGGCAGTTTGGCGACGCAAGCCGCAAGGAACTGTGATGGTGCATTCGGATCAAGGAAGCCAGTTTAGCAGTGGAGACTGGCAAAGCTTTTTGAAAGCTAATCACCTGGTGGGCAGCATGAGCCGACGTGGCAACTGTCATGACAACGCCGTTGCTGAAAGCTTCTTTCAACTCCTCAAGCGAGAGCGGATCAAGCGACAGATTTATTCGACACGGGAAGCGGCTAGACGCGACGTGTTCAATTACATTGAAATGTTCGACAACCCAAAGCGCCGACACGGCACAAGTGATAACTTGTGACCGGTTGAGTATGAAAGGCGTTACTTTAAGAGCCTAACGGGTGTCTAGAATACCCGGGGCGATTCATTCCGCAGATAACGCGAAAAACAGAGCAACCGCATTCGTTTGTTGACTGGGCGGTGCTTTTACCAGTGTGACGTGCACCTTCTCACTGCCGTGAAAGCGGTTTTTCGCTATATACAGGGCATGCAGGTTCGCAATACAAAACAGCGGATCGTCATGTTTTTTGCCCCTCTTGGCTTCGTAGACAACAGGAGGGTGCTGAAGGATATAGGCTTTTAGAGCATCGTCGGTCATCCTTTGAATCGCTTGCAAAAATGGCGGGCGGGCTAATAAAAGGCGCCGCACCGCGGGCGGTAGGTATCTGCTCACCTCGATATGCGACAGTGGAACCTTTCTTGAAACACGCTCTTTTAGCATCAAAATACCTGTTTTATTTTGTGGGAGTGCTTTTGCTTACTATCTAAAGGCATCATGCTTTAAGTAAGTGTGACTTCTTTATTATCGTGGTTTTTAAATGGTGGCAACCCCTTTGGTGTAAAAAAATCAGTGTGGCCTCGTCACTCTAAAGTGTGCGCTTGGAGGTGGGCTGTTGATATAGCTGTTCAGGGAAGTTTCGACATTTGTTTTTTTAGGGAAGGTCTGAATAACTGCCGATATT
>NZ_MWVI01000084.1 GCF_002087295.1 Vreelandella lionensis | reverse complement strand
TATTAACATTGAACAAGCGACTACGCTGAAGGTGGCAAGCGAGCACTTTCCAGGCGCAACCAGCACTGGAAACCGTATCTCCGCGGTGCTTTATAATGCAGCGGGACAGCAGGTAGCAGAAGCATCCAGCCCACGTGGCCATTTTGAAATGGTCCGCCAACTGCAGCCAGGCAATTATCAACTTGAAGTGACAGGCAATGCACTGGGAGGTACTAAAGAAAATGACAATAACCGCTATGAGTTACATGTTGACTATTAATATATAGTCACTAATTTAAGATACCGTGCCAGCCATTATGCTGGCCTTTTTATTTAACATATATTTCTATCGTTGCAGAAACCTATTCGTAACCCGTAGCTAGAATTTTAAACTAAATGAGCAGGCTATACTTGCCTGTATGTAGCACAAAGGTTCTATATTTTTAGTAAATACCATGTTCTTAACGAAGGAAAATCAATGCCAACGTCAACATCCACTGGCTCTGCACAGGTTTACCGGATGAAAACCGTAGCATATGTGCCCGTTAGGTTTGAAAACGGTTGATCTACTCAAGCGTAAAGGCTTTAAGGTCGACGATCATACCTTAACGTCTCGTGATGAAATCGATGCTTTCAAAAAACAGGAAAACGTCGACACGACGCCCCAGGTGTATATCGGTGACCAACGTATCGGTGGCCATGAAGAGCTGCGCAAACATCTGGGAATGAGCGTTCCCAAGGCAAAAGAAACCACTCACCGGCCGGTGATTGCCATTTTTGCTACTGCGCTGCTGATAGGCTTGGCGATTAGCTGGGCGACCCAAGGCACACTGTTTACTGCACGCATGCCGGAGTTCGCCGTTGCTACGGCGATGGTGCTGCTGGGCTTGCAGAAACTGCAAGATGTCGAAAGTTTCAGCAGTATGTTTTTGAATTACGACCTTTTGGCCCAGCGCTACGTGCCCTACAGCTATTTTTACCCCTACGCCGAGACACTTGCAGGCATTTTAATGCTGGCCGGAGCATTGATTTGGCTGGCAGCCCCACTGGCGCTATTTGTCGGTACGGTGGGGGCGGTTTCCGTGTTTAAAGCCGTGTATATCGATAAGCGTGAGCTGAAGTGCGCAGGCGTCGGTGGTAACAGCAATGTGCCGTTGGGTTTGTGTGTCACTAACCGAAAACCTCGTGATGATCGCTATGGGCCTGTGGATGCCGATGCGGATGTTGTTGGGGCAAGACCCGTACTCTTACGCCAAACCATGATATAGGTCAGTTAAATGACTGAACCATATTCAGGTTACGTTCAGCTAACTCAACCACACTTGGTGTTGAACTTATCCCACACTGGCCTAAGGCGGTGAACACGCACGCCTTAGGCTTAATCCATAGGAGTGTTTGCATGGCTGACCAGGATAGAACGCCACATTACGAAGAAGGAACCCTCTCACTAATCGGTGCCGTAGCACTTGGCACTGGAGTAATGATCGGCGCAGGAATCTTTGCGTTAACTGGACAGATGGCGGAAATGACCGGCCCTCTATTTCCCCTAGCCTTTTTGGCTGCCGAGGTCATTGTCTCTTTCAGCGCTTACTCTTACGTCAAAATTTCCAATACTTACCCATCTGCCGGGGGGATTGGCATGTATTTGCAAAAAGCGTATGGCTCAACGCTCCCCACCGCTTTCCATGCGCTATTGATGTATTTTTCCATGGTGATTGCGCAGAGCTTTTTGGCGAGAACTTTCGGTTCTTACACGCTGGAGCGATTTGACCTGGGTATCGCGCTGTGTTTGTGCCACTACTCGGTGTGGGCTTATTGCTCGCGGCTGTTTTGATCAATTTATCCACCAACAAGTTGATTGAAACAGTTGCCTCGGTGCTGGGTTTCTTCAAAATTGGCGGCATCATCGTGTTTGGTGTTGTCGGTGTTTTTATTGCAGATTCTATCGACATGGGTACTGGCGGGGGTGTGCCATCCCCAACCCTCTCAGGCTTCTTTGGCGCGGCGGCGCTCGGGATTTTTGCTTTCAAAGGTTTTACGACCATTACCAATAGTGGCTCGGAGCTGAAAAACCCAAAGCGCAACCTGGGCAAGGCCATCATGATCTCCATCGCGCTATGTGTAGTCATCTATGCGCTTGTGGGCTTTGCGGTGGCCAGCAATCTTTCCTTGTCTGAGATTATCGAAACTCAAGACTATTCGCTGGCGGCAGCGGCTCGGCCCGCACCTGGTGAAGCTGCCGTTGGCTTTACCGTTTTTTTAGCCATGCTAGCCACAGCAGGCGGGATCATCGCCATTGTTTTCGCCGTATCACGCATGCTAGCCATGCTGACTGAAATGAAATTGGTTCCACACCGCCACTTCCATATGCCAGGTAGCCTGCAAAAGCACACGTTGGTGTACACCATTGTGTTTGGCTTAATCTTGACTGCGTTTTTTGATCTTAGCCGTATCGCGGCGCTCGGCATTATTTTTTACTTGATCATGGATATCGCTATCCATTGGGGAGTGCTGCGCCATCTCAGGAAAAGTGTGGGCGCTATCGCGGTTATTCCAAGCATTGCCATTCTGCTAGATGTCCTCGTATTGAGTGGCTTTGTTTGGGAAAAAGCCACTTCAGATCCACTGGTACTTATCGTTGCCGCCGGATTGATGGCCGTGCTGCTCATCGGCGAATGGCTATTTCTTGCCAAGCGCAACAATTCAGCCGATAGCGAACAGTTTCATTCCCACTAACCACAACTGTACATCGAACCGCTCCGGCTTACCGGAGACTCCATATCTTGAGAGGATGGAGTCATGAACTCCCCAAAACGATATTCCTCAGAAGTCCGGGAGCGAGCTGTTCGATTAGTCCTTGAACAGGAAAGGCGAATACCCGTCCAAGTGGGCGGCGATCTGCTCCATTGCCAGCAAGTTTGGCTGTACACCAGACACCTTAAGAGTCTGGTGCAAACGCTCAGAACTCACGCAGGAAGATAGCTCGGCTAACCATGCATGAAAATGAACGACTCAAGCAGCTAGAGCGTGAAAACGTCGAATTGAAGCGTGCCAAGGAAATTCTCCGTAAGGCGGCTGCTTTTTTCGCGCACAGGCGGAGCTCGACCGCAAACCCAATTGATGGTGTCATTTATCGACGAGCATCGTGCTCAGTTCGGGGTCGAATCGATTTGTAGTCAGCTGCCAATCGCCCCATCGAAGTATTACCACCACAAGGCACTTTGAAGCCGATCCTGAACGACGAGCAGAGGGATATCGGCAGGATGCGTTTCTTACGGCTGAGATTCATCGGGTATGGGAGGAAGATTTCTGCGTTTACGGGTGCCCGTAAGGTCTGGCGTCAACTCCGCCTCGAAGGCGTTAATGTTGCTCGTTGCACTGTAGAACGGCTCATGCGCCGCCTGGGAATTCTTGGCGTGGTGCGAGGCCAACGCCCTTTCACGACCATCAGTGATCCCGGCCAGCAAAAGGCACCTGATTTAGTGAAACTTGACTTTACGGCCATGCGTCCACATCAGCTTTGGGTGGCCGATTTTACCTACGTCGCCACCTGGTCTGGCTTCGTTTATGTTGCGTTCGTTATCGATGTTTACGCACGATGTATCGTGAGTTGGCGTGTAGCGACGTCGATGAAAACGGGACAGGTACTGGACGCCCTGGAGCTAGCTCTGTGGGCACAAAAACACATACGAGGGTTGATCCATCATAGTGATCGGGGAAGACAACTTAGGTTCAAGGGGCCGTCGCAACACTGGCTTATGATGCTGAAAATAGTAGTTCTTTGAGAGCTTCAGCAGGTGTTTTCCAATCAAGTGTTTTACGAGGTCTGTCGTTGAGAGTCGTCGCGACAGCGTCAAGCTCATGCTCAGAATACCTGCTAATGTCAGTACCCTTGGGAAAGTATTGGCGCAGAAGACCATTGGTGTTCTCGTTAGTCCCACGCTGCCAGGGACTTCGGGGGTCACAGAAGTAGATTGCCAAGCCAGTATCAAGTCGTAGCTGTGCATGCTGGGCCAGCTCCGCGCCTTGATCCCAAGTGAGCGATTTCCGCAGCTGTTCGGGCAGTGTGGCGATCTTTATGGCGATAGCATCGCGAACAGCCTCAGCCCCGTGACCAGCCAAAGCAGGTCCGTTCTTAACTCTGGCGCCCGTTCCATGATCATGCATGGGCGGCAAGTGAAGAAGTAGCGTGAACCGACTCGTGCGCTCGACTAAGGTACCGATTGCGGAGCTGTTCAATCCAATGATTAGGTCGCCTTCCCAGTGGCCGGGGACAGCGCGATCAGCAACCTCCGCCGGGCGCTGGCTGATCATCACCTCGGGCGAGAGGTAGTGTTTACCGCGCTGCTGGGTTCTCGCTCGTGGTACCCGCAATGCCCGGCCAGTACGCAGTCACGCGGACAGTTCCCGACGAAGTGCCCCGCGGCCTTGAATGTAGAGGGCTTGATAGATCGCCTCGTGAGAAATCCTCATCGTCTCATCATCTGGAAAGTCTACCCGCAGTCGACGGCTGATCTGCTCAGGACTCCAACTGACTCCCCACCGCCGGTCGGCTCGGCGACCATGCCGCCGTCCTCGCCATGGCACATTCGGGCCGGGAATAGGTCTGCCTTCAGCATCGGTCACCTCGCCAGCCAGACGTGATTGCACGTAAGCCTGCAACCAGCCATTCCCTGCAAGCTTGGCAGTTTTGGGCCGTTTGGCGGCTAGCTCTGCTTTCCACTGCGCGACTGTGGCCCGGCACTCCAACACACCGCCCCGGGTCGCAGCGTTACGGCGCAATTCGCGCGAGATCGTCGACGGTGACCTTCCTAGACCCCGTGCAATCTCACGAACCCCGTGACCCTGGACTCGCAATAGTGCGAGTTCCTCGCGCTCTGGGAACGAAAAAATAACGCCCTGAGGGTGGCACCAAGTTAGAGGGTGCCATCCCGCCTGCCTCGCGGAACCACCGTGGCCCCAACGGTTGTGATACACCACACGCCAAAGCTGCATCCTCGCTCGATAACCCCTCAGCTATTCGCTTCCAGAATGCGCGATTGGTACTCCGCTGATTGATGCTTGGTCGACCAGGCGAACGCATCGGTGCTCGCCCAGTCTTTTCAGCGATCCAACTAGATGATCTTCCCATGTAACACCTCCAATATCGAGGTGTTGCGTCGACCGATTGAATCCGCCCAATATCCCTCGATTCGCTATACAGAGCGTATGGCTGACGAGGGTATCGTTGTCGTCAACTGGAGGAGTCGGGTGAAGCAGCCTGACTCAAACAAACCGGTCTCCAGAATAACCGGGGAGGTTCATCCCGGGGTTACTCGCTTTGAGAATAGAAATGCCGGCCCCAGTCATGGGCGCAAGCACACCGAGCTTGATGAGTAGCGGTCTGCAGTTCATCTTCCTAGTAGTTATAAACAGACACCTCAACTGTGCCAGTCCATGTTGTCACAGCGCCATGTAGTTCATGGCAAACACGGTGTAGATACGAACTGAATGTGCTTCTCTGGAAACCGGTGCAGCGCCTGCCAACTGATTGGACAACAACGGCATGCATAATTATCGAGGCAACGAGTGTTGCTATCTACTTTTGTGATCCACACAGCCTATGACAACGCGGTAGCAATAAAAACATCGACGGCTTAACACAGGCGAAAGGGGCGGAACTGCCGCGCCACACCCAAGAGGACATTGTATTACCAGTTGAATAGGAAGCGCCTTGACTTCAGGTGGCCAGTTGAGGCGCCTGGTCTAAACACCATGAATGCTCACCCGCCATCTATTAGGTAGCGTTGCACTCAGAGCCTGCACCCACCTTGCGGTTTATTACTTTTTGCACCATGTTTTAGGCAGCATATTCAGTTTGCATTCAGGTTTGATATCTACACTTGTATAAATGCGCTGCTTCAGCCTGCTACGTTGTAATTTACGGCAAGGATTTGCTGGCTAATGACGCGAGGGATTCGCATGGAACTGTTGACTCTGCTTATTGTTTTATTACTGAGCTTGGGCGCCGGCCTGCTAGTGCAGTGGCTGCCTATGCGCCACCAGCCGATAGCCACCTACCCGCAGCGCGCGCCTTTTCTAGGCGGTGGTACGCCAGATAGCCACGCCTGGAGCCGCTATCACGTCCGCTATTATCCCATGACGCTGCTGCTGATCGCCTTCGAAATGGAGATGATGTTCATGTATCCATGGGCGGTTGTCTTCGTAGAGAAGGGCATGATGGCAGTAATGGAGATGGGCATGTTCCTGGCCATCCTGTCGGTTGGCATTGTTTACGCCTGGCGTGAGGGGGTATTCAAGTGGCAGTGAACTGGCTACGGAAACTCTCTTCGCATAAGCGGGCTCCCGTATTTCCTGTGCTGGGCAAGCAGGGCGATAAAGCGCTGCGGTACCTCGCGCTATCGCCGGAAAATCGAACTGGTCGATTCGCCACGCCACGCCAGTGTGTTGCTGATTGCGGGGGAGGTTCCGGCTGATAGATTAGAGCCTCTACGTCGTGTTCACGATCAGTTGCCTGATCCTTTCACTACGCTGTGGTTTCGTAACGAACCGTGGCCTCATCTTGAAAACGTGGATCGGATCGATGATCTCACCGATTTACCTGCGGCCCTAACCAAAGCACATCGTGAACTGATGACAGGCCAGCGTGACAGTGGATGCCGCATCTTGTCGGATAGACCGCCCAATCCTTGGAAAGGTGAAGGAGACTTCGGCCAAGGTGGCGAAGGCATGATGGGTGGAGTGCCCTACGGGCGGCCCATGGCCATGAATATGCAGGAAGATATCAGCGATGGTTTGACGCTGGATTCGCTGACTTTTCGGCTCGGGCCGTTCTTCATGGCATTTCCGCCCGGCATGGCAGCGGAGGTTACGTTGCAGGGGGATCTGGTTCAGTCATGGGAAACGCAGTTGGAGCCGTATCCGCAACGCCTCGACGCGGTGTTTTTCAACGCTCGGAAGCACCCCGTCCCCATCGCCGAGATTGAGCTCGCACGGGCCCGTCATCATCTGCAGCGCCTGTACCATGCGCTGCATCTTGCTGGGCTGGAAGCACTCAGCCTAAGTTCCTTGCGCCTGGCACACGGTTTGTCGACATCAAGCACGCTAGATGGGCTACGTCGACGCCTGGTTCGCAGTGGCTTCTTTCATCTGGCTGCTGTAGGCGGTGGTGTGCTCAATACAGAGCAGGCCCGACAGTTTGGCGGGCCTGCCGCTCGTGCTGCCGGGCTGGCTGATGATTTGCGTTCACACGATGCCGGTTATCGCCGTCTAGGGTTTTCCCCCGTATGTCAGGACGGAGGAGGAGTCTCGGCCCGTTGGAAGCAAATCTTGGACGAAGTCGAACAATCCTTAGTGTTGGCACACCAGGCCGAACGGGATGAGGTGTACACGAACGATGTGGATTGCATCGAGACGCCACGGGGGCCGTGGGACGAACAGCCTCCCGAAGATGCTAGCGCGATTCTTGACGAGGTCTTACCAGGCCTGGAGTGGGGCGATGCACTGGCTACTATTGCTAGTCTGGATATAGCGGCGGTAGCCGATGGAGGGGGCGGAACACAGTCGCCTGGTGAGTCACGGGCAGTGCAGGGAGGTTCGGGTAATGTTGTTAAGTGAGCTGTTCCTGCCAGTACTGATGGTGATGTTCATGCTGACTGTCGGCGCCTACGTCGTGGCGGTGCTTGATCGGCTTATTGCCGGTGCATTCGGCGCCCCTCAGGCAGGCCGTGTCTGGCTTGCTCCCATGGCCCGAGGGGCTTGGCTGATGACCCAACACGCCAATGCCACCGAAGCACCGGACTGGCAGGCCTGGCGGCTGGCGCCGGCACTGTATTTGGCGTTGGCTGCAATCGGACTGGCCGTGGTGCCGTGGTCGGAGTCGCTGGTCGCCACTGACTTGGTCACCAGCGTGGTGCTGTGGGGCAGCGTGGAAGCATTAGCGACAGTGGTTATCTTCTTGCATGGCTGGTCGGCAAACGCGCTGCTGGCACTCATCGGCGGCTACCGTTATGTGGCGCTAGGGCTCTCTTACATCCTGATCAGCATGTTTGTGCTAATTGGCGTGGCATTGCCGGCCGAATCGCTACAGTTCACCCAAGTGGTCGCCTCGCAAGAAGCGCTGTGGAATGTCATACGCCAACGCTGGGGTTGCCATTGTTTCTGATTGTCGGCCTAGGCATGACCTTCTGGGGCCCGCTCAACCTTGCTGATTCGAAGGACCTGGCTGGAGGAACGGCTTCTGAGATCTCTGGGCCACCTCGGCTGGTCTGGGATGTGGCTCGGGGGGCCGTGTTGGTTGCTTTCAGTGGGGTGGCAGCAAGTGCTTTTTTAGGTGGCTGGATGGGACCTTGGCTACCCGGTCCGTTATGGATGGCCATCAAGATGCTGGCAGTGCTACTCGTGTTGCTATTGCTTGGACGGGTACTGCCGCGTATTGCCCCTGAGCGCTGCGTCACCTTGATGTGGGTGGTGCTGTTACCACTGTCGTTTATCGACCTGGTGTGGGCTGGCATAGGGGTGCTGCTATGAATCACGGCATTGGCATTGATATCACGTTTCTGTCATTGGCCACGCTCGCGGTGGTCACCGGATGGCGAGTGTTTCGTACCGATTCCATGGTACGCGCCTCCTTTTTCCTGCTGGTGTCGTTCATCGCCGTAGGCGTGATCATGATTCTGCTGGCAGCGGAATACCTGGGCGTGGCGATGTTCTTCATGATGGCTGTGGAGATGACGGTCATGGCGCTGTTCATGGTCATGTTCATGATGAATGCTGCCGGCCTTAACCCGATGAATATGGTTCACCAGGAACGTATCGCTATCGGGGCGGGGATTGTCGGCTTCCTGGTATTGGGCGCCATGGCGCTATTGGCTGCCTTTCCTGACCAGCCGGTCTCGGCAGACCTTGAGCCAGTTAGATCCCTAGGCAATGAGATGCTTGGTGACTCGATGCTGATCTTCGAGTCGGCGGGCATCGTGCTTTTAACCACCATGATCGGCGTGGTGGTGTTGTCGAGTCATCGGGGCCGCTATGGGGCGGCGGCAGTGGGTTCGCTACCGCCGGGGCTGGAGCCGGGTGGCGACCCGGCGGGTAAGCTCGAGGAGGACGAAGAGGAAGAGAGTGGTGGTCATCAACACCATCATCACCACTGACCAAGCAGACAGATAGGCAGGGAGGCTTGCATGACACTAACCACACTTTTGCTATTGGCAGCGGCACTGATTGGCATCGGGATTTATGGTGCGCTTTCCCAGCAATCGTTCGTGATGCTGATGATGGGACTGGAACTGATCCTCAATGGCGTCATGCTCGCCGCGGTGGCGTTCTGGGCCTTTAGCGGGGCTGGGGCGCCCGAAGGGCAACTGCTGACGATCATTGTTATGGCGGTGATGGCCATTGAGATGGCCATGGGATTTGCTTTGGTAGTAGCCGTCTTCCGCGGTAAGCAGGCCGACATGACCGAGTCACTGACCGGGTTGAAGCACTGATGTTGTGGTTTGTTCCTCTTTTCCCACTGCTTGCCGCCCCCGGGATGTATTGGCTTGGCAAGCGCTTGTCCGCTAGGGATAGTGGTCGAGCCGTGTTGGGCCTGATGGGGGCGGCAGTCGCTGTCGTTACCCTGCTGCTCGCGAGTGTGGCGCTCATGGGGGACTGGGGTGGTGCCTATCGCTGGAGCTCACGGATCGTCCTGTCGGTTGGGATGACACCAGCGAGCGCTGTATTTGCCATCGTCGTGCCACTGATCGCTACACTGATCATAGCCTATAGCGCCTACCATGAGTCTGAGCCCGTCAGTGAGGGCGTGCCAACGCGTCTACCCGTCAGGTTGGTCGGTCTGCTGACGGCATTTGTCGGGGCGATGGAGCTTCTCGTGCTGGCTGAGGATCTGGTGACCCTGCTGATCGCCTGGGAGCTGGTCGGGGCCTGTTCATGGGCACTGATTGCCCACGAGTGGCAAGAGGGCGACAACCTGCGGGATGCCGCCTGGGCGTTCCTGGTCACTCGCTTCGGGGATCTGGGGCTGTACATTGCAGCGGCGGCAGCGTTTGCCGGCACTGGCTCGTTTGCCTTTGCTGACCTGTCCCAACTCGATGGATGGCTACTTGATGTGTTTGGTGCCGGCGCCGTGTTGGCTGCAGCGGCCAAGTCCGCCCAGGTTCCCTTCTCGCCATGGTTGTTTGCCGCCCTGTCTGGGCCAACACCGGTGTCGGCATTGCTCCACGCGGCGACCATGGTCGCCGCAGGTATCTATCTGGTGATTCGGCTGCATGCGGAGATGGCTGCCGTTGCCTGGTTTGGGCCGGTTGCCATCACGTTAGGCTTGGCCAGCGCGCTGGCAGGGGGGGTCGTGGCCTATCTGCAAAGGCATGCCAAGAAGCTGCTGGCCGCCTCGACATCGGCTCAGTATGGCCTGATGTGGTTAGCGGTATGGGCAGGCTTTCCCGGTGTCGCCCTGGTGCACTTCGTCACACACGCCTTCACGAAAGCGGCTTTGTTCCTAGCAGCCGGCATTGCCGAACGTCATGTCGGCAGCTACTCGCTAAATACGATGCGCCTCGGGCGACTGCTTCCGGGGATTGCAGTGGCGACCATGGTGGCCAGTCTGGCGCTGGCAGGGGTTATCCCGCTGGGGGCATCCTGGAGCAAGGAGAAGATCATTACTGCTGCTGGCCATCAGGCGTCCTGGCTGGCCGTGATCGCCGCCATCGCTGGTGGGCTCAGCGCGTTGTATGCAACACGCTTTCAGTTGCTCGCATTTGGACGAGGTCTGCATGGCCCCACGAAAACTGCCCCATCACAGCCAGGGCACTCCTCGGTTGAGGCCGGCTCGCTCTACCTGCTTTCGGCAGGCACGCTAGTGCTATCTCTGCTCTGGTGGCCCGGTGTGGGAAACGACCTTGCTAACCTGCTATCGATCCAGCTTCCCCAAACCAAACTGTGGGAACTGATCCTGTCGCTACTGCTGGTGGCGCTAGGCATTGGCGCTGGGTTTTGGGCGGTGCGCCGAGAGGGGTCGAATCAGAGCCGACAGAGCGAGACGCATGCTGCTATGGCGAACTGGTTTGGCCTGCCAGCTCTGGCAGAGCGGGGGATTTCTACCTTCATGAGGTTCAGCCATGGCCTGGCACGTTTCGATGATCGCGTAGTGGATGCTGGATTACGGGGCCGCGGAGTAAGTGCTGCGATATCCTTCAGCCATGGCCTGGCACGCTTCGACGATCGAGCTGTAGATGCTGGCATCCGCGCCAGCGCCCGTTTTGGCGTGTGGCTGGCCAAGGTCAGTGATCGACGGCGAAGGGGCATTCGATGGCGCAACGAGCCTACTAGCGAGAGGCGTTGACTGGGCGGGCCAAGTAGCGCGGCAGGCCCATACCGGACAGACGCATCATTACTACACCGGTATCGCGGCAGGGTTCGCCGTAATTTTTATAATCTTGGGCATAGGAGCACTCCTTTGATTCTCACCGCACCCTTGGGCCTTCCCATGCTGGGAGCTCTCGTACTCGCCGTTTCACGCCGTTGGACAGAGACCACGGCTCGCCTGTTTGCTGTGGGGGTTTCCCTATTGCCTGTATTACTGCTGGCCTGGGCTTGGCTGCAGTTCGATACCCAAGGCGCACTATTTCAATTTGTCGAAGAGGTGCCTTGGGTACCCAGCCTGGGCATGGCATACCGGCTAGGCGTAGACGGCATCGCGCTGGCTATCGCGACGATGAGTTCCTTGGTCTTCGCTGCCAGTATTGCCTATCCCATTAACACGCAGAACCAGCCTCGGCAGTACTACGCTTGGATGCTCTTTCTGCAGTCCGTGTCGCTTGGCGTCTTCCTCTCATTGGACCTGCTGCTCTTCTATGTCTTTTTCGACCTGAGCCTGGTGGGGATGTTTTTCCTGATCGGCCGCTGGGGGCACGGTCTGGCCGAGCATTCAGCATTCAAGTTCTTTCTTTACACTTTCTGTGGTTCGCTACTGTTGTTGCTGGCATTCATCGGGATTTATCTATCAGTCGAGCCACACACCTTTGACATGCGAGTGCTGATCGAGCAGCAGCCATTGGCGGGAGCGGGTGTGTCTGCTGGCCTCATATTTCTCGCCCTCATGCTCGGCTTCGCCATCAAGACTCCCATCGTGCCCGTGCCTACCTGGTTGCCCAAGCGCATGTCGACGCTCCCGGACCGGCCTCGGCAGTTCTCGCCGGGGTGCTGCTCAAGATGGGCACCTACGGTATTCTGAGGATTCCGTACTCAATGATGGGGGAGACCTTTGCCCGCTACGCTCTGATTATCGCTCTCTTTGCTGTGGTTTCTATTCTCTATGGTGCCCTCGTGGCATTTGGCCAGGGAAATTTGAAACGACGCATTGCCTATACCTCTATCAATCATATGGGCTACACGGTGCTAGGGATCGCCGTGGCTGGCGCCTTGTTCCAGGATGCGGTATATGCCCGCGAGATGGCACTGATAGGGGCCCCGGTAGAGATGGTGGAACACGGACTGATTACCGGGGCGCTGTTTCTGATCTGCGGCTCGTTCCGGCAGCGCACCGAGGAATACGATTTGGATAGCTATGGTGGGCTGCTCCGACAGGCACCGCTATTGGCAACGTTCGCCATACTCGCCTCGTTTGCCAGGCTGGGGCTTCCTGGTCTGGCCGGCTTCGTGGCGGAGTTCCATATCTTTGCCGGCACCTTTGCCGTCTACCCTTGGCTCGCTGTCATTGGTGTGCTGGGCATTCTGATCACGGCAGCGTTGTTTCTGCAGATGCTGCAAAAACTGTTCTTCGGGGCGATGCCGCAGCGATGGGCGAGTTGTCGGGGTGCTGTCGGCAGGCTTCGTGATCATTGGTATTGCGCCGCAGTTCCTGCTGACCCTCATAGAGGCTTCAGCAACGCTGTTGGTAGGAGCCCGCTGATGCCTATTGGTGATGTGTTGCCGGAAATCAGCCTGACGCTCGGTGCTGTGATTATCGTATTGTTCGCGGCTTTCGCCCGACAACACCAGCATGTCTGGGCGGCTGTACTGGCGTTGCTCACGATTGGGCTTTGTATTGGGTTGACCTTTACGCAGTGGGATGGACCGCCGAGGCTGACGTTCTCGGGTGTGTGGGCCCTGGACGGCATGGCACTCTCCAGCAAACTAGTCGTGTTGATTGCCGGCGCGCTGGTTATTGCCATGTCCCCTGAGTGGATGCAGACCGATCGCCGCCATGCCGAGTATTACGCATTGATGTTGTTCGCGCTGTTGGGTGTGATCATGATGGCGTCAGCCAGTGACACCATGGAACTGGTCGTCGGTGTGTTGCTGTCGTCGGTGGCCAGCTATCCGCTGGCTGCCTATCACCGCACCTGGGCACCCGCCCTGGAAGCTGGCATGAAGTATTTTCTGATGGGAGCCTTGACCAACACTTTACTGACGATAGGCGTTGTCGTGTTGTTCGGCCTGACTGGTAACACAGGCTATCCAGAAATCGCACAAAAACTTTCCGTAGGTCACGACAGCCTGGCGCTAACCATCGCCACTGCCTCTATCATACTGGGCTTGTCCTTCAAGCTGGCGGCTTTTCCGGCCCACGCCTGGATGCCGGATGTAGCCCAAGGTTCCCCGGCACCGGTGGCAGCCTTCTTGACCGTAATTCCCAAGATTGGCGCTGCCGTCGCATTGGCCCGTTTCGTGTCATTAATGCCGCCGGATGTCGCCTGGCGAGCGATTGTGGCTCTGATCTCGGTCACGACCATGACGCTGGGTAACGTGGCTGCCCTTCGACAGACAGATGTACGGCGCCTGCTGGGTTGGTCATCGGTTTCCCAGTCCGGCTATGCCTTGATGGCGATCGTGGTAATGGGAACAAGCGACCAGGCTCTACCGGCGCTGGTGTTCTTTTTGGCCAGCTACGCCATTGCTAACTTGGCGGCTTTCGCTGTGGTCACCTATCTGAGAGGGCGCACTGCACTGGAGAGCTATCAGGGGCTAGCCAGACAGGCCCCTATTGCCACAACGATACTAATCGCTTCGCTACTTTCTTTAGTGGGTATCCCGCCGCTGATCGGTTTTTTTGGCAAACTCATGTTGTTCAGCGTCACGATTGAGGGGGGATACGCTTGGCTGGCATTCGTGGCTGCCGCCAACACCGTTGTCTCGCTGTTCTATTACCTGCGCATCGTGGCGCGGATGATGTTTAGCGATACCCGACCCCACTGTGCATGTACTGGTGGGCCAGTGGGCACGAACCACCATGATCGTGTCTGGCTTGCTGTTGATTGTCGGTGGGCTTGGTGCAGAAATGCTAATGGAGTTCACGGATTCGATAGGCTTTGTGCGTTAGGCCTGGCCTGCCGAATCAAGCTAAACGGAGTAATACTTAGAGGGAGTTATTTATGTCACCTATTCAAGATTTAACTATCGAAACAATCGATAGCATTCATACCAAGGAGTGGCTGCGTGCGTACCAGCGGGTTCGTGCCGCCACCGACGCAATTTGCGAACCTCTGCATAAAGAAGATTACATGGTGCAGAGCATGCCGGACGTCAGTCCCCCGAAATGGCACATCGCCCATGTCAGCTGGTTCTTCGAAGCCTTCATCCTCAAGCCGTTTCACCCCAGCTACCAGACCCTCGACCCCGCATACGATTACCTTTTCAACTCTTACTATGAGACCCACGGTACGCCGTTTCCTCGTCCTGAACGCGGCATGATTTCGCGCCCCACAGTGGATGACGTCTATCGCTATCGCGCGCACATTAATCAGGCCATGGAAGAATTGCTCAACGACCCTCCGCAAGAACACCTGCAGGAGATTCTCCATCGTCTGGAGCTTGGGTTGCCTCACGAGCAGCAACATCAGGAACTGCTATTCATGGACATAAAGCATATCCTGGCCCAGAACCCGCTCTGCCCAGTCTATCGAGGTGATCTTGTGTCGGCACCCGCCCATGAGGTCGGTGAACTCGGTTGGCACGCTTATCCAGCCGGCGTGCGGCAGATAGGTCATGATGCCAACGATAGCCGTTTTGCCTACGACAACGAAATGGGGCGTCATCGTCAATTCATTGAGGCTTTCCAGATCGCTGACCGTCCGGTTACCAATGGTGAATTTCTCACGTTCATGCAGGCGGGGGGATACGACAAACCTGACTATTGGCTGTCGGATGGCTGGGCCACGGTCAAGGCGGAAGGCTGGAAGGCGCCACTTTACTGGGTCGAGCGGGACGGCGTCTGGCATCACTATACGTTAAGCGGGCTGGTGCCAGTGGACGTGAATGCGCCGGTTTGCCATGTCAGCTTCTACGAGGCCGATGCCTATGCCCAATGGGCCGGCGCACGCCTACCTACTGAGGCCGAGTGGGAGGCGGTGGCTCAACATGTCCCCCTGCATGGCAACTTCGTCGAACAAGGCCATCTTCAGCCGGTCGCGGCTGCCCCCGGCGGATCCAGCGAGGGGCCGAGGCAGATGTTCGGTGATGTTTGGGAGTGGACCGGCAGCGCCTATCGGCCCTATCCAGGATTTCGCAAGTTGCCGGGCAGCTTAGGTGAATACAACGGCAAGTTTATGTCGGGGCAGATGGTGCTTCGAGGTGGCTGTTGTGCCACCCCGGAAGACCATATCCGCACGACCTATCGTAATTTTTTCCCACCTCATGCCCGTTGGGCATTTTCCGGATTCCGTCTTGCTAAGGAGAGCTAATCATGAGCCTGGCCGTACAATTCCACGACTTGCACCCGTCCCCAGCCTCAACATCGCTTCGCGATGAGATACTGACGGGATTCAGAGCCGATCAAAAGTTCGCCTCGCCAAAGTTCTTTTATGATCAGCGTGGTTCTGAGTTATTTGATCAAATTTGTGAGCAGCCAGAATACTACCCGACACGGACCGAGGAGGCGATCCTCGCGGAGGCCGCCGATGATATAGCCGAGATAGCCGGGCATGAAGCGACGTTGATCGAGCTTGGCAGCGGGGCGAGCCGTAAGGTACGACTTCTACTGGAAGCCATGCGTCCTAGCAGTTACCTGGGAATCGACATCTCGCGGGATTTTCTGCTCGACAGTACACGACGACTAGCGGCGGATTACCCATGGCTTGAAGTGCATGCCGCCTGTGCCGATTTCTGTTGCAATATGGCCTTACCGGACGGGCTATGCTGCGAAAGACCGGTCGGTTTTTTTCCTGGTTCAAGTATCGGTAATTTCGACCCCCAAGCCGCTGAAGATTTTCTTCGTGGACTGCATTCTTTGTTACCCACCGGCAGCGGATTGTTGGTAGGAGTCGACTTGGTTAAGGATAAGCCGACCCTTGAAGCCGCCTACAACGATGCAGCGGGTGTGACGGCAGCATTCAACCTAAATCTATTGGAACGGCTACGGCATGAGCTGCACGCTAAAATCGATCCCGCCAATTTTGTCCATCATGCGTTCTTCAACGAAGCACACTCTCGTATTGAGATGCATCTGGTCAGTCAGTTACCTCAAGTCGTCACTATTGAAGGGGAGCGCTTCAGTTTTCTGGAAGGCGAGACAATCCACACTGAAAACTCGTATAAATACACGCTCGAGGGGTTTCAGGCGTTGGCGGGACGTGCGGGATTTGAGGCGCTCTCGTCCTGGACCGATGCGAATAGCTTGTTTAGCGTCCACTACCTGACGCGTGCCTAGGGGACACTGATAGCGCGGCCACTACAACTCCACATTAAGCGCTGATAGGGAAGGCCAAGGACAGGCCAATCCCGGGAGTACACATAAGGGGTCGCGCCAGTTCGCGGTGTCACTTCGGCGCTGAGGGTAGCCACCTTGAATTGAGGGGCGCGCTTAAGGACCATTCCTTCGTAGCAGATAGCTGCAGTGATGCTGGTGGTCGTGGTACTTAGCAGTTCTCGGCCGGTTTCGATGGCACGCATGCGTGACATCTGGAAGGGCAGGTGAGGGCCGAACCAAGCATTGTTGCTGACATTTACTAGTAACTGCGCTTCGGACAGAAGTTCTGTGACTTCGGCACCAAGACCGCTTCGTAGGAGATGAAGACCCCTAAGGGCGCCTCTGATGCATTAAGAACGTGTGCTTGCCTTCCCGGTATGAAAACAAACATGGCCGCCCCGAGCACGTCGGGGACCGAACCCAAGAAGTCTCGAAACGGAACATATTCACCTAATGGCACCAAGTGCGTTTGTAGTAGAAGCCTGAGAGATGGGAGAGGCTCACCACCACATTTTAGATACGACCCTCCGCTTCGCATATCGGGACGCCAATCAGTAACAAGTTGCCTGCCTGCTCGGCTAACGCCTCAAGCTCAGCAAGATATTCATTAGCCTGGTTATATCACATCGGGGTTGCTGCTTCTGACCAGATCCCGATGTCGGTCCCGAGGGCAAGGTACCGTGGCTTTTTTCGAGCACTACGCTTACTTATTAGCACTAGGGAAACACTACAAAAAACCGCCTGAGCTTGCAGGTAGTCATCGTCAGGGAATTGGTATCTAGCTTTTTGTCACCGTCTGCCAAAGCTGCCCTATGGATAGAGTTCTTCGCTGTGCTAGCGCAAGAAAAAGCCTTGCTGCGCAAATTGTCGACTAGCGTACCCTCCATCAGTAACGGAAACCGCTGTAAACCGACGGCCGGCTTCCCGCGTTCACGGCCTATTAGCTTCACGGAGCCCGCCCCGGCTCGTTCAGACCAGACTAATCGTTATGCTTTTTACCAAATAAAATTCCAACACGCGCGCGCCGCAACGGCTCACCGATCAAGACGATCAGCCCGACCCCAACCGCAATGGCGAGCATATCGGAAGGTACCAGCTTGAAGCCGCCTAAGGCGATCAGCAGAGCTGTGGCCGCAGCGGGCGGGTGCGAGGCCTTAAGTAGCTGCTGAACGAGCAGGCAAATTCCCATCGCGATGGCCGATGCGACGACGCGCGACAGGGCCATGGTCTGGCTCGACAGCACCGATGCCCATACGAGGAGCCGGTTAAGCTGTGTACTCAATCGGCAAGGAGTGTCGGTAGACGTCATTTGTCCACGGACACGGGTGGCTGATCAAAAACATTAATCACATGCTACAGGCCTCGCCCGCTAGGTAGCCCACGCGAGAATATAACGTTCACGTTCATCGCGCCCGCCTTTACCAAGGGAGTGACTCCCCATTGCTATGCCATAACCCACCATTGTTATCTAGTGTCAGCGCTTCAATACGTGCGGCAATGCCCAATGCAGCCTCTTGTGGACTGATCAATCCACCAGAATTAACCATGCGTGTTTTCACATAGCTGGGATGAAGGTGAGCCACGGCAATACCCAACGACCTCAAGTCCATCGCCAACGATTTACCAAACGCATTGAAAGCAGCTTTAGAGGCTCGGTAACCCTAGCACCCACCGGAGTCGTTATCCGCTAGTGAGCCCATGTGGCTAGTGATATTAGCGAACTTCTACCCTTTTTAAGATTTGGTAGTAGCGCTTCCACTACTCGCTGTGGCGCATAGACGGTGATTTCTATCTGCTCGCGGCGACTATCGAAATCAACACCACCTAGTAACTCATCGCGAAGCAGTCCGCGTTGTTAATTAATAGATCTACCTCGTGGCCCTTAAGCTCCTCGACCAGCCGGGCGACGTCGCCAGGCCGGGTGTCATCAATGCCCTCATTCACCTGATCGGCCTCGCGATCTAGTTCTTCCGACGACTGGCGGCAGGCACCGAACACTCGCCATCCAGCATCAAAATAGTGTTCTGCGAGCACCAAACCTACACCGCGGTTGACACCCGTAACGACAACTGCCGATTTCATTTTTGTCCCTCGCTTCCTTTCCTAATGTGTCCTACCAAGCCTAGGTGATAATAGCGCTACTGACCTGGAATAACCCACAAGACGTGCCCTTAATATACATTCAATCCCTTGGTTAAACTTGTGCAACCCAAGGCTTCTTGACTATGTTTCAAGTTATGTATGCGAATCGACACAGAGGTAGAGCTGCATATTAAAAATAAAGAATTCATGGAGGAATGCCCATATGAGCCAGCCGTGCACGATCATTTTCGATGGAGAAGAAATAAGAGGCATCGCCGATGAGCCATTGATCGACTTTCTAGAAGGTCATGGCATCGCTTTGCCAAGTGTTTGTTATCATCCCTCGCTAGGGGCGATTGAAACCTGCGATGCCTGCTGGGTCGAAGTCAATGGAGAGCTAAAACGAGGCTGCGCGCTGCGTACCCAAGAAGGGATGCAAATTTCCAGCCGTGATCCACAGGCTGTTGCAGCACGCCACGAAGGAATGGATCGCCTGCTTAGCAAGCATGAGCTGTACTGTACGGTATGTGAAAACAATAATGGCGATTGCAGCCTGCATAACGCAGTGGTGGAAATGGATATCCCCATTCAACGTTATGAGTTTCAACCTAAACCGCATGCTAAAGACACTACTAGTCCGTTTTATACCTACGATCCTGACCAATGCATTCTGTGTGGCCGTTGTGTCGAAGCGTGTCAGAACATCGAAGTCAATGAAACCTTAAGCATTGACTACGCCAGTGAAAACCCTCGCGTACTTTGGGATGGCGGCAAGGAAATCAATGATTCAAGCTGCGTTCATTGTGGACATTGCGTCACTGTTTGCCCTTGCAACGCACTGATGGAAAATAGCATGGATGAGCATGCGGGTCCGCTTACCTCCATGCCATGGTCACTTAAACGGCCGATGATCGAAATCGTCAAGAAAATCGAAACGACCATCAGCGCTAAGCCCATCACAGGGATTTCGGAAATAGATTCAGCTTGGCGCCAGCCCGGCATCAAACGCACTAAAACGGTCTGTACCTATTGTGGCGTCGGTTGCTCATTTGAAATGTGGACGCGCGATCGTCATATCCTCAAGGTTCAACCTTCCCCTGACGCTCCTGCCAACGGTATTTCTACCTGTATTAAAGGTAAATTTGCCTGGGATTTCGTTAATAGCGAGAAACGACTGACCACTCCACTGATCCGTGAGAATGGCCGCTTTCGTGAAGCCAGTTGGGAGGAAGCATTAGATCTCGTAGCTCGCAGGTTGCTTGAAGTCCGCGACACGCATGGTTCTAACAGTCTGGGTTTTATTGGCTCAAGTAAGGCCAGCAATGAAGAAGCTTACCTAACTCAGAAAATCGCTCGTTTGATCATCGGCACTAACAGTGTCGATAACTCATCGCGCTATTGCAAAAACCCCGCCACTAAAGGCTTGTTTCGCACTGTCGGCTACGGTGGAGACGCCGGTACCATCAAAGATATTGAGCAAGCTGAGGTGGTCGTGTTAGTGGGTAGCAATACGGCCGAAAACCATCCTGTGATTGCTTCAAAGATTAAAGCTGCGCAAAAACTACGCGGCCAAAAATTGATCGTCATGGACCCACGCAAGCACGAGATGGCCGAACGCGCTGATATTTTTCTACGCCCCAATGCCAGCACTGACCTTATTTGGGCTTCGGCTCTGTCGCGTTATATGTGCGATAACCACTTAGCGGACCTGGATTTTCTGGGAAGATGGGTCAATAACGTGGAGGAGTACCGCCGCTCATTGGAGCCATTCACCTTGGATTTCGCCGAATTCAAGACAGGGATTTCCAAGCAGGAGCTAATCAACACCGCCGAAATGATTGGCCGGGCAAAAAACGTCTGCCTGCTGTGGGCGATGGGAAGCACCCAGCACTCCCACGGCTCGGATACTAGTACTGCACTTTCCAACTTACTACTGGTAACAGGTAATTATGGCAAGCCCGGCACTGGCGGTTACCCTATGCGTGGCCATAATAATGTGCAGGGTGCGAGAGATTTTGGCTGCCTACGCAATATGTACCGCGGCTATGATAAAGTCACCGATGAGAGCGCACGACAGCGCTGGGCTAAAGGCTGGGGCGTCGATCCGAGCCAGCCCTCTAATGAGGTCGGTGAAGGCAATTTCCTCATGGTGCAATCGGCCGACCAGGGCGATATCAAAGCGATGTATGTGATTGGCGAGGAAACTGCTTTTTCCGATGCCAATACTCATAACGTACATTCCGCCTTTGAACATCTTGATTTTATGGTGGTGCAGGATATCTTTTTAAGCCGTACTGCGGAGTTTGCTGATGTAGTGCTGCCCGCCTGCCCTAGCGTTGAAAAAGACGGAACATTTGTCAATACGGAACGGCGTATCCAACGCTTCTATGAAGTGCTGCCACCACTTGGTGACAGTCGTCCTGATTAGCGTATCCTTACCGACTTGGCCGCTCGTATGGGCCATGATTGGGGTTACACACACCCTTCTCAGATTATGCAAGAGTGCGCCTCTATCTCGCCGATGTTCGCTGGCGTCACCTACGAACGCCTGGAGGGCTGGAAATCCCTGTCGTGGCCAGTAGCTGCGGATGGTACTGATACACCCCTTCTGTATACCGATGGATTTCATACAGAAGACGGCAAGGCCAACCTTTTCCCGATGGAGTGGAAGGAGCCTGAAGAAGCTACCGATGCGGAATATGATTTATCACTCGATAATGGTCGGATACTTGAACAATTCCAAGGGGCCAATCAGACAGGCCGATCGGAAGGCATCTGGGATCAGGCCCCGCATGGCTTTGTCGAAGTTAGCCCTGAACTTGCCGCCGAGCGGGGCATCAAGGAAGGCACTTGGGTACGGATTACTTCACGACGCGGCAGTATCGATTTCCCAGCGTTAATTACTGACCGTGTGGCTGGCAAGACCCTGTTCATGCCAATCCATTTCGGCAAGCCGGGAGTGAACGCCCTAACGGGCGAACATAACGACCCCGTTGTACAAACCGCCGGCCTACAAGGAGACAGCCGTCAAACTTGAGGTGCTCGACAAGCGCACAGAACCGCCACTACCCAGTACTAACTATCGCTTCGGGCGGCGCACGCCTAATCAAGGCGTAGCGGTTGCGGTCAAGTGGACGCAAGAAGATTATCGGTTACCGCCCGCCCAGCAAACCAATCCGAGGAAAATGTAATGGCCGAACGAATCTCCCAGGACGTGACGCCGCCAAAGATAGGCCCTGATGCTCACGAAGAGTTAGAGACCCTGCTTCAGACCCTACATGAGCATGGGGTGCTGCGCTTTACTAACGATATGGTGGCCGCCAATTCCGATATTATTCGTATCTTGGTTAACGGACTGAGTAAAGAAGGGTCTCTCAACGCTATTCAATATATCTCGATCATGGCGATGACCTTGTCCTCCATCCCCCCGGATCGTTTTTACCAAGTGATGTTCGCGATTAAGGAGGGGATGGGCGAGGTCAGCAGCTATCATGGTAATGAAAAGAGTAGTGAAAAGAGTGACGCAAAGACCGCTGAAGAAACTGACAACAAAGAAGCACCAGGTATCCGCGGCCTGCATAAGCTGCTGCACGACGATGAACTCTGGCATGCCATCCAGCCACTACTGGCGGGGTTAAGAGCTTTTTCCGAGCGGCTCGACAAGCCTATCGACAAGCCAGTCACCGACTTTACCGGCAAGGCGACAGAGGGACCATAAACCACGAACACGCTGGTAAATGAGTGCCCAGACTAGGCTGAGCGTTTGTTGACGGCACTATTGGGCAACACATAAGAGGGTCCGAGAATCCGCTCCGAGCCTGAGTAAATATTAAAACGACCCTCGCGCAGAAATCCTACCAGTGTTATACCGAACTCTCTTGCCAGCCGCACCGCATAACTGCTGGGGGCGGAAATCGCGCATACAACCGACACCCGCGCCATGATACATTTCTGAATGAGCTCGAAACTAGCTCGTCCACTTAGTAGAATGATGCGAACAGAAAGCGGCAGCTGATTATTCAATACTGCCCATCCATTCAATTTGTCCACCGCATTATGACGTCCAACATCTTCTCGTAATACCAGTAGTTGCCCACTGGTATCAAACAGGGCAGCGGCGTGTAACCCGCCGGATTGCTCGAAGAGTGTTTGATGCTTGTGTAGCTCTGCTGGCAACGAAGAGAGCAGTTGTCGACTCAACTGATTGGAAAATGCTAAAGGTGGCAGCCCCTGCATAGCCTCAAGATTCAGCTTTTTCTTACCGCATACGCCACAGGCGCTGTTAGAGAGAGATGAACGCTCCAAGCGTTCGGCCTTAGTGGCATTAACGCGCTTAAGCACTACTTGCAGTACATTGGGCTGCCCGACTAGATGGTCGATAACTTCAAAGTCATCCTTAGTACGCGCGAGCCCCTCGCTTAGCATTAATCCGGCGGCCAGTTCTCGATCGTGGCCTGGTGTTCGCATAGTGATAACAGGTTCGGCACCCGATAGGCGGATTTCCAACGCCTCTTCGATGGCCAAAGCGTCCTCTCTGGCGGTGATACCTTTGGCGTCTAAGGTGAGGATATCCAAATGAATATCGCCGTATTCGTGCGCGTTCCTCGCTATATCCATTGTAAGCTCCTTGCCCTGGTCTCTTCCTGAGTCGCGGCCACTTTTTTAGCAAGCAACAAGTCCACTATCGTTGAGGCTAGTTCAGCTTTTACCACCTGCCAATAAGATATGTGCTTAATCCTCCACATACCGCTAAAAAACCGCTATTCATATATATAGGTAACCGTACGCTGTCCAGCATCAAGGTGTCATCGCTTGTTCACCTACTTGACTCCGCATTGTCATTCCCCCCGTCCAGGATCCTTACAAAGAGAATATAGGAAACACTACAAAAAGCCGCCTGAGCTTCCAGGCAGCCATCGACAGGGTATCGGTATCTAGCTTTCGGGCATGGTCTGGCTCGACAGCACCGATGGGGCCTGGCTCGCCCCGGTCAGTAGAACACCGACTTCGCCTGCGGCCACGCCAATCAAATGCCCCATCACCGTGTTGTAAAGCCTGGCCGACTCTAGGTTGGGCTTGTGCACATGCAGGAAAATGCTCGGACCCAGGCTGGGGAATAGCCAGGGTTGAGCGGCGATGACCGCTACACCCCCGATCAATAGCGTCGTGAATGCAGCGGTGACCGGGGACCAGAACCACTCCGGTCCGCCAAATGGCTTTCCATTCTTCGTATCCTCGCCCATCAACTTGGCACTATCAGACTTTGCGGAGCGGTCTGCTTGATTCGCGTCTTCAGCCAGGCCAATTGCCGACTGTTATGCTCCGACATGCGCTGCAATAGCTCCATCATTTCGTCGTCGCGCAGCGCCTGCGTAGCTTGCTTCAACACAACGATCGATATATGCGATTCCTGTGCCAGCAACCAGCAATCATGCAAATCACGCAGTAGCGAAAGAGGGCCCTTATGGTGGCTCGGCTGAAGCACCTCAAGCAGCTTATCTGCCTCCTTTTCCTGAGTTTCGCCGTAGCGCTGGATGCATGGTTGCAAGTCTTCGGAATGCTCTTGTGAGAAGCGCGCTAGCATTTTGCATATCGCGCCAATGTCCGGCTCGGCTTTATGCTTTTCCGCCACGGCGAACAGCGCCTGAGCAGTGGCGCGCGAGCTATCGTCGAGCAGACCGAGGTAATCGGCCACATGCGCCCTGGGGTTCTCCGAAGCCTCCTTTAAATGCTCGTCGCGCATCGGATCATCCATCTCGAAGGGCTCGCCCGGTTGCATCTTTCGCAAACGCACCGCGGCGTACTTGAAATACGGCTGTTTGCTCACCGGATCCCACTCATACAGCGTCATCTCGTTGACTGCTCGAGGCCGCTCGTCATTGTCCCAGTAGCCATAGTGAAACGGCATGAACACATGGCCTGGCTCGATATCACCAATACGCGCTGGAGCGTAGGCCCACCCGCGCCGGCTCTCAATCTGCAACATGTCTCTTTCTTCGATCCCCAGGCGCTCTGCATCTTCGCCATTAAGCTGGATAAAGGCATCCGGCGCAGCTTCGTTCAGCTCGCGAGAATGGGCAGTCTTGGTTCGCGTGTGGAATTGGAACACCACTCTTCCGGTGGTCAAGTGCAACGGATAGTCCTCATCGACTATTTCGTGAGGAACAACGTAGTCGGCGCCCTTCAAAAGAGCGCGGCCAGCGGGGTTCAGCGCTTTAAACGTTTTGGGCGTGACGGCCGCACCGGTGTCCAGGTCATGACCGAAGTTCTCCGCTGTGTCGTAGAATGTACGGAAAACATAGTCGGAATAGAGGTGTTCGCGCCCGTGCGGATACTGCTCATTGCACGGCCAGTGGATACCGGAGCCGCCGCTTAGTTTCTCATAGCTCATGCCCGTGTAGTCGCAGAGTTGGCCCCGCGTACATTCGCGCCACGCATCAAACGCTTCCTCGGGCGTGTTCCACTTGATCAACGGCTCGCCATCCTTGTCTCGAAAATCCATGCGGCGTGCATAATCAAGCCAGATATCGAGGTCGGCTCGCGCCTCGCCGGGGGGCCTCGATGGCCTTATGCGAAATATGCACTGTCCGGTCGACGTTCGTGAAGCAGCCTGTTTTCTCGCCCCAGATCGCTGCCGGCAGCACGACATCGGCCAGAAGGGTCGTCTCGGTATGAAAACCATCTTGAGCCACCACGAAGAGGTCTTTGCGAGCGAGCATCGCGCGTACTCGATGTAGGTCCGGCAGCGACACGGCGGGATTGGTGGCCGAGATCCAGAGCATCTTTAAAGTACCTTTTTCCGCGTAGCGGAAGATCTCCAATGCATGGGTCGGCGGTTTCCAGGCGGGGAGCTGTTCTTTTTCTATGTTCCCACAGATCCGCCAGTTGCTGGGCATGGTCCGGGTTTTCCCAGTTACGAAAGGCCGGCAAGTCGCCGTCGGCACCGCACTCGCGCGTGTTCTGTGCCGTGGGTTGGCCATTCATTTGTAATACACCGCTGCCAGGCTTCCCGCTCAGGCCACGGATGAGGTTAATGTTGTTGACCTGAACCGCAGCGGCCGTTGCCTGGTTAGACTGATAGACGCCCTGCAAGACAGTAGAGACCAAGCTTTTAACCTCACCGAGAATGGTGGCAGCAGCACGCAGGTCAGCTACCGGCACGTCAGTCAGTTCTTCGACACGCTCCGGCGAATACTTCGCCACCGTTTGCCTGAGCTTGTCGAAGTCCATCGTGTGATTGTCGATGAAGTCCTGGTCGATATGCCCCGCTTCAATAATCAGGTGGAGCAGGCCGTTGAGCAGCGGCACGTTGGTGCCGACCCGTGGCGCCAGGTGAACGTCCGCCTTGGCCGCAGTGGCTGTACGCCGCGGATCGATTACCACCAGCTTGGGCGGGTTGGGTCCACTTAGCCGGTCGAGAATCCGCATCCACAACACAGTCTGGGTATTGGAAATGTTATGGCCAACGTGAAGAATCCCCTCGGTCATATCCAGATCGGTATCGCTTCCCGGCTGACCGTCCGAGCCGAAGCTTTCCTTCAACGCTGCCGCAGCGGTTGCAGTGCATAATCGGGTATTACCGTCCATATGAGGTGTGCCGAGGCCAGCCTTACCGATCACGGCGAGGGTATAGTACTCCTCCAGAAATAGCTGGCCCGACGTATAGAAGCCTATTGCATTAGCCGTGTACTGCTCATAAATCTCTTTTGAGCGGCGCACGATCAGCTCCATCGCTTCGTCCCAGCTAGCCGGTTCCAGTTGGCCGCTGTCACGGCGAATCAACGGCTGAGTGAGCCGATTATCGCTGTGGTTGGCAATCCAGCCATGCATCCCCTTCGGCCCGAGCCGGCCTCGGTTGACCCGGTCATCGGTGCGACCGCGCACGGCGACGATTTTTCCTTCCTTGACGCCGATGTCTAACCCACATCCGTTCGAGCACAATACACAGGCCGATTGCACCCAGCGCTCAGGCTCGTCGGCAAGCTGATAATCAGGGCGATCGGGCCATTTGCCAACGTAGGGCGTTCTATCAACCCAGATATTGTCGATACTGTCTCGGGATTGTGCGGTCATGGCAGGCTCCTAACATGCATGTATGTGACAACTGAGAGCAGCATAGTAGATAACGGCCATCTCAACAGGAGCGGTCTAGCTGAATCTGACCAGGTATTCTAGACACTGTTTGGTCTAGTATTTGGGGTTTGAAGGGTTTGTCTAAGCGGTCAATGTAAGTGTTCGAATAAGGTTTTCATCTAATGATGAGCCATTATGTCAGCTGAAGTGGCTATAGTTTCCCGGACACACAGAGGCAGGTAATATCTCCTGCTTATAGAGGTGTGTCATGACTCAGAAGAAAACCAATTCTTATACCGACGAATTCAGAGAAGGTGCCGTCAAACTGGCGATAGAATCGAATCAGCCAGTTGCCCAGTCCGCCCGGGAACTGGGGGTGAACGTCAATACACTGCATACCTGGATCAATAAATTTCACGGCGAACCACCGCCAGGCTCCGGTAAGCAGGTAAATGACGTGCATCTGTATGAGGAGCTAAAACAGCTGCGTCGTGAAAATGCCCGACTCAAGGAGGAGCGGGAACTGTTAAAAAAGGCGGCAGCCTTTCTTCGCCAAAGAATCACGCTGAAATACACCTTTATCATGCACCATCAGAGCGAATTCAGCATCGCTCTGATGTGTCGGGTGTTTGACGTTTCCCGAAGCGGTTATTACGAGTGGCAATTACGGCCGCCCAGCTTGAGAAACCAGCGAGATGAAGCGTTGAAGGCCAACATTCATAAACACCATCAAGCCAGCCGAGCGACGTATGGGACGCGACGTCTCCAGCAGAAGCTGTCTGAAGAGAATGAATCAGTCAGTCGGCGTCGCATTGGCCGATTAATGCAGGAGGAAGGCTTGGCGTGCAAAACAAGGCGCAAGTTCAGGGCAACAACGAACTCGAAACATGATAAACACGTTGCTCCCAACCTGCTGGATCGACACTTCACCACGGAGAAGCCCGATCAGGCTTATGTGGGGGATATCACCTACATACCGACGCGGGAGGGGTGGCTTTACCTAGCGGTGTTTATCGACTTGTATTCGCGCGCTGTCGTAGGTTGGTCAATGGATAGTCGCATGCCGACCTCGCTGGTCAATGATGCGCTTACCATGGCGATTTGGAAGCGTAGGCCTAAGGCCGGATTACTGGTTCATAGCGACCGCGGCAGCCAGTATGCATCGGACAACTTCCAGCAGCTGCTGACGCAACATGGTTATCGGTGCAGTATGAGTCGTAAGGGAAATTGCTGGGATAATGCCCCGTCAGAAAGCTTCTTCCACACGCTAAAGACGGAACTTGTTCACCATGAAGACTTCAAGACGCGGGCTGAAGCGAAGCAAGTCATCTTCGAGTATATCGAAGTGTTTTATAACCGGGTGCGGCTGCACTCCAGCAATGGCTATATGAGTCCAGTGGACTATGAGTCAGCGCTACCAGTAGCTGCTTAAAAATATGTCCGGAAGACTGTTGCCACATCAAGCTTTAACTAAAAGATCGCTTCTGGCCGGGCAACGACGGCCCGAAATAGGCCGTCGTTTGTCTATATCAAACTTCTGTTTGTTCTGCCACATCCAACGCATTATCTATTTCAATCCCAATATATCGGACGATGCTTTCCAGCTTCGTGTAACCCAGGAGCAGCTGCACTGTCCTCAAGTTTTTCGTGCGACGGTATATAAGCGAAGCTTTGGTGCGGCGCATTATGTGCGTGCCATAGATTGAGGCATCTAAACCTATTTCGGTGACCCAGGCTTTCACAATATGGACATATTGGCGCGTGGAGAGATGCTTTGCGCTGTTGATTCGGCTGGGAAACAAGAAGTCTCTATTTCTGAGTTGAGCAAGCTGTATCCAGTCCATAACTGAGATAGGGGTTTGCTCGGTTATTTCGAACTGTTCAGGTCTTTGCTTTTTTTGCTGCGTCCAATGGCTCGTGAGGGCATACACGCATCATGGGCTATATCCCGTACTCGTAAATTGACGAGGTCGTAGCTCCGAAATTTACTATCCTATCGTTGACCAGGCTAAAGAGGGGGGAGATCTTTCGTCTTTTTAGCAAGTTGTAGCCGAACATTAATAGCTCAGGTATTTTTAAGAAGCATAGGCCTCCTGTTCTACCAACTTGCCTTTACTACAAGATGCAATGGAGATTTCAGCCGAAATATTCATGGGTTGGAGATCGGCGATATATAGACACGGAGGGTATTCTCTTGCAAGACACCAATTATTCCCCAGCACAAACGAAGGCGAAAAAGCTGAACCAGCACTGCGTCTGCGTCACTCTCGATCGGCCAGAAGTGGTTCGTAGTCTAGCTAATCAGTTGGGAAGTAATGCGAACGACATGCTTTCCAGTTCAGTCTGGCATCACTTCTTTTCAGATGTTGCGGTTTTTGTTCCCAGCCAAGATCTTGATCGAATGCTGCCCATTGTCGGAGCTCTGGAAGCTGCGGCCAAGCTCCCCGACTTTCATCACCGTGTGTTTTCCAGAGCTCCTCAGAGCGCCCGAGCCAATCCTGGCCCCGTAGGCGCCTTCATGGGCTATGATTTTCACCTCGGTGGGGAGGGTCCGCTTCTCATCGAAGTCAACACCAATGCGGGGGGCGCGTTCCTCAATGCTGAGCTTGCACGTGCCCAACTGCAATGCTGCAGCGGGGCTACTCGGGTGGCCTGGGCCGAAAACTTTGATACTGCGGTCATCGCCCAGTTCGAGAGTGAATGGCGCGCCCAGCGGGGCAGTGGACGACCGAAAAGCATAGCGATCGTCGATGACCAGCCTATCGAGCAGTACCTCTATCCTGAGTTCCGACTGGCACAGCAGCTGTTTCGGGATAATGGTATCGATGCCCACATAGTCTCTCCCTCTGATCTCAGATATGAGTTGGGTGCGTTATACAGCGGCGGCGAGCGAATCGACATGGTTTACAACCGCTTAGTGGACTTCGCTCTGGAGGTGCCAGAGCATGCCGCACTGCGCTCGGCTTGGCTGGACGGAGGCGCTGTCATAACCCCAAACCCATTCGCACACGCACTCTTTGCAGACAAGCGCAATTTAGCCGAATGGTCTGATCCTTCCATTCTTCAGGATTGGGGGTTGAGCCCAGAGAACGCCGAGCTGCTTCGCTGCGGCGTTCCGCGCACCGTTAGGGTTGCCGCCAGTAACGCAGATGAGCTTTGGCAACAGCGACGGCTGTGGTTTTTTAAACCAGTGGCAGGTTATGGCAGCAAGGGCGCTTATCGAGGCAGCAAACTTACCAAACGCACATTTTCCCAGATACTCGAAAGTGACTATATCGCTCAGGCGTGCGTGCCTCCCTCGGAGCGACTGGTTCTGGTCGATGGCGAGCGGGAAATGCTCAAGGTAGACGTACGGCTATATACCTATCGTGGCAATCTGATTCTGGCTGCGGCACGCCTGTACCAAGGCCAAACCACGAATTTTCGTACACCGGGGGGCGGATTCGCACCCATACTCATTGAGCCGATCTGACATAAGGCGTGGCGTTCCAACCATAGTCTTACGGAGCGGCCTGGCACTGATCGGCAGCCTGGGTAGACGCTCGCTCAGACAAGTTCAGCAAAACAGACCATCTTATTGTTTAAATTTGGCATGCCAGTAAAACCTTACTACTCTGAACAAATCACGTGATGAGAGGTGAATCAACGCTTCCTTTCTAGGAACAAGCGAGGTGCCGCAATGCAGCCGAAAACTAAGCATTTAGCGCTGGGAGCAGCCTTCGGGCTTGCAATACTCGTTCTGATTTTACTCCTTGTCGTTGTTTGGGTGGCTTATTCCGGCACCTACAACATCGCGGCGACTCAAGTCCATCAGCCCCTTGTACGCTGGACGCTGATGACAACGATGAAAAATTCTGTAGCAGACAGGGCAGAAGCCATCACGACTCCTTCAATGAATGATGAGAGGGTGACTGCCGGAGCGACCGACTACAAGTGGATGTGTCAACATTGCCACGGCGGCCCGGGAGTTCGACAGAGTGAGTGGGCTAGAGGCATGCTGCCAGAGCCGCCACATCTGACCGATACCATCTCCGAATGGGAGCCCCGCGAAGTATTCTGGTTGGCTAAACATGGGATACGAATGAGTGGTATGCCTGCGTTCGTACCTACTCACAGTGATGATGAAATCTGGAACATCACTGCGTTTGTCATGCGCCTACCCGGCATGACGGAAGATGAGTACGCAAGCTTTGAAACGGGCAGTTCAACAGATCATGGACACTAAAGGGAAACGCTATGAACATGTCTTATTGGCGTTTCGGCGCGATGATCGCTACCTCTACGGTCATTATGTACGGGGTGATGTATCTCAATACGTAGGCCTATGAGCATGTCTTCTGGAGCGAAACCAGAGCATGGATGGCACTTGTGATGGGCGCTGTGATGGCGGTGATAATGCTGAGCTTTATGTTCAATATGTATCAGAAGAAACTGATCAATATCGCCATTTTTGTGGGCAGGCTCTGCTTTTCACCGCCGCATTATGGCTCGTCCGCAGCCAGGCTACCGTGGGCGTGGACGAGTATATGAAGGCAATGATTCCTCACCCTTCCACGCGATCTTAACCAGCGAGCGAGCACAAATTTCCGATCCGCGTGTGCGTAAGCTCGCCGATGAAATTATTGAGGCACAGCGTCGCGAAATTGCGGAAATGAAATATCTCATACGCGATTTGGAGAGGGCCGACTGATGTTTATTCCTTACACAGAACCGCCCTCGTCAGATCCTTATCCTTTCGACAGTAACGCTGGGCACCGCTTTTCTCGCCGGTTGGGGCGATCCTGCCCCTGGCGAAGGAGTGGAAAATCCGATGATGCAAGGGCCGTCTCCCGACGCGGTTGGAGCGCAGGAGGCCGTCAACTCGCCTGATATACCGGCGATCGATCCCCAAACGATGCAAGAAGCCGAAATCGAAAAGGTGCTGGGAGACGCTGCGTATTGCGCCTATCGGTATACCGCAGAAAGCCCGGCGATTCTCGCTATCGACAACACGGATCAAGGCCAGGGTGCCCGCGCAGTTACCAAGATTCATGGTCGTCTAGTGGAGTTATCAGCAGACCACAATCCTGATTATGAAAACTTGAAGCAAGGCCTCATGCTCACCGCAGAAGGGTTGACGATGAGGGTGTTTTCGGATGAAGAAGAACCAGAATCAGCGGAGCCAGGAGAGCTCATTACAGCAGAGCTACACTTTTGCTCTTCAACAGGGTTGGAACGCCGGGTATCTAGGCTGGTATAGGTGCGAAACAGAATAGGCAATGCCTCTTCAGTGCTTCTTGATAGTGCGCCCGTTCGGGACTTGGCCAGCGAGTAAAAGCTGTTCGGCGTGTTTTTAGCGCAAAAAGACCAGCGACGATCAGGTAAAGACCTGGAGAAGCAGCTGCTGCAAAAAATATGAACAGTTCTCGGCCTAGCATTACTCCCTGCGGCAGGAGACCTAGCCGGCGGCCTAATATCTGTCATGCATGCTCAGTAAGGAGGTTGCATGGATTTCGATTTTGATAAGCTAGTCTATCCAGAAACGGTTGTTATTGATGGTGTGGAGCACAAAGCTCAGAGGGATACCTTCAAAGAAAAATGAGTATCCCTTATTCAGAGGAACCCGACGTGGGAATGAAAGCAGTGATAGTTCAAAAGGCAAGCAAAAGAGAAATACACCTCAAGGTAACTGATGTTCAGTTTCTCGAAAGTCTGCAATGCTGCAAACAGGGTATTTCTCATTTGTTTCGAAATAGTCTTCAGACATCTTTCATTCGTCCTGTTTGGCGAACAAGGCGCATGGCTTCGTGTTCTTCTAAATCCAAAAGTGCATCCACCAACTCTTTGGTCTCAGGGATTTCCGCTTTGCCAGCCAAGCTGCGATAAAGACTGATTGCTTGCTCATGGAAGTCGAAAATCTCGTGACAAATATCGTCAAAACTCAACTCGGCGTAAGGAGCATCGCAGGTCCGATGCGTACGGATAGGTTTATGCTCTAGATAGTCATATACATATGTTTTTAATGCCTTTGTGTCGGCTTGTTGCTCAAAGCGTGCAACAACACGCTGCATTTCTGCTTCGTGAGCAGCTAAATAATTGAGCAGCATTTGAGCACGCTCTTCTTCATGCGCGGTGGCGCAGTGGGCTAGGCAACTAGCGAGATGTTCATGTAGCTGACGCGTCCCATCAATCAAATCACCAAACGTTCTGACTTCCATGGGATAGCTCCTATAGCGCTATTAATGTTAATGAGCGTGGTGAGAATGCTCGCTATCGTATGATGTGCCGCGTTTGGCGAGGAACATCCACTCACCTAGCAAAATGATCGCCATTACTACGCCTGCAATCATAAGAACAAAAGGGTCTGAGGTGGCTTTTACCCAAATAAAGCCCAGCAACACAATGGCGTCCAGCAGTATGGCAATGACCAGTATGATAGGGTTGGCGCTCACGCTCTCTTTAAGATGCCGCAGCACACCCCAGTGAATAGCGATATCCATGATCAAATAAAGAATAATGCCGAGTGCTGCGATACGGCTCAGGTCAAAGAAGGCCGTGAGCACCAAACCGAATACAATGGTGTATACCAACGTGTGCTTTTGCAGGCTGCCGGGCATGTGAAAATGACGGTGCGGTACCAGTTTCATTTCCGTCAGCATCCATGCGCGAAACGGCAAAGACGCTGGCGATAATCCCACCGGCGGTAGCCAGCATGGCGAGTATCACAGTAAAGGCAACCGCCGCTTCACCAAGCGCGGGCCGAGCCGCAGCGGCCAGCGAATAATCTTGTGTTTCAATAATTTCTGATAAGGAAAGGTTGCTGGAGCGGCAAAGCCGACAAGCGCATAGATCACCATGCATAAGGCAATTGAGATCATAATCGCTCTACCGACATTCCGTTTGGGGTTCTTAAGCTCCGAACCGATGTTAGTAATAGTCGTGAAGTCTTTAAAGGCTAAAATGCCCAGTGCCGTTGCGCCTAAAAAAACCTGCGATTGTAGGCGAAGGTGCTTCGCTGCTTGCCCCCATTTCGAGAGAATCGGCAACAAACACACCGACAACACCAAACACAACAATACCGCCTATTTTGACGAACCCGAGTACCGAGGCAACCGTCTCAATTAGCTTGTTGGCGGATAAATTGACCAAGAAGGCCGCTAGTAGTAAACCAACACCTAATAGAGGGGCATAAAAGGAGCGATCCCCTAATTCCAAGGTGTACGAGCCAAAGGTTCTCGCCAAAAAGCTCTGCGCGATCACCATAAAAAAATACATCAAAAGCGCATGAAAAGCGGTGGGGAGTGTGGGGCCGTATGTTTTCTAAAGTTACATGCCGAGGCCGCCCGCCGATGGGTAGGCATTGGACATCTTTACGTAAGAATAAGCGCTGAAAGAAACGATCACCGCAGCGGCCAAAAAAGCGAGAGGAAAAAGATAACCGGTCATTTCGGCCATCTGGCCGGTTAACGCAAAGATACCAGCCCCAATCATCACGCCTGTGCCTAATGCAACGGCACCGACCAGCGAAAGACTGCCTTCTTTATACTGTGGCGTTCTGTCCTGTTTCGCCATAAAAAAAGCTACCTCTTCAATATCGACAGCGACTACCCTCGCTGTTTCGGATAGAAATGAATGAAGTTACCTTACCTACAGCATGGGTGACGATTCTGAACGCAACCTGAACAACGCAGAATGAAGACATGATCCCGATCAAGTGTTTGGCGAAAATAGGCTTGCTCATCCGAGCAGCATTCGAAGCGGCATCCACAGTCCCACGGTACCGACAAAAAGCGCCAGTGGCGCGGCAAGCCGGATAAGGGTACCCGCTAACATCAGTAGCCCCGCCAGCGTTTCAGCGTAAGGGTAAACATAGCTATAGGGGACATGGCGCTGGGCAAGCAGATCGTAGTTGAGAAACATGGTGCTGAAGCTTTCTACGTCTTGAAGCTTTTGCAGACCCAAGAGCACCATCGCAGTGGCAACGGCGTACTCTGGCATACGAGTGGTGAACAGGGAGCCTTGGGCAGCCCAGCTAAAGGCAAAGCCGATCAATAGCGCGGTGGCGAAAATCGCCAGCACCGGACGATAGGTAATGGACTTAGCGTAAGGAACGCTCATCCCCAGGTGCTCGCGGAGTTCTTCATAGCCGCCGATACGTTCATCGCCAAGATATACTTGAGGCGTTGTGTCGCATTTTCCTGTTCTTTAAACGCGTCAATTTCTTCCCGTGAGGCCAACAAGTTATCGTCAACTGTGAAGCCTTTACGCTTGAGTAGATCAACCGTTTTCAAACCACGGGCACATATGCTCGACGGTTTTCATCCGGTAAACCTGTGCAGAGGCAGTGGATGTTGACGTTGGTATTGTTTTTCCTTCGCTAAGAATATGGTATTTGCTAAAAATATAGAACCTTTGTGCTACACAAAGGCAAGTATAGCCATGCTCATTTATTTTAAAATTCTAGCTACGGTTACGAATAGGTTTCTGCAACGATAGAAATATATGTTAAATAAAAAGGCAAGCATAAAGGCTGGCCCTGTATCTTAAATTAGTGACTATATATTAATAGTCAACATGTAACTCATAACGGTTATCATCATTTGCGTTACTGCCACCCCCTGATCTTCCTGTAACTTCGAGTTGATAATTCCCAGGTTGCAACTGATGGACAAGGTTGAAGTGGCCTTGTGGACTGGACGCTTCTGCTACTCGTTGTCCAGACTCATTGTAAAGAACTGCTGAAATGCGGTTACCATAGCTCCTTATGCCGGGAAAATGCTCACTCGTCACTTGTAGGGTAGTCGCTTGTTCAATATTGATATTGAAACGTTTGGATTGCCCCTGAGCA
>NZ_MWVI01000083.1 GCF_002087295.1 Vreelandella lionensis | reverse complement strand
AAGTGTCAATCTATTTCAGGACTAGACAAAGGCGATCTCCACGAACAGCTCTGGCTGGAGCCAGATAGCTACCGGGCGGGAGTACGTTAATAGCTTAAAAAAAAGAGGGAGCTGCTTCGAGAAATCAAAATTTCAGCCGCTGAGATTGTTCGTGAAGCTATCGTTCACTCATCGCCCCGCCCGTGCTGCTGAAGCTGTTCCACTGCCTGAGTTCGTTCGCGCTCTAGCTCACGTTTGAGTTCATCTTCAGAGGGCAGATACGGCATGTATTTCGCTGCAAACAGCTGTTTTTGTTCGGCCAGCACCGAGTACTTCACCACAGCTTCGCTTTTTTCACTGCACAGCACCAAGCCAATAGTGGGGTTATCGTCGCTGCAAATACCAGTCGCGGGCTTGGGCGTTTCCTATTCGCAGAAGGGTGCGGTAGTGAGTCCAGCTCAATTCGGTACGCACTGAGTTCCGCTTTGGAAAGCTTTGATAAAACTGGCGCATATTGCGTAAATTGTTGACATCAATGCCTTTCCCCAGCCGCTCGGTAAGCTGTTGTGAGAGCTGCTGTAGCTGCTGCTTACCATACTCAGCACGACGATTGCCTTGCTGTTCGTGTTCGACAATTAAACGGCCTATTTCCCAGTAGCTTTGTACCATAGCCGTATTCACGGCTTGGCGAACCTGCCCGCGTGCTTGCTCTATCTGTTGAGTCATTGCGCTAACGAGGCGGCTAAAAGCGGTTGGGTTCTGCTCCGGCATAGGCTTAACCCCTGGCGTTATAGAGTAATGTCAGCTGGCTTAGGCTTAACAATATCAAATTTTGCCTATTCAAGGACGTCTCTCCATGCCCACTCTACGCCACCTCACTTTAACCTTGTTGCTCGGTGTGTTGGGTATGTTCCCTATTGCTCAGGCAAACGAAACAACCTGGCAAGCACTTCAAAAGGGCGGTTTGGTCATCCTCATGCGCCACTCCCTGGCGCCCGGTATCGGCGACTCGCCGGGGTTTGTGTTGGAGGCGTGCGAGACCCAGCGCAACCTGTCCAGCGAAGGGCGTGCCCATGCGTTAGCAGCGGGGCAGGCGCTGCGGGAGCGGGGCGTGGTGATTGATGTGGTGTACAGCTCCCAGTGGTGCCGGGCGTTGGAAACCGCTGAGCTGATGGCGCTGGAGGCGGTGGTGCCTGCGCCGTGGCTGAATTCGTTCTTTCGCGGGCGTGGGGATCAGGTGGCCATTACCCAAGCGGCTCGTGAGCGTATTGCGGGGTGGCAGGGGCCGGGGAATATTCTGCTGGTGACGCATCAGGTGAATATCACGGCGCTGACCGGTGGGGGCGTTAGCTCCGGGGAAATGGTGGTCGTGCGCCCGCAAGAGGAGGGTTTCACGGTGGTGGGGCGGCTGAGCGTTCCCAGCCGTTAAGGTTTTCTATTCATTTCCTTCAATGAATCGGGGCAAATTATTCGCTCCTCATCGGTCAGCTGAGGTTTTACGCTGGGCGTATTGATAAGGAGAGCGTTATGTCATCAGCCAATACTCAATCCGTTCGCCGCGTGGTCGCTCAGTATCCTGCCCATCGGGATGATATCGGTGATCTGGTCACCCGCCGGCCGCTGCCAGGGCCGGGGCTGGATCAGCTCGATCCGTTTCTATTCTTGAATCATCACGGCCCGCAGGTTTACCCGGCCAACAACCGTGGGCTGCCCTTGGGGCCGCACCCGCACCGTGGGTTTGAAACGGTAACGTTTATTCTGGAAGGCTCGCTGGCCCATGCTGATAGCGCCAAGCACCAGAGCGTGATTCACGCAGGCGGCATGCAGTGGATGACCGCCGGTAGCGGCATCGTTCATGCGGAAATTTCGCCGGAGGAGTTTCTGCGCGAGGGTGGCCCGCTGGAAATCTTGCAGCTGTGGGTCAATTTGCCGTCACGGCTGAAGATGAGCGAGCCGCGCTACGTGGGCTTGCAGCAAGAGGGCATTCCCGCTGTTCAGCTGGCAGGCGGCGGTACGCTCAACCTGATTGCCGGGGAGTGGCAGGGGCAAACGGGCCCGATTGAATCGCTGACGGGCGTGTTCATGTCGACGCTGGCGCTGCCTGCGGGCGCGCATGAGCAGCTACCCGTGGCCCCTGGGCGGCAGGTGTTTCTTTATGTGGTGAGTGGCGACGTGGCGGTGGGCGGCGAGCCTGCCAAGGCGCACCATTTGATCGAAGTCGACCTGACGGTGAAAGCCTGAGCATTGAAGCAGCGAGCGATGCGCGCCTGCTGTTTGGCCATGGCGAAGTCATCGACGAGCCGGTTTATTCTCACGGCCCCTTTGTGATGACTAACCGCGATGAGATCGTCCAGGCGGTGGAGGATTACCAGAACGGTAAGTTTGGCGGGCTTACGCTTTAAAGACCGTTAATGCTCTAAACACCCGCGCTACACCGGCTCGCCGCGAAGTAGTGCCATAAAAATAGCGACCCCACGCTGCGCCAGGGTGCCCAGTGCTCCACCATCTGGCGCGCCTGTTTCGGCGTGGGTTTGACCTCCATGCCCTTCAAGCGGCCTAGCGCTACCCTTAAGGCGAGGTCGTCGGCGGGGAAAATATCGGGCCGCTGGAGCGAGAACATCAGGTAGATTTCGGCGCTCCAGCGGCCAAACCCGCGCAGTTGGGCAATCGCGGCAATGGCCTCGTCATCGCTAAGATGCGCTAAGCCATCGGCGCTAAACGTGCCCGCCAGCTCTGCGTCGGCCAGCCCTTTGGCATACTCGATTTTACGCCACGATAGCCCCGCATCGCGTAGCGCTTGGCCTTCCACCTCCATCACTGCCTTGGCATGTAGCTCCGGCAGCAGCGTATTCACCCGACCCATGATCGCCCGAGCAGCTTCGGTGGAGATCTGCTGGCTGACGATGGTCGAGAAGAAGGTGGCAAAGCCTGGGTCGCGCTGGCGCGGGTTGGGCGCGCCGACTAAGGGGTAAGCGCGGGCAATATCGGGGTCGGCATTGGCCAGTGCCTGCATGGCGCGTTCAATCATAGCAACGGACGTGTGATCAGACGGCATGATGTCTCCTGGGAAATGGGTAGAAAAATGCTCATTAATCGCATTTTGATCTTAATTTGAGTATTAAAATGCACATTATGGTGCCTTGGGCTACACTTTTGAGCATTAAACTACTCAATTAAGGTGAGCTGTGTTGCTAACCGTTCAAGCCTTCCATCAAGGGCAGTGGCACGATGCCGCCGAGCTGATCATCGAGCAGCCAGAGCGAGGCCGTCGGGGGCCTCCACGTTTGGTCTATCTGACAGATTATGCCCTTGAGTGGTTGGATCGCGACGATGAGCACGCCTGTAGCCTTCGTTTGCCTATTGAGTTGATGAACACCCATCAATCGCCACGCTGGTTCGCTTTTTTAGACGATATCATGCCGTCCGGGGCCAGCCGACGTTACTGGGTCACGCAGTTGGGAATAACGGCGCTTAGCGAAGCGGAGCAGGATGCCGCGCTATTGGCCAAGGGCACAATTGCGCCGGTGGGCAATTTGCGCATCAAAGAGGCTCTTCCTGAGCGCCCTGCTGGCAGCACGCTTGAGCACCAGCGCTTTGCTTTGGCTGACGTCGTCAATCGGGATAGTGATTTTCTTGCCTATGCGCAGCAGTTGGGGGCCGCTGGGGGCGGTGCGACCGGAGCAGGTGGCGAAGCGCCTAAGCTGCTGCTGCGCTGCTCGCCAGATGATCAGGTCTGGATTGATACCTACCAGGATGATCCGACAAATATCGATCAGCACTATTTGGTGAAATTTCCTCGCGGTCAGCGCACCGCGATCGATAACGACATTTTGCGTGCGGAGTATCATTTCTATCACGAGCTAGCGGCATTGGGTGTCGCGACCATCGATACCCAAGGGATGAGGTTGATAGAAGGTGAGCGTTATCCATCGCTATGGTTGCCCCGCTTTGACGTTGGTTATCAAGGGGGGGCGTGCACGCTTTATGGCTTGGAGTCTGTGTATTCATCCGTGGGGAAGGAACTGGGAAGCTTTTTGAATCATTTTGCCGTGATTGAGGCGTTGGTGGGTCTGTTGAGCCAACAATTCCGCGTGCGTGAGCCTGGTGGCATTTCGATACGGCGAGCTTTGTCAGTGAGTGGGTGAAACGCGATCTGCTCAATATTGCGTTTGCTAACAGCGATAACCACGGCCGTAATACGGCGCTGCTGAAAACGCCGCAAGGTATCTGGTGGGCTCCGGTGTACGATTTTGCGCCCATGAAGGCTGACCCAGAGGGAATTGTAAGAACTACCACTTGGGGAACACCGTTTGAGGAGGGGCGGGAGTTTAATTGGCCCGCCATTGCGGAACGCTTAAGCGTCTATATTCCCCCAGAACAACTGATGACAGAGTTAAAAGAGCTGGGAAGTCAGCTAGTTGGCCTGAAAGAGCGACTCGCTGCGCGGGGCGTGCCCGACGCCTTACTGACATCGAGTGCGGTGGGGTTTGATTACTTGGACACTAAGCTGCAGCGCTGGGGGTTGGTATGAAGCGCAAAGAACTCTCTAGCGTTGAGCGTGAGGCGCTGCTGACGACGCTCGCGACTCAACTGGTGCGTGAAGAAATCAGCTCGGGGCAGGTGTTGCGTCAGCTACGCCGGGACGTACTGGGTATGTCGCAGACGCAATATGCCGATCTGGTGGGTATCAGCCGTCGCACGTTGTCTGATTTGGAAGCCGGTAAAGCAAGTCCTACCGTGGCGCTGCTCAACCAAGTCTTTCGCCCGTTGGGCCTGCAAGTCGGCTTACTGCCGCGTAACCGTGAGTTGCGCGAGCGGTTGTTGTCAGTGGAATCTTCTACCGGTTGACCCCCAGGCGTTCATCGCTTGATGAATGAGTTTGCACGCTAACTTTTTTAGCGTCATATATTCCTACTTTCGTCTAATCCTGCCATTATTTGACGCAATCTAAGACCGTTTTGATAAGCAGGCGCTTTATTCAGCGCCTGGGGAGAGAGGTATGCAAGAGTCGTCATCGGGGCTGGCGCGTAACCCGCGATTGGCAGAGTTTGTTCTGGCGCTGGGCGGGTTTGGCATAGGCACCAGCGAGTTCGTCATTATGGGGTTGATGAACCGCGTGGCGGAAGATTTAGCCGTGACGGTGCCCCAAGTAGGCTATGCGATTAGTAGCTACGCCCTGGGCGTGGTAGTGGGTGCACCGCTGATTTCCGCGCTGGCTGCACGGGTACCCAGGCGGGCGCTGCTGATTGCGCTGATGCTGGTGTTTGCTGTGGGCAATATTGCCAGCGCCATGGCGCCGGGGTTTTGGTCGTTTGTGGGCCTGCGCTTTTTGGCGGGCCTGCCTCATGGTGCCTACTTCGGCATAGCGGCGCTGGTCGCGGCAGGAGCGGTGCCGATTGACCAGCGAGCGCGGGCTATTTCGCGGGTAATGTTGGGGCTCACGGTAGCCATTTTGATTGGTGCGCCGTTGGGTACCTGGGCGGGTAACGCTTTTGGTTGGCAAATCGCTTTTGCCGGGGTGGGGGTAATTGCGCTGTTAACGGCGCTGCTCATTCGGTTATGCGTGCCGGTGCAGCCATTTGATGCCCACGCGAGCCCATTAAGAGAGCTCTCTGCGCTGGTGAAGCAGCGGGTGCTGGTCACCATTGCGATTGCCTGTATTGGCTGCGGTGGTATGTTCTCGATCTTCAGCTATGTGATGCCGACATTGACCCAGCAGGCGGGCATGAGCGAAGCGCTGGGGCCGCTGGTGTTGGTGATTTTTGGCCTGGGCTCTATCGCCGGTAACCTGGTGGGCGGGCGTATGGCGGATAAAAACCTGATGCGGGCGATTCCCACCATCTTGGTGTGGTGTGCCGTGGTGCAGGGGCTCTTTTACTTTGCTGCCAACGAGGTGTGGACGGGGCTGCTGTTCGTGGGTTTGGTAGGGACTAGCATGGCGCTTGCGCCTTCGCTGCAAACCCGTTTGATGGATGTGGCTGAAGACGCTCAAACCATGGCGGCGTCCATGAACCATGGCGGCCTTTAACGGGGCGAACGCGCTGGGGGCGTGGCTGGCGGGCTTGGCGATTAGCGCCGGGTTTAGCTGGTCGAGCACGGGGCTGGTAGGGGCCGGGCTTGCGCTGTGTGGCCTAGTGATTTTCGCTTGGGGGCGCTGGCTGGAAAAACGCACCTATCCCGCGGAGCCGTCGGTGGCTCAGAGCTACAAATAAAGCGCTATAAATAAGTGATTGCTAAATAAATATTTAGAGCATTTAAAGTGGCAAAAAGCGCGTATCGTTCCTAGGGTGTAAAGGTGCAATCCATAAGGAGGTGACCTATGCATAACCTAGTGAAGACATCGCGCGTTGTAACCCCGCGACTCGTAACATTAAGTGCTATTGCCGCCATTACTCTGGCGCTGGCGGGCTGTGGAACGACCACCGGCGAGCGCGCTACCAGTGGTGCTGGCGTAGGGGCGGCTGTTGGTGCTGGGGCCGCTGCGGTCACTGGTGGTAGCGTCACCCAAGGTGCTGTGATTGGCGGTGGCGTGGGTGCTGCCACAGGGGCTGCCACCGATAAAGAGGATATTAACCTCGAATAACCCGCCTACCTAGCGGCACAGCCTGAAGCCGCGCATGCCTAAATGAAAGTGGTCGGCATGCGCGGCGTTGTACTCAGGCCCCAGTACATTGCCGAAGGTATCACACGCGCCATCTCGCGCTGCGCGTAAAAACTTCCCCGCGTTACCCGCGTCATCCCAGTCGTTAATCAGCGATATCTGCTGGCCGTTCTCAAACTGAAACCCCACCACATCCAGCGCTTCGGCGGTGGCGTGCTCGCTACGCCGTCCTGTCTCACGACATAAACATTACGGCAGGCAAAGCTGCCCACGTGATTCACCTGGGCGACCCTGCTGCCCATAATCGCTTGCGCCGCAGGCTGCAGCGCATGGCGTTCATACATCACCCACGCCAATGCCAGCGGGCACGACGCCACAAAGCTCTGGCTAAAACGCACGCTGCTGCTCTGCATGCGCACGATATTGCTAAGTGGGCAGCTTGCAGTCGGGGAGTAATCAGCCAACGGCGTGTAGCGCAGCTCGCCCTCTGGCACGGTGTCCAATGCCGCCAAGCAGGCGTCGCGGTCATCGTTTAATCGCTTGAGCTTCAACTGCGTGACTGGCGTGATGGGGTCATCCACATGTAGCGGAGCCCAGGGTGCCCAGTGGCGGGGGATCTCGATAATGCCTTTCTGAAGCGCGACCCCCAGCGCAATCAGGCATAAAATAATCACTGTGCTGCGCATGCTGACCTCCTTGTGGCACTTTGGAAACGCTACAGTCCCTGCCATGGGTGTGCGATACTGCGCTCCCCATAATGTCGGCGGTGGCCGGCCTGCGTGATGACGAACCACCATTTTGACTAACTAGGGAAGCGCTTCATGTCCCAGGGTACGCTGTTTATTGTTTCTGCCCCGTCGGGCGCGGGTAAAACCAGCCTCGTTCGTGAGCTGATCGAAAGCCTGGACGGCATTCAGGTGTCGGTGTCGCATACCACGCGTGCCAAACGCGAAGGTGAGGTCAATGGCGTCAACTACCACTTTACCCAAGTGCCTGACTTCGAAGCGATGATCGACCGCGGCGACTTCTTCGAGTATGCCAAGGTCTTCGACAATTACTATGGCACGTCGCGTCAGTCGGTCCAAACCTTGCTAGACGCGGGGCAAGACGTCATCCTAGAGATCGATTGGCAGGGCGCGCAGCAGGTACGCGAGCAGATGCCTTCTGCCGTGTCGATCTTCATCCTACCGCCATCGCGTAGCGAGCTGGAGCGACGTCTCTCCAGCCGTGGCACCGACGAACACGCGGTGATCGCTCGGCGCATGCGCGATGCGGTCAGCGAGATGTCTCATTACGATGAGTACGATTACTTAGTGATTAACGACGATTTCACCTCCGCCCTGCAAGAGCTGCAGTCGCTGGTGATCAGCCGCCGCCTCACGCGTGCTGCAATGCAAGAACGCCACGCCCCCTTGCTCGATGCGCTCTTGTCACAGGCGCCTAGCGTCGAGTAATCTATCAGGTCCTATCACCACTCTTTTCGCTGGGTCGGCGACGTTGTTCAACAACGCCGGCCCGGCGTCGTCATTACAGGAAGGCCCCATGGCCCGCGTAACCGTTGAAGATTGTCTGGAAAATGTAGAAAACCGCTTCAAACTGGTGATGATTTCCACCCATCGTGCTCGCCAGCTGGCCCGCGGCTCCCGCGATGCACTGCTGCCCTGGGAAAACGACAAGCCGACCGGGATGGCGTTGCGGGAAATCACCGCTGGCCTGATCGACCACACCGTTTTGGACGAGCCAGTTGAAGCTCCTGTGCGTGCGCGTCCTGCTATGACGCCTAGCGCTCAAATCGACGATTAAGCTAGCACCGATTAGAGGCGCGGTACATGTTCACCATTGATGACCTAGCTGACCGACTCGGCGGCTACTTACCCCCGGATGAGATCCAGCAGGTCAAGCGCGCCTTCTACTACGCTGAGCAGGCCCACGATGGCCAGCGCCGCCGCTCTGGCGAGCCGTACGTCACCCATCCGCTGGCGGTCGCTAATATTCTCGCTAACATGCACATGGACCATCAGAGCCTGATGGCCGCCATGCTGCATGATGTGATTGAAGACACCGGCGTCTCTAAAAAAGCCCTGGCGGCGCAGTTTGGCAAGCCTGTGGCTGAGTTGGTAGATGGCGTCTCCAAGCTGACCCAAATCACTTTTGAAGATAAAGCCGTCGCTCAGGCGGAGAATTTTCAAAAGATGGTGTTGGCAATGTCGCGGGACATCCGCGTCATCATCGTCAAGCTGGCCGACCGGCTGCACAACATGCGCACCTTGGGCGCACTGCGGCCCGATAAAAAACGCCGCATTGCCCGTGAAACGTTAGAAATCTACGCCCGTATTGCAGGGCGACTGGGGATCAACACCATTCGTGTGGAGCTGGAAGACCTCTCGTTCCAGGCGATTCACCCCATGCGGGCCGAGCGTATCAAGCGCGCAGTGGCCAGCGCGCGGGGCAATCGCCGCAGCGCCATGCGGGAAATCCAGGCCTCGCTGCAGCAGAGCCTGGACGACGAAGGCCTAAAAGGCACGGTGATTGGCCGCCAAAAACATCTGCTCTCGATTTATAAAAAGATGCGCGACCAGCGCAAGCCGTTTGCCGAGATTATGGATGTCTTCGGTTTTCGCATTATCACCGAAGACGTGGCCAGCTGTTATCGCATCCTTGGCGTCGTGCATAACCTCTATAAGCCGGTACCGGGGCGCTTTAAAGACTACATCGCGATTCCCAAGGCGAATGGTTACCAAAGTCTGCACACCACGCTGTTTGGCCAGCGCGGCATGCCCATCGAGGTGCAAATCCGCACCCGTGAAATGGAAGCCATGGCCAATAACGGAATTGCCGCGCACTGGCTCTACAAAGCCGGGCAGACGGCGCATCCGATTGCTGAAGGCAGCCATGCCCGCGCCCGTGCCTGGGTGAAAGGGCTGCTGGAGATGCAGCGCCACGCGGGGGATTCGTTGGAGTTTATCGAACACGTCAAAAACGACCTGTTCCCCGACGATGTCTACGTGTTCACCCCAAAAGGCGACATCATGGAGCTGCCCCAGGGCGCCACGGTGATCGACTTCGCCTACAGCGTACACACCGATATCGGCAATAACTGCATCGCCTGCCGCATCGATCGCCACCTCGCGCCGCTCTCCACGAGGCTGGAAAGCGGCCAGACGCTGGAGATTATCACCGCCCCCGGTGCGCGGCCGAACCTAGCGTGGCGAATTTCGTCACCACTGCCAAGGCGCGCTCCGCCATTCGCCATGCGTTGAAGCATCAGCAGCAGGCGGAGGCGGTGATGCTGGGCCGTCGACTGCTCAACAAGGCGCTGGCATCGTTCGAAACGAGCCTGGAAGAGCTCGACGAGAGTGTCTTCGAACAGGCGTTCAAAGAGTTGGATGTGTCGTCGCTGGACGCCTTGCTCGAATCGTTGGGGTTAGGCAACCGCATGGCCCACGTAGTGGCCCGCCGTTTGGTCGATGTTGCGCATGGCGATAGCTTTGATAAGACGCTTTCCGACAATAGCGATAAGGCTGTGGTGATTAGCGGAAGCGAAGGCATGGTGCTTAACTTTGCCCGCTGCTGCCACCCGTTACCCGGCGACCCGGTGGTAGGGCATCTGTCGGTCGGTAAAGGGCTGGTGGTACACCGTAGCGAGTGTAAAAACCTCGCTGACCGTAAAAACGATCCTGAAAAGCTGTTTGCCCTGGAGTGGTCCGAGCATATTGATGAGGACTTCCCTGTGGCGCTGCGCATCGAAATTGAAAGCCGCCGTGGCCTTGTTGCTGAACTGGCAGGCCTAGTGACCGATGCCGATGCCAATATCGAACGTATCGGCATTGAGGAGCGCGATGCTCGGCTTTCCACCGTCAATCTCACGCTGTCGGTGAAAGGACGGGTACACCTCGCCCGTATTATTAAACGCATTCGCAACCTGCCCAACGTTGGCAAAATTACCCGTACTGCAAACTAAACGCTTATGCGCCTAGCGCTGGCTTTTCAAGCTGGCAGCGTAGGCCATGGTGATAATAATCAACGTTTCATTAATACAGGAGCATGACACCCCATGAGCAATAAAGCGGTTATCAACACAGAAAAAGCCCCTGCCGCCATCGGCCCGTACTCCCAGGCTATCAAAGCGGGCAACACGGTTTACCTGTCGGGCCAGATCCCGCTTAATCCGGAAACCATGGAAATTGTCTCTGATGATTTCGAAGCTCAGGCGCGTCAGGTATTCACCAACCTACAGGCCGTGTGTGAAGAAGCCGCAGGCTCGCTGGGCGATATCGTCAAGCTCAACCTCTACCTGGTCGACTTGGACAACTTTGCGATCGTGAACAAGGTCATGGAAGAGTTCTTTTCGATGCCCTTCCCTGCTCGTGCGGCGGTGGGGGTTAAAGCGCTGCCTAAAGGCAGCCAGGTAGAAGCCGAAGCCGTGATGGTGATTGGCGACTAATCGCCATGCTCCGTTAGATGCGGTGTTTTCACCGCTGCATAAAAAAGAGCGAGCTGTGATCAGCTCGCTCTTTGCGTTTGGATAGCGCTAGAGTAGTTAGGCTTTTTGCAGCTCTAGAAATCCACCCTCTTTCAACACTTGGGCATACCCTTCTTTGTAAGTGGGGTAGCGGAAGGTATAGCCCGTCTCGAGAATGCGGCGGTTGTCGCAGCGCTTGCTGGTGCGTCGGCGCAGCGGCGATTGCATGGTCTCGGTAGATTCTACTTTCAACTGCTTGGCGAGCCACGCCATGACGTTGTGCAGGGTGACCGGTTCGCAGTCGCTGCCCAGATAAAGGTCTGCCAGCGGCGTACCGTTCTCCTGGCAGCGGATCAGGTGCGCCAGAATGCCGGTGCAGTCGTCCCGATGAATGCGGTTGGAGTAGCTCACCGGCGTCACCGCAGCAATGCGGCCTTCCGCCACTTGGTGAATCAAGCGGTCACGCCCTGGGCCATAAATCCCGGAGAAGCGCACCACGGTGCCGGGCAGCGGGTGATTGAGCAGCGCCTGTTCCGCCTCGCGCATCAGGTTGCCGGAGAAGCTGGTAGATTCCGTGGGGCTCTCTTCGTTAACGACTTCGCCCTCTTGCTGACCATAGACGCTAGTAGAGGAGACAAAGAAGACGCGCCGTTGCGGCGTTTCGTGCTGTTCCAAGACGCTGAGAACACGCTTTAGGCCATCCGGATAGGCGCTCTGGTAAGCACTCTCTTCAAAGCGGTCTGCGCTGACGGTGTAAATCACGTAGTCGGCTTGGGGCAGTGCGCTAGCGTCGGCCCCTTCCAAGGTGCTGAGATCAAGGGCTAACGGCTCAATGCCGGTATGCTCTAATGCCTTGGCTTGGCGGCGCACGCCAATCACCCGATGCCCCTCGTCCAGCAGCTCTTGTCCAAGCGTGACGCCGATGTCTCCACAGCCGATAATCAGTATCGTTAGCTTCAACTTGCTCACCCCTCTTGATTAATATTCCCTATCAGATACAAAGTCCCTATGAGATGTGCCATCTTCAATAGGGCTTGTCTGTCCTTTTCCGTCTCGCTAACACGATGACTAGTCACGAGCTGCAACGAGAGGATGCCACTGGCACCGCTAATGACTTTAACAGAACTTCGCTACATCGTTACCCTTGCCCAGGAGCGCCACTTTGGCCGCGCCGCTGAACGCTGCCATGTTTCTCAACCGACGCTCTCAGTCGCAGTGAAAAAGCTCGAAGATGAGCTGGAAATTCCCCTGTTTGAACGCTCTAAATCCACGGTGCAAGTTACGCCTTTGGGCGAAAAAATCGTCGCTCAGGCCCAGCGCGTACTGGAGCAGAGCGGGCTGATTTATGAGTTGGCTAGCGCTGGCAAAGACCAGCTGGCGAACCCGCTGCGTATTGGCGCGATTTACACCATCGGGCCTTACCTGTTCCCGCACCTGGTGCCCGCGCTGGCCAACGCCGCGCCGCAAATGCCGCTCTATATTGAAGAGGGCATGACCGGCACGCTGCGGGCCAAGCTGCGCAGCGGCGAGCTAGACGTGATTATCGTTGCGCTACCGTTTACTGAAACCGACGTGGTCACCAAGCCGATCTACGACGAGCACTTTGAAGTGTTAATGCCCGCCAGCCACCCGTGGGTCGAGCGCGAGGCGATCCATAAAGAAGACTTATTAGAAGAGCGGCTGCTGCTATTAGGGGAAGGGCACTGCTTCCGCGATCAAATTTTGGAAGCCTGCCCGGCGATTACCCAAAAGCTGAATAGCCCCAATAATACCCTGATCGCCGAAGGCGGCTCGCTTGAGACCATTCGCCATATGGTGGCCTCTAAGCTGGGGATTACCGTGCTGCCTCAGTCGGCACTTGGCACCGACCAGTACGAAAACGCCATGCTGGTCAGCCGCCCGTTTGTGGACCCGGCACCTTCCCGCACCGTGGCGATTGCCTGGCGGGCCAGCTTCCCGCGGCCCAAAGCCATTGATGCCTTGGCCAAGGCGATTAGCCAGTGCCCACAGCCGGTGCATAAGAAGAATGCTCCCTCATGAGTGAGCTGTCTGCACCGGTCACGGCGCTGAAGGGCGTGGGGGAAGCGCTGGCGATTAAGCTCGCCCGGCTCGGCGTGGAACGCATCAGCGACCTGTTGTTCCACTTGCCGCTGCGTTACCAGGACCGTACGCGACTCACCCCCATTGGCCTGCTGCGGGCGGGCCATGAAGCGGTAGTAGAGGGCGAGGTGACCGCCAGCGATATCGTTAAGGGGCGGCGGCGCAGCCTGCTGATTCGCCTGCGCGACGGTAGCGGCATTTTAAGCCTGCGGTTTTTTCACTTCTCGCCAGCCCAACAGCAGCAGCTTCGCCCCGGCGTCATCGTTCGGGCGTTTGGCGAAGCGCGGGCGGGCGCCACGGGGCTGGAGATTTATCATCCCGAGTATCGGCTTAGCGGCGGTAGCGAAACGCCGGTCGAGGAGTACTACACGCCGATTTATCCCACCACCGAGGGGCTTCACCAAACCCGTCTGCGAGCGCTGACCCAGCAAGCGTTGCGCCTGCTAGAGCAAGCCCCCGAAACGCTGCCCGATGTGATTCCCGATGCGCTGCGTCAGCGCTTCCAACTGCCGGGGCTGCACGCCAGCTTGCAGCTACTGCACCAGCCGCCGCCAGACGTAGATTTAGAGCAGCTTGCCCACGGCCTTCATCCCGCCACGCGGCGGCTCGCCTTGGAAGAGCTACTGGCTCATCAGCTTAGCCTGCGGGAAGTGCGCCTGCGTATTCAGGCAGACGGCGCGCCAGAGCTGCCTTCCGGGCGCAGCCTGCAAACGCGCTTTCTGGCGCAGCTACCGTTTGCGCTCACCGGTGCCCAGCGTCGGGTGCTGGAAGAGATCGCCCTCGACCTAGCACGCCCTGCACCCATGCTGCGGCTGGTGCAGGGGGATGTGGGCTCCGGAAAAACCGTGGTGGCCGCCATGGCGGCGCTATCGGCGCTGGCGGGCAATTGCCAAGCGGCCATGATGGCACCGACGGAAATCCTCGCTGAGCAGCACTATCGTTCGTTCAAGGCATGGTTTGAGCCGCTGGGCATCGAAGTCGCGTGGCTGGCGGGCAAGCTGAAGGGCAAGGCTCGGTTGGATGCCAAAGCCGCCATTGCCGATGGCCGAGCGCGTATGGTGGTGGGCACCCACGCGCTGTTTCAAGACGATGTGCACTTCCAGTGCCTGGGGCTGGCGATTATCGATGAGCAGCACCGCTTTGGCGTTCACCAACGCCTCGCCCTGCGTGAAAAGGGCGAAGCGGGTGGGTTAACCCCCCATCAGCTGATCATGACCGCCACGCCGATTCCCCGCACGCTGGCCATGAGCGCCTACGCGGATCTGGATGTGTCGGTGATTGATGAACTGCCGCCAGGGCGCACACCGGTGAAAACCGTGGTGGTCTCTGACGAGCGCCGCCCGGAAGTGGTCGAGCGCATCCGCAACGCCTGCAGCGATGGCCGCCAAGCGTATTGGGTGTGCACGCTGATTGAGGAATCCGAGGTGCTCCAATGTCAGGCCGCCGAGGTCACCCGGGAAGAACTGACCCAAGCGCTGCCGGAATTGGCCGTTGGGCTGATTCACGGGCGCATGAAAGCCGCGGAAAAGGCCGAGGTGATGGACGCCTTCAAGAGCGGCGAGCTGGATCTACTGGTGGCCACTACGGTGATTGAGGTGGGCGTAGATGTGCCTAACGCCAGCCTGATGATCATCGAAAACCCTGAACGCTTGGGGCTGTCGCAACTTCACCAGCTGCGCGGCCGGGTAGGGCGCGGCAGCACCGAAAGTTTCGGCGTGCTGTTTTAACCCCCCGCCACTCTCCAAAAGCTCCCGGGAGCGGCTCGGCGTGATGCGGGAAACCACCGATGGCTTCCGCATTGCCGAAAAAGATTTGGAAATTCGTGGCCCCGGCGAAGTGCTGGGCACGCCCCAAACCGGCCTTGCCCAAATGAAGATTGCCGATCTAGAGCGCGATGCCGACCAGCTAGAGCGGGTGACCGCCCGGCCCAGGCGTTGCAGGGCAACGCCGAGGTGACGGCCGTGTTGGTGCGCCGCTGGCTGGGTGAAGCGGCAGGCCGCTACGGGGAGGTGTAGCGGCAGGGCGGGGGTATGCGCGCGGTGTTAAACCGCTGCGTTAGGTTCGGGGAGCGTTTCGGCGCTTGGGCTTGTTAAGCGGTTGGCGGCATCGCTCAGCGGGCCCAGCTGGCCGGCAATTAAGCGCAGTTGGCGTTCAATGGGCCGATAGAGCGTGACGGCCTTCTCTTCCGCTGCGCCGCTTTGCTCCTCTAACTGGCTCAGCAGCTCGTTGGCAGGCTCGGTCAGTAGCGCCACGGGCAGGCGTTTATCCAACTGCTCGGCCAGTTGCTCTAACAGGGCGCTAATCCGCTTGGCGAGGGGCACGAAGGCGGCATCGTCCTCATCGTCTGCCAACCGGTGGCGGTGGGCACCCAGCGCGGAGAGGTGGCTTAACAGCGTGTTGGAGAGTACCAAAAAGCGCAGCCCGTTATCAGCATCCTGCTTACGATAGTGCCCCGGCTCGTGGCGCATGTTGGTGAGTAGCGTCGAGAGCGCCGCATCCGCATTATGGGCGTTACGCCGTGCTAAGCGGTAAGCCAGATCATCCTGCTTGCCCTCTTCATACTGGTGAACAATCTCGTCTAAATAGCGGCGGTGATTGGTCAGCACCTTGCCGCTTCCCGGTACAGGCGGCGGCCTTGCCAATCCGGCAGAATAAAAAACACCGCCAGCCCCGCAATCAGCGAGCCAATCAACGTATCAAACAGCCGCGGCCAGATCAGGTCAAAGCCATCGCCCACTTGGTTAAAGCTGCACAGCACCAGCAGGGTGATGGAGGCGGTGGCAACCACATAGTGCTTTTCTCGATTGGCAAAAAACGACACGCCTGCCGCCACCGCAATCATGCTCTGGATGAGTGGCTGGGGGAACAGGCTGATAGACGCCCAGCCTGCAATCAGCCCAAGCACCGTGCCCAGAATCCGCTGGGAGAGAAAGCGCCGGGTGGTGGCGAAGTTAGGGCGGCATACAAACAGCGTGGTAAGCAAAATCCAAAAGCCCTGCTGTGGGTCGAGCCACTGCAACAGCCCGTAACCCACCACCAGCGCGGTGGTTAAGCGTAACGCGTGGCGAAAGGTGGGCGAACCCAGCGTGAAGTTCAACCGCACCCGTTTCCAGGCTTCCAGCAGGCTAGAGGGCGAGCGGTCATAAAGCGCGCTGTCCCGGCGTTCGCTGCCGGTGTCCGGATTGTGGGCGCTGGCAATCTGCGCTTCTAGCGTGGAGAGGTTGTCCGTAACGCATCCAACGGGCGTATTAGCGGCCGCCACTCGGGCTTGCCACGCTCGCTGAGGTTATCAATCGAAGCGCGCAGGTCGGCCAGCGCCTGCTCGCTCTGCTCGTGACTGAAAGGGCGGTTGAGCAGTAGCGACTTGGCTAGCTGGCGGCAGGCACGGCCCTGCTGGTCCAGCAGTCGCTGGCAGCGAAACAGCACGTCGTGATGAAAAAAGGCTTCAGTAAGCGCGCTGTACGGGTAGTGGGTGGAGCTTGCCCGCTCGTGGATATCCTGAGCGATAAAGTAAATCTGCAGATAGCGGTTGAGCTTACGGCTGCCGCGCTGGCCTTCCAGGCGGCGAAAGATCATCTCTTTTGCCTGATTGAGCGCATCCACCACCTTGCCGGTCTGGCGGGCGAGCGCCACACGGCGGGCCTCTACATCAACGCCCCGCACCGGCTCAAACAGCGCCGGTTTTAAAATCAAGAATTCACCCAGGGCTTTATACACCCGCGCCATGCTCTGTTTTACCGGCTGGCGGGAGAACAGCGCGCACCATACTACCGAAATCGCCCCGTACCAGGCAGCTCCGGTCAGCAGCAGTAGCTGGCGCGAGGCGACGTGCTGCTCAATATTGATCATGGAGTAGATCGAAAGAATCAGCGTGCCGGAGGCAATGGTCGCGTAACGCTGGCCAATCGCTCCCAACATAATCAGCGTGAAGGTAGAGACCGCCAAGCCCACCGCAAACAGCCACGGCCAAGGAAATAACCACTGCACCACAAACGACGCCGAGGCAAAGCAGAGCAGCGTGACCACCAAGGCCTGCAAACGCCCCTGCCAGCTATCGTCGGTCTCTGAGAGCGCGCTGGCAATGATGCCCAGAAACAGCGGAATCACCAGCGCCACATCCCCCGCCAGCCCGCTAAACAGCAGCGCCCCGCTGAAGGCGATAAACACCCGCAGGCTGTAGGCGAACTTATCTAGGGTCCAAAGGCGGCGCAGGGAAAGGGAGAGGGGCATAGAGGCTCTTGTGAGTTTGCTGTTGTTAGACTTTAGTATAAATAGTATGCCGGTACGTGGCTATGGTGTGCCGTTAACGAAAAACCCCGCAGCGTTTGGCTGCGGGGAACAGGTTGCCTGCGGCTGGGCGTATGGCGCTACAAATACTTCAGCAATTTTTGCAGCTTGTTCATATCGGCGGAGTCGCCTACTAGGCGAACATCTCCCGCCACCATGCCATCTAAAAATGCCTGCTGGGTGGGTTTCTTGAGAATGCGCAGCGCGGTGTCTTGGTCGCGGAAACGTAGTTCAAGATCCAGGTCAACGGGCAACCCTTTTCCCGTGGTGATGCCGTGGGGCGCCATCCGGTAGTAGCGGGCAATGCTTAGGTCTTCCGTGGCAACACCCCAGTCGAGGCCGCGCATGCGTTCAAGCTGCTCACGAAAGCGCGGCTTGCGGCGCAGGGCTCGCTTGAGCATAAAGCCCAATAGCCACAGCGTCAGCGAAAGCTTCATTAGGAAACGGCGTCCTTGAGCGCTTTGCCTGGCTTAAACGCGACGTTTTTGCTGGCCGGGATCTGCAGTGGAGCGCCGGTTTGCGGGTTTTTACCGGTACGGGCAGCGCGCTCGCGAACGGTAAACGTACCAAAACCGATCAGCGGCTACATCTTCACCTTTGGCAACGCTGTTGGTGATTTCGTCCAGGATGACATTGAGGACTTGGCCAGCTTTGTCTTTGGAAAGGTCAGCACTTTCAGCGATGGCTGCAGCGAGTTCAGGTTTGCGCATAAAGGAATCTCCCTTGTGGAAAACAAACATCAATGTTGTTGGTAGCCTACCCAGCAGGCAGCGCTTCTTTAGCCTAGTCGTGAATGCGGCGAAAATCAGCCTAGCAGGCCTGGGGCAGCTCTGGAAAGCTCCACTTTCCTTCTCACGCAGCCGCCTGTCAACGCAAAACCAATCAAATGTCCGTCTTTATTTTCCGCTAACGCGGTGAAATCATTGCCGTCGCCCTCAATCCGCCAGCGCTCTGGGGGCTGAGTGGGTGGGTAGGCCACCACGGGTAGCAGCGGGGTTTTCACCACGACTGGCCAAGCGCCGAAGCTAACAGACGTTGGGGTGCCGCCAAGGGTAGCTGCCAGGGCTTTGACGCTTGCTTGCAGCGGCTGCACATACATGGCGTTCGCCCCATCAATACACGCGGCATCACCCAACGCATAAATATGCGGCTGGTTGGTGCGTAGCTGCCGGTCAACCTGAATGCCGCTGGGGCTGACGCTCAGCCCTGCCGCTTCAGCAAGCTGCGTGCGAGGTGCCAAACCGGTCGCGAATAGGATGATATCTACCGTATGGCGCTCGCCATTGTCGAGTTGCAGCGTCAAAGCGTTGTCTGCATCTTGGGATAATGTCTCTAAGGTGCGTCCAAGCGCTAAACGAATACCAGCCTCTTGAAACGTATCGGCCAGTGCGCTACCCAGCCGCTCAGGGAGTAGGCGCGGCAAAGGGGCGCTCTCTGGTGCAATCACAGTGACTTGGAGTCCACCTGCGTGTAGGTCGTTGGCGAATTCACCGCCGACTAATCCGGCGCCAATAATCGCGACGCGAGTAGGCTGGTTGAGTGCTCCGTGTAGGCGGCGGTAGTCATCCAAGTCGTTGACGGTAAAACAGCGCTCGGCCAGCTCGCTCGGTATGCGAAACGGCGTGTGAGGGGCCGCGCCGGTGGCGAGCACTAGCTCATCGTAGCCAAGCGGTGCTCCGCTGCTGAGTTGCAGCACGTGGTTATCCACATCCAGTTGCGTGACGTGGGTGCGGGTAACGATCTGTGCGTTTAATTCATCGGCGAGCGCTTCAGCGCTGCGCTGGGCGAGCTTGTCAGGGCTCAAGCGCTTGGCGAAGCCTGTCGACAGCAGCGGTTTGCTGTAATCATCACCGCTGTCAGCGCTGACCAGCGTGATTGTGCGCGTATCCCCTTGGCGTCGCAGCGCGCGAGCGAGGCCAACGCCTGCCATGCCGGTGCCCACAATCACCAGCGCGGCGTGGTGGTGAGGTGTTCTGGAAGATGTCGTGTGTGAGTCGGGCATACCGTCACCAAACGTCGGTGGACCAAAAGCCTGTAAAGCAACCATGTTACACTAGCCCGCTCTGAATTGACCGCCTTGGAGGCTTAGGTGACCGCCCCTGTGTTATCCACACCTGCGTTTTCGCTCTTCCCTCAGTGGCTGCCCGTGGCAGCCACTCAGCCAGCCATGAGTGCGCCTTGGTGGCAGTGGGTAGGGCCCACGGATTCTTGAGCCGCGCGCCTCAGAGCAGCGGGCGAGCCGGGAGCGTTTCGGGTGCGCTTGCTGCGCCAAACCATTGGCCTGCCCCAGCGGATGAAGCCTTGGCCCTAGGCATCGCGCCACGCCGCTACGCGTGGCTGCGCGAGGTGGCGCTGTGTGTTGATGAAACGCCGTGGGTGGTAGCGCGTTCGGTGGCCCCGCTTCACCAGCTACAGGGAAAAGGGTTAGGGAAGTTGGGCGAACGCTCGTTAGGCAGTTGGCTATTTCAGCAGCCCGATTTGGTTCGCGGGCCGCTGGAAGCCACGGCGACGCCGCCACGTTTTACCCACCAGCAGCCGGGGCTATCGGCCAATAGCTTATGGGGGCGGCGCTCTGTCTTTGAACATGGTGGGCTTTCGTTACTGGTCAGGAGTATTTTTTATCTACCATGGCGGATGCCTGGGCCTTCCGTCGCGCTAGGCTAACGCAGCAGCTTTTTTGACGAGGTAAGCATGAGCATGGACCGTTCTCTGTTGCGCCCGACCGGGTGGGCCCGTTTGGCAGATTTCTTACAGTTAATGCGCTTGGACCGGCCCATTGGCACTTGGCTGCTGATGTGGCCAACGCTGTGGGCGCTGTGGGTCGCGTCAGAGGGCGTGCCAGGCCGCGATGTACTGCTGATTTTTATTGCCGGGGTATATGTGATGCGCGCCGCAGGCTGCGTGGTGAACGACTACGCCGACCGCCACTTCGATGGCCATGTAAAGCGTACCAAGCAGCGGCCACTGGCCACCGGTCGGATCAGCGAAACCGAAGCGCAGCTGCTATTTGTGGCGCTGGTGGCCGCTGCCTTTATTTTAGTGCTGCTGACCAACTGGTTTACCGTGCTGCTCTCGCTTGGGGGTGTGCTGCTGGCATTTATTTATCCGTTTATGAAACGCTACACACACTTTCCCCAGGTGGTGCTCGGGGCGGCTTTCTCCTGGGCGATCCCAATGGCGTTTGGCGCGGTACTGGGGCATGTGCCGCTGGAAGGCTGGCTGCTATTTAGCGCTAACCTGCTGTGGACGGTGGCTTACGATACCCAATACGCCATGGTGGATCGTGACGATGATCTGAAAATCGGCATTAAATCCACCGCGGTGCTGTTTGGCAGCGCCGACCGTTTCATCATTGGCCTGCTGCAGCTTGCTACGCTGGCGTTGCTTACCTGGGTGGGGTTGCGGGTTGGGTTAGGCGGTTTTTTCTGGCTGGGCTTGGTAGGCATGGCAGCGACGTTTCCCCATCAGCAGCGGTTAATTTTTCACTGTGACGGCGACCCTGCTTCCAGGCGTTTCTGAATAACCACTGGTCAGGGCTCTTGGTATTTGCCGGAATTGTTCTGAGCTGGTGGCCTGCAGCTGGCTAATTATGCTGGGTGTCATAGAATTGTCATTAAGTCATGGTGTCATCGTCACAGACATGTCATTGAACTGTTTTGTATAAACGAGTTTTCATAGAACACCGTGAGGCCCTGGATGACCGCCAAGACCGTACTGATTGTCGATGACGAGGCACCCATTCGCGGGATGATCGCTGTGGCGCTGGAAATGGCTGACTATCGCGTGCTTGAAGCGGACAACGCCCAGGATGCCCATGCGATGGTCGTTGACCACCAGCCCGACCTGCTGCTGCTGGACTGGATGATGCCGGGCACCAGCGGCATCGAGCTGGCCCGTCGTCTCAAGCGCGAAGAGGCCACCGCTGAGCTGCCAATTATTATGCTGACCGCCAAAGGCGAAGAGGATAATAAAATTCAGGGCCTGGAGGCGGGGGCGGATGACTACATCACCAAGCCGGTTTCCCCCCGCGAGTTGGTGGCTCGTCTTAAAGCCGTGCTGCGCCGGGCGACCCCGCGCGGGGTGGAAGACCCCATCGAAATCAATGGATTGCTGCTGGACCCTGTGAGCCATCGCGTCAGCGCCCATGGCAAAGCGCTGGAGATCGGCCCTACCGAGTACCGCTTACTGCAATTCTTTATGACTCACCAAGAGCGCGCCTATACCCGTAGCCAGCTGCTTGATCAGGTGTGGGGCGGTAATGTGTATGTAGAAGAGCGCACGGTGGATGTGCATATTCGCCGGTTGCGCAAAGCGCTAGGTGAAGCGCATCAGAATCTGATTCAAACAGTGCGTGGCACTGGGTATCGTTTCTCTGCTCGGGTGTAATCGTGCGTTTGTGGAGCCGTGAACTGTGGCGAATTATCTGGCTGGCTTTCCTAGGGATGTGCCTGGGATGGCTGCTAGGTTATCCCGGTTTCGGGTTAGCTGCGGGTCTAACGCTCTGTTTGGTGTATCAACTCCGCCAGCTTAGGGCGCTGTTCAAGTGGCTAACGCTCAACCCGCACGATGAGCCTCCTGCGGCAACTGGCATGTGGGGCGAGCTATTCGATCGCCTTTACCGTTACCAAAAAAGCCAACGCATTACCCAAAGCCGGCTGCGAGCAACCCTCGCGCGTATTCAAGAATCCTCGGAAGCGATGCGTGATAGCGTCGTGATGCTGGATCGCCACGGTGATTTAGAGTGGTGGAACAGTGCCGCCACCGACATGCTCGGCCTGCAAACCGCCCATGACCGCGGTCAGCACATTACTAACCTGCTGCGCGACCCGCGTTTCATCAGCTACTTTAATGCCCGTGAGTACAGCGAGCCGCTCACGCTCACCTCGCCCATTGATGAGCGTCGCATTCTGCAGTATCAAATCACGCTCTATGGTGATGACGAGCGCTTGGTTATGGCGCGGGATATTACCCGCTTGCATCGCCTAGAGCAGATGCGCCGCGACTTCGTCGCTAACGTTTCCCATGAGCTGCGCAACCCCACTCACCGTTCTTTCCGGCTATCTGGAAACCTACGGCGATCTTAAAGAGATGCTGCCACCGCGCCTGAGTAAAGGCATTGGTCAGATGGAAGAGCAGACCAAGCGTATGCAGAGCTTGGTGAATGATCTACTGCTTTTGTCACGCCTGGAGATTGACCGAGGCGGCGAAGATCATCAGCCGCTTGAGGTTGGGTCGATGCTTGAGAGCATTCGCCGGGATGCGCTGGCGCTCTCGAACCAGCAGCATAGCGTTCAGGTGGCGTTGGAGTGCGAGGCGCGCCTGGTGGGCAGCGAGCAAGAACTACGCAGCGCCATCTCAAACCTAGCATTCAACGCAGTGCGCTATACGCCGGAGGGAAGTCAAATCACGCTCCGCTGGGTGGCTCTGTCCAATGGCAGTGCCTGCATTGAAGTGGACGACGACGGTGAAGGGATCGATCCGGTGCATATTCCGCGTCTCACCGAACGCTTCTACCGCGTTGATAAGGGCCGCAGTACCGCCACTGGCGGTACTGGTCTTGGCCTTGCCATTGTTAAACACGTTCTACTGCGCCATGATGCACAGCTTCAAGTGGAGTCGTTACCCCGGTGAGGGGGCGTTGTTCCGCTGTGTTTTCCCACCCTCCCGTGTCGTTAACAGCTAACACGGTGTCATACCACTCTCCGTCTTGGCTTGCATAACTTATGTATAAGTGTGCCATATTGGCATGCAATCATGGTCAAACACCGCGCATGTGTCATATGTAGCCAACTAATCATCTACTTAAGCCAGTGCTAGAGGGTTAATCGGCATAGTGGTTGTTTTTATAAGTGTCTGTATATAAATAGATTTTATTTCTATTGAGAGTTTTTGGCATATAGGCTGCTACATACTTGTCAAGGAAGATTATGCAGGAACTGGTAAGACAAGATGTCACTCTTCCTTAAATAGCGGTATTTCACAGCGATCGAGGAGGCGGAATATGATGTCCAAGGAACTACTCAAGAAAGCTGGTATTTTAGGTGTAGCGTTTGGTCTGGTAGCAAGCCCACTGACATTTGCTCAAGAGCCTGCAGATCCGGCAGACAACATTTCTCCAGATGAGCAGCCGGTCGAAGCTCAGTCTAACGACTCAGCTATGCCGTCTGATCATGACAAGAAAAATTTAACCCATGACGAGGGTGATAACGCCAGCGACATGGAACCAAACTCCATGAGTGATGACTCGGATGCTACCTATGACAGCACCGAAGAACTCCCAGAAGAAAATAGTGGTATGTAACAAGTAACATTTCTTTGCAAAGCTGTAAAAAACTCTTACGCTTAAGGAGTGAGCAACTAGAGAGGCAAGGATGTCTCATCGCAAGGATGCTCAATGATTCAAGGAATGAATCAAAAAGATCAATACACTGGTCAGGGTAAATTCCAAGGTTGGAGCCCCGCAAAAGGATTGGAAGCCAGATGTAAGTATCGTGTAAAAGTAAGAGTTCTCAAGACCCCGCCCTGCGGGGTCTAATTTTTTGTGCCTAACACATAAACCCCAGCGAATGGCATGGCTGCCCTCTTAGCGGGGATAATGAAGCGGTTGGGCAGCAAGGCAAGTGAGTCAATTTGCGCCACTTAACCGACGCATGTGCCATTATTGCACAATATATTTGTATGAATAATGATTTTGCAGCTTTATATTGCGCGCAATTAAAAATAAATAAGTTTATGTTTTTAAAAGATATTTAATTAATTTAGTATTTTTGGCATCACTTATGCAATGCCAAGATGTAAAGTTAGCCATTAGTCGTAGGCGCTTAATTGGTTTCCACCCTATGTCGACTGGCTCAATGTTAAAGGAGTAGTAATTTATGTTTTTCAAAGAGTTAGCTAAAAAATCTGCAGTGTTAGGTGTTGCTTTTGGTTTGGTAGCAAGTCCGATGGCATTTGCCCAAACATCCATTGAACTCAACAAAGACCGCTCTGCAGGACACGATGTGATTCAGCCTAGCTCGCACAATACGTCAGGCCCGGCTCAGTACTCTGCTAGTGACTTGACCCGTAATGAAGGCGATACGCTGGACTACTCCACTTCAAGCAGCGTCAGCGATTCCAACAGCGTGGCTACCAGTAAAGCTGGCTATGATGCTAGCGAGCTGAACCGTGATGAAGGTGATGATCTTCGTTGGTAAGCGTTGATATTAATTCCACAAAAAACCCCGCTCCGGCGGGGTTTTTTGCGTATGGCTGTGTGTTCTAACGACGTGCGACAACATCTTGGGTGTCACGGTAGTGACCATCCCACATCAGCACCGCCCCCGCTACGGCGCCAGGAATTAAAAACAGATTGGCAAGCGGGATCCAGGTGACCAGCATGATCAGCCCGCCGTAGGTGAGGCTTGGCCACCAGCGGTGCGAGAGACGGCTGCGCATATCGCGAAACGTGACCTTGTTGTTATCCATCGGGTAATCAAGGTAAGTGATGGCCATCACCCAGGCGGAAAACAGTGCCCACAAGATCGGTGCCAACAGATTGAGGCCTGGTATCCAGCTGAGAATAAACAGCGCCGCCATGCGCGGCAGAATATAGCCGAGCTTGACCAGTTCGCGACCCAGTGCATCGATGGCCGTTTTAGCTAGCCCGCGATCATCCAACGGTTCCCGTCCTGTGGCTTGACGCTCGACTTTAGCGGCTAAAAAGCCGGTAAAACGGCGCGGCAATCAGATGTGTCACCAGGGTGAAGGTAAAAAAGATCACCACCAAGAGGCTAACGAAGAAGAGCGGCCAGATAAGCCAAGAGAGCCACTCCAACCAGCTGGGGACCATGGTCATGGCACTGTCGAGCCAGCCATCAAAGCGGTTGAGCACCAAGCTTAGCATGCTGGCATACACGATGAGGTTGACCAGGATCGGCAGAAAAATGTAGCGCCGCAGCCCTTTTTGGTACACCAAACGTGTGCCTTGGCTCAGCGCCGTTATTGCATCCACCATGCTTGCTCCTTAAATAAAAACGCCCAGATGTGTCATCTGGGCGTATTGCAGGAGGAATTACCTGCTAGGTCAAGACTTTTTAAGCACCTTCTGATCTAAGGTGTCGGGGTCGCTGTGGCGAATATCCAGGCCCTTCACCAGGTAGACCACGTACTCTGCCAGGTTATTGGCGTGGTCGCCCACACGCTCTAGTGCCCGCAGTACCCACATGATGCTGAGGACGGAGCTAATAGAGCGGGAGTCTTCCATCATAAAGGTCATTAGAGAGCGCATGGCGCTGCCGTATTCGTCATCCACCGACTCATCTTCACGCACAACCTGCATGGCAAGTTCGGTATCGAAGCGGGCAAAAGCCGTCAGTGCATCGCGCAGCATTTTACGCACGTGTTCACTGATGTGACGCACTTCGACCAGGCCACGAATGCCGCCGCTGTTTTCACTCAGCAGTAGGGCGTTGCGGGCAATTTTGCTGGCCTCATCGCCAATCCGCTCAAGGTCTGAGGTGGCACGAATAACGGCCAGCACCAGACGAAGGTCCGAGGCGGCCGGCTGGCGGCGGGCCAGGACGCGAGTACACTCATCATCAATCTGCAGTTGCAGGTCGTTCACCTGGCGGTCGTTATCACGCACTTTTTCGGCCAGACGGCTGTCGCCTTCCAACAGGGCGTGAACGGCGTCTTGTACCTGTTTTTCCACCAGACCGCCCATGGCCATCAGGTGGGTTTTCAGCTCTTCCAGCTCCTGGTTGAACTGGCGAGAGATATGCTGGCTGTGGCTATCGCTCGTAATATCCATTGAGCACTCCTGACGTAACGTCGGTTGGGCCTAGGTCATGCGGCCGGTGATGTAGTTTTCAGTGCGTTGTAAACGCGGGTTGGTGAACACTTGATCCGTTGGCCCGTATTCAACGAGTTCACCTTGCTGCAAAAAAGCCGTGTAGTCGGATACCCGTGCGGCTTGCTGCATATTGTGGGTAACCAGTACCAGCGTGAGCTGGGATTTCAGGTTACGAATTAGCTCTTCAATTTTAAGCGTAGAAATAGGGTCGAGCGCCGAGGCAGGCTCATCCAATAGCAATACATCGGGCTGTACGGCCAGCGTGCGGGCAATCACTAAGCGCTGCTGCTGCCCACCGGATAACTGCCACGCGGAACGGTGCAGGCGATCTTTCACCTCATCCCACAGGGCGGCTGAGGTGAGCGCCCACTCTATAATATCGTCGCGTTTGCGCTTAGGCAGGCGCCCCTGCAGGCGCAGCCCAAACGCCACGTTTTCATAGATCGACATCGGAAACGGGTTGGGCGTTTGAAACACCATGCCCACACGGCGTCGCAGCTCGGTAACGTTCATCTGCGGGGCGTGGATGTCCTGATCTTCTAACTGGATTTGCCCATGGTGCGTCACCGACTCATTCAGGTCATGCAGCCGATTAATCGCACGCAGCAAAGTAGATTTGCCACAGCCCGACGGGCCGATGAACGCGGTGACTCGATGGCGAGGCACGTCAAGTGTTAGGTCGCGCAACGCCGTTTTCCCCGCATAAGCGAGGTGAAACTGGTTGATGCTCAAACAGCAGGTCTCGGCTGAAAATCGAGTTACCGGTGCTTGAGTTGGGTTGGCGGACGATAACGCTAGCATTCGTTCCCTCGTTGACGCCTTAAATAATGACGCAGAAATATGGCAGTTAGATTAAGCACCAGCACAATCAGCACTAACAGCAGAGCGGTGGCAAACACCAGTGGGATGGCGGCTTGGACATCTTCACCGTGAAAAGCGGTATCAAATAAATGATAGCCGAGGTGCATAAACTTGCGCTCTAGATGCAGATAGGGAAATTCGCCATCGACGGGCATTTGCGGGGCCAGTTTCGCCACGCCCACCAGCATCAGCGGGGCGACTTCCCCTGCGGCTCGAGCTACCGCCAAAATCACACCGGTGAGCATCGCGGGGGTAGCCATGGGCAGTACCACGCGGGTCAGCATCTCCAAACGGGTGGCACCCAGCGCCACTGCACCTTCCCGCTGGGCGTCGGGAATACGCGCCAGCCCCTCTTCGGTGGCTACGATGACGACCGGCAGCGTTAGCAGCGCCAGGGTCAACGATGCCCAGAGGAGGCCGCCGGTTCCAAAGGTGGGCGAGGGCAGCGCATCCTCAAAAAACCAGCTATCGATAGAGCCACCGATACCGTAAACGAAGACCCCAAGGCCAAACACCCCATAAACAATCGAGGGCACCCCCGCGAGATTGCGCACGCCGATGCGCACTAAGCGGGTTAGGCGGTTCTGGTGCGCGATTTCATTCAGATAAATGGCGGCCAGCACGCCAAACGGTGTCACGATGACCGACATTAGAATCACCATCAGCACCGTCCCGAAAATAGCAGGCCAAACGCCGCCTCCCGTATTGGCTGCACGTGGGCCTTCGCTGAGGAATTGCCAAATACGCTCACTCCAGGCGACGACTTTTTGCTCCCAGGACATGGCATTAGGCGCTTGGAAGCGCGTGATGCCTTCCAGCGGCTGGGTAATGATTTGGCCATTGGCCGCAGTGAGTCGGAGTTGTGCAATAGGGCGCTGGCTCTCGGGAAGCGTCATCGCATGAGCGACAAACGCCCAAGCGGCTTCGTCTTCAAAGCGCTGGCCCGCGCTCTCCACCTCGTCTAAGCGGCCAATAAAGTCGCCCCAGGGCGCGCGCTCTAACCGGATGAGGTCGTCGGGCACGGCGACGGTGTCGATATCGTCCAGGGCCACCCAGCGCCAGCTCTCACCGCCGATATCTCGATTGCCGGTAAAGTAGAGCCGTTCCACTCCCGCTGCATTGGGCAGTGGAGCTTCACGCACCGGTTGGCCGATTACCGTGTCACCGGAGTGCAGAGTGACCTCCTCCAGCTCCGCGGGCCAAAAGTGGCCAAGACCACGGGTGGCAAGCAGCGTCAGTAGGGTCGCCAACATCAGCAGCGACAACGCAACGCTCGCGGCACATAGCCAAGGCCACAGTAAGCTGCCCGTAGCGCGGGCACGCAGTGGACGAGATAGCCAAGCCATCAGCGGTTACCCCCTAGGCGCTGGTAGCGTTGCCGCAGCCGTTGGCGCACCACTTCGGCTAACGTATTAACCAAAAAGGTGAAGATAAACAGCGCCAGGGCGGCAAAAATCAGCAGGTGATACGTCATGCCGCCTGGGGAGGCTTCCGGTAGCTCAATGGCAATTGACGCCGACAGGGAGCGCAGCCCCTCAAAAGGGCTAGCACTGAAGAGCGCCGTATTACCGCTGGCCATCAGTACAATCATGGTTTCGCCCACGGCGCGCCCGGCACCAATCATGACCGCTGAAAAGACTCCAGGACCCGCGGTGGGGAGCGCTACTTTCCGCAGCGCTTGCCAGCGGCTGGCGCCCAGTGCCTGGGCACCCTCCCTCAAGTTGGCGGGCACATCAGCGAGGGCATCTTCTGCCAGCGAGGAAATGCTGGGAATCACCGCAAACCCCATGGCGATCCCCACGATCAGTGCGTTGCGGGTGGCGTAATCCAGGCCGTATTGCTGGTCGAGCATGCGGCGCAAGTCGCCGCCGAACCATGCCTGCTCCATGAGCGGTGCCAGCCATAGCGCCAGTGTGACCATGATCGCCAGCCATGGCATCAGCCGGACGCCCGCCCAGGAGAGCGGCAGCCACTGGCGCACCCTAGCGCTGGCAAGATACCAAAGCCCACCGGCCAGGCCAGCGCTCAGCGGTAGCCAAACAAGCACCAGCAGAGTGCTGGCGAGCTGCTGCTCCACCCAAGGTGCCAACAGAAGCCCGGCAATAAAGCCCACCACCACGCCGGGTATCGCTTCCATTAGCTCCAGGATAGGTTTGACTCGGCTGCGTAGTCGCTTCGACATAAATAGCGCTGAATACATGGCCGCGCCCAGTGCGATGGGCGTGGCGAACAGCATGGCGGCGAGCGCGGCTTTGAGGGTGCCCCAAGCCAATGGCGATAGCGTGTTGAGTGATAATGCGTCGCCAAACGTTAGCAGCGGCAGCGCTTCCCACACGAGAAACACGCCAATGGCAAGAATAGCTAACAGGACGCCAACACCGCCGGCAGTAATCAGTCCGGTAGCAATACGGTCGTGAATAAGGCGCAGCGGCTGACGCGAAAAAGGTAGCCGTGGGGGAGTCATGTCGACATCATAAAGAAACGAGTGCCGTAGTAAAAAGTACGTACATGGCCAGAGTTATCCACCCTACGGGAATGGTTATGACAGTTAGGTGACAGTTAGGTGACAGCTTAGTGATCCAGCAGAGGAGGTTGGCGCTGGGCCAGTGGCAGCGGCACAAAGCCAGCTGCTTGAACGATTTGCTGACCCTCCTCTGAGAAAATCAGTTCAATAAAGGCCTGCTCGGCAGGCGGCAGTGTGTCGCCGGGCGGCAGATTAACGTAAAGGTAGAGATCCCGTGAGAGCGGGTAGCTGTCATCTTGGATCGTTGCCACGCTTGGACTGATAGCGCTGCCTTCGTCGTTAATCAACGGCAGCGCGCGCACCATGGGGGTTACATGGTTATAGCCCGCTTAGCCCATGGCGTTGGGGGACTCCCCGACAGCAGCAATCACCGCTGAAGAACCCGGGTGCTCGCTAATATCGCGGCGAAACTCACCGTTGCACAGGGCGCGATCTTGAAAGAGCCCGTGGGTGCCCGAGGCCACGTTGCGACCATGCAGGGCAATCTTACCGTAAGGCCACTGCTCCTCAGGCAGTAAATCCTCCCAGCGGCGGATGGGGCGGAGGCCTCCGCAGTCTAGCGAAGTAGAGAAGATGGCATCGGCCTGCTCGCGGGTGAGCGATGCCAGTGGATTATGGCGGTGCACCACCAGTAGCAGTGCATCTCGGGCAACACTCAACTCGCGAGGCGGATAGCCATAACGTTCGATAAACTGCTGGCGCTCGGTGTCGGTCATGGGGGGCGGCATCGGGCCAAAACGCGTGGTGCCCGCCCCCAAGGCGGTCGGGGCGCTGGCGGAACCTCCGGCTTGAAACTGCAGGGTAATATCTGGGTAGCGGTGATTGAGCGCTTCCCCCCAGCGTAGCATCAGGCCCGCCATGGTGTCGGAACCAACGGCCCCTAGCGTTCCGCTGACTACGCTTGGCTGCCCCCACGCAAAAGAGCAACAAAGTAGCAGCCAGACAACCACCAAGAGGTGATGCGGCCGGTGAACCCCCCCGCCATAGCGCATCAAACGATTGCCCTTCAAACGTCACCCCTCTTATGATTAACTGTTGGTCATCTGTTGCGATGCAGCAACGTCACGACCCTTCATACCACCTTGTATCATCACAACAATAACCCTACAAAGCGACCACCTTATGACACCATTGGACACCGACTTGGACGACATCCCCGCTCCACAAGGACAGCTCACTTTAAAGTTACTGGCTTCTCGACAAGATACCAATTTCTATGGAGATATTCCTGGCGGCTGGCTAGTCAATCAAATGGATCAAGCGGCAGAGTTGGCCGCAGGGCGCGAGGCGGGTGGTCGTACTGCAACGGTTGCCATTGAGTCGATGGATTTTCTCAGCCCCGTTCGGGTGGGTTCGATGGTCAGCGTGTATACCCAGGTACAAGAAATTGGTCATAGACGCCTCACGGCCGCCATATTGAAGAGCGACAGAAAGTCACCGAAGCGCGCTTTGTGATGGTGGCATTGGATGACAATGGCCGCATTCGCGCGGTGCATAGCTAACGGCAATATTTGATTAACCGCTAAATCAGCAAAAAGGGTGCCGAAGCACCCTTTTTTATTAGCCGAGACGAGGAGAGTAGTTATGCACCTACGTTGTCGCGGCTCTTCAGGTAGGCGTATTCGCCTGCATCGCTAAACGGGCGCAGTATTTTCTGGAACGCCGAGTAGGATTCGTAAACGCGGCGAGACTCTTCATCGCTATCTACCTGGCGCTGAATGGCCTCTTTAGACGACTCGTACAGCGCGGCCATCACGTCTTCGGGGAAGGTGCGCAGCTGCACGCCGTGCTCTTCTACCAGCGTTTCCAGGGCCTGGGCGTTGCGGTAGGCAAATTCGCTGATCATCGCTAGGTTAGAAGCGCGTGCCGCTTCGCGGATCACGTCCTGCAGGTCTTCCGGCAGCGCATTCCACGCATCCAGGTTGATGGTGCCTTCAAGGACGGCAGAGGGCTCGTTCCACACTGACGTGTAGTAGTAGTCCGCCACTTGGTGCAGGCCAAAGGCTAGGTCGTTATACGGACCAACCCAGTCAGCGGCGTCTAGCGCACCGGTTTGCAGCGAGGTGAAGATTTCTGAACCGGCCATGTTCACGGTGCTCACACCGATGCCGTTCATGGCTTCACCGGCGAGACCCGGCAAGCGCAGCTTCAGGCCCTGCATATCGTCGAGGGAGTTGATCTCTTTTTTGAACCAGCCCGCCATCTGCGTGCCGGTGTTGCCCACAGCAAACGGCTTCAGATTGTGGTTGGCGTAGATCTCATCCCACAGCTCCTGGCCACCGCCGTGGTACAGCCACGCGTTCATTTCGGTGGTGGTCATGCCAAACGGCACGGCGGTAAAGAACTGGGAAGCCGCGACTTTGCCACGCCAGTAGTAAGAGGCGGAGTGACCCATCTCAGCAGTGCCAGCGGCGACGGCATCAAAGACTTCCAGTGCGGGTACCAGTTCGCCCGCACCGTGTACACGAATGCGCATACGGCCGTTGGAGAGTTGCTCCACACGACGAGCAAAGTCGTTAGCACCGGTACCGAGGGCGGGGAAATTCTTCGGCCAGGAGGTGACCATATCCCAGGTGTAGGTTTCGTTAGCGCTGGCGGTAGAAACAAAGGGGGCAGCAGCGACACCGGCGGCACCCAGGCCGGCGGTTTTCAAAAATTGGCGGCGTTGCATGGCGGGCATGACTCCGAAATTATAGGCTGTTTTTTTATAAGCGCAGTGAGCGCAGTGTCCGCCCGCCAGTATGCGCTAAGCAGCTTTTATAGGGCAAGTATCTGTCTTCCCTTGCCCTTTGTCGTTAACGCGGCGTGAGTTTGGCAAACCCGAGCACAAGCCACTTCACGCCTTCACCGTCGAAGCTCACCTGCACGCGAGCACGGGCACCTTCGCCCTCGGCGTTGAGAATAATCCCCTCACCAAACACCGGGTGCTCGACCCGCTGGCCGACATGCAGTGCGGGCAGCTCGCCGTCGCTCTCGATACTGGTTTGGGCGAAGCTCTGCCGCGATGCGGTCACTGGGCGGGAGATATGGCCCCTTAGGCGTACTTCTTCCAGCAGATGGGGCGGCAGTTCGCGCAGAAAGCGCGACGGACGTGGAAACACCTCTTTGCCATGCAGGCGGCGGGTTTCCGCGTGGGTCAGGTAGAGCTTCTGCATGGCGCGGGTAACGCCCACATAGCAAAGCCTGCGCTCCTCCTCGAGCCGCCCAGGCTCCTCCACCGACATCTTATGCGGGAACAGCCCCTCCTCCACACCGGCGATAAATACCACCGGAAACTCTAGCCCTTTCGCCGAGTGCAGCGTCATCAGCTGCACGCTGTCTTCGAACTCTTCGGCTTCGTGGTCGCCTGCGTTGAGGGCGGCTTCTGATAAAAATGCTTCCAGCGCCGCCATGCCGTCGCCCGCTTCCGGGGTTTCAAAGGCGTCGCCATGGGTGAAGGCGCGCGCGGCGGTGACCAGCTCTTCCAAGTTTTCGACCCGCGCCTGGCCTTTCTCGCCACGCTCGCTTTTGTGGTGCTCGATCAACCCGGTTTGCGCGGTGACATGGTCAATAATTTCATGCAGCGGTAACCCGGCGGCGTCGTTATCGAGCTGCTCAATCAGGTTGGCGAAGGCCTGCACGGCGTTGCCCGCCCGGCCTCTTAAGGTGCCATCCTGAATCGCGTCGTGGAGCGCCTGCCAGAGCGAAACGCCCTGTTCCCGTGCGCGGTGGCGGACGATTTCCACCGTGCGGGTGCCAATGCCTCGGGTGGGCACGTTGATGACGCGTTCAAGGGAGGCGTCGTCGTCCCGGTTGAGCAGCAGGCGAAGGTAGGCCAGGGCGTTTTTGATCTCCAGCCGCTCATAAAAGGCGGTGGCCGCCGTAGATGCGGTAGGGCATCCCTTGGCGAATCAGCGTCTCTTCCAGCAGCCGCGACTGGGCGTTAGAGCGTAAAGAATGGCACATCACGGCGGTTTAAACCCTCGTCGACCTTCTCTTTAATGGTGTCAACGATATAGCGGGCTTCTTCCAGGTCGTTTAACCCGGCGTATACCGAGATCGGGTCGCCCTCGATGCCATCGGTCCAGAGGTTTTTACCCAGCCGTTCGCTGTTATGGCTAATCAGCGTGTTAGCGGCTTCCAAGATTGCGCTGGAAGAGCGGTAGTTCTGTTCCAGACGCACCGTATGGGTATCGGTAAACTCCTCTTCAAAGCGGCGAATATTCTCCACTTTGGCGCCGCGCCAACCGTAAATCGACTGGTCATCATCGCCGACCGCTGTCATCGGCGTTTGTTGGCCGGTGAGCAGTTTCAGCCACGCATACTGGAGGGTGTTGGTGTCTTGGAACTCGTCTACCAGCACATGCCCAAAGCGCTCGCGGTAGTGGTTCAGCAGCGGTGGGTTATCGCGCAGAAGCTCCAGGCTGCGCAACAGCAGCTCGCCAAAATCCACCAGCCCGCCACGTTCACAGGTGAGCCGGTAGCGCTCGTACAGCTCGACCATTTGTGCCAAATAGCCATCACCGTTGACGTTGACCTGATGCGGGCGCAGCCCTTCCTCTTTGCAGCCAGACACAAACCCCTGTACCTGGCGGGGCGGGAAGCGCCCATCGTCAATCGAGTAATCTTTGAGCAGCCGTTTGATCAGACGGAGCTGGTCGTCGGAATCAATGATTTGGAAATGTTGCGGTAGGGGGGCATCCTGCCAATGGGTGCGCAGCAGCCGGTGGGCAATGGAGTGGAAGGTGCCGACCCACACATGGCGCATGGAAATGCCCAGCAGCGCTTCTAAGCGCGTGCGCATTTCCTCGCTGCTTTGTGGGAAAACCGTGACCGCCAGCAGCGCGTAAGGAGACAGCCCCTCGGCCTGCATCAGCCAGGCAATGCGGTGAACCAGCACGCGGGTTTTACCGGAGCCAGCCCCCGCCAGTACCAGTAGGTTGCCTTGGGGGGCGCTCACCGGCTCCCGCTGAGCGGGATTGAGCTGATCAAGTATCGCCGTGACGTCGTCCATATAAGCCGCTGCCGGTTCGAAAATGGGCGGTCAGTTTAGCACAGCCCGCCCACTGGCTGGGTATACAGCGTACGTCGCGTTAGCCCGCCGTTAGTGGTCGTCTGGGTAACGCAGCGTGGTCAGGCTCTTTTTCACCGCTTTAAGCTGCTCGGCGAGTTTGGGGCCGCGGGTTTTAGCGACACCAACGGCCAGCACGTCGATCAGCACCAGGTGGGCGATGCGCGAGCTGAGCGGCGTGTAAATCTCGGTATCTTCATGCACATCGATAAACAGCGGCAGGCTCACTTCATGGGCCAGCGCCGATTCGCTGGGGCACAGGCCAATCACCGTCGCCCCCGCTTCGCGGGCCAAGCGCACGCTGGCCCCCAGTGGCTTGGTACGCCCGGTTTGTGAAATCGCCACCACCACATCGCCCTCTTGCAGCGTCACCGCCGACATGTTCTGCATGTGCGGGTCGGCGTAGGCGGAGGTCGAGATCTGAGGCGGAAGAACTTGTGCTGGGCATCGAACGCCACGGCACCAGAGGCACCAAAGCCTTAAAGCTCCACCCGGTTGGCCATGGCCAGTGCATTCACTGCTCGCCCCAAGGCTTCATTGTCGAGCCGATCGCGTACCGACAGCAGTGTGCCGACGGTGGAGTCAAAAATGCTGTGAGAGAACTCCGCCACCGAGTCGCTATCGTTCATCGAGAACTGGGCGAACTGGCTGCCGCTGGCCAGCATCTGGGCGAGCTGAAGCTTGAAGTCCTGGAAACCGTTGCAGCCGAGCGCGCGGCAGAAGCGCACCACGGTGGGCTCGCTCACCTTCGCGTCAGTGGCCAGGTCCACGATCCGCATATGGATCACTTCATCGGGGTTACGCAGCACGAACCGCGCTACCTTTTGTTCGGAGCGACGGAAATGCTCCATGCGGCGTCTCATTTCATCGAACAGGGCGCGGCTCACGTTCAGCTCCTTAAATTCTTGATCGTGCTTATGCAGCCTAGGTGGCCACAGTATGCCTGAGTGACGCGAAGAGGGCAGCGGGAATCACCCGTAATGGCTGCCGTTTAAAGGGCGTTAACCCCTTTCTTCAAGAATCGTCATCATTTTGTCAAGTAGGTTATAGTAAGAAGTGACGTGCCGCACTGCATCATTTAAAAATCAGTCGTCACGGATGCAGGTGGACGTAGGCAACTTCACCTGGAGGAGCGTCGATCATGAGAAACGTCGAACGAATGACCTCGGTAAAAAGCGAATTGCTCGACATATTCATGAGTATGGAGGTCGATGAGCATGCCCAACGTCGGCGCAGCGCCGCCCAGCGTAGCCTAAGGGCACGCAGAGGGATTGAGCTGCATCGGGAGTTTCAGAAGCTATCGCGGGATATCGCTCCCATGCCGGACGATGACGAACCGCAAGAGAGCGAATTGCACTAAAAACAGCGTGTGATAGAACAGCCCCGCCAGCTAGCGGGGCCGTAACGGCTTAGAGTAAGCCTGTGACGAAGACAGCGATGACACCCGCGGGCGCTACATAGCGCGCGATGATGTTCCATACGCTTACGCCAGTGGCTGACAGCAAGCTCAGCCTCGACACTCTTGCGCTCTAAGCACCACGCAGCGAAGAGAATCGCGCCTAAACCGGTAAGCGGCAGCATGATTTTGCTGGTCAGCGTATCCAGTAGGTCGAACACGCCCATACCGAACATGAGCGGCTCGCTCCACACGTTGAAGGAGAGCAGAGCGGCAATACCCAGCGCCCAAGCGCCCACCCCGGCAACAACGGTCGCCATCACGCGAGACAGCGGCGTGCGCTCTTCAATAAACTCAACCACTGGCTCAAGCAGTGAAATGGCCGAGGTAAGGGCCGCGAAGGTGAGCAGCAGGAAGAACATCAACCCCAGGAGAGAGCCGCCGTCCATATTGCCAAATGCTAAGGGCAGCGTAACAAAGATCAGCCCAGGGCCTGAGGCTAGGTCAAGGTTGTTTGCAAATACGATGGGGAAGATCGCAAGCCCCGCCCCGAGTGCGATCACCGTATCCATAATAATGACGGTACGGGCGGTTTGGAGCAGGTTGATCTCTTTGCCCAAGTAAGAGCCATACGCCATCATAATGCCCATACCCAGCGAAAGGGTGAAAAAGGCGTGCCCTAACGCTGCCAGGACTGTCTCTGCGCTTAGCTTGCTCCAATCCGGGTTAAACATATACTCCAGCGCTTGGCCAAAATGGCCGGTCGACATGCCATAGCCGATCAGCACAACCAGCAGTAGCGCCAACACCGGCATCAAGATGCGCACAGCGCCTTCCAGACCCTTCGTGACACCCTGAGCCACAATGCCAATCACCAAGAGCATAAAGGCAGAGTGGCCTAGCAACAGCAACCCAGGATTGCTGAGCATGCCGTTAAACAGCGCGCCGATGCCGTCGGCATCTTGACCACTGAAGGTGCCAGTGACGGAGTTAAGGGTGTAGTAGAGCGACCAGCCGCCGATCACGCTATAGAACGACAGAATTAAAAACGCCCCAATGATGCCGCTGATGCCAACCACGGCCCACATACTGGATTTATTGGCTTGGCGTGCCAGCTCGGACATCGTGCTCGCAGGGTTTTTCTGCCCGCGCCGCCCGAAAAGCCAATCAGAAACAAGAATGGGCAAGCCAATGAGCCCAATACAGAGCAGGTAAACAAATACGAAAGCAGCCCCGCCGCTTTCACCTACCATATAAGGGAACTTCCAAATATTCCCTAAGCCAACCGCTGAACCCGCTGCGGCTAGCACAAAGGTCATACGAGATGACCACTGTGCATGTGCAAGTTTTGCCATAAATCACCTGTGTTACGTTCAATTATAATGAGTCGTTATCGGCGCAGTGCGCCGATTTTCGGAAATAGAGAAATTGCCAGCGTACTTTTCCGAAAGAACGCGCAATTTATCCGATCATGGTAGGGCTTGCCAGTCAGCTCATCTAAAAAGACGGCTTAAAACAGCTGGCTCTGCTTTTCATCGGCAAAGGGTTCAAGCTCAGGCAGTGCGATGTGCTGTTGAAGGGCGTGGTACAGGTGTCGAGCCATCTCAGGAGACTCACGGTTATCCGCTGTATGCACAAATAAGAAAGGGGTTTTCCCCTGACTTATCCACAGCTTTAGGCGCTCTATCCACGGAGCGAAGTAGCGAGTATTGATGGTTTTGTCAATATGGCCAATGAAGCGAATAATCGGTTGCTCCGCTGTGGAAAGCACGTGTAACGGGAGTTTCGGCTTTTCCTGTTGGGCATGAGCGAGGCCCGCATGGCCTTCGGCGGGGGTCGAGAACACCGGACGCACAGCCAGCATCACACGATTAACGCCATAAGTTATCAACAATCGGTTGAGGTCCTTCTCCTCCTTACCCTTGTGGAAAAAAACAGGGTGGCGCACCTCAACAGCACAGGGCAACTGACTGGCCAGTGGGCGAGCAATGCTTCGAGTGTAGGTAACTCTGAGGGGCCGAAATCACGCGGTAGTTGGACCATGGTTGGACCAAGCCGGTCATGGAGCGGCGTCAGTGCCTCTATAAACTCCCAGGCAGACGCTAAACTGCCGAGACGCTGGTCGTGCGTCACGCTGGCGGGCAGTTTAAAACAAAAACGGAAATGAGCAGGGGCCTGACGTGCCCAGGCAGCGATGATATCGGGCTTAAGGCGCACCGCTGTAAAACGTTGTATTGCCCTCCACGCTGGAAAACACCGCCGCGTAATCGCTGAGCAGGTCGGTCTTGGCTTGGCGCGGGTAGAGGCTGCCCTGCCAATCCTGATTGGCCCACATGGGCAAGCCCAGATAGAGCGGTAGCGGCGAGCGTGAGGCAGTCATCTAAGCGGTGGCCTTTGTCGAAACGTAGAATTGTCGAAACAGAAAGGCTTAGTGTAACCGGTAACACCATGTGCTGTGGCGGGGGCCAAGGCGTGTTAATGAAGATAACGGCCAAATTTATGCAATTTCCCCCGTCGCTGCAGCGCTACTATGGTAATCGTTATAACACTCACAAGATGACCAACAGGACGCCCCATGGATGCTGCTTATGTAAGCGCCGACGATATTCGCGATCAATTTTCCAAAGCGATGTCGGCGATGTATCAACAGGAAGTGCCGCAATATGGCACGCTGCTCTCGCTGGTGGAGAGCGTGAATCATAATGTGCTGGCAGAGGATGCCGCCTTAGCCCACACGCTCAAATCATCGGATGAGCTAGCGCGCCTTAGCGTTGAGCGCCATGGAGCGATCCGCGTTGGTTTGCCTGAAGAGCTGTCACTGTTACGGCGTATGTTTGCGGTGATGGGCATGCATCCCGTGGGGTATTACGACCTGGCTGCTGCCGGTGTGCCGGTGCACTCCACGGCGTTTCGCCCGGTGGATGATGACGCCTTGAAGCGCAATCCCTTCCGCGTATTTACTTCCTTGTTACGTCTTGAACTCATCGAGAACCCTCAACTGCGTGAGCAGGCCCGGGAAATTCTCTCTCGCCGTGAGATCGTCACGCCCGAGGCCCAGGCGCTAATCGCCCGCTGTGAAGAGCAAAGTGGCTTAAACGCAGCCGATGCCAAGGCATTCGTGCAGGCCGCGCTCGATACGTTCCGCTGGCACCACGATGCGACGGTGGATCGTGCCACCTATGACCGTTTACACCAGGAGCATCGGCTTATTGCTGACGTGGTGAGCTTTAGAGGCCCGCATATCAACCATCTTACCCCGCGCACCCTAGACATCGATGCGGTGCAGCAGCAGATGCCGAGTGTTGGCATCGACCCTAAGGCGGTGATCGAAGGCCCGCCCCGTCGCCGCTGCCCGATTCTACTGCGCCAAACCAGCTTCAAAGCGCTGGAAGAGACCATTACCTTTGCCGACAGCGTGGCGGGACACCATACCGCCCGCTTCGGTGAAATCGAGCAGCGCGGGGTTGCTCTCACTCAAAAAGGGCGCGCGCTATACGACCGCCTGCTGGCCGAGTCGCAGCAGCTGCCTCCTGCCAAAGATAACAACGTCCATCAGTCGCAGCTCGCCGAGGTGTTTCAGGCATTTCCTGACGACAACACAACCCTGCGCCGCGAAGAGGTGGCGTTTTTCCACTACGACGCCGTGCCGGGTGCCCATGTGTCGCTTCCCGAGCAGCTCCACGCGGCTACCCTTGAAGCGCTTATTGATCAAGGCGCATTGGCCTGCCAGCCCATGATTTATGAAGATTTCCTGCCGGTTAGCGCGGCGGGCAGCTTCCAGTCGAACCTGGGCGGCGAGCAGCGCGATGAATACGCAAGCCAAGCCAACCAAGCCCAATTCGAGCGTGACTTGGGTGCCTCCGTGATTGATGAAATTGCGCTGTATGAACAGCGCCAGCAGGCATCACTGGATAAGGCGCTGGCAGCGCTTGGGGGAAGGTGTTAGAACGTGCTGACTAACACAAGACATGGTTAACCACATCACCGCAGGAGAGCGCTATGCAGCAGGGCAAAGTATTGGTGTTACATGGGCCTAATCTCAATTTATTAGGCAGCGTCAGCCAGAGATTTATGGCTATGACACACTGGACGATGTGAATAACCTGCTGCGCGAAAAAGCGGTAATGGCAGGCTGGGACATCACCTGCCTGCAAAGTAACCATGAAGGCGCGCTCATCGACGCCATCCACGCAGCGAGGGGGGATGGCACGCAGGCCATTAATATCAACCCGGCGGCCTACACCCATACCTCAGTGGCCGATCCTCGATGCATTGCACGCCTTTGATGGCCAGGTCATCGAAGTCCATCTCTCCAACGTGCATAAGCGCGAGTCGTTTCGCCACCACTCCTATGTCTCGCTACGGGCCGATGGCGTGATTGCTGGCCTAGGCGTGCAGGGATATAAAGCGGCGCTAGAGGCGGTGATGGCTGCCTCCCATCAATAATATAACTCCCTTGTATCGTTAGCCCTTGCCGCACTTTTAACCGTGGCCCATCCTTCTCTCAGGGCAACTTAGCCCTTGGCGTTTCATTGGCTTGGTAAGGATGGGTAGGGTATGGCTAAATTTTTTCGGGAATTCCGCGAGTTTGCTGTTAAGGGCAACGTGATTGATATGGCGGTGGGTATCATCATTGGCGGGGCGTTTACGCTGATCGTGCAAAGCCTTGTCAAAGACGTGATGAATCCGCTGATTGGCCTGTTGGTGGGTGGGATCGATTTTTCGAATCTGTTCGTCGTATTGCGGGAAGGCGTGGCGGGAGCGCCCTATGCCACCTTGGCGGAAGCTCAAGCGGCGGGGGCGGTGACGCTGAACGTGGGGCTGTTTATCAACGCGGTGGTGAGTTTCTCCATCGTCGCGTTCGTGGTGTTTTTGCTGGTGCGTACCATCAACCGCTTAAAGCGCGAAGAGGCGGTGGCACCGGCAGACCCGACCGAAAAGCCCTGCCCTTACTGTTTTATGGTGGTGCCCATCAAGGCCGTTCGCTGCGGTCACTGTACTTCTGAACTGCAGGCGGCGGCCTCAGAGAAGCCTACCGATAGCGTGGAGCGAAGCGTCATTAAAAAAGGGTGCCCGCGGGCACCCTTTTTGCGTTGCAGAAGGCGGTTACGCCGTCTTTTTCGCTGCTTTCTTATCGCTCTGCGTGCTGTCACTGGCATCGCTGGGTTGTGGCAGCGATGGCAGAGATTTCGCCAGCATATCGACGCTATGGCGATAGTAGAGCTGGCTCTTGTTGTGCTCGCCTAGGCTTGCGTAGAGGCGGGCAAGCTCGGCACACACCTCCCCATTGGGGCGCTGGCGCTGGCTGGCTTTCCAAGTACTCCAGCGCTTTTTCCCACTGGCCCACACGCAGCGACAGGCGGCCACAGGCGAGCAGCAGGGCGGGGTCGTTGGGGCGCTCTTGTAGCCACTTTTCGGCCTTGGCGAGCTGGCGAGCGGCATCCACGTTGAGCAGGCCGTAGCGCTTCACTAAGCGGGCGTCCCAGTGGTTGTCCAGCGAGTGGTTCAGCAGACGCTCGGCAATCGGCTCTTCGTTGGCGTGCAGCAGTGCCTCGGTATAGAGCACGATCAGCTCGGTATTGCCGCGCAGGTAGTCGGGCATATCCGCCCACAGCCCGCGAACCCGTTCGATATTGGTGGGGTTCTTCGCTTCGAAGATGATCAGCTCGCGATACGCTTTGAGTTCCAGCTGTTCGCGCTCTTGCTGGGTAATCAGCCTCTGCGCAGCCAGTCGTGGAATTAGGCGGCGCAGGCCTTCCCAGTCGTTGACGCTCAGGTGTACCTGCTTCAAAAGCTTCAGTACCTGCGGGTGATTGGTGAGCTGCTTATCCAGGCGATTGAGAATTGCCAGAGCCTCTTCCGGCTGCTGACGGTCAATCATCAGCTGCGCCTGCATCAGGCCAATGGCGGTATCCGCGCCGTCGGTGGTCAGCTGGGCCTGGTTCAGATGCTCCTGGGACTTCTCGTGGTCGCCCTGATAGTGGGCTGCCAGCGCGGCCGATAGGTAGTTCACCAGCGGTGTGCTGGAGTCGTCGGCGGCGCGCACCAAGGTTTTCTCGGCTTTTTTCCAGCGGCCTTCGGTGAGTGCCACCAAACCACGAACGGTGCGTTTCATGGCGCGACGGTTACGGGCCCGGCTGTTCCAGGTACGGAAGCGACCAACCGGGCGCATAATGCCGGTAAGCAGGCGCAGCGCGAAGTGCAGCACAATAAAGGCACCAAGCAGCAGCACCAGACCAAACCAGAACGAGGTTTGAACCGAGGTGTCACCAACGCGGATCAGCCAGTAGCCGGGCACCGACATCATCAGGTGCCCAAAGAGCGCGCCAACCGCGAGGCCCGCAACGATCAGCAGGATGAGTTTTCTCATGCATCACCTCCATCCTGACGGCGCGACTCGAAGCGATTGTCGATGAAGCTGGCCAGCGCTTGTTGAGAGGCGCTGATGTCCGGCAGCTCAGGCTGTACCTGAACCTGCTTCAGCTCTTGCAGACGGGCAATCACGCTCTGGGTCTCTTCACGCTCGGTATCGTAGTAGCCGTTGAGCAGTTCCAGGGCTTTGTCGATGCTCGCTTCATATGGCTCCGGCTCCTCTTTGAGCAGCGCTAACTGAGACTGCTCGAGAATCAGGCGCAGGCTCTGACGCAGGTAAGACTCTTGCTCAGGCGTGATTAGGGCTTCCAGCGCTTCATCGTGCTGACGAATCACCACGAGATCTTTCAGCTCTTCACCAAAGCCGGCTAGCTGACGCTGGAAAGTGCCGGTAGGCGGCTGCTCGATACCTGAGGTCACGGCGCGCTCTTCAATTTCTTGAGACAGGCGCAGGCCTGCCACGCGCTCTTGCTGGGCATTCAGGGCCAGGTAAATACCGGTACGGTCTACTTGGGGTACGGCGTCTAGCGCAGCGAGCTCGTTGGCAATCTCGCGACGCACGGGCGTCAGTGACGGGTTATCAGCATCGGCTAGGCGGGCATCGGCGGTACGCAGCCGCGCGGCGGCACCTTCCACATCGCCTTCTAACTGTAGGCGCTGATTAGCCAGGCGCAGCAGGTAGGCGGCTTCGGCGTGTAGCCAGTCGCGCTCGTCGGTGTCCTGCTCTTGGGAGAGCTGAGCCAGAACGTCGTCCAGCGGGCCGCTCACTTCGCTGCGGTAACTATCCAGCTCGCTACGCAGTTCGCTCATGGTGCTGTCTAGCGCCTGGCCGCGCTCGGCTTCGCTCTCATCGATACGTGTTTCAAGGTCGCTAACGGCCTGCTGAGAAGCGCTATTCTGGGCTTGCTGAGCCCGCTCATCTAAGCGCTGCTGCTGACTATCCAGGCGCTGCCAGCCTTGCCACGCTACTAGACCCAGGGCAAGTGCCAGGATAATCACCCGGGCAATGGCTACGCCGCCACCTTTGCTGCTGCCGCCACCGGTAGAGGAGGGCGGAGTCGGCTTGCCTGGGCCTCCAGTAGCGGATGTACTGCCGCTTTTCGAGGAGGTGGACGCTGCAGGTGTTGCTGTGGCGGTCGGCTTGGTTTCTGCTGCCGTCGCTTTGGTATTTTTTGGGGCGTTGGCCTGCGCAGTGCTTGCCGTGCCGGCCGTGGGTGCACTGGCATTTGAAGCGCTGGTAGTCGAAGCGCTTGAGCCACCTTTATTGCGGCGGCGCGAGCGGCTGTTCTTAGCCGCGTAAGAGGAGGAGGCGCTGCCAGCAGTCGACTCGCTTTTCGCCGATGATGCCGTAGTATCGCTCGGTTGCGCGTTATCTTGGGATGCATCGGCAGACGTGTTGTTAACGCCTTCCTGCTCGTTTGGTTGTTTGCTCATCTGTCGCTAGCCCTTATTAAGTTCCTTGATCGACATCGGCACCCTATGGGTTGCAGGACCGATCCAACGCGGCCACCAGCGCAGCCGGCGTTGCTCCCGACGCCACCTTGAGGTCACAAAAACCCAGTTTACCGGCCAGTGTAGCTAAACGGTGACTGGAAACGATTAGCGGTTGGTTCAACGCTGCTGGACCACACCATTTTGGCAGATATTCAAGCAGTTCGCCGCTGGTGACGATCAGCGCCCGGTAGGCACCTGTGGCGAGGCGCTTTTGCATCGCTGGCGAAGGCGGCTGATAAACCCGCCGATAGACCGCCAGCCGGGTAATAGTGGCCCCGCGTGCCGCTAGAGTGTCGGCGATCAGCGTGCGGCCGCCTTCTCCTGCCACCAGCAGCACTCGTTGATGTGCTAGGTGGCGAAGCGACGCTAGCGAAAGCAGCGCTTCGCTGGTGTCTTCACCCTGCTGGGGCGGAGGAATACGTACCCGAACCCCAAGCTGATCGAACAGTATGCTGGCAGTGCCCCGTCCAACGCTATAGTAATCAATACCGATAGGTAGCTGCGGCCAGTAGCGATCCAGCGCCTCGCTTAAACAGTAAGCGGCAAAGGGGCTGACCACCACTATCTTATGGTACTGATCAATATCCAACCAGACTTGGCGCTGCGTAGCATCTTCAGGCAGCGCTTCCAGATGCATCACGTCAAGCGACTCCACCCAGCCTTCGCTTGCCCGCAGGGCATCGGCCAGCGCTTCGCCCCGCCCCCCTTGGCGGCAGATCAGTACCGGCTGGCTCATACGTTGCGGCCGTAAACCTCTGCCAAGATATCGCCAGCGCCTTGATCCAGCAGCTCTTCGGCAATACGAATGCCGAGCGCTTCCGGCTCGTGGATAGACCCACGGCCCTCGGCACGCAGTACCTCGGTGCCCTCTGGGTTGCCCACTAGCCCGCGCAGCCACAGGGTATCGTTGGCTTTATCCAGTACGGCGTGCCCGGCAATCGGCACTTGGCAGCCACCTTCCAGGCGCGTGTTCATGGCGCGCTCTGCTCGAACGCGAGTAGCGGTGTCCTGGTCGTCCAGCGGGGCAAGCAGCGTGATCAACTCGGGGTCGTGCAGGCGACACTCAATGCCCAGCGCCCCTTGACCGCAGGCGGGCAGGCAAATCTCAGGTGGCAGCGCCTGTGCAATACGGGCGTCGAGGCCTAAGCTCTGCAGGCCAGAGGTCGCCAGAATAATAGCGTCAAATTCACCATCGTCGAGCTTGCCAAGGCGAGTTTGTACATTGCCGCGTAGGTTGAGAATCTGTAGATCTGGGCGCGCTTCGCGCATCTGCAATCCGCGGCGCAGGCTGGCAGTGCCGATACGTGCGCCTTCGGGCAGTTCATCTATGCTGTTATAGTGATTGGACACAAACGCATCGGTGGGATCAGCACCTTCCAAAATCACCGAAAGCCCTAAGCCTTCCGGGAAGTGCATGGGCACATCTTTCATGGAGTGCACGGCAATATCGGCGCGTCCATCCAGCATGGCGTCTTCAAGCTCCTTGACGAATAGCCCTTTGCCACCAATTTTGGAGAGAGGCGTATCGAGAATTTTGTCGCCTTTGGTGGAGAGGGGGAAAGCTCAACTTCCAGACCGCTATGTGCCGCCATCAAGCGGTCGCGGACGTACTCGGCCTGCCACATGGCCAACTGACTTTTACGCGTGGCGATGCGCAATTTAGTGATGGATGACACCTGATTCTCCCTTTGCCGCTGACACGGCGCGTCGAACTGTGATAATTCTCATCATAAAGCACCCAGCCACACAGTAAAAATAACCGGCCGAATTTAGGGCCAGCGCTGAACGCGTTTAACGCCTGTTAGGAAATGCCATGCCCCCTGTTGAACCGCAAGGCAAGCTAGACCAATTCTTTCTGCTTTCGCAGGATTTGTTCTGCTGCATTGACTTTGCGGGCACGCTGCTCAGCATCAACCCAACCTTTGAGTCGCTACTGGGTTACCAAGCAGAAGCGCTGCTGGGTAGGCCCTGTGGTGTCGTGGTAGAGCCACGTGATCATCCCGTTATCGAAGCAGCGTTGGCAAGGGTATGCCGGGGTGAAAAAATTAATGCCTTCGATATTTGTGCGTTAGCGGTAGATGGCAGGCGCGTTTGGTTGGAAGTGTCCGCTTCTGCTGGTGAGCAGGTGATTTATGTGATCGCTAGAGATATCACCCGGCGAAAGGCGGTTGAAAAGCAGCTACGGCGCAATCAGCGGCTGTTTCGTATTGCGGTGAGACAGCACATATCGGCGGCTGGTATAGGATTTAGCGGTGGGGCTGCCGATCTGGTCGGAGGAGGTGTGCCGCCTTCACGATATGCCTGTTGGCCACCAGCCCACGCTGGAGGAGGCGATTGCTTTTTACACGCCAAGCTCTCGGTCGCGTATTCAAGCCGTGTTTACCAACTGCTGTGAGAAGGGGATAAGTTTTGACGAAGAGCTGGAGATTATTACCCAGCAGGGGCGACGGCGCTGGGTGCGAGTGATTGGCCGAGCGGTGCGCGATGAGCTAGGGAAAATTATTCAAGTTCAGGGCTCTACTCAGGATATTACCGAGCGCAAAGACACTGAACGGCAGTTGACGCTGCTGGAGCGCAGCGTGGAGTCCAGCACCAATGGCGTGGTCATTGTGGATGCTCAGCGTCCTGATCTGTCGATGGTGTATGTGAATGCGGCCTTTGAGCGCATCACCGGCTACTCGCGAGAGGCCGCGCTGGGCGCAACTGCCGTTTTCTACAAGGAATCGACACGGATCCTGCAACCCTGGCGCAATTGCGCAAAGGCATCAAAGAGCAGCGCGATGTGCACGTGGTGATTCGCAACTATCGCCGTAACGGCGCGCCTTTCTGGAACGATCTTTATATCTCCCCGGTGCGCGATGAAGCTGACGTAGTCACTCATTTTATCGGTGCGCAAAACGATATTACCGCCCAACGAGAGTATCAGGCCCAGCTGAGCCATAACGCCAATCACGATGCGCTGACCGGGCTGCCCAACCGGCTGCTGCTGGACCAGCGCCTTGCCCAAGGTTGTTTGTTAGCCAGACGCTACCAGCGTTATTTAGCAGTGCCTGTTCATTGATTTAGACGACTTTAAGCCAATCAATGACACCCTCGGCCATGAAGTGGGCGACTATATTTTGCTAGAGGTCGCCAAGCGCTTGGAGGAGGAGCTGCGCCCCTGGGACACCGTGGCCCGATTTGGCGGCGATGAGTTTATCGTACTGTTGCCGGATTTAGCCCACGAAGACGATGTATTACAGGTGGTCGAGCGGCTGCTGGCACGAGTTTCGGCACCTTACTGGTATCGCAGCAACGAGCTAAGAATTACTGCCAGTATTGGGATCGCCACCAACGATGGCACTATTCAAACGCCGCGTCAGCTCATTCAGCAGGCCGACCTTGCCATGTACAAGGCCAAACGCAGGGGGCGCAACACCTTTCAGTGGTATACCGACGAACTTAACCGCAAGGTCACCGAGCGGGTGAATTTGCGCCATGCCCTGCAGCAGGCCATTGAGCAGGAGCAGTTTGAGCTCCATTACCAGCCGCAAATTCACCATAGCGGGCGGGTCGCTGGGGTTGAAGCGCTGATCCGTTGGTACCACCCAGAGCGTGGCAACATCCCGCCAGGGCAGTTTATTCCTTTGGCTGAGGATACCGGGCAGATTATCCCCATCAGTGAGTGGGTGATGGAAACCGCCTGCCGCGATGCGGTGGTGCTCAATGCCGAAAGCGCGACCCCCATCACCATGGCGATTAACGTATCACCCATGCAGTTGCAGCGCCCAGGCTTTTTAGACTCCGTAAAGCAGGTGCTGGCGCGTAGTGGCTTGCCCCCCGCGCTATTAGAGCTGGAGCTGACCGAAGGTGTGTTAATGGATAGCGCCGAACACACCATTCAGGCCTTACAGGCCCTGCGCCAACTGGGCGTGCACATTGCTCTGGATGACTTTGGCACCGGTTTCTCAAGCCTTAGCTGTCTAAAACGCCTACCCATCAATAAGCTGAAGGTTGACCGCTCGTTTGTGGGCGATGAGGCCGTTGATTCCCGTGACGCCGCTATTGTAGAGGGCGTTGTCACCATGGCAGATAAGTTGGGACTCGAGGTGTTAATTGAAGGGGTTGAAACCGCCGAGCAGTTTCACTTCCTGCGTACCCTGCAGTGCGACCACTTCCAAGGCTACTACTTTGCTCGCCCCATGGCCTTGAGTGCGCTGAAGGCATATTTGAAAACGCCGCTAGTAGTCGTTGCTAGCCAAGAATCTCCTACCTCGTTATAAACACTGCCATAAAACGGCATGCCGCTCCACGTAGTGACTCTGGTACACTTTCCGGTAACGATTCCCTTAGTTTTGTCAGCAGGATATGTTTCCGATGAGCCAAGCTACGAACCAGTCTTGGGGCGGTCGCTTTAGCGAGCCCACCGATGCCTTTGTTGCACGCTTTACCGCGTCTGTGAACTTCGACCAGCGCCTGGCGCGCCAGGATATTCAGGGCTCAATTGCCCATGCCACCATGCTGGCGCGGGTGGGCGTGCTCACCGAAGAAGAGCGCGACGCCATTATTAACGGCCTGACCGAGATTCAGGGCGAAATTGAGCGCGGTGAGTTCCAGTGGTCGGTACCGCTGGAAGACGTGCACATGAACATCGAGGCGCGCCTGACCGATAAAATCGGCATTACTGGCAAGAAACTGCACACCGGCCGCTCTCGCAACGACCAAGTTGCCACCGATATTCGCCTGTTCATGCGCGATGAGATCGACGTGATTGAAGCGGAGCTGACACGCCTGCGCGACGGCATGATTGAGCTTGCCGAACGCGAGGCCGACACCATCATGCCCGGTTTTACTCACCTGCAAACGGCTCAGCCAGTCACCTTCGGCCACCACCTGCTGGCGTGGCAAGAGATGCTGGCCCGCGACCACGAGCGCCTGCTGGATTGCCGTAAACGGGTGAACGTGATGCCGCTGGGCTCCGCGGCGCTGGCGGGCACCCCCTCCCCATCGACCGCCACGTAACCGCCGAGTTGCTCGGCTTCCACCGCCCTGCTGAAAACTCCCTGGATGCGGTGTCGGATCGCGACTTCGCCATCGAATTCACCAGCTTTGGCAGCATTCTGCTGATGCACCTGTCGCGGATGAGTGAAGAGCTCGTGCTGTGGACCAGTGCGCAGTTTAACTTTATCGACCTGCCCGACCGCTTCTGCACCGGCTCCACCATCATTCCGCAGAAGAAAAACCCCGACGTGCCCGAGCTGGTGCGCGGTAAAACCCGGCCGTGTGTATGGCCATCTGATGGCGCTGCTGACGCTGATGAAGTCGCAGCCCCTGGCCTACAACATGGATAACCAGGAGGACAAAGAGCCGCTGTTTGATGCCGTCGATACCGTGCGCGACTTCCTAAAAGCCTTTGCGGACATGGTGCCCGCCATCGAGCCGAAAAAAGAGAGCATGTACGAAGCGGCGCGGCGCGGCTTCTCCACCGCCACCGACCTGGCGGATTACTTGGTGCGTAAAGGCGTGGCCTTCCGTGATGCTCACGAGATCGTGGGTCTCTCCGTGGCCTACGGCCTGAAAACCAAGAAAGATCTCTCTGAAATGACCCTCGAAGAGCTCCAGCAGTTCTCCGATATCATCGAGCAGGACGTATTTGAGGTGCTGACGCTGGAAGGTTCGGTTGCTGCCCGCAACCATATTGGCGGCACGGCGCCTGACCAAGTGCGCGCCGCTGCAAATCGTGCGCGAGAAGCGCTGGCAGCCCTGAAAGGTGCGTCATGAAACGCAGTGCAATCACACTTAGCGCGCTGCTAATGGCCGCACTGCTGCTTGTTGGCTGTGGTCAAAAGGGGCCACTTTATCTGCCTGACGATACCAATGATTCGGCCGCCGAGCAGGAGGGGTAATGGATCACTTTAACTACCGCGACGGCGTGCTCTACGCCGAAGATGTGCCGCTAACGCAGCTGGCCGCCGAGCTGGGCACGCCCTGCTATGTCTACTCAAAAGCGACCTTTGAGCGCCATTTCCGCGCCTACACCGAAGCCTTGGGTGGCCACTCGCACTTAATCTGCTACGCGGTGAAAGCCAACTCTAACCTTGCCGTGCTGGGCCTACTGGCCCGCATGGGGGCCGGGTTTGATATTGTCTCGGTAGGCGAGTTGGAGCGGGTGCTAAAAGCGGGCGGCGACCCCACCAAAGTGGTTTTTTCTGGGGTGGCTAAGCAGCCGCATGAAATGGCGCGGGCGCTAGAAGTCGGCATCAAATGCTTTAACGTCGAGTCGCGCCCAGAGCTTGAGCGCCTGAATGCCGTGGCAGGTGAGCTGGGGAAAATCGCTCCGGTCTCGCTGCGCGTCAATCCTGATGTGGATGCGGGCACTCACCCTTATATCTCTACCGGCTTAAAAGATAACAAGTTTGGCATTCCGGTGGATGACGCGCTGGAGGTGTACCAACTGGCTACCAGCTTGCCCAACCTTCGGGTGACCGGGCTTGATTGCCACATTGGCTCGCAGCTTACCGAAACGGCTCCGTTCCTAGATGCCCTGGAGCGCCTGCTGGTGCTGATGGAGCGACTACGCGAACGCGGCATCGAGATCGACCATCTGGATTTAGGCGGCGGCTTAGGCGTGCCCTACCGTGACGAGAAGCCACCCCAACCGTTCGATTACGCTAGCCAATTGCTGGCGCGCCTCTCCCGCTGGGAAGGCGGCGAAAAGCTCACGCTGCTGTTTGAGCCAGGTCGCTCTATTGCGGCCAACGCCGGACTGAGGCTCACCCGGGTAGGGTTCTTGAACCCCGGCGAGACCAAGAACTTTGCCATTGTCGATGCGGCCATGAACGACCTGATTCGTCCGGCGCTGTATCAGGCGTGGCAGGCGATTGTGCGGGTGGATACCCGCCAGCCTCGTGAGAACGCCACCTACGACGTGGTCGGCCCTGTGTGTGAAACCGGCGACTTCCTGGGTAAAGAGCGTGAGCTTGCTATCGCCGAAGGCGATCTGCTAGCGGTACGCTCGGCCGGGGCGTATGGCTTCGTCATGGCCTCGAACTACAACAGCCGCCCACGCCCGCCGGAGGTGATGGTGGATGGTGACACCTACCACGTGGTACGCGCTCGGGAAACGCTGGAAAGCTTGTGGGCCGGCGAGGCGCTGCTGCCGGAAGGGGCGCGCTGATGCTGCTCCACTTCACCAAAATGCGCGGCCTGGGCAACGACTTCATGGTGGTGGACCTGGTCACCCAGCGGGCGCGCCTGCGGGATGAGCAGATCCGCCAGTTGGCGGACCGGCGGTTTGGCATTGGCTTTGATCAACTGCTGATCGTCGAACCGCCCCGCGACCCGGATATGGACTTTCGCTACCGTATCTACACCGCCGACGGCACGAAGTAGAAAACTGCGGTAACGGCGCGCCCTGCTTTGCCCGCGTTGTGCGAGACCAGCGTTTAACCCACAAGCACGAAATCCATGTGGAAACCGCCGGTGGCCCGTTAGTGCTCAACGTTCAGCACGATGGCATGGTGCGGGTCGATATGGGTAGGCCGCGCTTCAACCCGGCGACGCTGCCGTTTGAAGCGCCGGGTGATCAACCGCTGCATGAGGTAGAAGTCGATGGCGAAACGCTGCAGCTTGGCGTGGTCTCCATGGGCAACCCTCATGCTGTCCTCCAGGTAGAGAACGTGGATAGTGCCCCGGTGGAGCGGTTGGGGCCGCTGCTGGAATCTCACCCACGCTTCCCCAAGCGCGTAAACGTGGGCTTTATGCAGGTGGTATCGCCCAGTGAGATTCGCCTGCGGGGTTTGAGCGCGGCAGCGGTGAAACCCTTGCCTGCGGCACCGGTGCCTGTGCGGCGGTGGCCAGTGGGATTCGTCAGGGGCTTCTGAAGAGCCCAGTGAAAGTGCACTTGCCCGGCGGGCAGCTCAGTATCGAGTGGCCTGACCCCGAAGCGTCACTCGTCATGGTGGGCCCTGCTACCCGGGTGTTTGATGGTCGGGTATCACTCAACTAATGCGAGGAGAACGGCGATGTCTCAAGCTCCTGAGCCGCGCAAAACGCTCGACCCTGACCAAGTAGCGTTTTGGCTGGCCCGTCACCCCGATTTTTTTATTGGCCGTGAAGGGCTGCTGCAGCAGCTCAAGGTTCCGCACCCAAATATCGACGGCGCTGTATCGCTGCTGGAGAGGTTGGTGATCGATCTGCGCCAGCGAGCTGAAACGGCGGAAGGGCGGCTTGAGCATTTGCTGGAAACCGCTCGTCATAACGAGGCTCAGTACCGTCGCCTGCGGGAAACGCTGCTCAGCTTAGTCGAAGCGGAAGACCGTGATGCCCTGGCCCAAGCGCTGGCGACTCAGCTTAGCGAGCGCTTTCAAACACCGGCGATGGCCCTATGGTGCCCCGCGTCGTTAAGCGATGCGGAGCCCACACCTCCCCAGCCGCCGCGCCATATTCTCGACCAGCACGCCAGCGCCCGCCTAGCGGCGCTGCTGGATGGCCGCACCAGTCGCTGCGCCAAGCTGAGCGTCAGCGATTGGAAGTGCCTACTGCCCCATACCAAAGCACCTCTTAAAGCGGGTTCCTGTGCGATTACACGCCTCTCAGCAGGCGAGCAGTTGGGTTATTTGCTGCTCGCTAGCCCCGACCCTGAATGTTACCGCGCCAGTATGGATACGCTGTTTACCGAGAATGTGGGCGATATTGTCGCGCGCCTACTGCTGCGGTTGGCGTCGGAGCCGCATGGATAGCGATAGCTTGCTGGCAGACACGGTCACTGACTACTTAGCGCAGCTAGCCAACCATGCCAGCCCGGCCACGGTGGCGGCCTATCGTCAGGATTTATCCGCCTTTTGCCAGTTTGCCGAACAGCGTGGCGTGACCCAGGCCAGCGCGCTGGACACGGCGCTGGCGAGGGCCTTTTTAGGCGCCGAAGGTAGCCGTGGGCTGGCGCCGAGAAGCCTGGCCCGCCGACGTGCGGCGCTATCTCGCTTTGCCGATGCGTTAGTGCAGCATCGCGTGTTGGCAGATAACCCGGTCAGCCTACTGCGCACCCCTAAGCAGCCCAGCCATCTGCCCAGACCGCTGGATGTGGATGCGCTGGCGCGCTTTCTGGATACGCCCCACGACGGCTCGCCGCTGGCGCTTCGCGACCAAGCCATGCTGGAGCTTTTCTACTCCAGCGGCCTGCGCTTAGCCGAGCTGGCGGCGCTGGATATGAGCCACTTAACGGCCAATCATGTGCGGGTGATGGGTAAGGGCAGCAAGCCCCGCCAAGTGCCGGTGGGGCGACGCGCCCAGCAGGCGCTGGAAGCGTGGCTCACCTGCCGGGCCAGTTTGGCGGCCAGCGCTGAAACGGCGCTGTTCGTCGGGCAGCGGGGGCAGCGGTTGGGGCATCGAGCGATCCAGAAACGCTTAGCGCAGCTCTCGGTGGTGCGCGGCCTGCCCGAACATCTTCACCCCCACCGCCTGCGCCACTCTTTTGCCAGCCATCTGCTGGAATCCAGCCAGGATCTGCGGGCCGTGCAGGAGCTGCTGGGTCATGCCAATCTATCCACTACTCAGGTGTATACGCGGCTGGATTGGCAGCACTTGGCAGAAAGTTACGATGCCGCCCACCCGCGCGCCAAACGCCGCCCCAGTGAGAGTTAATCATGGCCACGTTAGACGCCATCACCTTTGATGTAGACGACACCCTATGGGACAACCAGGGCGTGATGTTGAAAACCGAAGAGGGCCATTACCGCTGGCTGCTGGAAGCGCTGGCAGCGTGGCGTGCTGCCCGTCAAGAGGGGCCGCTGCCGTTAACGTATGAGGAGGGCGTGGCGGATTACCTGCAGCGCCGCCAGCAGTGGGCAAGCCAAGTGCCTGAACGGCGAGGTGACTTTACCTGGCTAAGGCTACGAGCGTTAGAGGCCCAGTTGGAAACCAGCGGTTTGCCTCGCAGTGCTGCACTGTTATGGGCAGCCGCGGCAATGAATGAGTTCCATCGCCTGCGAGTTCAGGTGACACCTCATCCAGAGGCAGCTGGGCTGCTGGCAGCGCTCGCTGAGCGTTATCGGCTCGCGGCGATCACCAACGGCAATATTCATCTTAAGCGCCAACCGGTGGCGGCGCATTTTCCAGTTGCGATTGCCGCTGGGGAGCTACTCGCGCCGAAGCCTGACCCCAAGCCTTTTTTGACCGCTCTAGAGCGACTGAAAACCGTGCCGCAGCGCGCCATGCACGTGGGCGACTCTTGGAAAGGAGGACGTGCTTCCCGCCCAGCAGTTGGGTATGCATGCCGCCTGGGTGGCTGAATGCGGCGACCAGATGCTGCCTGAACGGGTGCACCGCATAGCCCATGTCAAAGAGCTGCCGGAGCTGATTGCATGGCTGGAGAGGCGTGCCTAGACCACGCCTATTAACGGGCATCTTCTGGGGTGTGCAGCCACTGGTCTAGTTTTTGGGAAAGGGTATCGACGCCGTCGCGTTTTAGTGACGAGAAGAGCTGTACTGACACCAAATCTTCCCACTCTTTCAGGCGTGAGCGGACTTTTTGCAACGCCGCACTGGCCGGGCCTTTTTTCAGCTTGTCGGCCTTGGTGAGCAGGATATGCACCGGCATCCCACGCTGGTCCGCATAGTCGAGCATCATTTGGTCGAACTCGGTCAGCGGGTGGCGCACGTCCATTAGCAGCACAAGACCGCGTAGGCTAAAACGCCCGCGAAGGTAGTCTGAAAGGTGCTTTTGCCACTCAATTTTGACCGCTTCCGGCACCTTGGCGTAGCCGTAACCGGGTAGATCCACTAGGCGGCGCGACTCATCGTTCATCACAGTGAAGAAGTTGATGAGCTGGGTTCGGCCCGGGGTGCGCGAGGTGCGCGCCAGCGCATTTTGCTGGGTTAGCGCGTTAATGGCGCTGGATTTACCGGCATTTGAGCGTCCGGCAAACGCTACTTCTGCACCGGTATCGTCAGGACACAGTGCCAGGGTTGGCGCGCTGATCATAAAACGCGCCGTGGGGTAGTTCAGCCGAGGGACTGGGCTATCATGGGGGGTAGACATGGAATTAATCCTGAAAAACAAACGTATAACACGGCCCGCTGGCTAACCCTAGTGTGGGAGAGAGCGGTACCGCGACGAATTACCCCAAAAGCAGACCTGGACTTGCATTCCCGCCGCTAGGGTGATTCGTTATAATGCAAGCGGTTTATAACTGCGACCTGGGGCGCTAGTGTACCATCGCGCTTTAGCCAGCAGCGACCAACACGACATTGTTGTTCGTTTTGGCGGAGCTGACCCTGGTAATGTGCTGAACCTGGGCAGCGCCCAGGGTGCGTACCAGTCAATAATCAAACGGCATAGTGGATTAGCAATGAGAAAGTTACTGGCAAGCCTGGCAATTACCATGGGTGCCGTTGGCACCGCCCACGCCCAAGCGGACCTTCAAGCCGACGCTGACGCAGCGGCAGGACGTGAACTCGCCCAAACCTGTGCAGCCTGCCATGGCCAGCAAGGTATCAGCGCAGTGGGTACTTTCCCCAACCTGGCAGGGCAGCAAATGTCCTACCTCGCCAAGCAAATCATGGATATCCGTGATGGCAACCGCGTAGTTCCACAAATGGCTGGTCTAGTGGATAACTTCTCTGACCAAGACGCTTGGGACGCTGCCGCTCACTTTGCAGGCCAAGACGCCAACCTCGGCCAAACCAGCGATGAAGATGCTGAGCTGCGGGCCCGCGGTTGAAGAGCTTTACCGCGCGGGCGATATGTCTAAAGCATCCCCGCCTGTAGCGCTTGCCACACTCCCACCGGGGTAGGTATTGGTAGCGCTGTGTATCCGGCTCTTTCTGGTCAGCATGCGGAATATACCATCTCCACGCTGCAAGCATTTGCCTCGGGTGACCGCACCAATAGCCCGAACAACCTGATGGGCGATATCGCTTCCAAAATGAGCGACCAGGACATGGAAGCCGTGGCCAACTACGTGCTGGGCTTGAACTAATTTCCCCGCTGTTGGCCTCCCCATTCTGTGAAACATCCGCAGAATGGGGAACCTGCCTGACACACTAACGGTCACAGGTTCACTTTTGTTGGCCGCTTATTTGGAGAATGCTCGTTATGTTGAAAACGTTGATGGTCGCGCTGGCCGGTCTTGGCCTGTCTGCTGCGGTAAGTGCCCAGGAGCTGGTAGAAGGTCAGCACTACACGTTGCTTGAGTCGCCGGTAGCTACCCAGGTAGACGAAGATCAGATTGAAGTGACCGAAGCGTTCTGGTTTGGCTGCCCGCACTGCTACCGGCTGCAAACGCCAGTAAACGAGTGGTACGAAACCCTGGATGACGATGTCAGCATTGTCAAAATGCCAGCTACCATGGGCGGTGACTGGAACACCCATGCCACGGCCTTCTATGCGGCCAAATCGCTGGGTATTGAAGAGGAGCTGCATGCGGATTTCTTCGATGCGATTCACCAGGATGACCGTTCGCTGACCGACGCTGACAAGATTGCGGAATTCTTCTCTGATTACGGCGTTAGCGAAGAGGAAGCCAAACAGGCGCTCACCGCCTTTAGCGTACGTAGTGAGGTCAATAAGGCCAACAGCCGTATGCGTGAAATGCGCCTGATGGGGGTTCCTGCGCTGATCGTGGATGGCCGCTATGTAGTGTCACCGCAGTCGGCAGGCAGCTTGGAAAACATGCCGCAAATCGCTGACGCGTTGATCGAAAAAGTTCGCAGCGAGCGCACACAATAACGGTGCTTGAGCACGGCCACACAGGCGGGCAGACACGTTCGCCTGCGTCCCAGTCCACCTCCGCGCTGGTTGAGCGTGGTCATATCCGGCTGCTAACGTTTAATTTGCAGGTGGGCATTCAAACCTCAGCCTACCACCACTATCTCACGCGGAGCTGGCAGCACGTGCTGCCTAATCCTCAGCGGCTTAAGCGTTTAGCGCTGGTAGGTAGCGTATTAGAGCAGTTTGACGTGGTGGGGCTGCAGGAGGTGGATGGTGGAAGCTTTCGCTCCAGCCGTGTGAATCAGGTGGAGTACTTAGCCGCCCAGGCTAAGTTTCCTCACTACTTCCAGCAACTTAATCGTAACCTAGGCCATTTTGCACAGCATAGTAATGGTCTGCTTTCACGTTTAACCCCTAGCCATATTGAAGAGCACCGGCTGCCTGGGATGTTGCCTGGACGCGGTGCTATTCACGTGCGCTACGGCGAAGGCCCTGATGCCCTGCATATTTTTGTGGCGCATTTGGCGCTTAGCCACCGTGGCCGTGTGCGCCAGCTCAATTATTTAAGCGATATTATTGAGCCGTTGCGCCATGTGGTGGTGATGGCGATTTAAATTGTACGCCTGAGCAGCTCCATGCTCACGAGCGGTTTAGTACGTCATTGCCGCTACACCCGGTCAAGCCGCTGCTTAGCTACCCGTCGTGGCAGCCGAGCCGCGCGTTGGACCATATTCTACTCTCGCAAACCCTTGAAGCGGCCGATGTGCGCGTGCTGGATCACCTGTTCTCTGACCACCTGCCGATTGCAGTTGATTTGCCGCTGCCAGCGGCGTGTCTCGCGGCGATTCAACCAAGCGTTTAACAATAAGCTCGCAGAACGCTTGTCGGGCGCTGCATTGTCTGCGTATATGCGCTATTGTCTGGGGCGCTGACCCCCCTTAGTCGTTTTACGCGAGACACTTCCATGTCGGACACAACACAACTACCTGCGTTTATTGGTGACCTGGACCGCGCTTCTGAGTGGCTCGGGCGTACCCTTGCATGGCTGATCATCATTATGATGTTGATTCAGTTCGCGATTGTACTGCTTCGCTATATGTTCAGTGTGAATAGCATTTTTATGCAAGAGCTGGTGATGTACATGCACGCCAGCGTATTCATGCTTGCAGCTGCCTACACCTTTCGCCACGATGGCCACGTGCGCGTCGATATTTTTTATCGAGGCATGACACCCCGCCGACAAGCACTCGTGAATATCCTGGGCATCCTCCTGCTCTTGATTCCGGTGATGGTGTTTGTCATCGCGTCAAGCTATGGCTACGTCGCTAACTCCTGGCGCATCATGGAAACCTCCTCAGATTACGGTGGCATCCCCGCTGTATACGCACTGAAAACGCTCATGCCAGTCTTTGCCTTATTGATGATTATTCAAGGCCTGATTGAAGTAGTGCGCAATGGCTATATCTTCACCGGGCGGATAACGCCGCCAGCCGCCGATGAAAATCACCTTGAGGAGCGTGTTTGATGCTCGAATTTATGCCGCTTATTCTGTTTGCCGCCATCTGTATCGTGCTGATGTTCGGCTTTCCTGTGGCGCTTTCGCTAGCGGGAACCGCGCTGCTGTTTGCTGGCATGGGGCTAGGGCTAGAAGCCGTTGGTATTGATGCCAATTTTGATAGTGGCTACCTTGCCGCCCTGCCGAACCGGCTCTACGGCATTATGACCAACCAGACACTCCTGGCGGTGCCGCTGTTTGTGTTAATGGGCGTGCTGCTAGAGAAGTCAAAAGTGGCCGAAACGCTGCTGGATGCCATGGCACTGCTGTTTGGCTCCATGCGCGGTGGCTTAGGTATTTCGGTCACGCTGGTGGGCATGTTGATGGCCGCCTCCACAGGCATCGTGGGTGCCACCGTGGTGACCATGGGCCTGATGTCACTGCCTACCATGCTTAAGCGTGGCTACAGCACCTCTCTTGCCACCGGTACCATCTGCGCCACCGGCACGCTTGGGCACATTATTCCGCCTTCCATCGCCCTGGTACTGCTGGGCGATGTGCTCTCTTCTGCATATCAGCAAGCACAGCTGGATATGGGGATCTTCAGCCCGAAAACGGTCTCGGTTGGCGACCTGTTTATGGGCGCGGTGGTGCCGGGCCTGATTCTCTTCGTCATGTACATGATCTACGTGGGCTTGGTGGCGTTTTTCCGCCCCAGCATGGCGCCCGCGTCTGACCGCGAAGAGCTGATGGCAGAGCTTGGCCACACCTCGGGGTTAGGCATCCTGTTGCTCAAAGGCTTGGTACCGCCGGTGGTGCTGATTGTGGCGGTGCTGGGTTCTATCCTGAGTGGCTTTGCGACACCCACTGAAGCCTCGGCCGTAGGTGCCTTTGGTGCGCTGGTGCTGGCGTTGGCCTATCGCCAGTTGGACTGGGCCACCCTGAAAGAGGTGCTGCGCTCTACCACCCACGTCACCACGATGGTGTTTCTGATTCTGATCGGTGCGGCGCTATTCTCGTTGGTCTTCCGTGCCTACGGCGGTGAGCACATGGTCACCGAGCTGTTTGAAGGCATGCCTGGGGGCGGGGGGGGCGCGACGAGCATTTTCATGCTGGTATTCTTCCTGCTGGGCTTTATCCTCGACTTTATCGAAATCACCTTTGTGGTGGTGCCGATCGTCGGGCCCGATTCTGCTGGCTATGGGATTAGATCCTATCTGGCTGGGTATCATGATCGCCATTAACCTGCAGACCTCGTTCCTGACCCCGCCGTTCGGCTTCGCACTGTTTTATCTGCGCGGCGTGGCACCGCCATCGGTGCCTACCTCGGCGATTTATCGCGGTGTGGTGCCGTTTATCTTGATGCAGTTAGGCATGCTGTTGCTGCTAACGTTTTTCCCGCAGCTGGCAACATGGCTACCGACCCAGTTCTAATGTGTTCTGAGTTGAAAAATAACCCTGCTATCAACGCAAGGGGGTGGCAACCTTAACCAAAAGCAGCCAAGCTGCAGACACATAATGGCTTGTAACAACCCTCCTGGCGGCAAGCGTCAGGTGGGTATTCCCTACCCATAACAGCAATAAAATAAGCAAGAGGGTTCACGCATGAAAGCCAAAGCACTGCCTGTCGCCATTGCCATGACGACTGCTCTTTCTGCCAGCCTGCTGGTGGTTTCAAGCTTCGATAACCAAGCTCAGGCGCAAGAGACTTTCCGCTGGAAAATGGTCACTTCCTGGCCGAAAAACTTGCCCGGTGTGGGCCAAGGCCCTGAGCGGCTTTCCCAGCTGGTCGAAGAGATGTCAGACGGTCGTTTAACCATCGAAGTATTTGGTGCAGGCCAGCTAGTGCCTGGGCTTGAAGTCTTCGATGCTGTATCTGAGGGCACCGCTGAACTTGGCCACTCCGCCTCGTATTACTGGAAAGGTAAAGCGCCTGCGGCACAGTTCTTTGCCGCCGTACCGTTCGGTATGAACGCCCAGGAAATGAACGCATGGCTGAGCTACGGCGGCGGTATGGAGCTGTGGAACGAGCTATACGATGAGTTCGGTGTCGATGTACTGGCAGCCGGTTCTTCCGGTGTGCAGATGGGCGGCTGGTACAACAAAGAGATCAACTCGGTCGCTGACCTTGACGGCTTGAAGATGCGTATGCCGGGCCTTGGTGGTGAAGTCATGTGCCGTATGTGCGTGGCGATTGTGAACATGCCGGGCGGCGAGATTTTTACATCGCTGCAGTCTGGGTCGATTGATGCTACTGAGTGGATCGGCCCCTACAACGATTTAGCCTTTGGCCTGCACCAGGCGGCCGATTAGTACTATTACCCTGGCTGGCATGAGCCGACGGTGATGTTTGAGGCCATCATTAATGAAGAGGCCTGGGCAGAGCTACCCGCTGACCTGCAGGCAATTCTGCGTACCGCGATCAGTGATGTGAACCAAAGCGTCTTGGATGAGTATACCGCCCGTAACAACGACGCGCTGGAAACCTTGGTGAATGAGCATAACGTTGAGCTGCGTCGCATTCCTGACGACGTATTGGCCCAAGCCCGCGAACACTCAGCTGAGGTAGTGGGTGAACTGGCCGCCTCCAGCGAGCTAGCGACCCGGATCTACGACTCTTACCGCGCCTTCCAGGATAAAGTAGAAGATTACCACGCGATTTCCGAGCAGGCGTACTACAACGCCCGTAACCCGGAAGGTGACACCTCGCAGTAACAGGTGTAGCGCAGTACCCTTACCATGGCCGCCTTCGGGCGGCCATTTTGTTATAGGCAGGCTAGGGCTGCGATTAAAGCAGCGTAAGCGCCACCGCTTGGGTATCCTAGGGCAGATACTGTTCTGTCTCGTAAGGAGCGCTATGTCTACCGAATCCCGCCTTCGTAATGTGCTCACCATTGCAGGCTCCGACCCTTCCGGTGGTGCTGGGCTGCAGGGCGATTTGAAGACGTTTTCTGCCCTGGGTGTGTATGGCACAAATGTCATCACTGCGGTGATTGCCCAGAACACCTGTGGCGTGGCCTCGGTGTATCCGGTGTCCCCTCAGGCAATTCGTGAGCAGCTTGAACATCTGTTGAGCGATGTGGCCATTGATGCCGTGAAAATAGGCATGGTAGCCAGCCGCGATGTGGCCGAAGTGATTGCCGATGTACTGCGCCAGCAGCGCCCGCGTTGGATCGTGCTCGACCCGGTGATGGTGGCGAAGAGGGGTGACATCCTGGTGGATGACGCGGGTATTCGCGCCGTAAAAGAGATTTTAGTGCCGTTAGCGGATGTGATTACTCCTAACCTGCCGGAAGCCGCCGTGCTGCTCGAGTCCCCATCGCCCGCCATCCTGGACGAGATGGAAGCACTGCTGCCCAAACTGGTCGCGCTAGGCGCGCCCTATGTGGTGCTGAAAGGCGGCCACTTACGGGGTGATGCCTGCCCGGATCTGCTGGCGACCCCTAACGGTCATCAGTGGCTGCCCGCCTCACGCATTGCCACTGAGAACCTTCATGGCACGGGCTGCGCGCTCTCATCAGCCATTACGGCTTGCCTAGCCAAGGTGCCGGAAGATGCTAGCGCAGAGGCCCCAGAGCAGGCTATTACGGAGGCAAAGCAGTGGCTTCATTATGCTCTGGCCGCTAGCCATCGCTTAAGTGTTGGCAAAGGGCGTGGCCCGGTGCATCACTTTCATGCCTGGTGGTAAATCCATCGCTGACGTGTTGAGGGCGCAGAGTCTCCTTGCGGGATAGGCCAACGGGCACCATGCTGAAGGGTGCCCGTTTGTTTGCCTACTAGGCTGAGCTGTTCGGCCAAGGAGCTGCCCATGTCCCGCACGCTGCTGTTTGCCACCGACCTCTCCCAGGAAAACCGCGCGGCCTTTGCCCGCGCGCTGCGCTTAGCCCACCAGCAGGGCGCGCAGCTTGATACCCTTCACGTGCTTGACCCTTACCTTCCGCATCGCATGCTCCATGACCTGGAACTCGCGGTAAACGACGATATTAGCGCGACGCTCACCGACCTGCGCGAAGATTACGCCTTGGAACTGCCATCGCTGATGATTCAAACGGTGGTGGGGGAGCCTCATGTAGAAATCGTGAGGGAAGCCCACGAGCGTCAGGCGTCGCTCATCGTGCTGGGTATGCACCGCAAACGTGGTCAAAAAGACCTGCTTTACGGCACCACCATGATGCGTATTTTGCGTAGCGCGCCGTGCCCCGTGGTGGTGGCGTCTTACCTGCCTACTCAGCCGTGGCAACATATTGTGGTGCCTATCGACTTCTCGCTGACGGCTCGGCAGACCCTGAAAGAAGCGCTGATTCGCTTTCCTGAGGCCAAGCTAACGCTTCTACACGCCTGGAGCCTGCCCGGCGAATTGGCGCTGGGGAGACAAGCGTTCTACGCCCAGTGGCGTGACCGCGAGGTCAGTCGCCTGCGGGAAGCGCTGGATAACGAAGTCGAGAGCCTGCTGCGGGAGCTGGATGGCGTGCCGGACATTGAACTGGCGTTAGAGCCGGGCCAGCCATGCGATGTACTCCACGACTATGTTAAACGGCACTCGCCGGACTTGGTCATGTTAGGCAGCCGCAGCCGACCACATCAAACTAATCCGCTAACCGAAATGCTGCTTAGTGAGCCCCACTGCGATGTGATGCTCTGTCGGCCTTGGTAAAGGCTTTGTGGCGGCTCAATGACCCCCCAATGGAGGGGTTGTACGAAACCTTTATGAGTTGGTTGTGTATGTATAGCTATGCATAGTGTTACCCAAAACAAACAAAGGAGATGGTCACCGTGCAACGACCAAACAAAGAGTACGCTATGGCTAGCCGCGTTACTGGGCGCTCCGCTCGTCACGACCCGTGCCGCCGCTAGCAGCGTGACCGAGCGGGGCGAGCGATTTGAACGCGTGGTGGAAGAGAATGACCAACGCTATACGCTGCTGGGGGGCGGCGTGTTTCGCTACATGATCTGGACCGCCTATGCGGGGGCGTATTATCAGTTGGAAGGGGAGCGAGAGCCCCAGCCGTTAAGCGATGTACCCCGCCGTTTAGAGCTTGCCTACTTTCATGAGATTGCCGCCGAAGACTTTGCCGAAGCCACGGAGAAAACCCTCAACGATTCGCTGACGCTGTACGAATTTAATCAGGTGAAAGAGAGCATGGCGCAGTTAAACCAGCAGTACCGGGATGTGGTGCCCGGTGACCGCTACCTGCTGAGTTGGGACGGCGACCAACTGCCCCTCGCCTTGAACGGTGAAACGCTCTACGAAGACAGCAACGCCGAGTTTGCCAACGCGATGTTTGGGATCTGGCTGGGCGAACGCCCACTAGGCGAAGACTTTGGCGATGCCTTGCTTGGACAAAACTAGTCTGTAAAAAAGAGCGGATGACGTATTCGTTTGGGTCAGTATTTGCCTGCGTTTACACTCTGTTTTTCAAACAGCGTCGAATGAAGGGGCAAGCGTGAAAGCACTGATTCAACGGGTAAAACATGCCAGTGTCACGGTGGAAGGTAGTACGGTGGGTGCCATTGAGCATGGGCTGTTGGCGCTGGTGGGGGTAGAGAGAGGCGATAGCGAGGCGAATGCCGATAAACTACTGCATAAGCTGTTGCACTACCGGGTATTTAGCGACGAGTCGGGCAAGATGAACCATAACCTGCAGCAGGCCGAAGGCGGGCTGCTGCTAGTGTCACAGTTCCCCCTGGCCGCCGATACCCGCAAGGGGCTGCGCCCTGGTTTCTCAAGTGCCGCTCCGCCCGACGAAGGGGAGCGGCTGTTTAACTATCTGGTAAGTCAGGCCCGCGCCGCTTGGCCCCATATTGCGGAAGGGCAGTTCGGCGCGGACATGCAGGTTGCCCTGGTCAACGATGGGCCGGTCACCTTTTTGCTAGAAAGCTAGGGCTGATCAGGCGTTTTCGCTGGCCAGCAGCTCGGCTTCCATGGCCTCTAACGCCTCTTCTGCGGCGAGCCATGTCTGCTCGGCGGCATCCAGGCGCGCTTTAATCTCCGCCTGCTTGGCGAGTGCTTGGGTCAGCTCTGCCTTGCGGGTGCTGTCGGTGTAGAGCTCGGGGTCGGCGAGTACCGCTTCTACTTCCTCAAGTGCCTGCTGCGCTTTTTCCATGCTCTTTTCCGCCTGGTCGCGCTCTTTTTTCAGTGGGCGCAGCTTTTCGCGCAGCTCCGCTGCTGCTTTGCGGGCAGCTTTACGGTCACCGCTGGGCTGTTGGCTCTGGCGATCGCTCTTTTCGCTACGGGCGTCTCGGCGGTTCTCTTCCCGGCGCGCTTTGAGCCAAACCCGGTAATCCTCCAAGTCGCCGTCGAAGGGCTCAACCCGGTGGTCGGCCCCACGCCAAAACTCATCCACTGTGGCACGCAGCAGGTGCCGGTCGTGGATACCAAAATGACCGTGCCCTCAAAGCTTGCCAGCGCCCCGGTCAGCGCTTCGCGCATTTCCAGATCCAAGTGGTTAGTGAGCTCATCGAGCAGCAGCAGGTTGGGCTTTTGCCAGGCCACGAGTGCAAGTGCCAGGCGTGCTTTCTCACCGCCAGAGTAAGTGGCCACCTCGCAAAGGCGTCATCGCCTTTGAAGCCAAAGCCACCTAGGAAGTTGCGAATTTCTTGATCACTTGCTGTGGGAGAGAGGCGTTGTACATGCACAAAGGGCGTGGTGGTCACGTCCAGGCTTTCTAACTGATGCTGAGCAAAATAACCAATGGCTAAATGTTCACCGGGTACGCGTTTGCCTTCTAACAGCTCAAGCTCGCCCGTGAGTGACTTGATCAGGGTCGATTTACCCGCACCGTTCGGACCTAATAAGCCGATACGGCTCCCGGGGAGTAGCGTAATGTTGACCTTCTCTAACTGAGCGACATCGCCCGCTTCGGCGCGATAGCCAAGGGTGGCTTGGTCCAGCACCAGCAGCGGGTGCGACGTTTTATCAGCGGCAGGCAAGGTGAAGTGGAAAGGGGAGTCCGTGTGGGCGACGGCGATATCCCCCATGCGTTCTAGCATTTTTACCCGGCTTTGCGCCTGCTTGGCTTTTGTTGCCTGAGCGCGAAAGCGGGCAATAAAACGTTCAATCTCTTCACGGCGGGCCTGCTGCTTGGCCGCTTCAGCCTGTTGCAGCGCGAGCTTTTCGGCCCGCGTGCGCTCAAAGCGAGAGTAGTTGCCCCGGTAAAGCTCTAGCGTTTGGTGATGCATATGCACGATGTGGTCGCATACAGCATCCAGAAAGTCGCGGTCGTGAGAAATCAGCAGCAGCGTGCCGGGGTAGCGGGTGAGCCACTGCTCCAGCCAAAGCAGGGCGTCTAGGTCCAGGTGGTTGGTCGGCTCATCCAGCAGCAACAAGTCGGAAGGCATAAACAGCGTCCGGGCAAGATTTACCCGCATTCGCCAACCGCCGGAAAAGTCCGATAGAGGTCGCTTAAGGTCCGCCTGAACAAAGCCGAGCCCGACCAGGAGCTGTGATGCCCGAGACTCGGCAGTGTAACCATCCAGGGTTTCGATCAGCCCATGGAGCTCGGCCTCGCGATGCGCGTTATCGGCTTCGCGGGCGGCTAGCAGGTCGGCTTCAGCTTGGCGCAAGGCGTAATCGCCGTCTAACACATACTCCACAATGGGGCGATCCAGCGCCTCCACTTCCTGGGCCATGTGGGCAATTCGCTGGCCGCCGCTCATCTCCACATCGCCCTGATCGGGCCCCAGCTCGCCCAATAGGAGTTTAAACAGGCTCGACTTACCGGCACCGTTGGCCCCAATAATGCCGGCCTTCACGCCGTTATGTAGCGTAAGGTCGGCGCTTTCTAGGAGCGTTTGCGTGCCCCGTTGCAGGGCGACTTGGCGCAGTGCGATCATGTTTTCTCCCGAAAAAAGTGGGTAAACCAATGCGCGATTCTAACCGATTGCAGCGCTTGCAGCAGAGGCCGCTGTGGGATTTTGCCTTAGCGCTTTATGCAAAGCCTGGCGTAGAGGACGCCTGCCTCATCTTGCAAGATGAGGCAGGCGTGGATGTGTGCGAGCTGCTGTTTCACTGTTGGCTTTATGAGCATGGCTTAGCTGCTGAGCCCGGCCCACTGAAGGCGATACGTGAGGAGCGATGCCGCTGGCAGCAGCAGGTGACGGCCCCGCTGCGCCAACTGCGCCGAGGGTTAAAACCCCAAGCCGCACAGAGCGAATCCATCAGCACGCTGCGTAAAACGCTACAAACCGCTGAAATTCAAGCCGAACGTGAAAACCTTCAACGTTGGCAACAGTGGGCGTTACTCTCATCGGAGCAGGAAGTGAGTGTAATAAAAGGCAGCATAAACCAGCACAATATTGCACAGTGGCTGCAAGATACGCTGTTTTTGCTACCACTTGACAATTTTTCGTCGCAAGCCTCACGCGTGCGCGAAGACATACAATCAGCTTTTTTGGCCTTAGCAAGCCAGCTTGACCGCTGTGAGTCACCACGCTAGCCTGAAGTTAAGCAGTTTTTGATTAACCCGCGTTGACACCGCTTATTTCGCCCGCTAGCCCACAGCAATGAATGGTGTTTCTGCGTGTTAGCGGCTGAGCCTGAAAGTGAAGCAGCACGGGATAGACAAAAATTAGATTCTTGCGCTCTCATATGGCGCGCTTACCACTGCTAGGGGAACTCTGCATGAAGGCAAGCAAATTAGTTTCAACTCGTTCCGTTACCACCAAATTAATCACTACGGCAAGCGTAGGTGCTCTGCTGTTAGGCCTAAGCGCCACTGCCCAGGCGGATAACTGGCGTTATGCCCACGAAGAGTACGAAGGCGACGTGCAGGATGTGTTCGCTTACGCGTTTAAAGAGTATATCGAAGAGAACTCCGACCACTCTGTACAAGTTTACCGCTTTGGTGAGCTGGGTGAGTCTGATGACATCATGGAGCAGACTCAGAACGGCATTCTCCAGTTTGTTAACCAGTCGCCTGGTTTTACTGGTGCACTGATTCCAGAAGCCCAGATCTTTTTTATTCCTTACCTGCTGCCGACCGACGAAGAAACAGTCCTCACGTTCTTCGACGAGAGTAAAGCGATCAATGAAATGTTCCCGGAGCTTTATGCGGAACAGGGACTTGAGCTGCTGAAGATGTACCCAGAGGGTGAAATGGTAGTCACTACCGACGAGCCGATCAGCTCGCCGGAAGATATGGATAATAAGAAAATCCGTACCATGACCAACCCGCTGCTGTCGGAAACCTACGACGCCTTTGGTGCGACGCCGACGCCGCTGCCCTGGGGTGAAGTTTACGGTGGCCTGCAGACCGGCATTATCGATGGTCAGGAAAACCCGATTTTCTGGATCGAATCCGGCGGTCTGTATGAAGTATCTCCGCACCTGACCTTTACCGGTCATGGCTGGTTTACCACTGCCATGATGGCCAACCAGGACTTCTACGAAGGCCTGTCTGACGAAGATAAAGAGCTGGTGCAGGAAGCCTCCAACGCGGCTTACGACCACACCATTGAGCACATCAAAGGTCTGGCCGACGAAGCACTCGCCAAGATTCAGGAAGCATCTGATGAAGTCACCGTCACGCGCCTGAACGAAGAGCAGATCCAAGCGTTCCGTGAGCGTGCGCCGCAGGTTGAGGAAGCGTTCCTCGAAATGACGGGCGATCGCGGTGAAGAGCTGTTGCAGCAGTTCAAGGCGGACCTTGAAGCCGTTAACAGCGGACTCCTAATGGGTTAGCGCTTTTACGTTAATCAAGTAACGTCATAAGGGGCAGCCAGCGCTGCCCCTTTTTTGTTGCCAAAGTGCCCTGCAGGTGAGTGGGTTCATCGGCGCAGCTCGGCCCACCACGAAAAAATGTGTACCTCGGCGGCGTAACACAGAAAAATCTACGTACATTCCAGCGTTGAAGCGAAAAGAGTCATTACCCGTTACGCTACAAAATGAAGCAAGGCCGAACATACTCCGTTCGGTGGTCAGTGATGGGAGAGTCGCTACGCTGAGATAGCAAGCGACCACGCTGCGTTTAAAGGAGAACGGCCATGACCGAAGAAGAGTCCGAAAAGAACTACCGGTCCGGTTTGCCCGGGTTTTTGGGAGTGATCGACACTGCAATTAGCAAAATCGAGTCAGTGATACTGGCGATGGGGGTTTTGCTAATGGCGCTGAATACGGTCACCAACGTGGTTGCCCGCTTTGTATTCGGCAATAGCATTATGTTCTCAGGTGAGCTGAACCGTATCTTGATTATCATGATTACCTTTGCGGGCATTGGTTACGCTGCCCGCCACGGTCGTCATATTCGGATGTCGGCGATTTACGATGCGCTGCCGGTGGGTGGCCGTAAAGTATTGATGATCGGCATTGCGTTCTTCACTGCGCTGGTGATGTTTTTCCTACTTTATTACTCGGTGGTGTACATCCTCGACCTGTATAGCAAAGGGCGCGTGCTGCCGTCGCTAGGTTTGCCGGTATGGATTATTTATATCTGGGTGCCCATGGGCTTTTTGATTACCGGGATTCAGTACATGCTGACCGCGATTAAAAACCTGTCGACCCGAGACGTGTATCTCTCGACTGGGGTTGTGGACGGCTACAAAGATACCGAAACAGAAGTGTAAAGCAGGGATTGCACCCTAGGGGAACGCTATGACGACGATAATGGTAGTCACCATGATTGCCCTGCTGCTGCTGGGCTTTCCAATGATGATCCCGCTGATCACCGCCGCGGTGATTGGCTTCTATATGATGTTTAACGGCTTTGGCCAAATGGATACGCTGATTCAGCAGATGATGGCGGGCATTCGCCCTGCCTCGCTGATCGCCGTGCCGATGTTTATTCTGGCCGCCGATATTATGACTCGTGGGCAATCCGCGAACCGCCTGATTGATATGGTGATGTCGTTTATTGGCCATATTAAAGGCGGGCTGGCGGTGAGTACTGCCGCTTCTTGTACGCTGTTTGGGGCAGTATCTGGTTCTACTCAAGCCACCGTGGTGGCCGTGGGGTCTCCGCTGCGTCCGAAGATGTTAAAGGCGGGCTACTCTGATCCCTTTACGCTGGCGCTGATTATTAATGCCAGTGACATTGCCTTTTTGATCCCACCCAGCATCGGCATGATTATTTACGGGGTGATTTCCGGTACCTCGATTGGCGAGCTGTTTATCGCCGGGATTGGGCCGGGCCTGTTAATACTGTTTATGTTCTCTGCCTACTGCATCGTTTACGCCATCGTAAAAGATGTTCCTACCGAAGAGCGCGCCAGTTGGAAAGAGCGGGCCACCGCCGTGCAAAAAGCGCTCTGGCCGCTGGGTTTCCCGGTGATTATCGTGGGTGGTATTTACGGCGGTATTTTTAGCCCCACCGAAGCGGCGGCCGCCTGTGTGCTGTACGCGGTGCTGTTAGAGTTTGTGGTGTTCCGCTCGCTGAAAATGCACGATATCTACGCAATCGCCAAATCCACCGGCCTGATTACCGCCGTGGTATTTATACTGGTGGCCGTAGGCAATGGGTTCTCCTGGGTTATCTCTTTTGCGCAGATACCCCAGGCTATCCTGGAGGCCGTGGGCGTGAATGACGCCGGGCCAACGGGCGTACTGATCGCTATCTGTATTTCGTTCTTTGTGGCCTGTATGTTCGTTGACCCTATCGTGGTGATTCTGGTGCTGACACCTATCTTTGCACCGGCGATTGCGGCCACCGGGCTAGACCCCGTACTGGTGGGTATTCTGATTACCTTGCAGGTGGCGATAGGTTCGGCAACGCCACCGTTTGGCTGCGATATCTTTACCGCCATTGCAATCTTTAAGCGCCCCTACTGGGAGGTGATCAAAGGCACGCCACCGTTTATCTTTATGCTGATTTTGGCGGCGGCGCTGCTGATTATGTTCCCGCAAATTGCGCTGTTCCTGCGTGATGTTGCCTTCCGTTAAGCAGTCACAAGGAGAATGCGGATGTTTAATCGCATTTTGGTCCCGGTCGATGGCTCCAAGGGGGCCATCAAAGCGCTAGAGAAAGCCGTTGGCCTGCATATGCTCACTGGTGCAGAGCTGTACCTGCTGTGCGTATTTAAGCACCACAGCCTATTGGAAGCGTCGCTCTCTATGGTGCGCCCCAATAGGCTGGATATCCCCGATGATGCGCTCAAAGAGTACGCCACGGAAATTGCTGTACATGCTAAGTCCCACGCCATTGAGTTAGGGGCGGATAGCATGCGAGTACGTGCCTTTGTGAAAGGAGGACGACCCTCCCGCACAATTGTACGCTTTGCCCGTAAACGGGAGTGCGACCTGATTGTGATTGGCGCTCAGGGCACGAACGGTGAGAAAAATCTGCTGCTGGGCAGTGTGTCCCAGCGTGTTGCCGGGGCCGCCCACTGCCCAACGCTGGTGGTGTAACGTACGCGGTAGCACTGGCTAAACCTCTAGGCATCATTGTGGTCTGACTAACACCCGCCGTTTCAGGTAATGCAGCCTGAAGCGGCGGGTGTTAGTCTTTGAGGCACCCAAAAACATATGGCGCACTGCGCCGCTGGATAAGGTTTTTTCCATGAAAGCACTACTCTCTTCTACCGCGCTGACTGGCCTTCTGCTGGTAGCGCCGTTTGCCGCCGCCGCCCCGGAAACCGACGAGCAGCGCTTGGCTTACAGCCTGGGTGTTACGCTGGGCGAAAGCATGCAGGCAGATATTGAAGATCTCGCGATATTGATGCATTCACCGACGGTATGCGCGATGTCTTCGATGGCAACGAGCTGGCGATGAACGAAGAAGAGATGATGGAAGCGCTAATGGCTTTCCAAGAGAGTTCAATGGAAGCGCGTGAACAGCAAGCCGCCGAGCTGGCGCAGACGAATCTTGAAGAAGGACAAAACTTCCTGGCAGAAAACGCTGAGCGGGATGAAGTCGAAGTAACCGAGTCTGGCTTGCAGTACGAAGTGCTTGAGTCTGGCGACGGCGCAACGCCCGGCGCAGAAGACACGTAGAGGTGAACTACGAAGGCATGCTGCTCGACGGTACCGTATTTGATAGTTCCTTCGAGCGCGGTGAGTCGGTTAGCTTCCAGGTCAACCAAGTGATCGAAGGCTGGCAAGAAGCCCTGCAACTGATGAGCGTTGGCGATAGCTGGATGCTCTATATTCCTGCTGATCTTGCGTATGGCGAACGCGGCCAAGGCCCCATTGGCCCGAATGAAATGCTCACGTTCCGCGTTGAACTGCTAGGCATTGAATAAGCCATGGGCATAGCCGTTCATCAGCGCCGTCTCATGGCTGCGCTTATTCTTTTGGGCAGCGCCGCTGCCCACGCCCAGGAAGAGGCGCCCGGCCTACCTGCGCTGGGCGCTGCTAGCGACCAAGCCAGCGTGGTAGGAGTCTCTTCTGGCGGCTATATGGCCTCTCAGTTGGCAGTTGCTTGGCCTGAGCGCTTTAGCGGTGTGGGCGTGCTAGCCGCAGGCCCATGGGGGTGCGCTCAAGGGGCATTAAGCCTAGCCCTGAACCAGTGCATGATGACACGCCGCGGGCTCCCATCGCTGGATGAACTGGAACAGCGGCATGAGCGCTATCTTTCATTAGACCAAGTAGGCAGCCAAGACGCACTAAGCCAGCTACGAGCTTTTGTGTGGCATGGCGATGCGGACGAGACGGTGTCGCCTGCGTTAGGAGATCTGCTGGCTCAGCAGTGGCAGGGCTGGCTGGAAAGCCCTGAGCAGCAACTGCGCTACGTTCAGCGGGCAAACACCGGGCACGGCTGGCCGGTAGCGATGCCAAAAGACGCCCCTATTGACCCGCAGTCTTTGGGCGATTGTCACAACGGCGGCGGCAGTCATGTGCTGGCGTGTGGAGAAGACGTGGCCGGTGAGATGATGGCTTGGCTCTATCCCGAGCGTGAGACGAACGCCAGCGAAGGCGAGCTGTTAGCTTTTGACCAGTCCGACTTTGCAGCGAAGGGCTTTGCCGATACCGGTTATGTGTTCGTACCAGAGGCATGTGAGGCGGGCGGCTGCCCGGTAACGGTGGCGCTGCACGGCTGCCAGATGAACGCGGAGGCCATCGACGACACCTTTGTTCGCTACAGCGGCTTAAACCGCTGGGCGGCGGAACATGGTCAGGTGGTACTTTACCCACAGGCAGAGAGCAGCATGGCCAACCCGCAAGCGTGCTGGGACTGGTGGGGCTTTGCTGAGAGTACGTGGCAGATCAATCCGCTGCACGATACTCGCGATGGCACCCAGACACAGGCGCTGATGGCGATGTTGGATCAGCTACAATCGGCAACTGCTAACAAAGCCGCAACGGCTGAGTAACCACATGGCAGCTAACTTATTAAGGTTCCCCTTTTAGCGTTAGCTGCCAAGCTCGCTTTCCAGCGCCGATACTACCCCGTGGGGCTTTGGAGAGTAGAGCACCCGCTGCAATATTTCCCCTTCACGGTTGACCAAAAACAGCGAAGCGCTGTGGTCGATGGTATACGCCATGGCCGATTCCGGCGCTTCTACCCGCCGCCAAATCACCCCGTAACGCTCAGCCACATCGGTAAGCTGTTCTTGGCTTCCCACTAAGCCGATAAACTCACTGCCGAAGAATTGCATATATTCGCTCATCCGGTCGAGCGTATCGCGCTCTGGGTCGACCGTAATCATGACAGGCACAACCCGCTCACGTTGAGCATCGCTCAATTGAGCCAGGGCTTGGCGTTTGACCGCCTGATTCATGGGGCAGACATCGGGGCAGTAAGTGTAGCCAAAGGAGATAATGGCAATTTCATCATCGCCTAGCTGGGTAAGGGAGAAGTCACCCTGGGTAGAGGGCATTGCGATAGGGCCGCCCTGCGGTTCGTCGCTCTCCTGGCCGACGCCTAGCTGGTAAAGGCCCAGGGTGGCCGCCACCACTAGCACGCCTAACAGGGCTAGGCCAAGCCAAAGCGGCTTTGCGTTTTATGGAGGCTGCCATGCGCTTAACTCCTTTTAACATTGAAATCGAACCAGCTACCCAGCTTACCGCAGGCGTCTCCAGAATAACCCTAGCGCGCCACGGCATCACCTCTTGCGTGCAAACGCCCACTTGGCCCTGGCCATGAAAGTGTCCGGGCGCGGTGGTGGTAAGCGCAAAGCGGTTTAACCCCATATCCATATCGCGGCCAACAAAATCCACCGTCACTTGGCGGGGGGTGATGCCCTCCACCTCGACATCCAAGGGCAGCACTTCAAGCGCCTCGATACGGCCATCGGCATCAATGGCTAACGTAAGACGGCCTCTGTCCCCCAGCGTTGTCGAACAGGGGGTCATATGCAAGTTGCATTCGCCGCTAGGAGAGAACCACACGATATCGCTATCGGCACGAAGCCAGTTAGCGAACACATACCATGTGCACGCGGCCAGCGCGAGGCCAGTCACCAGGATAAACACTTTCAGCGCTGGAAAACCCGTAACATCGACAGGTTTAGGCAAATTCTTCATGGCAGAATAGTCGCTACGCAGGCCATAAGGCGGGGAAATTTATTACATGGTATGCGTTTCATGGTAACAGCTATCCCGTAGATGTCGCTGTGCTGGGATGTCGCACTTAATAAGGAAGAACAATGGAGAGCATTACCGGGGCATTAGGGCCGCTGTTTTTATTGATTTTATTGGGTGCAGCCATGGGGTATGGGCGCTGGCCTAGCCTCGATTTTTGGGCGCAAATGGAGCGGTTTATCTACTTTGTGCTGTTCCCTGCCATGCTGGTGGGCACGCTGGCGACAGCCGATGTGAGCCAAGTGCCCGTTGGCCGGTTGGCGCTGGCATTGCTGGGGGCAATGGCGCTGTTTGGCCTTGTACTGTGGCATTTTCGAGCCTGGTTACAGCTCAGCCCGGCGGCATTCACCTCGGTGTTTCAAGGTGCCGTGCGCTTTAATACCTATGTGGGCGTAGCGGGGGCCGCCGCGCTGCACGGCTCGCTGGGGGCCACAACGGCTGCGGTCGCCGTGGCGCTGATGGTGCCCGTGGTGAACGTTATGTGCGTGGCCAGCTTTGTGGCCGGCGGGCACGCTGGGTCGCGCAAGCCTGGGTAAAAGCGCGCTAGCGCTGGCGAAAAATCCGCTGATTTTGGCTTGCTTGGCAGGGATTTGGGCTGAATCTTAGCGGCGTTGGCCTGCCCGGCTGGAGCGAAGATACCGTCACGTTACTGGGACGCGCAGCACTACCGCTGGGACTGGTGGCCGTGGGGGTCGCGCTTAAGCCCATGGCGCTGCTGCGTATTGACCGAGGGGTGATTGCTACTAACGCCATTAAGCTACTGTGCATGCCAGCATGTGTACTGCTGTTAGCGTGGCTACTGGGGCTCGACCCCGTCAGCCGGGACGTCGCGCTGCTGTTTGCTGCGCTACCCACGGCCACCTCGGCATACATCCTTGCCCGCCAGCTGGGCGGCGATGCGGAATTAATGGCGGCCATTATCACCGGGCAAACACTGCTTGCCATGCTGACGCTGCCGTTTTGGCTCAAATTAGTCAGCTGATATAAAAATAAATAAAAAGTATTCGCATTTGTGTTGACGGGGTAAATGAGAATGATTATATTGTGTTTGTCAGCGTTTGATGAGCCGCTGGCAACCACGACAGCGACTAGGCAGTTCAGCGCCGGTACCCTGTCATGGCTTCTCCCTCTCATTGCTAGTCACGGTCTTTTGCCGCTCCCCTTGGAGCGGCTTTCTTTTTTCTAGAACGCCTTTTGTTGATTCCAGCCAAGTCTTACTCGCAATGTTTGTGCAGATAATAGGGGTTCTTCGCCTATCCTGATGACACCATTGCTAGGAGTCTTCGCCATGCGCATCGCTGTGTTTAGCGCTAAGCCTTACGACCAAACGTTTCTGACCCGCGCCAACGCCGCAGGGCGCCATACGCTGAGCTTTTTTGATGCGCGGCTCACCGTCGAGACCGCACCGCTCGCCGTCGGGTTTGAGTGCGTCTGCGCGTTTGTGAATGACCACCTGGATGCGGCGGTGATGGAGCAGCTTCATCAAGGCGGTACGCGGCTAGTGGCGCTGCGTTCGGCCGGGTTTAATCACGTGGATCTAGAAGCGGCGCAGCGGCTGGGGATGACGGTAGTACGGGTGCCTGCCTATTCGCCCCACGCCGTAGCAGAGCACGCAGTAGCGCTGGTGATGAGCCTGAATCGCATGACCTTTCGAGCTTATAACCGAGTGCGGGAAGGTAACTTTGCCCTTGATGGTTTGCTGGGGTTCGATCTACACGGCAAAACCGTGGGAGTCATTGGGAACGGGCCATATCGGTCTCATCTTTGCCGACATCATGCACGGTTTTGGCTGCCGCATTGTGGCCTACGACCCTTACCCAAACCCTGAAGCGAAAGCGTTTGTGGAGTATGTGCCGTTAGAAACGCTCTATGCCCACGCGGATATTATTTCCCTGCACTGCCCGCTCACGGCTGACACCCGCCACCTGATTAACGCGATCGCCATTGCCCAAATGAAGCGGGGAGTGATGCTTATTAACACCGGCCGTGGGCGGGTAGTGGATACCCAAGCCGTCATCGCCGGTCTCAAAAGTGGCCATATTGGCTACTTAGGGTTGGACGTATACGAAGAGGAGGAGCAACTCTTCTTTGAGGACCACTCCCATCAGGTGATCGACGATGACCGGTTCATGCGCCTAACAACCTTCCACAACGTGCTTATCACCGGCCATCAGGCTTTTTTCACCCAGGAGGCGCTAACCAATATTGCCGAGACGACTCTCGCCAATATCGATGCCTTCGAAAGTGGTAGCGGCAAGCTGCATCGGGTGGTTTACGATAAGCGCAAGTAACAGAGCAGTGAGGCCTCTATGCAGCTCTATCTCAATACTTCTTCACCTTACGCCCGCGTCGTGCGGGTATGCCTGTATGAAAAAGGGCTAATGGAGCGCACGGAGCTTTGCTGGTGCGACCCCTGGGCGGCGGATAGCGAGCTTTTAAAGATTACCCCGCTGAGTCGTATTCCGACGCTGGTGACGGAAGGAGGCGAGGTGCTGACCGAATCGCTGCTGATTGCCCACTATCTGGATGCCGTGGGCGAAGGCGCGAAGCTGCTACCGGCAGATGGTTTAGCGGAAACCCTGGCGCTGGCGGGGTTGGGGCAGGGCTTGATGGAGGCGGCGTTCAACGTGGTGATTGGCCGCAAGCATGGCGGGCCCGACGTGGATGAGACGCTGTTAGGAAGCCGACGGTTAAAAGCGATTGAGCGCACGCTGGTGACGCTGGAAGCGCACCCTAGCGTGCTGGCCGGTCATACCCAGCGCACGCTTGGGTCGATTGTGGTCGCTGTCGCCCTGGCGTACCTCAGCTTTCGCTTACCGGCCTTTGATTGGCCGAACCGCTTTCCACGGCTGCAGGCGTGGTGTGCGAAGGTGACCGAGTGCGACAGCTTTGCGCTAACGGCGTTTGAGTAAGCGTTACGCTTCCCGCCGGTAAATCAGATCCCACACGCCGTGGCCGAGCTTTTCACCGCGGGCTTCAAACTTGGTGAGCGGTCGGAAAGCCGGGCGGGGCACGTAAGGCGCGGTCTTCGGCGGTAGCGGTGTTGGCGTAGCCGGGGGCGGCTTCCATCACTTCCGCCATCCACTCGGCGTAGGCTTCCCAATCGGTGGCCATGTGGAACGTGCCGCCGGGCTTGAGGCGCGTGCGAATCAGCTCCACGAACGCAGGCTGGACAATGCGCCGCTTGTGGTGCTTCTTCTTCGGCCACGGGTCGGGGAAGAATAGCTGCAGTGTGGTCAGCGAGCCTTCGGGCAGACACTGCTCCAGTACCGCCAGGGCGTCTTCACGGTAAACGCGCAGGTTGGTCAGGCCGCGTTTATCCACTTCATCGAGCAGTTTACCAACGCCGGGGGCGTGCACTTCGATGCCGATAAAGTCGGTATCGGGATGAGTTTCAGCCTGCTCGATCAGCGAGTTACCCATACCAAAGCCAATTTCCACCACGCGGGGGGCTTGGCGGCCGAACAGGGCGTCTAAATCCTGGCGACCATCGGCAATGGTCAGCCCCAGGCGCGGCCATACGTCTTCCAGGCCGCTTTGTTGGGCTTGGGTCATGCGCCCGGCGCGAATCACATAGCTTTTAATGCCACGGCGGTGCAGCGGCGCATCGGCACTTTCGGGGCCGGTGGTGTTGCTCTCGGGCGCGGTGTCGTTCGTATCGGTCATGGTGTCTCTGTATCAGCCGTTGATTCGGCCTGCAAAAGGCGAAGAGGGGTCGGCGCTTTGGCGGCGCGGCATGCGGCCTGCCAAGAACGCATCGCGGCCAGCCTCGACGGCGAGCTTCATGGCGTTGGCCATGCGCAGCGGGTCGCGGGCGTGGGCAATGGCGCTGTTGAGCAGCACGCCGTCGCAGCCAAGCTCCATGGCCATGGCGGCATCGGAGGCCGTACCAATGCCTGCATCCACCAGGACCGGCACGCTGCTCTGCTCTACGATGAGGCGAACGTTATGCGGGTTTTGAATGCCGTGGCCCGAGCCAATCAATGAGCCCAGCGGCATGATGGCGCAGCAGCCCATGGCTTCCAGCTCGCGTGCCACAATCGGGTCATCGCTGGTGTACACCATCACGTCGAAACCGTCGGCCAGCAGGGTCTCGGCAGCTTTGAGCGTCTCGACCACGTTGGGGTAGAGCGTATGGTCATCGCCGAGCACTTCCAGCTTGACGAGGTTGTGGCCGTCCAGCAGTTCGCGGGCCAAGCGGCAGGTGCGCACGGCATCTTTCGCGTTGTAGCAGCCAGCGGTATTGGGCAACAGGGTGTACTGCCTGGGCGAGATGACGTCGAGCAGGTTCGGCGCATCGGCATCTTGGCCAAGGTTGGTACGGCGCACGGCAAAGGTGACGATTTCGGCACCGCTCTGGGCAATGGCAGCACCGGTTTCGGTAAAGTCTTTGTACTTGCCGGTACCCACTAACAGGCGGGAGCTAAAATCACGTCCGGCAATGGTGAACGGTGTATCAGTCAGTTGCGTCATAGCGATTCCTTGAAAAAGCACCGGCAGCTAGCCGCCGCCAATGGCGTGGACCACTTCGATCTGGTCGCCTGCGCCCAGCGGGGTCGCGGCCAGTTGGCTCTTGGGCACAATCTGTTCGTTGATTTCGACAGCGATACGACGCCCGCCCAGGCCAAGCTGCTCGACCAAGTCAGCAGCGGTGAGGCCAGCGGTCATGGCGTAGGGTTCGCCGTTGAGCGTAAGCTGTATCGACTCATTGGGGGTAGACATAAACAGTAAGCACCCTGGTGGATGAGGCAAAACGGCCTCTATTGTAGCGGTTTCGACCCGTGCAAGGTATGCAGCGGGGTGAATATCTCAATGATTAACGGGGTGGCGATGCGCCGCCAACATAGGTGAAAAGGAGTAGGGCGTGCAGCGAATCGACAAGCTGTGGTGGTGTGTGGTGGCGCTTTTAGGGGCAACCATGGTGATGCTGGGGGCTTACGCCGCCCACGGGTTAGCGGCACGCACCAGCGCTGCCATGGTGGATATCGTGGAAACCGGCGTGCGCTACCAAGCGTGGCACACGCTGGCCATGCTGGCGGTGCTTGCTTGGCGCAGCCACTACTCACACCCCGGCCAGCAGGTCGTACTCGCCTTATGGGCGTTAGGCGTACTGGCCTTTGCCGGTTCGCTCTACCTGATGGCGCTGGCCGGTTTGAGCGTAGGTATCGTGACGCCGATTGGCGGGCTGCTGCTGATGGCCGGCTGGCTGGCCTTGGGCGTCACGGCGCTGCTAAGCCGCTCTTAATCGACGCTAGCCCAGCAGTAGGCGCAATGGCATCCATAAGCCCATGCCGATCATCACCAGATTTTCAGTGAGCGACACAAAGCCGAGCGGTACGTTGCTGTTGCCTCCCACGCAGGCGCACTTGAGTTCGCGCTTATCGATGTAAACCGCTTTAAACACCGACACTGCGCCCACGGTGCCGACGAACAGTGCCAGCGGCGCGGCTACCCAAATCAGCGTGCCAGCCAGCATCAACAGCCCGGCGGCGGTTTCGGCGTAGGGGTAAACGTAGCTATAGGGCACGTAGCGTTGGGCGAGCAGGTCGTAGTTGAGGAACATGGTGCTGAAGCTTTCGATATCCTGCAGCTTCTGCAGGCCCAGCAGCACCATCGCGGTTGCCACGGCAAACTCTGGCATGCGCGCCGTGAGCAGCGTGCCCTGAGTTGCCCAGCTCATCGCCAGACCTATTAATAGCGCGACGGCAAAAATGGCCAGCACCGGGCGGTAGGTAGTCTCTTTGGCATTGGGAACGCTCATACCCAAGTGTTCGCGCACTTCTTCGTAGCCGCCGATACGCTCCCCATCGATATACACCTGCGGCGTGGTATCGACATCTTCTCGCGCCTTGAAGGTGTCGATTTCCTCGCGTGAGGTGAGGGTGTGGTCATCCACCGCGTAGCCTTTGCGCCTGAGCAGGTCGACGGTCTTCAAGCCGAACGGGCACATGTGCTCGGCGGTTTTCATCCGATACACCTGTGCGGTGTGGTGGGTCGTTGCTGCCATCATCAGCCTCCTTGTCGTCTTGCGATCAACGTCCAACCTTTAGCGTAGAACCCAGTGCCGCCCATAGGTCAAACGAGAGTGAGAGGCTGTTGTTTGGGTCTTGACCTATAGGTAGCCCCTAGGTTGTAAGCTTTGCAAAAGACGTTGTCATAGGAGAGCGATATGAAACGACATGCCACGACGCTGCTGGTCTCTGGTGCCTTGATGTTCGGCGTTGCGACGGCCCATGCTGCGCTGCCCGATGAGGCGACGCTGTATAAAAACCCGCAATGCGGCTGCTGCGATGAGTACGCGCGTCATCTTGAAGCGCTGGGCGTAGACGTCACCATTATTGATGATGTCGAGCTGGGTGATATCAAACAGCAGGCGGGCGTGCCTTACGGCATGGGCTCTTGCCACACCATTGAGATAGGCAACTATTGGATTGAAGGGCACGTGCCGATGGAAGCGGTTGAGGCACTGTTTGAACAGCAACCGGATGTCGATGGCATCGGCTTAGCCGGTATGCCGATTGGCACACCGGGCATGCCTGGGCCCCAAAGCGAGCCTTACAACGTTTACCTATTCAGCGATCAAGACGCCCAGCCGTTTATGACGCTGTAGGCGAAGAAGCGCCGTTGCGTCGCGCAAACTCTGCTGCGGGTGCTGGCTTGCCAAAATAGTAGCCTTGATACACATGGCATCCTAAGCGAGCTAGCACCGTGCACTGGTCGGCAGTTTCCGTGCCTTCGGCAATCACGTCTAATCCCAGGCTCTCTGCCAGGGCAATAATGGTGGCGGCTATCGGCGTTGCCTGCATATCCAAGGTTAAATCCTTGACGAAGGCAATGTCGATTTTGAGCGTGTCCAGCGGCAGTGATTTGAGATACGCCAGCGATGAGTAGCCGGTGCCAAAATCATCCAGCGCAAAGCGGATGCCCAGTTGCCGCAGGCGCAGCATCTTATCGATGGTGCCCTCTGGGTCGCTCATTAGCAGCGATTCAGTGAGCTCCAAGGTTAAGCGCTCAGGCGGGGCGGCGGTAGCATGCAGCGTGGTGGTGACCTGCTCGACAAAATCGGGCTGCTGGAACTGACGCACGCTCACGTTAAGCGAAAGCTTTAAATCTCTCAGGCGCGTGTCGTGCTGCCACTCGCCGAGCAGGCGGCAACCCTCTTTTAGTACCCAGGCCCCTAGGGGCAGAATCAGTCCGGTTTGTTCAGCGATGGGAATGAAGCGCCCTGGTGAAATCATGCCTTGCTGGGGGTGGTGCCAGCGTACCAGGGCTTCGGCACCGATGACCTCGTGCTGCGCTCCCACCTGTGGTTGAAGGTGCAGGCTAAGCGCACCGCTATCAATCGCCAGGCGCAGCTCACGCTCTAGCGTTATATCCTCTTCAAGCTTTTGCTCCAACACCGCGCAGAACCGTTTTGGCTCGCCGTCCCGCTGGCGCTTGGCTTCCAGTAGCGCAAGCCCTGCGCGCTTGAACAGCTGCCCGACGCTCTCAATCTCACGAGGGCAAAAAATCAGCATGCCCACGTTAATTTTGCACGGGTAGGTGTGCCCGTGAAGCTGGTAGTCGGCCACTAGGGACGCCAGCACGCTCTCGATATGCTGGTGCGCCTGTTGTTCAGCTGCCGTTTGATCGGTGGCGTTGAGCGTGTGGCACAGCGCAAACTCATTGCCATCCAAGCGGGCAGCGTACATTTGCTTTCCGGCCTGCTGTTGCAGGCGGCTGCCGAGCTGTCGTAACAGCTCGTCGCCGATATCTTGGCCCATACTTCGTTCAGCACTTTGAAACGGTTGACGTCCTTCAGTGCTAGCACTGAGTAGTGGCCCGATGGCGGCTATCCTGCAGGTGTGTCGTCAAGTACTCCTGAAGGGCCAAGCGATTTGGCAAGCCCGTGAGCATATCGTGATAAGCCAGGTAGCGAATCCGCTGCTGTGCGTTTTGCTCGTCGGTTCGGTCGCTGATCAGGGCCACGTAATCCTGATCTTTACTGTGGGCATAGTTCACGCGGCTGATGCTGAGCCATGCCGGGTACTCATCGCCATTGGAGCGCAGAGCGGTGACCATACCGCTCCATTCCCCTTGCGATACCAACGCACGGTGAATGGCAGGCGTGAGCGCCTGGCTATCTTTAGCGTAAGGCACTTGAGTGATATCCGTACCGATGAGCTGGGTGTGAGTCATCCCCGTTAATTGCTCAAAAGCGTTATTACACAGCCGGATGCGCGCTCCATCATCAAATAGCACCACGCCATCCTGCAGAGCGGCAATCACTTCCAGCAGACGCCGTTGAGTCATATGGCAGTGCCGCTCGCTGTCTTCCAGGCGGCGCTGGATTTTAATCGCCAGCACCGTCAGCAGCGCGGCAAAAACGGCCGCCCCGCTGATCACAAAAATAAGCCAGTGGGAGGCATCTATGTGGGCGTGATCGGCGGCATCGCTCATGGGCACGAACCAGGCAGCCTGCATGGCCACGTAGTGCATGCCGCTGACGGCGAGCGAGATACACAGCGCAGAGACAAAGGCGTATCGCTGATAGTGCGCTTTGCCATTTTCCATGCGGCATAAGCGGTAAGCATAGGCACTGAGAACGCCCAGCCCAACGGCAACGACCAGGGAGGCTAGGAGCAGATCCAGCGCGTAGTAGAGGGTTGCCGGCATACGCATGGCGGCCATGCCGCTATAGTGCATCACGCCAATACCCAGCCCTAAGCTGATACCTGCAAGGATCAGAGAGCGGTGCCTTAACTGCTCTCGGCAGAGCAGCGTCATGGCTACAAGGCTGCCTAAAATAGCGGGCAGTATTGAAAGCAGCGTGAGTAGATGGCTATGGCTGACATGAAAGTCCAACTGATAGGCGTGCATGCCGACAAAGTGCATGCTCCAGACGCCAGCGCCCATTACGCTGGCACCTGCGGTGAGCCATGTTCTGCGCCAGAGCGACGATGAGTGACTACCGACCAAGCGAATAATTTCTAGGCTGGCGTAAGACGCGGCCAGTGCAACTAGCCAGGATAAAATGACCAAGGGAACATCGTGCTTTCCTTGCAAAGCACTCAGCGCCTGCGGATCCAGTAACAGGTTGGGCAGTATCATTAATAAATCGCTGTGTGACAGTGGCATGCACACACTACTTTATAATGTTTGTTAAATCCTTTCTCTGATAATCGAAGTTGTGCTTAAACGCTAGAGGCTGGCGAGGGCGTCTGGCGTATCGATATCGAGCAGAATGCCTGCGTCGTCGACGTCATACGTATGGTAATGGGATGGGTGGCGTTGAATCAGCGACTTAGCGCCCGTTTCGCCTCGTAAGTGCTCCAGTTCCGGCCAAAAAGCCCGGCCAAACAGCACCGGGGGCCGGGCTGCCCGCCGTAGCGCGGCCGCCAGATGGTATCGCGGGCGGCCTGCTGCTGTAGTGCCCGCAGCGTCGCGGGGTGAATACGCGGCATATCGCCTAGCAGTACCGCCACCGCCTTGCTGTCGTTCAGGCGGCAATCACCGCCTAGCGCCGCCACCGCTTCGGCCAAACTGGCGCCCAGCCCCAGGTGCGCCTGACGTAGCCGGATCAGCGGCGTGCTGGCAGCCAAGCCAAGCTGAAACGCGTTGTCCTCCTCACGAATCGCGACCCGTACCTGGCTAAACGCCTGCTCGGTGTGCGCAACGGTGGTGGCCAACAGCGTTCGGCCATCGGCAAGACGCTCCTGGCGCTTATCGGCCTCGCCATAGCGCCGAGAGAAGCCTGCCGCCATCACTAGAGCGACGACGTGGTTAGCGTTCATGGCAATTAAAGCTCATCGACGGCCTTCCCGTTCTGCACCCGTACGATATCCGCCATGACCGCCAGGGCAATTTCCGCCGGAGTTTTACTGCCCAGCGCTAGGCCACTGGGCATATGCAGGCGCTTCACCTGCGCTTGGGTGAGCCCGCCGGAGCGTATCAGCCGCTCGGCCCGCGCGGTGGAGGTGCGCTGAGAGCCCATCACGCCAATATAGAATGCAGGTGTGCATACGGCTTCCATCATGGCCAAGTCATCGATGCGCGGGTCGTGGGTGAGCGCCACCACTGCCGTCGCCCCATGGCAAGCGCCGGAGGCGATGTACTGGGACGGCAGCGCTGCCTTAACCACCGCGCCGGGCACGGAGAACTGCGCGCAGGCGGTGGCGTCCGGGTCGCAGACGATCACCTCGAAACCGAGCGTGACGGCAAAGGCCGCACAGGGGGCGGTAATGGCGGAGATGCCCGCAATAATTAACCGCCTGGCGGGGGCAACGCGTAGGTAGATGCGCTCGGATTCCCCCTGCACTTGCTCACGGTAAACCCGTGGGCCAAGCGAGGCATCCTTGTGAAAGCCAAAGCGCCCACTGGGGAGGTCGACATGGCGCACCAGCGGCTGCTGGCCGTCTAGCGTCGCCAGCAGCGTGGTGAGATGTGCTTCGGTGGCTTGAGTCGCGTGCAGGAGCTCAATTAATACTTCTAAGATGCCACCGCAGGGCAGCGTCACGTTAGCTCCTTGAACGTCGTCCGGGTCGCCGTAGCGGATGACCGTCACCGGGCGCTCAAACGCCCCCTCTTTGACGCGCTGGAGAAAGTCCTCCTCTACACAGCCCCCGGACAGCGAACCAATGGCCTCGCCTGCTTCGTTCACTGCCATCCAGGAGCCCGGCTCGCGAGGAGAGGAGCCAAAGGTAGCCAGCACCGTGCAGAGCCAAAAAGGGCGGCCCTGCTGGCACCACGCCAGGGCGTGTTCAATCACCTGCCGATCCAAGTGTTGCATCAATATTGCGTCCTTTCGTCAGTCACCCTGCCCGCTTAGCGCGGGTCGTTGCGCTAAGCGTAGCGCAGCCGCTTGGCACGCGTCAGGTCGCTGCCGCCGATTTATGTCTATGCTGAAGGGGCGAGACCGTTGATAAGCAACAGCAATGAGCAGGGAAGGCACCGATTTATGAACGCTTCAAATAGCGCTGAACAGCGCCGCGATCAGGCACCGCAAGAAGTGCCGCGCTCGACCGTGACGCTGGTGGTGAATGGCACCCAGCACACCTTAACGCTCGATAACCGCACCACGCTGCTGGATACCCTGCGGGAACATCTAGCGCTCACCGGCTCCAAAAAAGGCTGTGAACACGGCCAGTGTGGCGCTTGCACCGTGTCGGTGAATGGCGAACGCATCAACGCGTGTCTCACCCTGGCAGTGATGCACGAAGGTGACGAGATCACCACCATCGAAGGCCTGGGTACGGTAGATCATCTAGACCCTATGCAGCAGGCGTTCGTGGATAACGACGCCTTCCAATGCGGCTACTGCACGACGGGGCAGATCTGTTCGGCCAACGCCGTATTGCAGGAGATCGCCGCCAATATTCCCAGCCATGTCACGGCGGATCTCACCGCGCCTATCGAGATCACCGATGCCGAGATTCGCGAGCGGATGTCGGGCAACCTCTGCCGCTGCGGCGCTTACGCCAACATCCTCAAGGCCATTCCCCAGGTTGCCAAGGAGCGCGCATGAGAGCCTTTTCCTACGAGCGGGCGTCTAGCCCCGCCGAAGCAGCGGCCCGCGCGGCCGAGGTGCCGGGCGCGAAATTCATTGCCGGCGGCACCAACCTGCTGGATTTAATGAAGCACGAGATCGAAAACCCCGCTGCACCTGATCGATGTGCGCGGCACCGGCTTAAACGACATTACCGCTACGGAAGAGGGTGGCCTGCGGGTGGGGGCGATGGTCAGCAATAGCACCCTGGCGGCCGACCCACGCGTGCGCAAAGCCTATGGCGTGTTGAGCCGGGCGCTGGTGGCTGGGGCGTCTGGCCAGCTGCGCAACAAAGCCACCACCGGCGGTAATCTGCTGCAGCGCACGCGCTGCCCCTATTTTTACGACACCGCCATGCCCTGCAATAAGCGCTCACCGGGCGCTGGCTGCGCGGCGCTGGGAAAAGGGCGCGACCACCCGGCAGCTCGGCGTAATTGGTACCTCTGATGTGTGCATTGCCACGCACCCCTCCGATATGGCGGTGGCGCTACAAGCGCTGGATGCCCGCGTGGAAACCGTTACCCCCGAGGGCGAGACCCGCAGCCTGACACTAGATCGTTCTACCAGCTGCCCGGCGATACCCCCGAGGTAGAAAACGTCCTGGCCAAGGGCGAGATGATTACCGGGGTGGCGCTGCCCGCGCCGATGGAAGGGCGCCATGCCTACTTCAAGGTGCGCGACCGCTCTTCGTACGCCTTTGCGCTGGTCTCAGTGGCGCTGATTCACGCCCCGGACGGCACGGGGCGCGTGGCGCTGGGCGGTGTGGCCCCACGGCCCTGGCGGCGCGATGCTGCGGATGCCGCGCTGCCCCAAGGCGCAGCCGCGGTGATGGCTGAGCTGCTGGATGGTGCCCGCCCGACCGAAGAGAACGCCTACAAGCTGACCCTGGCAGAGCGAACGCTCGCCGCGCTGCTGGCCGAGGAGTAACCGATGGATTTCAATCAATCGACCGACGATAACCTGTTTGACCGCGCCCGTATTGTCGGCAAGCCCCATGCGCGCATCGATGGCGCGCTCAAAGTGACCGGCCAAGCCCCCTACGCCTACGAGCGCCATGACGTAGCGGCCCACCAGCTGGTGGGCTACCCGCTATGTGCTACCATCGCCAAAGGGCGCATTACCCACATGGATGCCACAGCCGCCCGCGCCGCGCCTGGGGTGGCCACGGTGGTCACCACTCTAGAAATAGAACCGCTGGCGCAGGCCAAAAGCAACGTGGCGCGCCTGTTTGGTGGCGATACCGTTGCCCACTACCATCAAGCCATTGCCGTGGTGGTGGCCGACACTTTAGAGCAGGCGCGAAGTGCCGCCGCACTGATCGAGGTGCGCTACCAAGAAGAGCAAGGCGTGTTGATTTAGACGCCGCCTGGGAGCAGCAAACACCCGACGAGCCGCTCTCTGACGTGGGCGATGTGGATGCGGCCTTTAAAAACGCAGCGGTAACGTTGGATGAAGCCTACCGCACGGCTTCCCAAAGCCACGCCATGATGGAGCCTCACGCCTCTATCGTGGATTGGTCGGATGGCGGGAAAATGACGGTTTGGACCTCCAACCAGATGATAGCCTGGACCCGCAAAGCGCTGGCCAAGACCTTTGCTATCGACCTTGAGACCATTCGTCTAGAGAGCCCCTACGTGGGCGGCGGCTTTGGCGGCAAGCTCTGGCTGCGGGCAGATACCGTGCTGGCCGCGCTCGGCTCTCGGGCTGCTGGGCGGCCGGTTAAGCTCGCGCTACCGCGCCCGCTGGTGTTCAACAACGCCACCCACCGCTCCGGTACTGTTCAGCGCCTGCGTATTGCCGCCGATGCCGAGGGCCGGATTACCGCCTTCGACCACTCAGCGTTCTCCCATACGCTGCCCGGCGGCAGCGGCGAGAACCCGGTCAACCAAACCCGCGCCTTTTACGCCGGTGCAAGCCGCCGCGTGGCCCATACGGCTATCGAGATGGACCTGCCCGAGTCGGCGGATATGCGCGCCCCCGGCGAAGCCTCCGGCCTTGCCGCGTTGGAAATCGCCATGGACGAAATGGCCGAGAAGCTGGGCATGGACCCGGTAGAATTTCGCATCCTCAATGACACACAAGTCGACCCGGAAGACCCCAGCAAACCGTTTAGCGACCGCCACTACGTAGAGTGCCTGCAAAAAGGGGCCGAGGCGTTTGGCTGGGAGGCGCGCAACCACACCCCAGGCGGCCAGCGGGAAGGGCAGTGGCTGATCGGCCACGGCATGGCAGGGGCTTATCGCGGCGCGCCCACCATGGATTCCGGCGCTCGGGTGCGCTTGCAGGCTGGGCGCTTGGTGGTCGAGACCGATATGACCGATATCGGCACCGGTTCGTACACGATTATTGCTCAAACCGCCGCGGAAGCCATGGGGTTGGCGCTAGATGACGTGGAGGTGCGGTTGGGCAACAGCGACTACCCGGTCTCGTCGGGCTCCGGCGGGCAGTTCGGTGCCGCCAGCGCCACCGCCGGTGTTTACGTGGCCTGCTTGAAGCTTCAAGAGGAGATTGCTCAGCGCCTTGGTATGAACGCGCCGCGGTTTGAACAGGGCATGGTGATCGCAGGCACCACCGAGGTAGCGCTTGCGGAGGTGGCTGATGGCGAAGAGCTGGTGGCAGAAGACACCATCCACTTTGGAGACTTCAAAGGCACGCTGCAGATTGGCACCTTCGCCGCGCACTTTGTTGAAGTAGCCGTACACGCCCATACCGGCGAAACTCGAGTGCGCCGTATGCTGGCGGTGTGCGACGCGGGGCGGATCCTCAACCCGGTCACGGCGCGCAGCCAGGTGATTGGGGGGATGACCATGGGCGTGGGCAGCGCCTTGATGGAGGGACTCACCCCCGATGTGGAGCGCGGCTTTTTCGTCAATCACGACCTCGCCAGTTACGAGGTGGCGGTACATGCGGACATTCCCGAGCAGGAGGTGATTTTCCTGGATACCACCGACGCCGCCTCGACGCCGCTTAAAGCCAAGGGCGTGGGGGAGCTGGGCATCTGTGGCGTCGCGGCGGCCGTGGCGAATGCGATCTATAACGCCACCGGCATCCGCGTACGCGACTACCCGATGACGCTGGATCGGCTGATTGACCAGCTCCCCAAAGTGAGTTGAGCGCGTTAAGGCGTGAACGACGGCGCTGTTTGGCAGCTTAGGTGTTATCCGGCAGCGCATAGCTGGCGGTGACATGCACCACGGGGCGCGTGTCATCGCTGGCGGAGAAAATCTGCACTTCGCCCACCGCCAGGCGGCGGCCCAGCTTGATCAGCTTGGCGTGGGCAATAATGTCGTGGTCGCCGGAGGCTGCGCGTAGAAAGTGGCAGTTTAAATCGCTGGTCACGGCCATCGCTTCGGGGCCTATTTGGGCCAGTATCGCCACGTACAGCGCCACATCCGCAAAGCCCATCATGGTAGGGCCTGACACGCGGGGGCCAGGGCGCAGGTGCTCATGGCCAATGCTTAAACGCATGGTGGCGCACATATCTCCAACGCTCACTATCTTGCCCATCCGCTGGGGAAAGACTTCATCTAAAAAGTGCTCAATCTGCTCGGCGGTCATCACGGTCATTGTTGTTATTCCTCGCTATTTTCTTACAGGCACGGGGACTGATGCTGCGGGCAGGTCGTAGAGAGGAGGTTGTCCGCAGCGCCACTTTGCTTTTACGTCAACGTAAGCCAGCATAAATAAAAAAGCCCCAAGGCGCGAGCCTTGGGGCTGGGGGCTATTAAGCGATAGGGCTTATTTAGCCTTGTGTACCTGGCGCCATGCGTGCAGGAGCGGCTCGGTGTAGCCAGACGGCTGTACGCGACCTTTGAACACCAGGTCAGAGGCAGCTTTGAACGCGGTAGAGCCTTCAAAGTCGGCGCTCATGGGGGTGTAAGTCGGGCCAGCGTTCTGCTCATCAACCACTTTCGCCATGCGCTTGAGGGTTTCCTCAACGCTGGGCGCATCGACGATACCATGATGCAGCCAGTTGGCAATGTGCTGGCTGGAGATACGCAGCGTGGCGCGGTCTTCCATTAGGCCAACGTTGTGAATATCCGGCACTTTGGAGCAGCCGACGCCGTGTTCAACCCAGCGCACGACGTAACCCAGAATACCCTGGCAGTTATTATCCAGCTCTTGCTGAATCTCTTCATCCGACCAGTTGGGGTTTTCCGCTACCGGCACGGTGAGCAGGTCGTCCAGGAAGTCCGGCTCGCCCTGGGCTGCCAGCTCGCGCTGAACGTCGTTCACGTTTACCTGGTGGTAGTGCAGCGCGTGTAGGGTCGCCGCTGTGGGGGAAGGTACCCACGCGGTATTGGCACCGGCTTTCGGGTGGCCAATCTTCTGCTCCAACATGTTGTGCATCAGGTCCGGCATGGCCCACATGCCTTTACCAATCTGGGCGCGGCCACGCAGGCCACAGGCCAAACCAACCTGCACGTTGTTTTTCTCGTAGGCGGTGATCCACGCGGCGCTCTTCATATCGCCTTTGCGAACCATCGGGCCTGCTTCCATGGCGGTGTGCATCTCATCACCGGTGCGCTCCAGGAAGCCGGTGTTGATAAACACCACGCGGGAGGCGGCTTCGTCAATACATGCCTTGAGGTTAACCGTGGTGCGGCACTCCTCGACCATGATGCCCATTTTCAGGGTGTCACGGCTCATGCCCAGGATGTCTTCGACGCGGCCACACAGCTCGTTGGCGACGGCGACTTCTTTCGGGCCGTGCATCTTCGGCTTCACGATATACACCGAGCCTGCGCGGGAGTTGCGCGGCTGGTCGGCATCTTTCTTCAGGTCGTGCAGGGCCAGCAGCGAGGTGACCACCGCGTCCAGAATGCCTTCCGGCAGTTCGTTGCCGTTTTCGTCCAGCACCGCAGGCGTGGTCATCAGGTGGCCCACGTTGCGCACGAACATCAGCGAACGGCCCGGCAGCGTGACGGTGTTGCCGTCAGTGGTTTGCCAAGTGGGGTCGGCGTGCAGCTTGCGGGTGAAGGTTTTGCCGCTTTTTCGATGTTCTCTTCCAGGTCGCCCTTCATCAGGCCGAGCCAGTTGCTGTATACACCGACTTTGTCTGCAGAATCCACCGCCGCAACGGAGTCTTCGCAGTCCATGATGGCGGTCAGCGCGGCTTCAACGACTACGTCTTTGACGTGCGCCGGGTCGGTCTTACCGATCGAGTGGTTGGCATCGTCTGGATTTCCAGGTGCAGGCCGTTGTTGGCCAGCAGAATCGATTCGGGGGCGGAAGCATCACCGTTAAAACCAATCAGCTTACCGGAGTCTTTTAGACCGGTTTCACGGCCGCCTTCCAGACTGACGACCAAGTGGCCGTCGCGGATGGTGTACTTAACGGCATCCCGGTGAGAGCCAGTGGCCAGCGGGGCGGCACGGTCCAGCACGCCACGGGCGTAAGCGATGACTTTTTCGCCGCGTTTCGGGTTGAAGCTGGTGCCTTTTTCCGCGCCGTCTTCTTCAGAGATGGCGTCGGTGCCGTACAGTGCATCGTACAGGCTGCCCCAGCGGGCATTGGCAGCGTTCAGGGCGTAGCGGGCGTTGCTCACCGGTACCACCAACTGTGGGCCTGCTTGCGTGGCGACTTCGCGGTCAACATTGGCCGTGGTGGCTTTCACGCTATTCGGCGCGTCTACCAAATAGCCCGCTTCTTTCAGGAAGCTGCGGTAGGCGGGCATGTCGCTGACCGGGCCGGGGTTTTCACGGTGCCAAGCGTCCAGCTTCTCTTGCAGCGTGTCGCGCTCTTCGAGCAGCTGGCGGTTTTTCGGGGTCAAATCGTGAAACAGAGCATCGACACCGGCCCAGAAGGCGCTTTCGTCGACGCCGGTGCCCGGCAGAGCCTGCTCGTTGATGAAACGATCTAGGTCGGCTGCCACCTGTAAACGGTGACGCGTGATACGCTCGCTCATGGGGTTCTCCTGTGAAGGTGCCCGTGGTTGGTTTGACTGCCACGGTCAGGGTAAAATTTGAATTATGGAAAATACTTCCACATCTGCGTTGGCATGTAAACAGCCTAGACCCTAAAGCGGTAAAATGCTCGACCAAATGATAAGAGCGGGCGCCACCGCCGCTGTTATTTGTGCTGTTAATCAGCCCATGGAAGTGTGGTGTTCACGGAGAGACGTTAATGCATAATTTCCAACACTTGGAAGGTCTGTTTCGGCAGGCGCAAGGTGAGTCGTCGCTCTCCCGCTTAACCCCGGGCGATGCGCTAACGGAAGCTGTGCATGACTACTTTCGCCACTACGGCTTAGAGACGCTGCTCAACGACACCAGCGAAGTGCACGCCGGGTTTATTGATACCGGGCGGTTCGCGCTGTGGTGCCAAGTGTGGAGCCCACCTGCGCCCACCGGCACCGCGTTTGTTATTCATGGCTACTTTGACCACTTGGGCCTGTACCGCCATTTACTTAACTGCCTGCTGGCCAAAGGCTGGCGCGTGGTGCTGTGGGATTTGCCTGGTCACGGGCTTTCCAGCGGCCCCGGGCGGAAATCGAAGATTTCGACGATTACCAGCACTGCTTGGCGCACCGGAAAGAGACGCTGCAGACCCTCAGCATGGCACCGAAGCCGGGGCTGGGCGTGGGCCAAAGCCCCGGTGCGGCGATGCTCGCCACCGACGCGCTCACCCGCCGCGACACGGCCGGATGGGCAGGCATTGTGCTGCTGGCACCGCTAGTACGCCCCTGGCGCTGGAGCCAGGCCAGCTGGCTGCATTTAATCGCCAGCCCCTTTGTGAAAGAGTTGCCGCGCAAGTATCGCCCCAACTCCACCGACGAGCAGTTCACCGCCTTTCTACGCGACCAAGACCCGCTTCAGCCAGAACGGCTAAGCGTGGCCTGGATTACCGCTATGCGCCGCTGGATGCCACGCCTACTGGCGCGAGAGCCTAACCCGCTGCCGACGCTGATTCTGCAAGGCGAGCAGGATCTCACCGTGGATTGGGAGTGGAACCTCGCCATTTTGGCGAATAAATTTCCTAATGCAGAGATTCACCGCCACCCGGAGGCGCGCCACCACTTGGTGAACGAAGCAGAGCCGATTCGCCAAGTGTTGTTTGAAGCGCTCGATCACTTTGTCGAGAACGTGCATTAAGCTCCCTTCAATAGCCGATCCAGCTGCCGGTAGCCGATGGCTTCGATAAAGTGCGGCTGGGAGGGCTTGGGTTCGCCCTGTAAGTCAGCCAGCGTCAGCGCCACGCGCAGCACGCGGTGGTAGGCGCGGGCGGAGAGCTTGAGCTTTTCCAGCACGCCTGCCAGCCAGGCGCGCTCTTCATCATTAAGGGCGCAGGCGGCTTCCAGCGCTTTACCGCTGAGCTGGCTGTTGATCGCGCCCCGAGCCATTTGCCGCTCCCGAGCTGCCATCACCCGCTCGCGCACTGCGCTGGAGGGTTCGCCCTGAGTTTGTGCGGTGAGCTGCTCTGGTGGCAGCGCGGGCACTTCCACTTGTAGGTCAATACGATCCAACAGCGGGCCAGAGAGCCGTGCCTGATAGCGCTGAATTTGGCTGGCGCTGCACTGGCAGCGTTGGCGTGGGTCGCCCAGGTGCCCGCAGGGGCAAGGGTTCATCGCGGCAACGAGCTGAAATTGAGCAGGGTATCGGCGTTCATGGCTGGCGCGGGAGAGATGTATTTCCCCAGTTTCCAGCGGTTGGCGTAATACTTCCAAAACGTTGCGGGAGAACTCCGGCAGCTCATCCAAAAACAGCACGCCGTGGTGTGCGAGCGAGATTTCTCCCGGTTTGGGTTTTGAGCCGCCGCCGACCAGTGCAGCAGCGCTCGCGCTGTGGTGGGGTTGGCGAAAAGGTCGCTGGCCCCAGTCGGCTTCCAGCGCCAAGCCACATACCGAGCGCACTGCCGCCACCTGTAGTGCATCATCCTCTGACAGCGGCGGCAGAATGCCGGGTAAGCGGCTGGCCAGCATGGTTTTTCCGGTGCCGGGTGGGCCTGCGAGCAATAGGTTATGGCCTCCTGCGGCAGCGACTTCCAGCGCTCGGCGGGCCTGATGCTGGCCGCGCACGTCCGCTACGTCCGCCATGGGTGCGGTAGATTTGACGGAGGCGGAGAGCTGGTGGGGCGGAATTTTCTCCTGGCCCAGCAAGTGAGCCACCACTTGCCAGAGAGAGTCGGCGGGCAGCACCGGTAAATCGCCCGCGAGGGCAGCTTCATCGGCGCAGGCTCGGGGCACAATCAGCGCTTTGTTGGCGCGGCGGGTAGCTAGGGGAAATAGCAGCACACCGGGCACCGCCCGCAGTTTGCCATCCAGGGCCAGTTCCCCTGCGCACTCCATGCCTTCCAGCGCATCCACCGGGATTTGGCCGGAGGCCGCGAGGATGCCCAGTGCAATCGGCAAATCAAAGCGGCCACCCTCTTTGGGCAGGTCCGCCGGGGCGAGGTT
>NZ_MWVI01000082.1 GCF_002087295.1 Vreelandella lionensis | reverse complement strand
TCCGGGGGCCGGTCTCACGGATTCAGGAAGTTATCAGGATATACAATGGCGGATGCAGACTCTGAGTGCAACACACTCATTGATGGTTGATGAGCTTTCACGGTACTTAGCCATCAGCTCGCTCATCACTTCTATTGGACATTTAAAATCAAAGCATTTTCGAGGCCGCATATTCAGCTCCAAGGCAATAGCGTCCAGCTCTTCCGTAAGCGCGCCATAAAACCCATCTACCCACCTTAACGTTGGCTGATCACACTGATGGTCTCTTTGATTTTGGAGATCATCATGAGCCGCGAACTCAATTCCACTCAAGCGTTTTGGTTAGGCCACCTGTCTTATGCCGCCGCGTTGCCGCTGCCGTTAAGTGCGTATGCTCAAGCGCAAGCCGTGACGTTCGCCGACCTGATGGCGTGGGAAAAACGGTTAATCGTGCAAGGCTTCCCCGTGCCTCCGCGTTGTCGTCCCGCACGGTTTGTCGCGGTGGAGGTCGTCACATGATTCGTCCAGGCACTGACCTAAAGATCTACCTGTGCCCAGAGCCCGTCGATATGCGAAAGCAAATCGATGGCTTGGCGCTGTTGGTGCAGGAAGCCATGGCCTTGAACCCGTTTGATCAAGCGCTGTTCGTGTTCGGTAATCGACAGCGCGATAAAGTGAAGCTGCTATTCTGGGAACGTAAGGGCTTTGTGGTGTGGTACAAGCGCTTGGAACGTGACGGTTTAAATGGCCCACCCACCTGAAGGACGAGACCGTGACGTTAACCGGTCAAGAACTTAACTGGTTGCTGGATGGCTATAACCTGAAGGCTATGCAACCTCACAAAGCGTTGAATTTTTAGCGGATTGGATAGCCGTAACGCTCCTATGTTGGTGACGTTTTTGGTACACTAGGCAGTATGAAAAACACCAACGCTTCCTCACCGACGGTCACCCAGCTTGAGCGCAAGCTGGCTGCTACTGACGCTGAAAATGCGCGGCTGTTGGCGTTGATGGAGAAAAAAGAAGCGCAGTGGGAGTCCACCAAACAGTCGCTGTTTGAACAGTTCCGGCTTGCCCTGGAACGTCAGTTCGGCCCCTCTACCGAGAAGTACCGTGTCGACCAGCAGGATCTTCTGATCAATGAAGCGGAAGTGGCGGTTGACGAGGAAGACAGCGATGCATCGGCGTGCGACGCCACGGCTGATGACGCGACGACCGACACCACCATGCCTGTTAAGCGTCGCCCGCGCGGCGGGCGGGTGGCGCTACCACCGGAGCTGCCGCGCGTCGAGGTGGTGCATGAATTACCCGATCATGCTCGCCACTGCCACGAGGACGGCACCGCGCTCAAGGTGATCGGTGAAGAGGTTAGTGAGGAACTGCACGTGGTGCCTGCCCGTGTTGCGAAGAGGGCGTCAACACGGCCCCAGCGCCGGCCAAGCTGTTGCCAAAGAGCAATGCCAGCGCCACGCTGCTCGCCTATATCGCGACGGCCAAATACCAGGACGCGCTACCGCTGTATCGGCAAAGCCAGATCTTTGCCCGCCATGGCGCCGAGATCCCCCGTAATACCCTGGCACGCTGGATGGTGCAGGTGGGAGAACGGATCACCCCGCTGATCGATACGTTGCGTCAACACCGCTTAAATGCCCCGCTGATCCACATGGATGAGACAACGCTCCAGGTCAACCAAGAAACGGACCGTTCTGCCAGTGCCACCTCGTACATGTGGGTGCAGCGCGGTGGCCCACCGGGCCAGCAAGTCGTCTTGTTCGACTACGCCGCCAGCCGCGCCGGACGGGTGCCCGTTGATCTGTTGGGCGACTATGCGGGTCGCTTACTCACCGATGGCTATGAAGGCTATGCCGAGATCGTTCGCCGTAATGGAATCACCCATGCAGGCTGCTGGGCGCATGCCCGGCGTAAGTTCGTGGACGCCCAGAAAGTACAGCCCAAAGGCAAAACCGGCAAAGCAGACTGGGCACTGAACCAGATCCGTAAGCTGTATGGCGTGGAAAAACAGGCGAAGGCTCTTGAACCCGACACGCGTCAGGCGCTGCGTGAGCAGAAGAGCCGTCCGTTCATCGATCAACTGCGCACCTGGCTCGACAAGTCACTGGCCCAGGTGCTACCCAAGAGTGCGCTGGGTAAAGCCCTGCACTACTTGGACAACCAATGGCCCCGCCTGGTCCGGTTCTTAGACGATGGCCTGATCCCGCTGGACAACAATCCGGCAGAGAACGCTATCCGTCCGTTCGTGGTGGGGCGTAAAAACTGGCTGTTCAGCCACACCCCGAGCGGTGCTCATGCCAGCGCAGCGATCTATAGCCTGATCGAAACCGCCAAAGCCAATGGTCTCTCGCCTTACGATTGCTTGCAGTATGTCTTCGCGACACTGCCCACCCTCGATGATGATGACCTCAACACGCTGCTGCCCTGGCAGTGGAAAGAGACATTACCGATCTAAACGCAGCCTGCATAGGTAGGGTTAGTGGATAGTTTACCCGCGATGACGGTCCGCTGGCGTGACATACTGGATGCCACTGTGCACGTGCTGTTCGTTGTAAGCCCGCTCGAACGCTAGCATCCATTCTCGTACCGCGCCCAGCGATACGAAGCCCTTGGTGGGCCACGCTGGACAGTATTTGACGGTACGGAACAGCGCTTCCGAGTAAGGGTTATCATTGCTTACTATCGGCCGACTGTAAGACATCAACATGACCAGCTCTGTTAGTCTCGCTTTGAGCGTATAGGAGGTCATCGGTGCTCCGTTATCATGGCGGCTGATGTCAGCAACCCTCGCAGCAAGGCACGTTCCAAAAGCTGTTTAGCCAACTCGCTCGATTCCGTGTCGTGGACTTCCCAAGCAATGATTTTGCGGCTGTAGATATCCATGATCAGGTAAAGATGCCAGTGCTGACCTCGCACAACGGAGGCACAATAACTGATGTCCCAGCTCCAGACCTGGTTTGGCCCTGTAGCCGTAAAGCTGGTCGGCTCGGGGACTGAACGACGTGGTTTCATACGGCCACGATGGTGCTGCTGATGATGCTTTTTCAAGACCCGATAAAACGACGATTCGGAGGCCAGATAGACGCCTTCGTCGGCCAATAAAGGAACGATTTGAGACGGCGGCAAGCTCTGATACTCGGGGCGATGGCACGTGTTCAAAATGGCTTGCTCTTCCTCATGCGTCAGCTGATGCGGCTGCCTGCTTTGCCCTGCATGCGGACGCTGATCCTCGACAATAGCGCCGCGCTCAGATCGCCACCGCTTCAGTGTGCGTTCGCTTATGCCAATCACGGCAGCCGCTTGATAACGGGACTCGCCACCCACAACCGCTTCGTCAAATAGCGCGAGAGCCTTGCACGTTCCTTGAGAGGCGTTAGTCGTCCTCGCCGCTGTCCGGATCCTCGCCGTACAAGGCTTCGAGCTTTTTTGAAAGCACCAGCAACGACGCTGTTTCTGCCAGCACCTTGTCTTTGCGCCGTACTTCCGCTTTGAGCTGCTTGATGGTCTTTCGGTCTTCTTTGCGCTGTTTCTGCGCTGCTTTTGCCTGCTCTTCTTGCCGACCAGCTCCTTCGAGACAAGCGGCCTTTCATTCCTGGATTTGCTCGGGATAAAGGCCTTTTTCACGACAGTAAGCGCCAAGCTCTGTTTCTGACATCGGCGCGGTTTCGATGACAACGGCTAGCTTGGCGTCAGGTGACCATTCGTTGTCGCCTTGGGTGTAACCCGGCACAGGCACTCCTTTTTCTCGACACTGTTTTAACCAACTATACAGCGTCGCGTTGGAGATGCCTTCTTCCGTTGCTACCGACGCCACACTGCGATTGTGGGGCGGCAATAACTTTTTCAGGATGGTGGCTTTACGCTCTTCAGAATAACGTGGCACATGAATTCCATACCGCTCCCTCTGGATTGAGTTTAGGCGATATCGCCAACCGGACAACTAGGCTGACAGAGGGGGCTACTCGCGTTTTATGCGTAGCCAAATCATGCAAACGAGCACATATTGTGCGTTGACCAAAGGTCAAATCTGGTAAAAATCAGGACGCGAAAAAGTCACGGTGTGTGCCAACATTGTGACGACAAAAGACAAAGAATGGCGTTAATTGGTGTGATAGTGAAGAGTTAGAAAGCATTGATTTTGTTTTAAGTAATTGTTTTTTAAAAAAATTTATGATTTTTTGGCGATGAGGAGGAAGGATGCGTATGCGACTGAAACCGGCCTCCGAAGCCGAAGGTCGCAGATTCAATTCCTGCCGGGCGCGTCGAACCGCTCCGGCTTACCGGAGACTCCATATCTTGAGAGGATGGAGTCATGAACTCCCCAAAACGATATTCCTCAGAAGTCCGGGAGCGAGCTGTTCGATTAGTCCTTGAACAGGAAAGGCGAATACCCGTCCAAGTGGGCGGCGATCTGCTCCATTGCCAGCAAGTTTGGCTGTACACCAGACACCTTAAGAGTCTGGTGCAAACGCTCAGAACTCACGCAGGAAGATAGCTCGGCTAACCATGCATGAAAATGAACGACTCAAGCAGCTAGAGCGTGAAAACGTCGAATTGAAGCGTGCCAAGGAAATTCTCCGTAAGGCGGCTGCTTTTTTCGCGCACAGGCGGAGCTCGACCGCAAACCCAATTGATGGTGTCATTTATCGACGAGCATCGTGCTCAGTTCGGGGTCGAGTCGATTTGGAGCCAGCTGCCAAATCGCCCCATCGACGTATTACCACCACAAGGCACTTGAAGCTGATCCTGAACGGCGGGCAGACCCGTATCAGTCGGCACCACCGGCGACTCCTACGACAATGCACTGACCGAGACCATCATCGGCCTATTCAAAACGGAGGTGATTCACCATCGTGGCCCATGGAAGGGGCTGGATACCGTTGAGTATGCCAGGCTGGAATGGGTTGACTGGTTCAACAATCGCCGACTACAGGAACCCATCGGAAACGTTTTCACCAGCAGAACGAGAGAGGACGTATTATCGTCAATTGGAGGAGTCGGGTGAAGCTGCTTGACTCAAACAAACCGGTCTCCGGAATAACCGGGGCGGTTCAAGGCTAGTCCTGGCCAAGGTTCATCCTGGGCCGAGCACCCATTACGGATAAGAAACAGCTTAGATTGGCATGGGCACAGTAGAAGTCTACTACTGCAAGTGGACTTGTATTCAGCCAAGGTTCCCCCTGGGACGGGTACCCATTCAAGATAGGAAACAGTCTAGATTGACACGAGAACAGTAGAAGCCTACTATTTAAGATAAGAATAACCCCCACGCCTCACAGGATTCGTCCTGACTGCGCACCAGGGGGTTAGTTTTTTTAGTGGTAAAAGAATGTATGGGGCCACAACTGCAACCACAACTAAACTTCACAAAACCCGCAAAATCCTCTTACGCCCACCTTCGTCATCTTCGCGCCAAGGGCCTCATCACCAAAGGTCAGCAATCACAAGCACTTAATGTCCTTCAGTTTGTCGGGTATTACCAGCTGCTCATTTATACGCGGCCGCTGCAGGATGATCAAAAACGTTTTTATCCGGGTGTAAGGTTTGACGATATTCTTGCGCTTTACGAGTTCGATCGTAGTCTTCGGCTAGTGCTCCTTGACGCTATTGAACAAGTAGAAGTCGCGTTCAGATCCGCCATAGTTAACGCTATGGCCAATGACAAAGACTGCGGCCCCCACTTCTATCTCAAAAACCAAACATTTCAAGGACATGGAAGCGCACCGCAATTTCATGAAGAACGTCTTGGATTGAGACTTACCAACCCCATTAAGCACTATTACCACACTTACCATACGCCGCCTTATCCGCCGATCTGGACAATCTTGGAGGAGTTAAGCATTGGCCAAATGTCGCGGTTGCTTGCCAGTCTTGATCGCGAACATCGGAGGCGAGTGGCTACACAGTTTGGCTACGATGAAAAGGTCATTGTGTCGTGGCTCAAAAGCACAACCATGCTGCGTAATAATTGTGCCCACCATAGCAGGGTCTGGAATAATAATGTCGGCGCTGACAGCCCTCAAAGCGCGAATGCTATCCACTCCGAGTTTCCAGGCAACCCTGATCAAGGATTTTTCTTTTCCCGGACCGTCGCGCTCCAAGCACTTTTGAAAGCGATCGATCCATCAACAACTTGGCAGGATCGCTTCAAGACAGTTATGAGAACATTGCCAGTTGCGACGCTCTCAAAAGCCGGCATCACACCTCAGTCAATAGGGATTCCCTTTCAGTGGGAAACACGACCGTACTGGAACTGAATACAACCCGAAGCTAATTTTCAGAGAGTATCCTGAAACACCTTATTATCCAGGGAAAGGTACGATGTTACGCTGCCTGGGAGTTGCAGAATACGAGGCCTTGGCGAAAGTAGCCGGTCGTTTGCGCCTCACTTGGATCGAAGTCCCTGTTGAAATGGAGGGTAGCTGGGCAAGACTGACTGTCTGAATCGCCAAACTGTTGCCAATCTAAGTGAGTTAGGTGCCACATCCAGCTGATTTAAGTTTAAACAGTAGCTTGTAATAGGCCCTACCAATGATCACTAACATTAATGAGTACGAGGCAGAGACTGCCTTTGAACGTTTTGCTCTTGACCGGTATTTACCTCTGACAGCCCAGACATCTGGAAGCTACATCGATATACGTCCCCTAATTGATGGAGGAAAAAACGTTATACAGAACGGGGCGAGCCACATTCAAGCCAATCGAGAGGACAGCCTACGTGCAGCTTTCTTGCCATTGGCGTTTGGAGCAGCCTGGAAGGTGCTTGATCTTACGATCGAGCTTGCGCTGGCGGAACAAGGTATAAAACCTCAGCGGGAAGCTAAGCTCTGGCCAATTAAGGAAAAGGCTCGTCTCGCAATGAGCGGTACGCTGAATGGCGTGATCCTAACCGAGGAAACCTGCACCTGGGAAGGAATGCTGACTTGTTACGTGTCTACAATAGAGTATCGCCATAGCCTGATTCATCGACAAGCTCAGTTTGTGGAAACCCCCCTCACCTTATCGGGCTATGGTAGAGACGGTATGCCTCTTCCACCGCTAGATGAAGCTACGCTTAGAGCCTTAATCGCGTTATCACAACTCATCGGGGAAGGGATCATCAACAACGGGCTGAATCGTCGTCGTCTCGACAACGTGAATTTTCTATTGAATAGATTATTGTGCTTCGGGGTTAACTCAGTACCGAAAGGCGTCAGGATGAAGCCTATCGAATATTATTGGATGAAACTTCGACGAAACCCTCATGGCCAATGGGTGGCCCCCTTCTCGGTCGTTCGAGAGCAGATGCGATGCAGAAGATAGATAGGACACATTGACGTTCGCATCGACTTACCGGGAGAAAGCGGTCGCCAGCTTGTCGGTCAGTGCGAGGAGCTACCGGACAGGTATGTCACAATCGATTTCAACCAAACCCACAAGCTACCTAGCTTATCAGTAATGCTGCCTAGACAAGATAGATAAAGGAGAAGTGCTGAAATAGACATTTTACTCAGGCGGGCGCCGCTGGGGCGCGCCATGGTGGGCACTGCGATTACCGATCGCGAGACATTGAAGCGATCCTTTCGGGCGCTCCCCGCCTGTGAAATTGATTCTACTAACGGCAGCTCGAAATAAGATCATGGCCGCCAAATCCTGCCTATCCAGCCTTCCCTCAACTGAGCGAGATTGTCGGTTGGGGATTATTTTTTCCGATATTAACTTCCCAGATGTCACCCATGTCCCTATCTTATTGGCGAGGCCGTTCATTGAACGGAATGGGAAACGGAAATTGCTAATCACGATGACCTCTAAGGTTGATTGTCAGGTTGTTTCGACAAGGCCCGCGGGCTTTTCGGCTATCACGCAAGGGCGCTTACGTCAGCAGTCCTGATAATAACCTCCTTGAGGAATCCCTGTGGCATTTCGCTCCAGGTAAAGCTGTCTTGCACAGCAAATCTGCAGCTTTCAGCTGATCAGATTCAAGGTTTTTACCTTCAAGCCCCTTCTAGGTCGCTAGTTGGGGCTTTCTCATTCTGTGTCATTGCCATCCCTAACTACCTATAACCAGCCATTCATGAGCCTGGGGACAATAGGGGGGATCGCATGCAGCAACGTGTTGAGCAGGTGGATCAGGTTGTCGAGACGCTGGTGACACACTATCTGGATAATCCTTTTTCTCGGTCGTCCGTCATTGGCGAGGCTTGTATTCGCCTGTCATGGGATTGCTCCCATCCTAAGTACCCCCAACGCGAAACCCTGTTGCGATATTTCGCTGCCGCACAAGCCCTGGTGATCGATACCCAGCAGCACATCAATCGCCTGGCTTCACGAAAGCGATCTCGGTCCGCGGCCGTCGAGTATGCGATGAGGATTCACCTCGCAGGACGAGTTCGCGAGCAAGCCCTCCATGCCCTAACCAACCGGAATGAGATAACCAATGATCACTAGCATCGAATATACAAGTCGACGTGACATCGAGCGCCGGCAAGCAAGCGCCGATACTGTAGTCCTGTCCATTCGAGGGCTTGACGAGCGTTCAACTCGCTTGGCAAAGGGGGGGATGATGTTCTCTTAATGCAGTTTGATCATGTCGTGCCCGGTGAAGGCTTCGGCTGCGAAGAACCCATGACGCTCGAGGATGCACAGAGAATTTCTGGGTGGATTCGCCAGTGGTCCAGCGATCGCAGGCCGGTGAAGCTGGTCATTCACTGCACTGCCGGGGAGAGCCGGTCTGCTGCTGTGGCTCTATGGGCTGGCGCCTCACTCAATCGACCTGCCCAGGGAGTCGAAGGTGATGGTAGGGATGCGAATCCGCACGTTCGGTCAATGCTCGACCGGGCGGCTGCGTGAAACGTCCATGTTTTATACTGTAGCCTATCGACTGGTTGCGGCCATCTAGCACTCAAGGCCTCCAAGGGTCACTCTGCGCCCTACCAATGATGAGTCCTGCAACGGGCAGGAATGACTAAGGAGACCGTATGAAAGAGTTCGAGGGCTGCTTCCAGGGTTACATGCTCAACAGCAGTATGGATGGGATGAGCCTCCCAGCAGGGGCCACTGAGCAGATTTATATCGGGTTGTACCATATCGATGGTGGGACAGCCGGGGAGTTCTGCATTCAGTGGGGTAATCACTCCCCTTTATTGCATGTTTATCAGGATGATTGGAAAGCCCTGTACTCTATGCAAGATGTGCTGAATTTACTGGCTGAACTGGATGGCAAAGAGATAACTCCAGAAAAGTTTATTAAGAAACTTAAAGCCTTAGGGTTTCGAGAGAACCTGTAGTTTCATTGAGGCTTAACGAGATTTTATTTCATCCTGAAGGCCCCTCAAGATCGAGGGGCCTTTTTCATTGCGCTGCACAGAGCCTCACCAGTTGTGTCAGTGGAGTCCCTATCTCTTCTTGAGACCTGCAATTCAGCAGGAATGAGAGAGAGGAACGATCATGGAACTTAATAAATTTGACGGCTTTGCAATCTGTGGTGACTCCGTTACAGGTACGAATGGCCACTTAACCGTCACACTGATGCTCGACAATGATCCAGTGGTGACCCCGGACTTCTTCGATAGGTACTCAGATTCCGATAAGGAAGCTTTTGCTGAGCATAAGTGGTTCTTCGGTATGCTGTCCGCCAAGGTCGAAGTAAAGATAGGTAGCCAACCCGTCCTTTTGAGCGATGTTGAATTCGCAAGAAGTGGGGTTGAGGTCAATAGGTACGATAATAATGCCCGTCTTAACGCTAGTGCTTTTGAGCTGGCTCAGAATGCACTGGCTCGCGGCATCGAGCTTCTTGAAGGGATCGATACCGCCGCTGATAACATTCCAAATCTCGAAATGTTCTGATGAGCTTTTCCTAGACCCCTCTCTTTTGAGGGGTCTTTCTCTTCACGCTGAACAAAGCATTTCTCACATCTTTAATTGCTGCTGTGCAACGTTCCCCCTCAGCCTCAGCCGCCAGGCAGGGCTGTTTCTAGGGGCTGACTGTGCAATATCCCCCCCTGCCCAACAACGTCATTAGCAAGGCGCTGGTGTCATTTTCAACAATTGCTGCGACTAAACAATAATTGCTGCGACAATCTCTATGTTGAGTTTATATAGAGCGCGCCCTTGTGACCGTTTCTCTGAAACAATGCAAGCCGCACGTTGGAAAGCACTTGGCGTTGCCAAAAGTGTTGATACGGACGCTCCTGAGCGGCTCAGGAGCAGGACTCCCCAAGGGGGGCGTACATTCCCAGATAGAGATAATGGGTATCAAGTGGCGCTATAGTTATTGAGGCTGCTACGTGCAGCCTCGGCGGGACCTTCTGCCGGTAGTCTCCTAATTCACCTTACCAGCCCCACAATAAGGATCGGCATCACAAACATGGCGGATAGCGGCATCTTCGGGTTGTAGGGTGCTGTGCGCAATATCGAAGCGCTCCCGCAATATCGTTTGCACCTGCGGCAGTATCTCTTCCCATCGCTCCATCGCTTCCACATCGATATGTGCCACTAGAGCCTGGCTGTTTGATGACAGGCTCCAAATATGCATGTCATGGATAGCGCAGACACCGTCGACCCGGACTAGAGCGCAGCCGACTTCATGCGCATCAATTCCTTTTGGCACGCCTTCCATCAAGACAAGCGTGACCTCACGCAGTAGCCGAATGGCGGACACCAGTATCAATAGGCTGACGAAAAGAGACAGGATCGGATCCGCAATGGGCGGCCCGTCCAGATAAATGACCGCCCCAGCAACCAGCGCAGCTACCGAGCCCAATAAGTCTCCCATTACGTGCAGAAGCGCTCCGCGGACGTTTATAGTTTGCTCCCCGCGCATCAGCACCCAAGCCACTACGATATTCACCAGCAAACCGAGCCCGCCTATCGCCAAAACCATGCCTCCGGCAACGGCGGGTGTATCTGCCATGCGGCGGATCGCCTCGTAAGCGATGAATACGATCACCCCCAACATAAAAAACACCTTAAACAGAGCGCCGAGGATTTCATCACGCTTGAGTCCAAAGGAGTGCTGACGCGATGCTGGCTTCTTGGCCAGCCAAGCAGCGAAGGCACCAATCCCTAGCGACAATGAACCGGTTAGCATGTGGCCTGCGTCCGACAACAGGGCAAGCGAATCAGCTATCAGGCCACCGAACACTTCGACACCTGCAAAACCTGTAGTGAAGACCAGTGCGAACAACAAGGTCTTGCCGCCACTATGGCTATGATCGTGGTCTGACATTTATGTCTCCTTCGTTATTAGCCCACGAGACTTCCCGCGAGCCACCCCTACCCTCTATCAGGCCATTGGGTCGACAGGTTTTTTCCGCGCTAATATAAGGCAGGTTGTACCTGCCACATTACGTATTGATATATTCATAGGAGCATTCTTGCCAAGAAGGTGGCGAAGAAGAACCAGATAGCGATAAACACGAGAGCAGCTATGCGGCTTACCGGGCGTTCAGAGGCTGCGTCAGCGGTTGCTCGGTGCTCGTTCATGACCTCTGGTGGTGTAAGCTTCACCGCCAACAATATCCCGAGTGGGACAATGATGATGTCGTCCACGTAGCCGAGTACGGGGATGAAGTCGGGGATCAAGTCGATAGGTGAGACGGCATAGGCGGCGACAATCATTGCCAACACCTCTGCAAACCATGGGGTACGTTGATCGCGAGCGGCAAGCCAGACGGCGTGTACATCCCGTTTGATCGTGCGAGCCCATTGTTTAGCGTTCGAGATTAGTTCTGTTGTCATCAGGGACTTTCTCTACTCAGTACTCGTACCAACAAGAAGCAAGTCCAGTTCCTCAGTGCTGAAACACAGCAAGGAAGCCGGAGCGCATAACTGTAATCGCTCATGGTAGAAATCACCCCAGGCGTAGGTGATGGTCGTACCGCGCCAGGGCCTTTGATCCTTTTCTTCGAGCGGGTGGCGGGCTTGATCATTGCTCTCATCCATATTGAATATTCTGTGTGCCAGGCTTCTTTCTCTCCTACTTGAGGTAGGACTTGATGACCTGTAGCACCGCGTCCAAATCTTGTTGCCGCTGCTCCAATTCGGGCTCCCTGACGATGTGATCAGTTAGGTGTCCCTCTATTATGGCTGCCATCAGCCCATTGACCGCCCCGCGAATCGCGGCAGTCTGTTGCAGCACGGCAGTGCAATCCCCTTCCTTAGCAAGTTGCCTTTCCAGTGCGGCTGCCTGCCCCTGAATGCGTCGAACACGAGTTAGCAGCTTCGCTTTGTCTTTGATCGTGTGCATGTGGTCGTCTCTGTGGAGAAGGAAACAGTACAGGAGGTAGTATAGATACTAGGGGGTAGTATGGCTTGCTTGCAACAGAAGAAAGTTATGTGAATCGTTCATCCCAGCATGCCGCCTGTAACCGACTGCAACACATCGGGGAGGGCCCCGTGCTCCAGGTGCTGGCTCATCGTATCTATCGTCACTCGTTCCTGGCCCAGGTCACCGCCCTCGTCGGCAACGGTTTAACGACGGTCGCCCTAGCGCTGCTGGCCCATGACTTGGTGGCCGGGCAGGCTAAGATGGTGGCCTATGTGGGCATCGCGTCACTGGTCGAAGCCTACGCCTCGCGTCTGCCGCGCTGCTGATGGTGATGAGCTTCGATGTGCTGTTCCTGCTCAATAGTCTGGCCTTCCTGGTCGTCTCGGTGGTCCTGCTGTCGCCCCAAACTGCGGATGACGAAGCGCTAAGTGACTGGCGCAAGGTCTCCCACGGCATGCGAATCTACTTGAAAACGCCCCGGCTGTGAGGGATGCTTGCCCTGAACATAGCGGTTTCGGTCGCCGGGGCCATGCAAATCGTTAACACCGTGGTCTATGTCCGCTCCGGGCCTGGGCGAACAGGCGCTCGCGACCCGTCTCTGGCCGTCACGGGTTCCGGTGGCGCTCTAGCATGACCATGCTCCTGTGGAGCACTCCCATCTGCACTACCATGACGACCATCACCAGCATGAACATGAGGTCTGGGAGGGGTCTGAACCGCATCGCCATCCTCACCATCACCCGAGGGGCAGGCATCGACACATCTTTGTAATCGATTTGTCATCACACGAAATGGACGTCGTGACATGACAAAAAGGCACAAGAAACGTTTGTATGACCATTTTGGCTGACAACATCCTTCACTTACTGTAATACCGCATCCTGGGCACAAAGACGAAAGAGCATGATCTACACTTCAGCTCGAAGCTCCGGTTCCGGTGACCTGCAAGGAAAAGCATCAGTAGTTCGATTCTGCGTTTATGCTACGTGAACAGTCCTCTTTCCCAGAGGGTTGCTACGCATATTGCTTTAACACTGTCTCTGGATGACACAGATCAGGAAAGATCAATTAAAAAAAGCAGTATGTTCGGCTAACACTCCCAGGCCAATACCAATTAAAACGAACCCACCGATCAGCTCAGACCAGTGGCTAACGTATTTGCCAAATTGGTGACCCAATAAGGTGCCAATTGATGCCATGACAGTAGTGGCTAAACCAATAGCTAAGCTGGTAGCGATGATATTGGCATCAATAAAGGCAAGGCTTGCACCAACGGCCATGGCATCAATACTCGTAGCAATAGCCGTTAATATCAATAACCACAGTGTTTGCTTTTCTTGGGCTATTTTGTCTTCTTTGCATAGGCCCGAATACACCATATGTAAACCAATAACCAATAAGATTGAGAACGCAGCCCAGTGATCCCAAGCCTGCACAAAGCGCTGCGATGCTACCCCGGCCAACCAGCCCAGCAAGGGTGTTATGGTCTCGATAGTACCAAATATCAGCCCAATGCTGATGGCGTGCCGAAACGAGGGTTTTTGTAGCTCAGCGCCTTTGCTGATGGAAGCAGCGAAGGCATCTGCCGACATGGAAAAGGCCAAAATCAATATGGTGGCAAATGTCATGACATGGTGTCTCTAGCTGAAAATCCGACGCTCTAAACCAAGTCACCCAAAATTACTGCTATACTTAAGTAAATTCGTCGGGTATTAAAAGGCTCCCAACATTATCATTTCCGGCTAGATAAACAAGTCAAAACGTTAAAAATATAGTTCGTCTTGTATAAGACACTTAGCATAGGCTAGCCATGTTTCCCTCAGTCTTTACTTTTAGCCTAGTTGCATTAATAAGTGAATTTTTTTTCAATAGCGTACATTAAGTGTGTTAATCCAATAGATATAAAATTATTAAGGTTCCAACTCCTGCAGCTCCTAATGCGTCGAGCGTATCTATCAAATCATTTTCAACTACTTTCAATACACTGATAGAATAATAACGTCCAAGTAACTGTGACATACCACTTGACGTTACACTTAATATGGCGATGATGATCTCGATTCTTTCTATTCCCGTTAACCACAGCAGAGTCGATAGAGTAAAGTAATTAAAACAACACTGGCTCTAAAGGAAAGCCATTTAGCAGAATGTATAGAGGTATTGACACCGTCTACCAAGCCCCCTGCTGTTGCCATTTTTTTGGGTAGTAGCCGTCTCCAAAAACCTTGGTTGGAGTCCAATAGATGCGATAAAACCATGTGCATACACCAGGATAGTTGAGCAGAGTGGAGAGCAGCTTGACATGGAATACTTAACGATCACTTAAGCATTCATTAATTGGCGAGGCTCCGGCACGTTTGGCTAATATCTTCTGCCTGCTGATATACGTCCGTTGCTACGCCAAGCAACCCCAGCACGCTGTGAAAGAAGTTATCGTGGGAAGCGGCTTGATCAGAGACTTGGCGTAAGCACTCCGTATCGAGTCCTCGCTGCTTTGAAAATGAGTTGGAAAGCCACCAAACCATAGGCACATGGGTCTGTTCATCGGGAGCAATGGCATAGGGAATGCCGTGCAAATATAGGCCTTTTTCACCCAGTGATTCACCATGATCAGAGAGATAGATCATCGCAGTTGCGTAGTCATCCTGACGCTTTAACATCTCAATCACCTGATCCAACACAGTGTCGGTATACAGAATGGCATTGTCGTAGCTGTTGGTAATGTCGTCTCTTGAGCACTTGGCTAAATCAGCGGTGGTGCAAGCGGGAACAAAACGTTCGTAGTCATCAGGGTAGCGTTGGTAATAGCTGGGGCCGTGGTTGCCTAGCTGATGCAGCACAACAACCTGATCAGCTGAGGTACCGCTAATTTGCTTGTTCAAGGCTTGAACCAGTGCTTCATCCAAGCATCGCCCATCTTGACACAACGAGGCATACTCTTCTGGCGATAGCGCTTTTGTCGTCACTCCGTCGCAGACACCTTTACAGCCTGACTGGTTATCAAGCCAGGTGACCTCTAACCCGGCGTGGGCTAATACGTCCAGCAAGGATTCATATTGCTGAGCATACGATTTAGCGTAATCGGCACGCCCTGGTAATGAAAACATGCAGGGTAATGAGACCGCTGTGCTTGTACCGCATGAGGAAACATCTGAAAATTTGATAACGTCAGGCTGCTGGGCAAGTTTGGGTGTGGTTTGGCGTTCATAACCATTTAACCCCCAATTCCCCGCCCGTACCGTTTCGCCCACCACGATGACGAGCAGTGTGGGTTTGTCACCCGCTTGTGAACTGATACTGGCGTCCTCACCCACCGGGGAACGCACCGTATTCGCGGAAGCGTGTTGGCTCGAAAGGGCCTGCGCCATCGAAACAATATAATTACCTGGGGTCACCAAGTAGCGTAGCTCTTTATTGTTGCGCATGAGTGACGACACTTCTTGGTAAGATAAGAAAATTGCTAACAGCAATATAGCAGTGCTGGCAAGGCAATAAGCTAAGCGACGCAACACTGCCTTCTTCCAAGTTGTCTGTGTGATTTTAACGCGCCAAATCATGATGGTTGGCAAACAGAAAACGAGCATTAAATGAATCAGTAATCCGGGTGTAAGAAGCTCCTGTGCCTCGTTAGTATCCGTTTGAAGCACGTTGTCTAACATTGAAGTATCAAAATAGGTGCTGTAATAGCTAGTAAAGTAACTGACGAAAGCGGCAATCAGAAAAAGTAAAGTTAATAAGGGCTTTACCAGTGTTCGAAAAGCAATGCTAATAAAGGCTAAATAGTTAAGACAGGTCATCAACAAATACATAGTGGCAAAGGTTAGCCACGTCTGGACGGCAAGAGGTTCATAGCCAGCAAAGGCTTGTTGCCAAAAAGGGACATTGTAAAAAACACTGAATATGACAACGGCCCATAAGACAAGCTGCTCCGTGCTTAATGTGGGGCGATAATGCCAAGCGGTGCCAACAGCATTTGAAGGCAATGATAGCAAAGTACGCATCGAAAAGATCTCTGAATGAAAAGATTAATGAACGCTGGTGTGTAATAAGAATCTTGAAAGGACAAAGCTTACGGTCCAACAAATCATGACGGTCCAGAGGTCGTGGGAGAGAAAGTGCGCCCCGCGGAACTGTTGAGTGATCCCAAACGTAAGGCCAAGCCCTAAACCCAGAGAAAGCCCTGCCCATCGCCAATGAGGCCGTATGGCGGCAAAAAAGAAGTAGAGGGCTATCCACGTATAGCCTGCGCTGGCATGCCGGGGGGGAAAGCAGGCGGATGTGGCATGGAGGAAGGCCGTGTATTGAGCAAGCCAATAAAGTCTCGTTCCCCGCCATAGCGAACTAAATCCCAAGGGCATTCCATGTTCACAAGTTGTTTAAGCGTTGCGACAAGCAGCGTAGAAAGAAGCGTTGCGGAAAAAAGATATAAAAGCGGCATGCGATACGCTTTAAAACGAGTTACAACGGTGCTTAGTATCAAAAGGAGGAGTGTGACTAAACCCATCGCTAAGCTTAGCCATTTACCGCCTGTGTGAAGAACATCTTGGGTAATCAAGGCAACTTTCCACGTCCAGGCATTACCTTGAAAGCGATATATAACGTCAGTTATCGTAAAATCTATGTTTAAAATACTGAAGACCGACATGACGATTAGAAATAAAAGCCATACGGATGCTACGGATTTGAGAACATTTAGTAGAGCAGCACGCATAGCCACACACCCATCATCATAAAAAGGGTCATCATGACGGCGGCAGCCCCCATGTCTTTAGCACGCCCGCTAAGTTCGTTATGTTCTAGTCCAATACGGTCAATGGTGCATTCGATGGCGGAGTTAATGAGTTCTACTATCACTACAAGGGTGAGTGAAGAAAACAGCAATGCTTTTTCTACGGAAGTGGCATTAACAAAAAATATAAAAGGGTAAAGGACGAGGCATAGCATCACCTCTTGTCTAAATGCAGACTCATTTATCCAGCAAGCTTTTAAACCCGATACTGCATTAATAGAAGCGCGGAAGATGCGTTTGACACCCGTGCCATTAGGTTTTGACGTCGTTGAAATAGGCAAGACAGTACTCTCGATAACGTAACAGTAGGGTCACTGTAAAGAGCAAAACTTAACGAACAGTTATGCGCTTTAATTCAGTAGCTAGAACGCAAAGGGGCAGCGCTGGGTGGTGTTCTAACCCACTGTGTTGGTTGGTTTGTTGCCGAGGCCAGTTGAACGGGAGCGGTTGCGTTTTGTCCGTCAAGATTAGCGCTGATAGCGACTATTACCGTGCTGTTCTCTGGGCGCCACAGAATAGTGTCATAGGCTTCTCGTGGTACGAAGGCGAGTGATTTTTTCTGGCGTACTAGGGAAATGGTGGCGACATCGAGTGCTGCCGCTAAGTGCATAGGCCCTGAGTCTGGTGTCACGAGTAACCGCGCTCGCCCTAGAACAGCGGCAAAGTGACGAATAGGAAGCGGCGGGCATAAGCTACCATACAGTGATGACATCAAGCGCTGCTCAATAGGGGCTAGAAGCCTAAACTCCTCCGGTCCAAGGAAAACGACATAACGTATTTTGCAGGCTTCCATGGCATCGATGAGCATTAGCCAAAATGCCAACGGCCAACGTTTGTTTTGATGCCCGCCTACGAAGATCGCAATAAAGTCTGTATCTGATGAGTGGTCGCTATGCAGACTGAATAGCTGTCGTATCTTCGTCATGGCTTGATAGCCTTCCTGATCCGTTAGCTGGAGCAGTGGCCGATTATGGCAAGCAACGCCGAGCGGGCGTGTCAAATTGACGATGGCATCATAGGCATGTGATGACTTACTTCCGCCTCAATGTTGTACCAGCGCTGGTGACCTTTACCTGAACCCATGCTGTACCGTGCTCCTATTAACCGGGTCACGATAAAGCCGCTCGTTGAACCTCCGCTCACTTGTACCGCTAGATCATAGCGTTGTGCCCGTAAGCGGCGTAATAGCGTCACGCACTGCCAGGGACGGAGAATGGCGGTTCTCGACAGTAAATGCAAATGATCAACAGGACGTTGCTGCAAAAGTGGCCATGTTTTATCCGTCGCTAAATAATCTATGCGCGCGGAAGGAAAACGTTCACGAAAAGCATCGATGACAGGGGTACTGATTAGCGCGTTGCCCAGACGAAAATTGGGGCGAATAATGAGAATTTTTTCTATGCCCACAAGGTTATTAATGGTTTCTGGTGCAGGCGCTTTGACGATATACCGTATACCTCCGAGTAAAAATCGCTTCATTCTTTTTTCTACAAAACGGGCCATTATTTTTAAATAATAGTTTGTTATAATCAGTGTTAGTAAGTCCATACTATGGCGCTCTATTCAGTTAATAGAAAATGACCTGCCCGCGGTAGCGACAGGGCAGATTCAAAATGACCGCCAGTGAAGGCGCTGCTTTGGCTTTGCCCATGGCGAAAGAAGCAGCTTGAGCCTAAGTAACTTAAAGAAGAGTTAAGCTGCGTAAAAGGTTTGCAAAAAAGGGTGGCTGACTTACAGGTTGAATTCAGATGCGTTGCTTTGTGGGGGATACGTTGCCGTATTTAAGAAAAGCTTAAGTTTTAGTGGCGAAGATAGAGGTTTGTAGATTGGGGGAGCAGCATGCGTGCACTGCTAATAGAAGATGATCCCTTGCTTGGGGATGGCATTAAAACGGCGCTGGAACGCGAGGGGTACACGGTCGATTGGTTTATGCTTGGGCGCGAGGCAATCAGTGCTATCGGCAGCGAGACCTTCAGTGTGATTGTTTTGGATCTTGGACTGCCCGATATGGACGGTATGCAGGTACTGCAGTTACTCCGTCAGCAATCCACTCTACCTATTCTGATTTTGACGGCCCGAGATGCGATGGAAGACCGTATTGGCGGTTTAGATGCGGGGGGGATGACTATGTGCTCAAGCCTTTTAATTTGCAGGGGGTACTCGCCCGGTTTGCGTGTCGTCATGCGACGCGCTGAGTGGCGCGCTTCGCAGATATTGACACTGGGAGCGCTGAGTATTGATGAGGCGCGTCATGCGGTGAGTTGGCGGGGCAAAGACGTAAAGTTGGGCCGCCGGGAGTATGCTCTATTGTTAGAGCTAGCCAGGCACCCCGACAGAGTGCTGTCTCGTCCCCGTTTGGAAAATTTGCTTTATGGTTGGGGCGAAGAGGTCGAGTCCAATGCGGTGGAGGTTCACATTCATCATCTGCGTAAAAAGCTTGAAAAGCATCTGATCATTAACGTGCGCGGGATTGGCTACCGTTTGGATAGCCAAAGCGCGATGATCTCCATACGGCGTTATCTACTCCGTACGCTCGCCATTGCCCTGGTTCTCGCCGGGGGCGTTGCGTTTACCGCTGCCTACTTAATTACCGATCACGAGCTAGAAGAAATTCTCGATACACAGCTCAGTCTGCATAGCCGGATTGTAGCTGGCCAACTCGACCCAAACGCGACCATTGACGACTATGCTCGCCTGGCTTCGCACCTGGGCCTTCCAGAATATCCGGCCCAGCTATATCGCGACGGTATCGCAGTGCCCGTGAACAGCCCTGAATCAAGTCCCAAGCTTTACCACGAGGAAGAGCTTACATTAGTGCTGGGTTTTTGGAATTCAGATGGCTCACCCAGGTTGTTAGGGGGCAAATGGAATGATGCAGGGCCTTTCCCCGCTTCTTTAGAGGAGGGATTTCGCTGGGAAAGCTACGATGGTCATCGTTGGCGGGTTTTCAGCATGTTCGATATTACCACCGATACCTGGATCAGCATGGGGCTGCGAGGTTCGTTTCATGATGAAGTAGTCGAGCGCATCACCTGGAATAATTTATTGCCGATGCTTTTTTTGCTACCTCTTCTTCTTTGGCTGATGAGCCGTATTATCCGGCGGGGGATTGTCCCTATCCAAGCGCTTTATAGTCAGGTGCAAGGCCGCTCTGCCCGCGACCTAAGTGAAATCGATAATCCTGTTCCTCAAGAGCTTAATGGATTACGTCAATCGCTAAACGATTTTATCGCCCGGCTGAAAGAAACGTTAGAGCGCGAGCGGCGCTTCACCGCAGATGCGGCCCATGAATTACGCACCCCTTTAGCAGCACTGAGGATTCACCTAGATAACGCGCAGGCGGGAGGAGAGCAATCATTACAAAAGGTTTATATAGGTGCGGAACGGCTTCAGCGGGTGGTAGAACAACTGCTTATTTTGGCTCGATTGGATCAAGTGGCCACAACCTCATCGGCCACTATCGATCTTTATCCTATTATTGCTGAACTGGTAGCTGAGCTGTGGCCACTCGCTGAAGAGCGAGATCAGCACTTGAGGCTAACAGGCTTAACCCGGCTGGAGGTCCGCGCCGACGAAATCGAGGTGGGGATTCTGTTTCGTAACTTATTGGATAACGCCTTGCGCTATACGTCAGAAGGCGGTCAGGTAGAGGTAGAGTTAGCGCTTTGGGAGGGCTTGCCTCAGCTCACGGTGAGAGACACGGGCCCCGGACTCCCCGAGGCACTTTTGGATAAAGTCACTGAGCGCTTTAGGCGCTTCTGGCCAGGGCACCACCGGCAGCCGATTGGGTTTATCGATTGTCTCGGAGTTAGTCCAGCGCCAACAAGCCATTCTTACCCTCACCAACCGTGAACCTAGTGGGCTGGAGGTTAGCGTGAGGTGGGAGCGTGTGTATGCCTGTGCATCGTAAGCTCCGACTCGATCACTTCAAGACAAGGGAAAAGACATGTGGCTCACGGAAATGATGGCATCGCTGACGACGTATCTCGAACAACACCAGTGGGTTGCGGTCATTGCGGCTTTCATGCTCGCGGCTTCGGAATCGATCATCGTTATCGGTGCCCTCGTTCCCGGAACCGCCTTGCTAGTTGCCTTGGGTGCCGCCATTGGTCTCGGTCATCTTGCTCTATGGCCAATTCTGATCGCCACGACCCTTGGGGCAATCGCAGGAGATGGGCTGTCCTTTTGGGTCGGTCATCATTGGCGCGATGGTATTACTACGGCATGGCCCCTAAGGGGGCGGCCAAACCTCATCCATACCAGCAACGCCTGGCGGCAAGAGTATCCTGATCGCTCGTTTTACGCCGGGCGTGCGAGCAGTGATACCCGTCATGGCAGGAGTGTCGGGCATGGCCCCTGTTCGCTTTCTGGCGGCAAATATTACTTCAGCAATCATATGGGCTCCTGCTCACATCCTCCCCGGTGCAGTGGCTGGCCTCGGGCTCAGCTTGGTAGGGCATGCAAGCATCCGTTTGGTGGTGCTTGTCGGCATCATCTTCGGAGCTGGCTTCGCCATTGTGTTGTTGATTCGTCTGATGCTGACCAGGGGCGTGCCAGCCCTTGAGGCTCTGCGTTTGCGGCTTATCGGGCGATTGCGGAAATGTGCCGAGGGACGTGTCAGCACTTTGGCAATGTCACTTCTCGCGCGCTCGCATGACCTACAACCGCTCATCCTGATTGGTGTCCCGCTAGCCTTTGTTGCCGCCGCTTTGGCGACTCTGGCTCAAGAGGTGGCCGGGCGGAGCGGGCTGGCGGTCGCCGATCAGTCGATTAGCCTAGCCCTTAGCCCCCTGCGTACCGAACCGGGCGATAAAGTCGTCGCCTTCCTCACCGGCTTCGGTGACGCTTATGTCATCATCGCTTCGTCTGCAGCGGTCACTTGCTGGCTACTGCTGCGCAGGCAGTGGCACCTCGCCCTAGGGGTTGTGCTGAGCATCGCCATTGCCTCAGGACTTGCCACGCTCCTCAAGGCGGGACTGGCGATACCGCGTCCGCAGGCACTTTACGAGGGCGCCCAGGTCTTCGGCTTCCCGAGCGGCCACGCCACGGGGGACGCGACGCTGATGGGACTGCTTACCTTGTTTGCTTGGTTCGGCTTACCACAACCTTGGCGCAGGGTGATGCCCATGGCCTTCGCCGCGGTCGTGGGCATCATCGCCGCCTCGCGCCTGTATCTCTCGGCCCACTGGCCATCGGATGTCGTCGGCGGCATGCTGCTGGGAACCGGGCTTACGCTATGCTTTGCGCTGGCCTTTCGTCGCGTAGACCTACGCAAGGCCCGGCCAGGTATGTCGATCGCGCTGGCCTTATTCGTTTTCCTCGGATTTGGAGCCTGGCACTCATGGCGCGCTCTGCCGCAGGCCGTGGCCATGTACATGCCGCCCCCGACACCTGTGCAGGTCATTTCCCGCGATGCCTGGCTTACCGCAGACTGGCAAACCCTCCCGGTGCGTAGAACCGACTTGGTGGGTGAAACGGAAGAACCCTTCTCGCTGCAATGGACGGGAACCTCTACTGCCTTCGAGGCAGCTGCGAGCACTGCTGGCTGGGTCCGCGCCGATGGCCTCACCTTGCAGACCCTGCCACGCTATCTCGATCCGGCAGTCTCAGCCGAGGCGCTGCCGGTGATCCCTCGACTGCAGGATGGCCAGTTTTCGGTATTGACCATGGTGCGGCCCGCACAGGACGGCAAGAGTCGCGAGGTCCTGCGCCTCTGGAAGTCGAACACGGCGCTTTCCGACACAGGCAGGCAGACGCCGATCCTACTCGTGAGCGTGGAAACCGAAGTCATTCGTCGCGCTGTCGGCATGATCAATTTGCCAGTGGTACATGGGGTTGCCTATCCCTCTCGGCACGATCTCCGGCTGACGGGCACACTGCGCAGGAGGAAAGATGGCCAGCCTGTGCTGCTGGCACCAGCCGATTCGGCGGGGTGAGAGGACTGAAATGACCACCCTATTAAATCGTGAAAGACTATAATTGTATAACCCGCCGACTCTGTATGTATCCAAAAATCAGGAGCGCAACCGGGTGATGTTAGCGACATGAAAAATCTCGTCATGAAATCCACTATATGGCGCGGGTCGAAGGCAGCTTGTTGCATCCCGATCATCGTATGGACGCAGAAATAGATCGCAACTGCCCTGATTGGAGCCAACATGAACACCGAGCACAAGTACCTTGTCCGGCTTGCCAGACGCCTACGCAAGCAGCGCCAAGCCCTTGATCCGGAGGAGGTGACTTTTATGATAGGGATACACCGCCGGGAGCCTATCAGACGCGACGCCAAGACTGTCTCCGCGGAGCATTCGGCGCTTGGAAAGCGCCACTCCGACAGTGTGGCGGCGGTCGGCGGGACGTTTGAATATGAAGGTGGGTCAGCCCATCGTGCAACGACTCGACCGGATTGTTGCTCAGATAGGTGCCGATCAAATTGATGTCGCCGACCCGACAAAAGACCTGCCGCAACGCCATAATTCGAACGGGCTACTCCTCAATCTTAGCCTTCATGTTTTGGCTCACATCGCTCAAAGGGTTAACTCATCCCGTTGTCAGTTTTCTTTGGATCAGTGAGACAGCTGGGGTTCGACTGTAATGTGTACTAACGACGGGCATCGAGCTTGAATGCGCTGCAGGTAAATATCAGGCGATTCTGGGCTGTGTGAGACGAGCGCGACAATCGCCGCGTGGATATTGGGGCCAATCGACCAAATGTGTAAGTCGCTGATGTGCGTTTGCTCGTCCTCCGGACTCCCCGAGGCACTTTTGGATAACGTCACTGAGCGCTTTAGGCGCTTCTGGCCAGGGCACCACCGGCAGTGGATTGGGTTTATCGATTGTCTCGGAGTTGGCCCAGCGCCAAAACGCACGCCTTACGCTTAGTAATCGCACGCCCAACGGTCTAGTGGTCAGTGTGACGTGGGGGTAACACCACACCAGCAGCAAGATAGCTGAGTAATTGGCTGGCCACTGCCCAGGGATCGCCGATACGTTCAAGCACCTTAAGCCCAAGAAGGAAAATGTTCCCTGCGAAGCTTCTGGGGTGAATGCCTTCAGTAAAGTAGGCATCACCCGTAGTGATTTAACCTAATATGCATCTATTAACTTGTCAGCCTTATTGTGTCACGAAGGCCATCGTGTATGGTGGTTATCAATGACAAATATGTGCCGATGCACATTTCTGGGATGATGGTGGGGATGGCTATGAGGTTCCGGCCCCTCCCACCCTTAATGCTCGTGTTGATGGTGTTCATCGTGATAGTGAAGATGGCTATGACGTATAGGCGAGTGCTCATGCGCAATCTCTCTTGAGTCTCGACGAGGCCAAGTAAGCATCGCAAGCCCTGTCGCCGTTAAAGCTACTGTCCCGAGCAAAGCGAACGTTCCCGTCAGACCCAGGTTTATCCCCAGCCAGCCTGCCAACGGATAGGTGATCAACCAGCAACAGTGTGACAACGAGAATTGGGCACAAATAGCGCTGGACGATCCTCCGTCTGGCACGAACGCTTGAGCAAGCGCCCTGTAGGGGTCATGACCATCGAAGCGCCTGCACCCAGTAGCAACCATAGCCCGACAAGTCCCGCAAACGATGGGCCTAGCCAGCCCAAGTAGAGACTGAGCGCCATGATAACGCCACCCAACAGCATGACTGGTCGTTCAGGCAATCGATCCAGTACCTTAGGTAGCAGTACGGCCACCAGCATGGAGCCCCCACCTGCGGCCGCAAAGGCCAAAGCTACTTCTTTCTCGCCAAGCCCCAACATAGAGCGAACAAGCACTACCGTATTGACGATCTGCATCGCTCCGGCGGCTGATACCGCCAAGTTCAACGCCAACAGACCGCGAAGGCGAGGTGTTTTTAGATAAATCCGTATGCCGTGAGAAACGCGACGCCAAACACCGGGAATTTCCTCTAGTGGGTGTGGCTCAGGTAACATCACCGATATAACCAGTGAGGCAGAGATCACGAACGCCAGGGCGTTGAGTACAAACAGGACATCAAAGCTCATCGCCATCAGCAATGCCGCGGCCACCATCGGGCTAAGAAGATTCTCTAAATCGTAGGCAAGGCGTGACAGGGATAATGCTCGTGTGTATTGCTCTTCGTCTTCTAGGATGTCCGGTATTGTCGCCTGGAAAACGGGAGTGAAGCCTGCTGAGCAAGCATTGAGTAGAAAGATCAGCACATAGATTTGCCACACTTCGGTAACAAAAGGCAGTGCGCAAACCACGGCTGCTCGCAGCAAGTCGAGGCTAACCAACAACGTGCGTCGAGGTAGGCGTGAGGCGTAAGCACCCACCAGTGGAGCAATGCCCACGCAGGCGACCATCTTAATCGCCAGCGCTGTGCCTAGTACGACACCCGCCTGCCCCCCAGCAAGATCATGAGCCAGTAACGCTAGGGCAACGGTGGTCAGACCGGTGCCAATCAGTGCAATGACCTGAGCGAAAAAGAGATGGCGATAGACGCGATGGGCGAGTACATCGAGCATAGAGCGTTCCTCAAGTGAGGGGAGCTTAGATGCATTTACAGGTAGCGGGCAATGGCCTTGAACTCTTCAGTCCGCGCCCGCTGCGTTTGATCCTGAGAGCCCAAGGCATCTTCTAGGCAGTGATCGATATGATCTAAAACCAAGGCACGTTTGGCCTGTTGAATAGCTTTCTCAACCGCATGAAGCTGCTGGGCAATGTCTAGACAGTGGCGACCATCCTCTATCATCTGCGTCACGCTCGAAAGGTGTCCCCGAGCCCGGTTTAAGCGCTTGATGATATCGGGATGTGACTGGGTGTATGTACTGTCATTTTCATTTCCTTATTCTATTCCTATCCCCCTGGAGGGGATGATAATCTATTGGTGCTATGCGGATCTACAGCGTAAGCAAATTGTTATCTACATTTTTTATCGTCAATTTTTGTCTTGGTTGCTCTAAATGCTCAATCGGCTGCGCCACCGTCTTGGCTATCTGACCCTTCTACTGCTGTTTTTGCCTAGCCTGGTGCTTACCAGTATGGGCGAAGCGAGTGCGCATGGCGCAATGAGCATGGTTGGCGTTGAGTCATCTCACCATGAGAGTGTTCAGAAGGGCCATGGGCATACCCATGGGCATGAACACGATGACGGTCGACACCTCTCTCATGAGAGCGGCAGTCACTTCCACGAACAAGCGGATCGCTTGGGGGCGAACATTGCCATCGCACCAAACGTTCGTCATGCCATGCGGCTAGGCGAACGACGCGCTTTTCCCCTGCGTCGTGTCTACCGCTTGGAGCGCCCTCCACGGCCAGTCGTCGCTTGATGACTGGGGCCATCCATCCGATGGCCA
>NZ_MWVI01000081.1 GCF_002087295.1 Vreelandella lionensis | reverse complement strand
CACGCCTGCCCGCGTGGCGACAATGGCTAGCGCCATCGCCTTTCCTCTGCTGTTGTCACTTACTCCAATGTAGGATAAAGCTACATTAGCTTAAGTATTTAACCTAACGTAATTAAGAAGGCTTTGGTAGCGCTTAAGCAACTGGTTCAAGTAGCGGAGACGGCTTGACGAGGTAATGCGCTTGCATTAACTTTGTATGCATTACCTTTGCATTGCTATCAAGCGGAGAGCGACAGTGAGCACGCTTATCGAAGACGACTCAACTCTGACGGATCGCTATCAAACGACTGTTCCGGCATCGATTCGCCGGGCGCTAAAGCTGAAGCGCCGAGACCGTATCCATTATACCGTTCGTCCTGATGGAGAAGTGGTGCTTACCCGGGCGAGTGATGAGGCCAAGCACGACCCTGTGATGGTCAACTTCCTCAATTTTCTAGAGCGCGATCTTCTGGCGCATCCGGAAAATATTCGCCCGGTGACTGCCAGTAGCTTTGCCGAGGCCAAAGGGCTTACCGCAGGTATTGAGGTAGACCTCGAAGAGGCGCTGGAAGAGGATGATGACGACGAATGAAGCCTCTGGAGGTTAATGGATGGACGATTTATGCCCATCCGTTGTTCTTGGAACAAGTCGAAGCACTCACCTTGAAGGTGAGACATCTTCAATCGAAAGATCCTGCCGGTTATCGCAACAAGGCGGCCACCAAGCGCCTAGCAGCGATCATGAAGCTGGCCTTGAATGATATTCCGCAGGATCCATCAGGCACTCAATACCGCCAAGGGAACACGCTTGGCACAGAACACACTCATTGGCAACGAGCAAAGTTCTACCAGCAGTACCGGCTGTTCTTTCGCTACGATGCTGCGAGCAAAATCATTATTTATGCATGGGTCAATGATGACGCTACAAAACGCGCTTATGGCAGTAAGCATGATACTTACTCTGTCTTTCAGAAAATGCTCAGCAGTGGCAACCCACCGGATAGCTGGAAAGCCTTACAGAAAGCCTCAATGAGCGAAGTTGAACGAATTCATTTACTTTTAGCGGCAGATAACAACGATAACTAAATCACACTAGATCTCTTTGGGGAGATCCGCCGGGGCGAGGTT
>NZ_MWVI01000080.1 GCF_002087295.1 Vreelandella lionensis | reverse complement strand
CCAATGCCGAGCCGGATGGATCTGACTGACACCTACGCCTATACAACACCATGACCGAACTTCCCGACAACATCCTTCACCTGCCGCAATACCAAGTACTGGGCTGCAAATCAACCGACGACGAAATGCACTTCCAGGTGGACGTGCCCGATCCCATCGCCTGCGAGGAATGCGGCGTGCAGGGTGAGTTCGTACGGTTCGGCAAGCGTGACGTTCCCTATCGTGATCTGCCCATCCACGGCAAGCGGGTCACTCTCTGGGTGGTCCGCCGCCGATACACCTGCCGGGCCTGCAAGACAACATTCAGGCCCCAGCTACCGGAGATGGTGGACGGATTCCGTATGACACTGCGGCTGCATGAGTACGTGGAGAAGGAATCCTTCAACCACCCCTACACCTTTGTGGCGGCACAGACCGGCCTGGACGAGAAGACGGTGCGCGACATCTTCAACGCCCGCGCCGAGTTCCTGGGGCGCTGGCACCGCTTCGAGACGCCCCGCATCCTGGGCATTGACGAGCTATACCTGAACAAGCGCTACCGCTGCATTCTGACCAACATTGAGGAGCGAACCCTGCTCGACCTGCTGGCCACCCGCCGCCAGGACGTGGTGACCAACTACCTGATGAAGCTGAAAGACCGGCAGAAGGTCGAGATCGTCAGCATGGACATGTGGAACCCCTACCGGGCAGCGGTCAAGGCTGTGCTGCCCCAGGCCCGTATCGTGGTCGATAAGTTCCATGTGGTGCGCATGGCCAACGATGCCCTAGAGAGAGTGCGCAAGGGCCTCAGAAAGGAGCTGAAACCGTCCCAGAGCCGGACTCTCAAGGGAGACCGGAAAATCCTGCTGAAACGCGCTCACGAAGTCTCAGACCGGGAGCGCCTCATCATGGAGACCTGGACAGGCGCGTTCCCGCAACTGCTGGCCGCCTACGAGCACAAGGAGCGCTTCTACGGCATTTGGGACGCCACCACACGGCTCCAGGCAGAAGCCGCCCTGGACGAGTGGATAGCCACCATCCCGAAGGGCCAAAAGGAAGTCTGGAGCGATCTGGTCAGGGCAGTGGGAAACTGGCGCGAAGAGACCATGACCTACTTCGAGACGGACATGCCCGTCACCAACGCTTACACGGAGTCCATCAACCGACTGGCCAAGGACAAGAACCGTGAAGGGCGCGGTTACTCCTTCGAGGTGATGCGGGCACGAATGCTCTACACCACGAAGCACAAGAAGAAGGCACCGACTGCGAAGGTCTCTCCTTTCTACAAGAAAACCATCGGTTACGGACTGCCGGACTTCGCAGAGGAACTCAACTACGGAGTCGATCTATCAACCATCTGAGGGTGGTATCAGATTGATGGGGTGAAGGTGCCCCATCAACCATTAAATCCGTATACCCTT
>NZ_MWVI01000079.1 GCF_002087295.1 Vreelandella lionensis | reverse complement strand
GGCGCCGGCTTCACGGATTCAGGTCTATGTAAGCAAGGGCTTCATTAAAGGCGTCGCCTAGTTGGCGAATCCCCGCGCGTATTTCCTCCATGGCCTGCTCGAACTGGGGCTGGTTCTCGATTTTAAACCCCAAATGGGAAGAGAAGGCCTTCACCGGTTTGAGCCAAAACGGGTAGTCGAGCGTTACCTGTGACAGTGGGTTATCAGCGAAAGGATCAATGCCGCAAAAGTTGGGCACCACATCAGGAACTACCTTTTGCTGCTCAAGGCGGCTCCAATATTTATGCTCACACTTTAAAACACTCGTAATAGAAGGTGAGGGAAGGTGGTAGTGCTGGCAAAGAATAGGCACGATAACGCTAGTAGGAAAGTCCCACTGAGCGATAATCGCATCGATAGTGCCAGGGAACACAATAAGTTGCTCTTTGGCTGATGAAAGTAGCTGATTAAAAGACACTTTGTCTGCTTCAACTGCTGTGTCCACATCTAATAAACCATGAATTTCTAAGTCCTTTCTCTCTCTTAGTGTTTGCATGGCGGTTTTTTGCTTATCTTCTAAAGCAATAACAAAAACGTTGCGTTTCATGCGCTACTCCATTAGTGGTTGATTAGGCGAATTGTCCCTATTGCCCACCCTTGAGCGTATGAAAAGCCTTTTCTCTTTTCCAGGTCGAATAAGTTTGAAAGGGAGATAATTAATTTATGTAACACTATTAGTGAGTTAGATTCAGAAATGAATGTATCGGTAAGTATTTTTGTTTTTGCTTTTGTTATGAAAGCTAGTTTGATATAGGCTGAAAGGTATGGTTGCATTTTCTGAGGAGGTCGAAAAAATTAACAAATGTTAATAATCAATGGTTTTTTGACTTTTGTTAGCGTGGTTTATAAAACCATCTTGTTTAGTTATTTATATTTGTCTATATTTTTGTCGCGTTATCTTCCTTTATATATATCGGCATTATAAAAAATTCCTGGTGAGTATAGCTTTTGTCTAACTACAAAGGAGTGTAGAGATGAATAAGGTTACTGCAGAAGAGTGCAAACAAGTGGAAGATAGAAATCGCAAAGGTGTACACGGCGGCTTAAGTAGTGATAGCTCTTGTATAGGAATAAGTGAAGTATTAGGCCTTTATGGCGAGCTGGGAGCCGATGCCCGAGAGGCGTTGGCTAACATCCGGCATAAGCCCGTAGAGCTTCGACGCAACCAAAAGGTGTTCTCGTTATGTGAAGGTCGCGCCGATATCTTCGTAGTTAAAGAGGGATGGGCGAGCCTTTCCCACGCGACCAGCACCAGAGGACAAGATATATGTAACGTCTTTATGCCTGGCGATATTATTGGTATGCGAGAAAGCTTTTTTGAAAGTCATGATATAGTTATTCTTTCTTTAACTAATTGTAAACTTGAAAAAGTATCTGTTGATGACTTGCATGAGCTTTTTAAAACCAATGAGGAAATAAGAAAGGCGATTACTTCTTATGTTATGGTAAATGACAATATTACCATCGAACGGTTAAGAAGCTGTACTCATCATCGTTCTGAAGAACGCGTTGCGCATTTCCTGTTAGAAGTTTATGCCCGTTTTAATTTTAAAGGACTGTTGGATAGTAATGTATTTGCATTCCCTGTTACTCAAGATGTCGTGGGTGAGCTATTAGGTATGACAAGTGTCCACGTAAGCCGCTGTATGACAGCGCTGGAACAGAAAAAGTTAATTCGTAAAACCCGCAGTAGTATCAAGTTATTGCAATCAGAAGAAATGACGCGTAACACCGGGTTTGACAGCGATTTTATATACGGGCATCTATGCCTTGGTTAGCAACTTTATCGCTAAAATAACCAGAGCGGTGCTTGAAGAGGCTGTTCTGGTTTTTTTAGGTCTGGCGGTTGTGTTAATAAAATGCCGCCATAAGTGCTATCAAATATTAAGCTTATTCAGCATAGCTATATTTTATAAGTGGTTTTTCATTGCTACTTTTTAGGCGTATAGTATGACATTTGAATAAATGTCATAACCCACGTTATGAAAGGAGACATCTTAGGTTGCAAGCGCAAGGGTATTAGCTACCCTACCTACTGCGCTGTGTTTCTAAATGAGACACGTTTTAACTGAAGTTTAATCATACAAGGAGTGGATTAGATGACAGTCAGCAATACACCTCTTAATAACGTAACGGCCCATAAGCAGTATAGCGAAATGGCCGATATGCCCTCGACGGGGAACGCAAAGGTAGCGGATGGTTACCCAACGCGTCTTGCCCAAGCGCCCAAATCCCTGACTCAGCCCCGCCGTGATGGGGTAGTGAAAGGGCGTCAACTGCCGGGGCCGCTTACCCAGGCGCAGTTGGACGAGTTTGAGCGCAATGGGTATCTGTTTATCCCCAACCTGATTAGTGGTGAAGAGTTGGAATCGCTATGCCAGGAGATGAACGAGCTGATGAGCAATGATGCCTACCGTGACCAGGACTTCAGCGTTACGGAGCCGCAAAGCCATGAGATTCGTTCGCTGTTTGCGGTTCATAAGCTCTCCGAACGGTTGGGCGCGCTTGCCACCGATGAGCGCTTAGCCGGTGCGGCACGGCAAATTATTGGCGATGACCCTTACGTGCACCAGTCGCGTATTAACTACAAGCCGGGGTTTGCGGGTAAAGGATTTAACTGGCACTCGGATTTTGAAACCTGGCACGCGGAAGATGGCATGCCCAATATGCATGCGGTGAGTGCATCGCTGATCTTGACCGATAACCACGAGTTTAACGGCCCACTGATGCTGATCCCCCGGTTCGCACATGGAATTTGTGCCCTGCTTAGGGGAAACGCCAGAGGATAACCATAAAAGCTCGTTGAAAGCCCAAGAGATAGGCGTACCAAGCCCAGAGGCACTGACCCATTTGGTCGGTAAATATGGGATTGATGCACCTAAAGGTAAAGCGGGCGGCCTGCTGCTGTTTGACGCAACACGCTGCACGCGTCTAACGCCAACCTCTCGCCGGATCCGCGTAGTAACGTGTTTTTCGTGTTTAACCGGCCTGATACCCGCTGTGTAGAGCCATTTGCCGCTCCCAAGCAGCGCCCGCCGTTCTTGGCCCACGGTCCAGATGAGCGCTGGAATCCAGGCGCGTAAACGGGGGGGGGCTGGCCTGCGCCTTGGAAAAGCGGTGGTGGTACTGTGGAACATACGCATAGCTGGGGTAGACTAATGCGCCTGTCGTTGCGAATGCGGCACGCATAATGAGAAGGAGAAGACCCGCCATGCGTTTTGTTCCACAGTTTACCGATGGCCAGGAGTTTCCCCACGCGCTGGGCAAAGTCGTCTGCGTCGGCCGCAATTATGCCGACCACGCCAAAGAGCTGGATAACCCGGTTCCCAGTGAGCCGCTGCTGTTCATCAAGCCCGCCACTAGCGTGGTGGACTTAACCAAGCCTCTTCGACCCGCCATTTTCGCGAGGCGATGTTCATTATGAAGTCGAGCTGGCGCTACTGGTGGGGGAGACCCTCACCCACGCCACGCAAGATGAAGCCGAGCGTGCCATTGCAGGCATTGGCCTTGCGATGGATTTAACCCTGCGCGATGTGCAAACCAAGTTAAAAGAGAAAGGCCACCCTTGGGAAATCGCCAAGGCCTTTGATGGCGCCTGCCCGCTGTCGCCTTTCTTGCCGGTGAGCCGCGTGCCTAACTGGAACGCGCTGACCTTCACCCTAGAAATCGACGGTGAAGAGCGCCAGCACGGCGAAGGCGCGGATATGATTTTTGCTATTCCCACGCTGGTGGCAGAAATGAGCCGTCACTTCACCCTGGAGCCAGGCGATGTGATTTTGACCGGCACGCCTGCCGGAGTCGGCGAGCTACCCCGCGGCGCGCGCTACGCTTAACGCTGACTGGCGGCCTGGAGATTTCGACCAGCGTCGTTGAGTAACGACCCGCTCACGGGTTCAGCACGCAAAACAAAGGCCACCGATACGCTCGGTGGCCT
>NZ_MWVI01000078.1 GCF_002087295.1 Vreelandella lionensis | reverse complement strand
ATCGTGGCTTGCGTTGAAGACGAGTTGCTACCATTTTTTTACCAATGTCCGATAATGGTGTTAGGGACACTAATTGAGGAGCAGTAGCGGTACTTACTTGCAGAAAGTGAGGTGCTGGTTTTCTCAGCATAAAAGCCCAAGAGACTTACCTCTTACTTATCAAAAGGATGGAAGAAACGCTGTTCAATCTAACTAACAGCCTCCCTCTCACATCAGGAGCATGATGTCTGTAGATAGGTCAAGGTCTACATATTCTAGGCCAACAAAACATACTATCGTATACGCAGGTGCCTATCATGACCCATCCCGCCCTCTACTCAAACCCCTCCGCGGCCGTGATTCGGGCGCTGCTCCAGCACAAACATGTGGTTTCTCTGTACGCCAAGGATATGGCTTATCCTCTAAAGGCAGTCGTTCACGAGCTTGACTTAGACACTGGCCGCTTGGTTCTAGAAGTAGAGTATGCCGATAGTGATATTGAGCGTTATCTCACTAATGGCGGCGTCAGCTTCGATCTGGAAGCGTTGAAAGGCTCCCAAGCCATGGAGCGTGAGACTTACAGCCTCAGCAATGTCGCCGCTAAGCTACTAAAAACTGACAGCACACTTTATCACCTAGAGTGCCAGCTCCCAGAGTCGGTTTTTGTGAGCGAGCAACGCGGGGCGGTCCGTATTCCTTTTGTTCTGGGTATGCATGTACGCGTTAGTCTTGAGATCTATCTTCATGAACTCAGCGTGCCAGGCCGGCTACGCAATTTATCGGTAGGTGGCTGCATGGTCGATATCGACCTAGCAGAGAGTATTGCGATTGGCGTGGGTCAGGAGATACCCGGAGTCACTCTCGAGTTTCCTAATGGCGAGAGCTTCTTTGCTGAGGGAAAAGTGTGCCATATCCGCCCCTTTTGTAGTGGCATAGTGAATTTGGCCACCTAATTAGAGGTGCTAATATGCACCAAGACATCACTAGGTGGCAGCATGGCAACAAGACCAAAACGTAACTTTAGCCCTGAATTCCGGCTCGAAGCAGCACAGCTAGTCGTTGATCAAAACTACACGGTTCGTGAAGCGGCAGAAGCAATGAATGTGGGGTATTCGAGCATGGATAAATGGGTTCGTCAGTTACGCCAAGAGCGTGATGGCCAAAGCCCTAAAGCAACGCCCATGACACCCGATCAGCTCAGGATTCGCGAGCTTGAAAAGCGCATCCGTGACATTGAGATGGAAAAAGACATCCTAAAAAAGGCTACCGCTCTCTTGATGTCGGACTCCCTGAACACTTCTCGCTAATCGAGAAACTCAAGACGAGCTACCCGGTAAAAAAACTGTGTGACGTGTTTGGCGTGCATCGCA
>NZ_MWVI01000008.1 GCF_002087295.1 Vreelandella lionensis | reverse complement strand
TTGGTGTCCGGTTTTATTGAACCACTACAGCTGGCTACGAGTAAACAAATGAGGGTAAGCCAAAGCGAGTGCCCGAGCTGGCTCAGACGGGAGGGGTAACGGCAGAAACAGTACGTCACTATACAAGGGAAGGGTTGTTGCAACCGCACCGCGACCCGCGCAACGGTTATCAACTCTACGATATAGAGTCCTTGGGGCGCCTACGTTTTATCGACTGCCTGCGTTCGCTGGGCGTTAGTCTTCCAGAGATCAAACAAATATTATCTTGGGCGGATCAAGGCACCTAGAGTTTAATGAACCAGTACCACTCGACACTCAAAGGCGACGTCTGAACTTGCGGACCCAAGAACTCCAGGTGATAGAGCGATGGTTAGATAACATGAACCAAGACAAGATGACTGAAATCTTCAGTATGAAGGAACTAATCGAATCGCTTGGGACAGGTAAATTAGTTTTCGAGGCTAATGATTCGCGAAGTAATCATTAGTGATGCGGCGAAGTCGTGGCACTGTGCGTATCCATCATCCCTATCATGGATTGCAGATGCCAGAGTTGCCAGACGGCAAACGTAATAATCAGCAGCGCTGCTAGCGTACGAGTCGCGGGGCTACGTATCCATATTGAGACACGGCGCGCTGCCACTCCGGTCGCTAGGACGGCAGGCAAGGTGCCGAGCCCAAAGGGCCCCCATCATCGCGGCGGCACGCAATGGCTCGGCTACAGCAAGACTCCAGGCCAGCATCGAATAGATTAGCCCACAGGGCATCCAGCCCCATAGCGAGCCAAGTGCGAATGCTTGGGGTACTTTTACAACAGGCATCAAGCGACGGCCTATTGGTTCGATGCGGCGCCACAGGACGCGCCCCAGCGCCTCGATACGTAGCAAGCCCTTCCACCAGTTGGCGATATACAGTGCCATTAGTATCAACATGACCGCCGCCAGGATACGCAACACCAGGGCGAAGCTGTCCAGTGCATGGTTGAGCACGGAACCGAGCAGGGCCACCAAGGCACCAGCGATCATGTAGCTGCTGATACGACCTAAATTCTAGCCGAGCAACAGACCTGCTAAACGCCTCGGCTGTCGCATGCTGGGGGGCACAGCAAAGGTCAGGGCACTCATGATGCGGCCACACATGCCGATACAGTGCGCGCCTCCCAGCAAGCCGAAGACGAAGGCCGCCGCCAGCGGCGGCAGGCTCATGTCGGCGGGATTCATTTACGGGGCACCTTTGGAGCTACCCCCCGTATCACGGGAGGGGCTGATGGTGAAGGCCGCCGGAGGCGAACCGTACGGTGATACGATTTCGACCTGTTCGGGTGGATAGCAGAGTCCTTGGTCGGAACAGCCCTGAAAGGTCACCATGATGGCCAGCGGCCCGGTAACGGTGTCGCTCGCCTCTATGGGCGCACTCACCAACACCTGATCGTAGAAAACGTTAATGTTCCCTAAAGACGCGTGCGACATTGGCTCGCCAGGAGGCAAAGCCAACTCACCGAAATTGATATCTTGAGAGAGACTCTCAATCGCGAACTGATGCCGGTGAAGGTAGTAATTTTCGGCGGCGGTGAAGCCGATATAAACTCGATCATCGTCTCGCCAGGCGGTGGTTCGGAAGGCTTCTTTAGCCGGTAGAAAGTCACGTTGGGGCGAACGGTTAAAGGGGGAACTTTTGTCACCAACCTCAAACATCTCTTCACGTGCCGCTACCGGGGTGACTATAAAGAGTGCCACCGTTAGAAAAGCGAAGACTTGTTTCATGAGTTTAACGCCGCCTTTGGCTTATCCATTGGCTGACCTCTGGACCAAGCGACCAGAGCAAAGCCCGCGACGATCATTGGTAGTGTCAGTAGCTGCCCCATGGTTAACCAGCCAAAAGCGATGAATCCCAACTGAGGGTCGGGGAGGCGCACGAACTCTACGATGAAACGGAAGGCTCCATACAGAAGCAGGAACAGCCCAGAGATGAGGCCCCGCTGACGTGGTCGGCGCGATAGCCACCACAGCACGGCAAACAACACGACACCTTCAAGGGCAAACTCGTAGAGAGCCGAAGGATGCCGTGGCTCTGGGCCCAGCTCCATCATGGATGGAAACACCACTGCCCAAGGTACATCACTAACTCTCCCCGGTAACTCGTGATTGATGAAGTTCCCGAGGCGACCCGCTCCCAGGCCGATGGGGACTAACGGAGCAATGAAGTCGGTCAGTTGAATAAAAGCCAGTTGATGTTTGCGAGCAAACAGCCGGGCAGCCACTAACACACCGGCAAGACCGCCATGAAAGCTCATGCCTCCTTCCCAGATTTTTAGTAACCAAAGGGGGTTGGCTTGCAGTTGTTCGAGCCCGTAAAACAATGCATAGCCAAGGCGGCCGCCAACGATGATGCCGATGGCGGCGTAGAAGATCAGGTCGCCTATATCATCGTGGCTTAGGCCGAGTCGGTAGGCGCGACGCCGACCCAACCACCAAGCTGCCACTAGCCCGATTACATACATTAAGCCATACCAGTGAATCTGAAGAGGGCCTATGGCGATGGCGATCGGGTCGATTTGAGGGTATTGCAGCATATATCTTCCTTAATCAATCGTTACTGTTGGAGTCATCAACAAAAATTATTGCGTCTTAAGAGCCGTTTTATCGTTTCCACTTCTCGACTTCCTGGATGACTCGTTCAACATCTTCAGAAGTTATGTAACCTGTATGTTTGTAACGAATAGTGCCCTCGGTATCGACCAGATAGCTTTCGGGTGCGCCATAAACACCTAGCTCAAAACCTAGGTTACCCTCTGGATCAAAAATATTGACTTCAAAAGGATTCCCAAACTCGTCAAGAAACTCGAGTCCCTTTGCCTGGGTATCCTTGTAGTTGATGCCAACCAAGCGAACGCCTCGCGCGGCTAAGTCCAATAACTGCGGCATTTCATGCTTGCAAGTGGGGCACCACTCTCCCCAAACATTGACCAATGTCACCTTATCTTTAAAAAGAGAGTCATCAACGACCCTTGAGGGGTCTTCCAGCGTCGTCAGGTTGAAGGCCGGAAACGGCTGAGCTAACAAGGGGGAATCTCTGGCGCTAGGATCCATTGATAAGCCCTGATAAAAGAAAAAGCTCAAACCAAAAAAGCCCAATAGGGGTAAAAATAGCAATGTCCGAGATTTCACGTATACGTCTCACAGGTAGTAGCGGGTAAGTGCCTGCTGAGCATTGTTAGTGCTTACGGAAGTTGATTTGGAGCACTAGGTTGCATCGGTCATGGCTTTCGAGCCCATAGGCGTTTCGCCCGCAGCGGCAGCAATGTGATGCCACTGATGAGGACCAGCGCGATCATGAGACCACGGGAGTCGGCGGTAATTAGCACTTCGCCGAACTTGACGATCAGATACGCCGTGGGGATTACGCCGGCCAATGTGGCGATCAAAAAGCGCCAGAAGGACAGGGGCGTAATACCTGCCGCATAGCTGATGGAATCAAACGAAATGAAGGGCACCAATCGGGATGCAAAAACGATGAGCATCAAGCCGGTTTGAGAGCGCTCCTTTCCCAGCCAATTGAGGATAGGCCGTGTACGGGGCCAGCGTTGCATCACTTCATAGCCGAGAAAACGAGCAATGCAGAAAGCGAGCAGAGCACCGGCTTCGTCACCGATAACGACATAGGCCGTCCCCCAAGCTGGGCCGTAAAGCGCACCAGCCACCATCGCAATCGGACCACTGGGGATCGGGCTCATGACAATGGCAGCCATCATCATAAAGATGATAGCCAAATGGCCCCCAGACGCCCAGCCTATCCACCCACTCACGCAAGGCCTGCTTGTCGGTCACGACCGACAAGGCGCCGGTTTCCATCAGGATCCAATAGAGGGCCGCCAAGCCCATCAATAGAGTGAGCCCCAAAAAGAGCTTTTGCTTTACGCTAAGCTTGGTTGCCATGTTCATCTCAGTGGTGGGAGTGGGGAGACACGTCATCTCAGCCCTGTACCGTGATGGTGTATCATTCAACACCTAAGATTTCGCGAAGCTGGTCGGTCGACACTGCACCACTGATACGCTGCACTTTCCCGGCTTCATCACGGTAGTCGCTGGTCGGCGTCCCCGTAGCGCCGGCCTCACGCATGATCTGGGCATGCTTTCTGAGAAGCGCTTGGCTCTCCTCCGACGGCTCCACCGGCCTTATGCCGCCATTGCGAAATTCCAATTCATGAGTTTCGAGAGCGCTAACCGGATCGTGGAATTCAAGGATTGCAGCAGCTTTGCGAAGGCTGTCCTCTGATAGCACACCAACCAGCACGTGGCGAAGCTGTAGCACGCCTTGCTCGATTAGCGGACGTGAATTCTTCCAGAGTGCGTTGCAGTAAGGGCAGTTGGGGTCTGTTAGTGTGTACACAACATGTGATGCATCATCATTCCCCTCCGAGATAAAACGTGTGTTTTCAAACGCACTCCAGGTAGCTTCCCGCATGGGTTCCAGCACCAGAGCCTGAAGCTGGCTTTCCATGACGGCATTACCCTGAGGGTCGATTAACGTACCAATGACGGCATAGTCGGAAGAGAAGGAGATATAAGCCGCCATAGGCTCATTATCGTAAGACAAGGCATAGCCTTGGAGGTCGTCAGGCGCTTCGAAGATGCCATGGAATGTGAACCCTTGATCCACCAACACGGTAATCGTCTTGGGCAAGGGAGACTCAGTATTAGCGGCAATGCCGGCCTGATGACTCTCATTGGCATCGGTTCCTGCTTCCTGCGCCAACGCAGGCAACGTAATAAGACCTAACAGACCTGCAGCGGCTAGGTAATAAGTAGAATGTAGGATATGCCTCATGAATGCTCTCTTTATCAATTACTGTTTTTCCAAGGGATTAGGTCGATCACATTTACTGGCTGGTTTTAGTGCTTCTTATTAAAAAACAGGTACTTGATAAGCGCAGCAACACCAAGCCCCAGTGCAATAATCAACAAGATCGCTATTAGGCCCATCCCCGCCATACCCCACATGCAACTATCACTTCCCATCATTTTGAATTCCTCTTTAACACTACGGTGTTGGTTTAGGCGCGATGAACAGCCTCGTTTGGACGTGGTGTGGCATTGCCGGGATCTGGCGTGAAACGGCGTAGCCGCAACGAGTTAGTCAGTACAAAGACACTGGAAACACTCATGGCAGCCGCCGCCAGCATGGGGCTGAGCAATACGCCGATGAACGGATAGAGCACGCCCGCCGCCACGGGGATCAACGCTACGTTGTAGCCATAGGCCCAAACGAAATTGCCGATAATGGTCCGGTGGGTACGCTTGGAGAGCGCCGTGGCATTGACGATGCCTCGCAAATCGCCACTCATCAGCACCACATCGCCGGACTCGATGGCAATATCGGTGCCAGTGCCGATCGCAATGCCCACGTCGGCCTGGGCCAAAGCGGGCGCATCATTGATCCCGTCCCCCACAAAAGCGACGCGCTTGCCCTCCGCCTGGAGACGCCGGATCTCTGCCGCTTTCTGGTCGGGCAGTACCTCGGCGAGAATCTGCTGGATGCCAACCTGTCGGGCGATAGCATCGGCAGTGGCACGGTTATCGCCGGTGAGCATGGCCACTTCCAGCCCTTGCGCTTTGAGTGCTGCGATGGCCTCGGCAGAGCCCTCCTTAAGTGGATCCGCCACCGCGATGACTGCAGCAAGCTGGCCGTCTACCGCGGCATAGAGCGGGCTCTTGGCGTTCTCGGCCAACACCTTGGCGCGTGTTTCTGCCTGGCCGAGCTCGATTTCCAGCCGAAGCATGTAACGATCAGCTCCCACATGTACCAAGTGGCCGTCGACCTCGGCTTCAATGCCGTAGCCAGGCTCGGCACTAAAGCGACTGACCGAGGGTAATTCCAGCCCGCGGGCCTTGGCGCCCTGTACAATAGCCTCGGCGATGGGGTGCTCGCTTTGAGCTTCCACCGCCGCGACCAGTCGCAGCACCTCGTTCTCATGGCCGTTGATCGCTTCGAAGTCGGTCAGCTCGGGGCGCGCCTGGGTCAAAGTGCCGGTCTTGTCCAGCACCACCGTATTCATTTTGGCCAGCGTCTCAAGCGCCGCCCCTTTACGAAATAGCACTCCCATCTCGGCCCCTTTCCCGGTACTGACCATGATGGCCGTTGGGGTGGCTAGGCCCATCGCACAGGGGCAGGCAATTAGCAGTACGCTAACGGTAGTGACGAAAGCAAACGACAAAGACGGCGCCGGTCCGAAAGCGAACCAGAGTGCAAAGGTCATCGTGGCGATAGCGATGACCACGGGAACAAATACACCAGCAACCTTGTCGGCCAACTGCTGGATGGGGGGCTTCTCCGCTTGGGCCGTTTCCACCATCTTGACGATCTGCGACAAGACAGTGTCGGCACCGACTCGCGTGGCCCGAAAGGTAAGTGCACCGTTGTTGTTGATAGCGCCACCGACGACTTCGGAATCTTTCTGTTTGGCGACCGGCACGGGCTCACCGCTGATCATCGACTCATCAACGTAAGAGTGACCCTCCTCGACGATGCCATCGACTGGAACACGCTCCCCTGGGCGAACCAAAATACGATCGCCTGTGACGACGGCGTCGATAGGCAGCTCGACGGTTTCATCCTCGCGTATGACGCGGGCAGTTTTCGCCTGTAATTGCAGAAGCTTCTTGATCGCCTCGGAGGTGCGGCCCTTGGCAATGTGTTCAAAATAACGACCGAGCAGGATTAGCGTCACGATCACCGCCGCCGCTTCGAAATAGCTCACGGCGGTTCCGACGGGAAAGAGCGGGGGCACCAGCAGGGCGGCGACCGAATAAAAATAGGCAGCGCTCGATCCGATCATAACGAGGCTGTTCATGCCTGGATTAAAATGCCGGAGTTCGGCGAAGCCGGCACGATAGAAGCGTGCACCTGCATAAAACTGCACCGGTGTAGCCAATAACCACTCGACGCCCATCCAGCCGCGATGCGGCATTAGACTCGTTAACAGCGTGTCAAAAGCGGGAATCATTTTTCCCATGGCGATGATGACTACCGGAATCGTAAATATTGCCGCGAGCACGACTCGGCGGCGAAGCTCGGCTCTCTCCCAGTCCTCGCTGTCCGTTGGTGGCGGCGTATCGGTATCCTGAGGTTCATAGCCTGCCTCGCGGATGGCATGCTGAATACGCGTTAACGAAACGGCTCCCGGCAGGACGCGAACGAAGGCCTTCTGGGTAGCAAGGTTAACACTCACTTCCACCATGCCGGGCAGCTTCGTTAGCGTTCGCCCTATCCGAGAGACACACGATCCACAACTCATGCCGGTGATGGGAATGTCGAGACTTTCCACCACAGGTTGATAGCCCGCTGTTGCAATGTCGTTGAGTAGGCTAGTGGTCGTGGTACCTGCTTCGACCTGGATAGCCGCCTTCTGGGTGGCGAGGTTCACTTGAGCGTTGATCACGCCTGGCTGCTGGCTGAGTGCACGTTCCACACGTCCAACACAGGAAGCACAGGACATACCACGAATCTCGATATCGACGTTTTGCGCCATAATGAAGATCTCCTGTTAATTTATCGACGACCCGATATGCAAGCTTGATTCCCATGTTTGCTGTCGAGAAAATGCTCGATCATTCAGCCTGCTCTGCGATAGCTTCAACAATCGGGCAGCCTTCCTGCATAGGCCCTTCGCCTGCACATTCGTCCAGTGTTTTCGATAATACGGCTTCAATTCGCGAGAGGTGTTTGATCTGCTCGCGCACTTTGTGCAGCTTCTCCCCGGCGATGCGCTTAGCTTGCGCCCGGTCGCCATTAGCATCCTGAAGCATTAACAGCTCCCGCATCACTTGCAGCTTGAAGCCCCACTGCTTGGCATGGACGATGAACTGTAACCGATCCACAGCTTCCAGTGGGTAACGCCGATAGTTGGCATCGGTCCTCCTCGGAGGAGGCATAAGTTTCTCTTTTTCGTAGAATCGAATCGCCTGGCTAGCGACCCCGCTTCGTTCGGCAAGCTCGCCGATACTTAGTGTTTGCATAGCGTTACCTCACGATATTATTAATCTAAGCTTCTGGCAGCCTGACTCAACGAATCTATCGGTCGGGGCTCCTATTGCTCCGGTTGGCGCACGACCCTAAGGTAGGGCGTCTTGGTGTTCCAGCCTTCGGGAAAGTGTTGCCTAGCGTCATCATTCGATAGCGATGGCGAGATGATGACATCGTCACCGTTTTGCCAGTCAACGGGGGTGGCCACTTTGTGCTTGTCAGTTAGCTGAAGCGAATCGAGAACCCGCAGTATCTCGTCGACATTACGTCCTGTGCTGGGTGGATACGTCAAAGTGAGACGAATTTTCTTGTCAGAATCGATGATGAAGACCGTGCGCACCGTAAGTTTGGGGTCGGCTTTGGGATGGATCATTCCATAAAGCTTCGCTACCACCTGATCTTCGTCAGCCAGCAAGGGGTAGTTCAGGGCCGTGCCCTGAGTCTGTTCAATATCCCCCACCCAGTCGTGGTGAGAGCTGAGGGGATCCACCGAAACCCCAACCAGTTTGGCACCCCGCTGGGTGAATTCGTTCTTTCGCTTGGCAAACGCGCCCAGTTCTGTGGTGCATACTGGCGTAAAATCAGCGGGGTGCGAGAACAGCACCGCCCAGCTGTCGTCAAGCCATTGGTGAAAGTTGACCGTGCCTTGCGTGGATTCGATCGTGAAGTTTGGTGCTGTCTCGCCCAGTTGTAGCGCCATGGAAATGTCCTCATGTCATTCATTGAGTAGCCACCATAACTTTGAAGTCAACTTTAAGGTCAAGCTTGATGTGTAATATTTGCAATTCGATAGGAGACAAATAATTTGTCAATAAAGGTTGACCTTAAAGCAGCTGTAAGCCTTAAAATTCTTACGGCGTTAAAATGGATATGATAGTAGGTAGCACCATGGGATTGGTTCAATACCCTTGTTGGCCGTCTCCATAACTTAAGTTGCGATAACACATTGGAATCTCTCTCTTCCATCGGCTTGGTCGGCGCCTTTATCGGCGGATTGGTCTCCTTCTTCTCGCCCTGCACGCTGCCCCTGTTACCGGCCTACCTGTCGGGGGTCACAGGCGGTAGTGCCGGTAAAGCCGACAGGCGGTTAGAGGCATTGACCCTCAGTGCCTTCTTCGTCTTCGGCTTCAGCATCGTGTTCATACTACTCGGGCTCGGCGCCAGTAGTATCTGGCAACTGATGCGAGGGTATCGCCAAGAATTCAACTGGGTTGCCGGCTCGGCGGTGATCCTGCTGGGCCTCTTTATGACCGGCGTGTTCCGATTGCCGCTATTCCAGCGTACCTTTCAGTTCCCCCCCAAAGTCCAGGGTGGCGCCCCGCTGTCGGCGACAGTGTTCGGGGTCTCTTTTGCCATCGGTTGGACCCCCTGTATCGGCCCCTTACTAGGCGCTATTCTGATGGCACGTCTAATGCTGCTAGTGCCCAGGCTGGAATGATTTATCTAAGTGCCTACTCGGCAGGACTGGCGCTACCTTTTCTTGCCAGCACTTTACTGATTAACCGATTTGCTCTGCATCGGCAAAGCCTGGGAAGGTGGAGTGCCTATGCTCGCCCCGTGGCGGGCACGATTGTGATCCTGTTGGGTATTGCTATCGGTACGGGGTAATATGACACGGCTTTCCAGTATCATGGTTGACCTTTTCCCCTCCCTGGCGACCCTGGGGTAGCCAGGCCGTCAGAGAAGTAGAGATTAATTTTCATGCTGACTCCTTAGGAAGCTGATTAGGCTGAGCTAGTCTCCTAAAAGGAGATTATTTTTATAATGCTTAGAGCTTAATTGCTTTCACTATTAATTTAGTTCTTCACCTAATTACTTTAATTAGGAGCTCGTGGCGAGGTAACGTACAAGCGCAGCGAACGCTTCAGTGTTTTTTTGAAAAAAACATTTATTATAGTAGGCCTTCCTGAATCCTAGCTGAATAATAAAAATTATGGCAAGTAACGCACAGCTACCTGGTTTATCTTTATATTTCGTGATTATCTATCAGATTACCTTTCCTTGATTTTTCTTTTGGGTTGTTCTAGCTTTATCATGCCAAGCAGAAACTATGGTAAATAAAATATGGTTTAAAAAATGGAGAACCGAGATGGACTTAAAAAAATATGAAAACTGCATTGAAGCTTGTCACGTATGCGCTGCTTATTGAGACAAGTGTGCAACTGAGTGCCTAAAAGAAGACAACGTAAAAATGATGGCGGAATGTATTCGCCTTAACATGCAATGTGCTCTAATTTGTCGGTTAGCTGCCTCATTTATGGCACAAGAAAGTGAGTTTGCACACGAGATCTGCCGTCTATGTGCCGACATTTGTAAGAAATGTGGTGATGAGTGTGGGTAATCCCCCCATTTTCAGAGGGTT
>NZ_MWVI01000077.1 GCF_002087295.1 Vreelandella lionensis | reverse complement strand
TTCCATACACCAGAAATCACCATAGCTCGCGCGGTGGCATGGCCTCCCCATACCCCGACAAGCCCATTATCTCCGTTGTTGCTCACGCATCGAAAGCGCCAGCATTGAGTGCGGTGGCAAGGTCTCCCCATACCCCGACAGGAACACAACCACCGTGGATGTACACGCGCCGAAGACACTCGCTTTGCCAACAATGGCGTGCTTGGGATACCCCTAGATCATTAAATGCTTGTCGTAATTTTTGTTGCTTTCATGGCAGCTATTTCATGCATGAGGGATCAACCCTTCCCCACCCTTCTATACCTCTAGCTACTGCCGTTTGGTAACAGCCCTCTCCCCGGCACATGGATACCCATAGAGTGATGTTCCAATCACTGGGAATAGCGCTCTCTTGAATGGGGTAAGCGTATAGCTAGCACCCGTATTAATGATGCGATGCTTCAATGTACACGCCCCATTGCGGTTTATATCTAACCCCACGCTAGGCCTGCTCAGATACGCATAAAAAAGGCTTGTAGAGTGACACTACAAGCCATAGAGAAATCGAATAATGCGCTATTAAAAGATTGTCATGCCGTCCTAATTGTTTCCTTGTTGGCCTAGCTCTGGTCGGTAGTGGCGAGCAGTACCAATGGCCTTGTTAATACGTTTCAAATGGTCGATAAAGCGTGCTCTTCGTTCGATCAACACGAGGGCTTCAGCGATCAGCTCTCGCGCCTCTTGAGGCACGGTTTTCGCCCTTGCTGCTACCCCTGGTCGCTGTATTCTAACGGCATGCCACGTTGAGGGTGCGTGCCGGCTATGCTGTTGTCGGTTGACCCATTTACGCCATACCGGGTGAGGGCACCCGAGGCATCCATAGCCACACCGACTAACATCTAAAAGTACCGCGCCATGGGTACGTGGTTGGGCCTGCCTGATGCGCTCAACAATGTCCAGTAGCTGCCGTGTGTACTCGCCCATAATTGCATCTATATCGGCTGTCAGTGCGCCCACCATTAGCTCGGCCTCGTGTGCTAGCACCTCCCTATCAACAGTACGGCGTGATTGACGTTGATGAGTGTTCTCGGCCTGTGATTCATCGTCGTGATGTACTTCGTGCATTGCGGTTCCTATCGTCTTCTATCACTCATCAGGCGTGTTGTTCTGAGTGGCTTTAAAGGGGCTAAGTGGGTACGTCTGGCGGGTGTAAAATTGAGCGCCTTCCTTGGCGAGGGGAGTCCTTTTCGGTTTGCTTTTTAATGCGATCGGCCAAGTGTCCTAGCCCCATCCAAGGGGTGCCCGGGATGCCTCTCGGCGGGGCTAGCGTGGATGCTCGTTTAGGAACACGCGACACTCCTGTATTGAGGTGCGGGCAGCCTCGGGAAGTTTTACTTGGTAGCGCTTCGCGGCGGACTCAGCAGCGGCTATCATTTTCGCGGGCGGAGCTTGGATCTGCATATACTTATCGATGAAGGTTTTGCACTCCCTGAATGAGGTCAGTTCTCCATTCAGCGTCACACCATTTTCGCCAGCTAGGCGCATAGCCAAGGCCTTCATCTTGTCGGTCGGCGGCGGTGTCTGCTGCATTACCTCGTCCAGGAATGAGCGACATATCTCGAAGCTCTTTTCGATGCCCTCTGGTAGCGTAAGACTGCGTGCAGCGGCTAGCTTGCGTGCTGCGGAAACCATGTTCTCTGTGGGGCCATTGGCTGCTTCTAAAACTGCCTCAGGTGCATTGTCCATGATGTCGATTGCCTCTTTGATGCGGGTAGTAATGAAGTCGCGTTGAGCAGTTATAAACTTGTCGCGGGCGTGCTTAGCCGCTGTGTCGTTGGGGGCGTTCTGGATTGCATCGAGCTGGCGCTCCCAAGCGGCTGTCACGCGCACATCGGAGAGTTCGGTGGGGGTGTTATCGATGAATGCGCGGCCTCGTGGTGTGGAGACAATTAGCTGCTGTTTCCCCTTGCGCTTGGTGGCTACGTATTCGCGATCAAACAACGTCTGGATAACCGTATCCCGAGTGGCTGGGGTGCCGATCCCTGCAGCCTTTCGGAGTGCTGCTGCATCTTCCCCTTCGACGTGTCGGCCTGCATTGAGCATTGCGCTTAGCAGGTCGTGCAGCGTGTAGTGTTTGGGCGGCGCGGTGCGTGCCTCATGAAGCCTTACAGCCTCGATGGGAATGCTGGCGCCGGCTACCAGTGGTGGCAGGTCTTTCTGTTCTTTGTGAGCCTCTAAAGCCGACATCCAGCCGTGGTCAATGACGCGCTTGAAGGTGCCGGAAAACAGCGCTGGCTGCCGCTCTATCACGTCCTCGACATCGATGCTGGCGCTGACACTCAAGGACTCGACGGTCGCGGCTGGCAGGAGGGCCTGGATGAATTGTTTTGCACAGGCCAGGTAGACCTTTTGTTCGGCCTCCGTACGATCTGCGAGGTTCGGAGTTTTGCGCGTTGGAATGATCCCGTGGTGGTTCATCGGCTTGTCGGTAAAGCAACGTGGCCGTGGCACCTCCGCACTCTCCATGCAATGCCGGCGACCAGCTTGGCGGGCTGGCGCCATAAGCGCGTCATCAGCCTTTGCTGCGCCACCCAGAATGGCCAATAAATCGTTCCGGTTATACAGACTGGCGGGCAGTTCTCCATGCTCTGTTCGTGGGGAGGTCAGGTAACCATCGCTTCGCATTGAATCGGCCGCTTTCAGCGGCTGTGGGGCCGTGAGGCCGTACTGTTTTGACATGTCTCGCTGAAGCGCTGTGAGGCTGTATGGCAGCGGTGGATGCTTGGCTGTTTGCTTTGTCTCGGCCTCCAGAATGGCGGCGTTATCGACGGTCTCTAGGCGCTTGGTAACGGCCAACATGGCAGCCCTGTCCAGGAACATCGGCTTGCCGTCATCCTGCAGCTGGATGCTGCTGCCCCCAGCTATTGGGGTGGCCGGTGAATAGGTCAGCTCGCCCCCGCCCAGGGTGATCTTCGCCTGGTAGTGATCGACTGGAATGAAGGCTTCAATTGCGCGATCGCGGGTAACAACTAGCCCAAGGGTGGCGGACTGTACGCGGCCGGCCGACACGAGCCCAGCCTTGCCCTTACCTTTGGCTAAATCGCTACCCATAAGGCTAAGCGAGCGGTTGGGGTGTATGCACGGACAAGGTACTGCCAGAAGCCATCCGCGTTGGCTCGGGCCTGCTGACCCCGCCAGAAAGAAATGGTTTCTCCGGCGTTCCTGAGGCGCTTGGCCGCGGCCTGAACATCGGCCGCTTCCATAGAGCCGGTCAGCCACATCCGCTTCACCGAACCGCGGTACTTTGCGTACTGCAGGATCTCGTACCCGATGGCCTCGCCTTCGCGGTCTGGATCGGTGGCCAACCATACTTCTGTTGCTTGAGAGAGTTCTTTTTTAAGGTTTCCCAGGTATTTCTTACCGCGGTCGGTAGGCGTCTGAGGAAAGGCGGTAGGTAGGGGCAGAAGACTGCGGGGATCGCGCCAATTGGCCTCTGGGCTCACCTCGGAAGGCTCAACAGGCGCCAGCAAATGCCCAGCGGCCCAAACTAAGGTAAGTGTTATGCCATTCCAGGTGCCGGTGTAGGCGTTGCCGCTGCGCGTAAGACCTAAAGCAGGGGCTATTTTGTCGGCCTGGTCGGAGTGTTTCTCGCACAGAATGAGTGCTCGTGATGTCATCCTGAAGGTCGTCCTTCGGTAGAGGAAAGTAAGCGGAATAAGCACCGCTCAGAAGCAAACCGACAATACGATGTCTTTCATCTCTAAAGTGTATTGCATACTTAAAAAGTGTCGTCTAGTATAGCAACACATAGGCAGCGGAAAAAGCTTAACAACCCTCTGCCGAACGAATTAAGCGGATTGCGCCCGCTATCTCCTCTCTCCCCTGACACGGCTTCGGGGATGCGCATTAGCCGTCTGGTCGTCTCGGTAACGGGGCTACCGGAGAGCCCTCTGAGTTAGCCCTGATCCGGCTTCTCTCTCACTCTCAACTCAGAGGGCTCCCCAGTAGCAGATCCAGAGTTTGAAGTCGGGCGCGGCCCGGGCGTGCTGACAATCCACGCTCCCCAGTAAGAGCCTGTTTCCCTGTACCTCACCCGGCCTCCCCAGCCGGTTTTGTTTTATTTGCGAGGGCGATCCATGGACAACCTTGAGGAATTGAGCGGCGTGATCAGTGCCGTTCGTTTCGTAGGTGAAGAGGGATTTCAGATCCTGACTGTGCGCGATGCTCAGGAACAGGAGGGAACGCTGGTGGCTGTATGTCAGCCGCTCAACGAGGGGGAGTCTGTACAGGCCCGCGGCACTTGGGGCACGCATCCTAAGTTCGGCAAGCAGTTCAAAGCCGATCGGCTCATCACGCAAATACCTCAGGAGTCCAAAGCGCTGGGTGCATACCTTGCGAGTGGCAAGGTGGCCGGCATTGGCCCCAAGTTCGCTGCGCGGTTGGTCGCCCATTTCGGTGATGGGCTGCGCGACGTACTCGGTGACGAAAAGGCCTTACGGGCTGTGTCAGGCATCGGTAAGAAGAAAGCAGTGGGGATAGCGGCGAGCTGGAATGAGTACCAAGAAGCGCGTGATGCATTGATCTTCCTGCAGGGGCATGGTCTGGGCGCTTCACGTGCAATGTCGGTCTTTCGCCAGTTGGGCCAGGAGACCATTGCGAAAGTATCCGCCAACCCCTACCGCACCTTATTGAAGACTCGAGGTATAGGGTTTCGTATAGCCGATGCTATGGCTCAATCTCTTGGCTTCGAGTTGACCCACCGCGATCGACTCATTGCGGGGCTTCGCCATGTCGTTGATGCACGATCAGCCTCGGGGCATACCCTGGCAACCTCGGATGAATTGGCCTCGGAAGGCGCGCAGCTCCTCGGGGTCGACGTGGCACGCATGGCCTCGGTTGTTGAACTGCTGCTGGCGCATGAAAAACTTATAAGTGTTGAGGGCGGGCTAGTTGGCCTGCCTTCGCTGGTGGAAGCCGAGAGAACCATCGCCACCGCGTTGCTAGCGCGTGCGGTGCATTGGAATGGCTGCAACCAAGTGCGTGTTGATGGCGAGCTGTCGGATGGCCGGGTGCTCAGTGATGAGCAGCGCCAAGCATTGGAGACCTGCCTTGCGTATGGGGTGGCTGTGCTTACGGGTGGGCCGGGGGTGGGGAAAACCACGGTGACTGAGGTGCTGGCGCAGACACTGGATGATGCTGGCCTTGAGCTGGCGCTGTGTGCGCCAACTGGCCGTGCCTCTCGGCGAATGTCGGAGGCAACCGGGAGGCCGGCGTCTACTATTCATCGTCCCCTGGGCGCCGGCGCCAGCGGCTTTGAGTTTAATGCTAGCAACCCGATCGAAGCGGATGTAGTGATCATTGATGAAGCATCGATGGTCGATGTGCCGTTGTTTCTGGCTCTGGTGGTGGCGCTGCCTGACCACTGCCGACTGTTCATCATCGGTGATCAGGATCAATTGGCCTCGGTTGGGCCGGGAAACATTCTTCGCGATGTGATCGGTTCGGGTGCTATCCCAGTGGCACGTCTTCAACAGATCCGGCGACAGGGGCCTGGCTCGCAAATTACTGTCCAGGCGCACGCCGTCAACCAGGGCAATAGTCCTCAATCGGTACCAGATAGCGACTTTGAGATTGTCGAAGTGCCGGAAGGCGGTGACCCCGAGCTGGTGTGTCGTGTGGCATTGCGGGTGGCCACTGAAGACATGCTGGCGCGTGGCTTCGATCCTCTTTATGAAGTGCAGGTGTTGCCACCCATGCACGGTGGTCCGGTCGGAACCCGTGCTCTCAATGAAGCGTTACGAAGCTATCACGTCCCGGGCGATCGGGGCTCTGTGACAATCCATGGTCGCCAATGGGCGCCAGGGGACAAGATCGTGCAGACCGAGAATGACTATAACCGTGATGTCTTTAATGGTGATCTCGGCTATGTGGTGACGGCAGACGCTGAGGAGAAAACCGTGCTGGCGCGGTTTGAGGATCGTGAAGTGCTATTCACCAGCGACACCCTCGGCAAGCTGCAGCTGGCCTATGCCATGACCGGACACAAAGCGCAGGGGTCCGAATTCCCTGCCGTGGTCATTCCTCTGGTGAGATCGCATTGGCACATGCTAGAGCGACAATGGCTCTACACCAGCCTCACTCGGGGCAAACGCCGCGTCGTACTCGTTGGTCACCCTTCTGCGATTAAGCGAGCCGTCCATCATGTCACCGGGCAGCGTCGACTTACCTCATTACCGCTTTGGTTGCGCTAGCCTGCCTCACCAGTATCACCAACCTATAAAGGAGAGATCCATGGCCAAGAGAAGGCTTGAAGTCGCCCGGGACCCCGGCGAGCCACCTACAGCCTGCCTTTCCCAGCTGGGACACGTTGAGGCGCTTGTGACCGGAGGTGTGGCATGACCGGCTTCATCGCCATTCTCTGGGTCGGCGCTCTCGCGTATGCCGTCTTCCTGGCTGTGATGCTCATTTTCGGCTGGGGTAATCTCAAGGATCGCCGCTTTTTAATCCGCTGGATGGTCGCCTGGTCGGCGCTGCTGGCGCTGACGATCGGGATATGAATGGCTGCGTCTGAGCCTGAACAGCCACCGCCTCCCCCCGCGCCGCTGCTGGGAACGCCGATGGCTGTGGCCACCTCGGCAGGTGACGAAACTGAACCGGATGCGGACTAGAAAAGCTGATCACCCCGCCTTCTTGGAAAGGGGATTAGTGGGTACGGCAATGTGTGTGAGCTTTGTGGAGAGTCAACGTAATGGGCAATCAGTCACCGACAACACGGTTCATCGAGATGGTGCCGCCTTTGCTGGTACTTGCTGGCGCGATCGCGCTGTTGCAGGTGCATGCGATTCAGTTTTGGACTGAGTTTGTTGGGCCGATGGGTTGGGCCTGGGCTGTTCTCCTAGAAGTCGTTGCATTGTGGCTCTGGTATCAGCGCCAGCTGGCTCGGCGAATGCTGGCCATGGTCGCCAGCGTGCTTACGCTTACCGGACCTATCTATATGGTTTGCGAGCCTCTGGTGGATGAGTGGCTGTCAGCGTCTCACGTCGACGCCAGCCGGGAGCTGCGCATTGAGCGGCTGGCTCTGGAGGCCTCGCGCCTTGAAGAGAGTATCGAGGCTTTCCGGGCAAATAGTGAGGCCCGGGCTGGCTGGCTCGAACCGATACAAGTCGCACAGGCTCGTCTCGCTGAGGTTGACAGCCAGTTGGCGACTCTCGTGGCGGCGCCCCCGGCCGAGGCCTGTACATGGCGCCAGCAGGCTTTGATCGGCATGCAGGCGGTGGCGCTGCTGATCTTCCAGCTGGCCGCGGTGCTCGCTATCACCTCTCTATCCAAACTGCGCCAGCACGCATTCGCCAAGGGTGTCACCCCGCGCCCTACCTCCTCTTGCGACAGGTTGCGCGAGGAAACGCCCGGAATTGGGCAGAACTTGGTTGTAGCAGGTGCGCTAAACGCCGAGTCCGCTACATGCAACCTCGAACCGGAGCTGGGTTTGCCCAGTATGGGTGAAGCGAATAATGACAGTGAGCTGGGAAAGGGAGGGTTCGCGTATGCCGATATTGTCGTGCTTCGTGACGCCCGGGAGCAGTTGCTCGAGGACCGAGAAATGACGCAGGCAGCATTCTGCCGTGATCACGATTTCTCGCCTAGGGATCTTTCGCTACTGCGCCGACACGAGGCGCGTTGTGCAGCGGGAGCGCGGACAATCTCCATAACAGCCCTGGATCGGCTAGCCGAGATTCTTCGGCATCATCCGACCAGCTGTGCTGCGTAACGTAGGGGGTAGACATGTGCTCTGCACTCAATGCAACGAACAAGCCGGATTTGCTAGCAGACGGCGCACTAGCAAATGAACTTCATGAGTACCTACGTCATCGCGCCGTTATTGAGCAAGATCTGCGGCGTGTTGGCATCACTGATACCACCCCTCTTGAGTTGGCCGATCGCATCATTGCCGATGCGATGCACTCAGCCTATGCCTGTATGCTCAGCGCCAACAAGCTGACCCATGCAGGTATCGCCAAGGGGAGAGAACACAATCACAGGAGGCAAAGCGATGGCGAAACCTAGTCATTGCAAGGGCGAGCTGGTGGCACTCTCTAGCGGTGGGGCAACCCATTACCAGTGCAGCGGGCTATATCGTGCCCTGGTTGATCTCAACCTGGGTGAGCTGGCTGAGCAATATTGCCTACAAGCCCCTTATCGCCAAGCGACACTGGATAGTCTCAACATGGGCACCCTAACCATCGACGATATTAACGCGATGGAGGCTTCCGGTGCCTATGCGCATCGGGACATCTCGGATCTAGGCTTTGGCCAATACCTGATTCATCGCGGCTATCTTCAGCTCGTGATGATCAACGAGGTTCACTGTGGTGCAGGGTTCTCCCCCGACATCGTGAGGGAGTCAGCCAATGCTCGGGCACAGACCCTGAGCCAGCTTTCAAGTGGGCATGTATGAACGCCATTGCCCCACACCCCATTCACCATGATATGCCAGATAGCACCATGACCGAGCGAGCCTCATGCCCAGTCTGTGCCTGTCAGGACAGTCCAGACTACCTAAAAAGAATCACCGACTGGTTTCATGACCCCTGGTTGGTGTGTCAGCGGTGCGGTTACCAGACCACCACACATTCCTCCTACGAAGCGGCTGAACGTGACTGGGACATGGCATCACTAGGCCGACAAGCAGAAGAGGCTGGACTGCTTGTTCCGGCCATTCAGGTATTTTCGATGCGTGACCTGGAGCTGTTGGAGTCCCTTCAGAAGGAAGCCTCTGAGGGTGATTGTGCGCGTACCTATCTTGTCTCCCGTGACTCACTGGTGCGCTGGAAAGAGATCGCCCGCCTTGGTCGGGACGAAGTAGACGAAACGCTGCAACCAGCGGTGGCGTCTGTCGAGCAGGACATTGCTGACCTACTTCAGGCTCAGTGTGACGAGGACTGAAAGCATTGCGCTGTTGCGGAGAATGATCAATGCATAAATATTTGCGGGTTCGTAAAGAAGCCACCTGCCTCGCGAGGCATGTAAGCCTGCAGATATGTCGAGTCAGGGGGCTGAACCGTCTCTATACCCACTACTAGATATTAGAGCTGCTGACGAATGCCAATGAGTGGCTACTTAGTCTCGCGGTCGATGATTGGCAATCGATTAACGATACGTACGCTGAGCTGCCGAGACTGAGTTTCCCCGTTGCGTTTGTCGCGATCGGGGATGGCGTGATTCGAGCGCTTTGGGATCGACTAGTGGATGCAATTGCCATGGAGGCCGGCAAACCAGTGCCTGTCACCATGGACCAAGCGGATGAAGCCACTCGACACGCCCTACAGCCGGTGGTGAGTCAGTCAGAGTGGCTGAAGATGTGTCAGGCCACCCCGTATTTTGGCGTTAGGCGTCGATTCATGGGGCAATACGTGCTCGAAGCCTTCCCCAATGAAGCCGCAACTCCAAGGGAGAGCCTTCCCGCTCATTTGAAACATACCATCCCGGCTCGTTAGCGCTTCACCATGGCGGAAGGTGCTCTATCTCGCACCCATTAACTACAGAGGAACCCAGCATGACAATGCATACTCCCCAGTCACATCCCGATATCTCAAGCGCCTGAACCGCGCTCGGGGGCACCTTTCGAGTGTGACCCAGATGGTAGAGGATGGACGCCACTGTCTGGACATCGCTCAACAACTCCATGCGGTAGAAAAAGCCATTCAGCAAGCTAAACGCACCTTAGTGCTGGATCACATCGACCACTGCCTAGACGAAGCCCTGGGTACTCAGAATCAAACGCAACGGGCACGGGCTGAAGAGTTCAAGACGATTGCACGCTACCTGTAAGCGCTTTTAGGCACCCCTCATTTGAGGAAGTTCTATGCTCGATGTACTCGCCCACCGCGTCTACCGCCATCTCTTTCTAGCGCAGGTCATTGCACTGATCGGCACTGGCCTGACCACGGTTGCTCTGGCGTTGCTGGTCACGATCTTGCCGAAGGTCAGGCGGGCGTCGTGCTAGGCACGGCGCTGGCGATCAAGATGGTCGCTTACGTGGGCATTGCCCCTTTGGTCGGCGCTTATGCATCACGCCTGCCTCGGCGCACCTTATTGGTTAGCCTGGACTTGCTGCGTGCAGCCGTGGTTTGCGCACTGCCTTTTGTTACCGAAGTGTGGCAGATCTATGTGCTGATCTTTCTGCTCAATGCTTGTTCAGCTGGCTTTACGCCCGTTTTCCAGGCGATGATCCCTGACATTCTCGAAGACGAAGAGCAGTACACACGAGCATTGTCCCTGTCGCGTCTCGCCTATGATTTAGAGACCCTTCTTAGCCCGATGGCGGCGGCGGCATTGCTGATGGTGATGGGTTTTGATGTCCTGTTTGTAATCAATGCTCTGGCCTTCGTTATCTCTGCCGCCCTGGTTATATCGGTGATCCTGCCTGCGTCTCACCCCCTAGAGGAAGCCCCCGGCGTCTGGCGTCGCGTTACTCATGGTATGCGGATTTACCTGAAGACGCCCCGGTTGCGCGGGCTACTGGCGTTGAACCTGGCTGTTTCAGCCGCCGGGGCCATGCAGATCGTCAACACGGTGGTACTCGTACGCTCGGTGTTGAATTTGGGCGAGAAAGAAGTCGCACTGGCCTTTGCCGCCGCAGGCGGGGGCTCCATGCTAATAGCCTTACCGCTGCCCAAGGTGCTGGAACGGGTGTCCGAGCGGCCAGTCATGCTGCTGGGTGGCGTTATGATGGCACTCAGCCTCTACCTGGGCTGGCTGGGCCCATCGTTTGCGGGGCTTGTCGGGCTATGGTTACTGCTGGGCGCTGGGGTCTCGCTGGTCATGACCCCCACCGGGCGCCTGCTCAAACGTTCATGCCAGCCGGAGGAGCGTCCAGCGCTGTTTGCTGCCCAGTTCTCGTTGTCACACAGCTGTTGGCTAGTCACCTATCCGTTGGCAGGCTGGCTGGGAGTGAACCTGGGACTGACGGGTACGTTCGCTTTGCTGGGAACGGTGGCCCTGGCGGCAACGGGGCTCGCGGCCCTTATCTGGCACGCACATGACCCGATTGCTCTTGACCACGAGCACGCTGCCCAAAGTCACACCCACCTGCACTACCACGATGAACATCATCAGCACGAACATGAGGGATGGGAGGGGCCGGAACCTCATCGCCATTCCCACCATCATTCCCCAGGCTCACATGGGCACGTCTTTGTTATCGATGACCACCATTCCCATTGGCCATCGTAAAACGAGTAAGGACGCGGGCTTGGGAAATAAACGTGGGATGCGAACTGCCAATCTTACTAACGCGGGTATACAACATGCTCACCTTTTATTAAGGCGTAATATTAATAGGAGGTTTTTGCGCAAAGTAAGCTTTAACAGGCTGTAGTGGTCAACTAATCCCGGACA
>NZ_MWVI01000076.1 GCF_002087295.1 Vreelandella lionensis | reverse complement strand
AGGCGACTCCCCTTCCTACTTGATGCTGCAAACAGCCTGCTTAAACAGCGCCCCATTTTGTACAAAACCTATACACAAATTCTCCAAAGCGCTAGACTACGACTACCTTCAAACGTGAAATTTGTTTAGAAAACACTAACGTACTCACACTTTTTCATTAAACAGTGCAATATAACTCCGCCAAACAAGCGAACGAACACTTCAGGAGACGTTATGGGTAACTGCGCACGGGTGAACGGGACGTGTAAACGCTGTGAAGGAGAGCTCCCCTTTGAGTTCACGATGGCGTTTCAACCCATTGTGGATGTCGCGCAGGCCCGCGTAGTCACCCATGAAGCGCTAGTGAGGGGAGTAAATGGCGAGTCTGCCTGGTGTGTGATTTCCCAAGTCACAGACGACCTGCTCTACCGTTTTGATCAAGCCTGCCGGGTTAAAGCGATTGAGCTTGCCAGCGAACTGGGCATGGAGAGTGATCTGTCGATCAACTTCCTGCCCAATGCGGTTTACGAGCCGGAAGCGTGCATTCAAGCGACGCTCGAAGTCTCTCAGCGGGTGGGCTGGCCGACGGACAAGCTTATTTTTGAGATTACCGAAACCGAGCGGGTTCGCGATCGACAGCACCTGTGCAATATCATCGACGCCTACCGTACCATGGGCTTTAAAACCGCCCTCGACGACTTTGGTAACGGCTACGCTAACCTGGATCTACTCACCGATCTCGCCCCCGATAAGTTGAAAATCGACCGAGAATTGGTCATGAACTGCGACCACGACACCCGCCGCCAAGCTCTGATAAATGCCATTATTCTGCTCGCCGCCGAACTCGACATGATGCTGATTGCCGAAGGGGTAGAAACTCGCGCCGAAGCCCTATGGCTTGCCCGTGCGGGCATTACCCGGCAGCAAGGCTTTTTCTACGCCAAGCCCGCCATTGGCGCATTGGGCACTGAATTAACGCCACTGTTGGAAGCATTACGCAAGGAAGCCCAACTAAGCTCGGAGAGCTGAATGACAGATATGAATACAGATCATCTTTACCAACTGGTAAACCGTTCCAAGCGCAATACAGAAAACGTGATCAAGACAGCGCCTTTGGGGATCTGTATTACCGACCCTCACGGGCATTTTGAGATGGTCAACCCTGCCTACTGCCAATTCTACGGCTATCAGGAAGAGGATCTGATTGGCCAACACTTTACCCTGGTAGTGCCAGAAGCGTATCGCCCCCAGATGCGCCAGCTGCATGATGAGTTTATCCAAGGTGATGAAACCCGGGAGCTGCGCCAAGAGTGGGAAGTGCGCTGTAAAAACGGCGAAACTCGCACCATTTTAGCCGAAGCGGCCCGCATTGAAGGTGACGACGGTGCCTCTCGCAAGGTCACCTTTATTGTTGATATCACTGACCGCAAACGGCTTGAAGAGCGCTTAAAGCAGGCCAACGAGCGCTTGGAGTATCTAGCCCACCACGATGAGCTGACTGGACTTCTCAACCGCCGCCAGGGGCTGGCCAAGCTGGATGAAGCGCTTGAGCGCTGCCGACGTTACGGTAACCAGCTCAGTATTGTGCTGTTTGATTTAGATGACTTTAAGGGCATCAACGATACCTACGGCCACAGCACTGGTGACAGCGTGCTACAAGAGCTGACGCGAGTGGTCAATCAACAGCTGCGGGAAACCGACTTCCAAGTGCGCTTGGGGGGCGAAGAATTTTTGATCATTATGCCGGAGGTAGATGCCGACTCGGCGCATACGGCCATGGAGCGCATCCGCCAAAAGGTCGAGCAAACGCCCTACACTCAGCATCAGCTAACCGTGACGCTTTCAGCAGGCATCGCGTGTTACATTGAAACGTCGAGTACTCGAATGCTTGATCGCGCGGATAAAGCGATGTATCAGGCGAAACAGGCAGGGCGCAATCGAATTGTCATCGCATCGTCATCAGTGTGATCAACGCTATTGCGCACTATGCTAGAGCTACACCCTATCCTTTAAGGAGCTGAGTCATGAGCAATGCCGAGCTAAACGAACTAAAGCAGAAATACGTCGCGGCGGGCGCTGCAAGCCCCGCCACCGCTTTTGCGGACCGCGCCGAAAACGCTGAGATCTGGGACGCCGACGGCAACCGCTTTATCGACTTCGCTGGCGGTATCTCGGCGTCTTGAACGTGGGGCATCGTCACCCCAAAGTCGTGGCCGCTGTGAAAGCCCAGTTGGATAAGGTGATGCACACCTGCCAAACGGTTATGCCCTACGAGGGCTACGTTAAAGTCGCCGAGAAGCTGAGCCACATCGTCCCTGTACGTGGTCACGCCAAAGTCATGCTGGCGAATTCCGGTGCTGAAGCGCTGGAAAACGCGGTGAAGATCGCCCGCGCCGCTACCGGTCGCTCTAACGTCATCTGTTTCGATGGCGGCTACCACGGCCGTACTTTCTACACCATGGCGATGAACGGCAAGGTTGCCCCTTACCAAACCGATTTCGGCCCGATGCCGGGCACCGTCTTCCGTGCGCCCTACCCCGTGCCTTACCACGGCGTCAGCGAAGACGAAGCGATTCGCGGCCTGAAAATGACGCTGAAAACTGACGCCAACCCGAAAGACACAGCGGCGATCATTCTTGAACCAGTATTGGGTGAAGGCGGTTTTTACCCGGCGCCGACCAGCTTCCTAAAGAAGATTCGCGAAATTTGCGATGAGCACGGCATGCTGATGATCATCGACGAAGTGCAGTCCGGCTTTGGCCGTACCGGCAAGATGTTTGCCATTGAGCACAGCGGCGTCGAGCCGGACATGATGACCATGGCCAAGAGTATGGCCGACGGCATGCCGATCTCTGCCATCGTGGGCACCGACAAAGTGATGGACGCCTCTGGCCCGAACTCCCTGGGCGGCACCTACACCGGTAGCCCCACCGCCTGCGCAGCCGCGCTGGCGGTGATGGAAGTCTTCGAAGAGGAAAATATCCTTGAGAAGAGCCAGGCGCTGGGCGACAAACTGGCCGCGCGCTTCAACGAGTGGCAAGGCAAGTTTGATTGCATCGACCACGTGCGCAACATGGGCGAAATGGCAGCATTTGAGCTGGTCAACAACAAAACCGACCGCACGCCGAACCCGGAATTGGCGGCAGCGCTGTGCAAGAAAGCCCGCGAAGAGGGCCTGATCCTGCTGTCCTGCGGTATGTACGGCAACACCATTCGCTTTTTGATGCCGGTCACCATCGAAGACGACGTGCTGAACGAAGGCCTGGATATCATCGAATCCTGCCTGGAATCGCTGATCTAAGCGCTCTGCACCACCCACAACGCCGCCCCATGGGGCGGCGTTGTCGTTTTTATGCATCATATTTTGTCAGTTGAATAGGGGCGTTCGCTGGTTCAACTGTCTGATCTGATAAAGATCATGCGTGTAAGCATCCCATCTAAATATCAGAGCATTCAGGATTACCACTCCCCAAATGGCCGATAGAATCATCAACGGCTGGTTAACCCACGCTAAGACCGACACGTCTACTGAGTAGTGAATGGTATACACACTCATCGCCGCCAGTAGCTGAACCAACCCACAGTTTGCGATCACCGCCAGGATGAACGCATTCCTGACGTTGATAGACGGCAAGCGCGTCTTGAACAACCGCAGATGACGCACGCGAACACCGCCCTCTCCTGCCTGATGCGACGAAGGACGAGTGAGTTTTCTCTGACGGCGCAGAAGCGGCAGCCCATAGGCCTCTCGCCCCTCCTGAGAGAACGCAATGCGAAGGGCGTCTATGTTAAATCCACGCCCAAAGATGCGCGTTGCTGCCTCTTCAAAGCGTGACGCATCGGCTTCATCCGACGACGTTTCCTGAGCAGCTGTGAGCGTATCCAGCTGCCTACTTTTATTACCCGAAAGCTTCGCAACGTTAGGCGTATTGATATTAAAGTGCATTTGGTAAATCTGGTACCAAGCGGCTGTTACGCCCACGAATATCATCAAGAAAATTAGCACGGTTATCATTTATCTATCCTCATTCCTACTTATCCTCACATCTACTTAGCCTCACACTCACACCCACTTAGCCTCCCTCTTACTGACGGGTCGATCCCAAAAACCGCGTTTCGATGTTAGAGGAGATCGAAGGCTCATCTAACGCAACAATGTGCAGCACCACCGGGTGGCTCGGCTGGGTCAGCGCTGACGCATCAGCATTGAGCGCCACGCGTAACTGCCTCGTTTCATTAGCGGCCAAGACGAATGTGTCAGCCCCTTGTAAACGCAGGCCGGGCAAGCCGGTGGCGGACAACGCGTACTGGTGCTCCTTCGTATCTTGATTGCGCAGCGTCACGGTGTAGTAGTTGATAATGCGCCCCTCGGCCGTGCTTTCAAACAGCGCCTGACGATCTCGGGCGACCTCTACATCAATAGGCACTCGGGCGTTCAAGAAAACGATCAACAAAACCACCATAGAAAGCAGTGCCGCCGTATAAGCCAACAGCTGAGGTCGCCAAAACCGCGTAGGTTTGCCCTCTAGCGCGCGCTCGGTGGTGTAGCGAATCAGGCCCAGCGGCTTATCGATACGCGCCATCACGCTATCGCAGGCATCGATACACGCCGCGCAGCCAATACACTCATACTGCAGGCCATCACGAATATCGATCCCCGTGGGGCACACCTGAACGCACAGTTCGCAATCAATACAGTCCCCAGCAGCCGCTTCCGCGACCTCTTTGCGATGACCACGACGGGGCTCACAACGGGCGGGATCGTAAGAAACAATCAGCGTATGGCTATCAAACATGGCCGACTGAAAGCGTGCATAGGGGCACATGTGCAGGCACACCTGATGGCGCAACCAGCCAGCGTTCAGGTAGGTAAACAGAGTAAAAAAACCGATCCAAAAAAGCGCCCAAGGGTGCGCCTCTAAGCTGAATAGATCCCTTACGAGCCCACCCACCGGCGTAAAATATCCCACGAAGGTGACGCCCGTTACCAACGCAATCAGTAGCCAAGCGGTATGTTTAGCGCCTTTTCGCCATAACGACCCCAGCGTGTTAGATGCGTTGTCGCGACGTATCCGCGGGTGCCTTGGCCCGTCCAGGCGGTGCTCAAACCAAATAAACAGAAACGTCCATACGCTTTGGGGGCAGCTATAGCCACACCACCCTCGCCCCGCCGCCACTGTGATCAAAAACAGACCAAACGCGCACAGCACCAAAATCCAGGTCAGTAGAATAAAGTCTTGGGGATAAAACGTCGCAGCAAAGAGATGAAACTCCTGGGCAGAGAGGTCAAACCACACCATGGGGCGGTCCCCCCACTGAAGCCATGGCAAGCCCACATAGAGCGCTATCAGCAGCCAGTTGGAATAACGCCTTATGCGCTGAAAAAAGCCCTGTATCTCTCGCACATAGATATGCCCAGACGTGGATGGCGAGCGACCCGTAGTTTTCGCCTGAGGCGAATGGTGTTCAACGGCTGCATCGCTGGTTAGGTCTTGCAGTGGAATGCGTTGCGTCATACCGATATCCAGAAAAGAGGGAGTGGCGATCTATACGGTCGAGGGGCGTCACCGAATGAACCGCTACTATGCTCACCCAGCCAACCACTAAAACAGATGCAGTTTTAGAGAAAAAAGCCGTATCAGTTTTGATATGCTTTTGATTGAGAGTATCGATTCTGTTGATCCCACTAAGCACCCGCGCCAAGCACCAGCGAGTTTATGCCATGAAACGCTATGAACAGTTTGCCGATGAAATAGCCACGCTGATTCGCCAAGGCGTACTGGGCCCAGGCGAGCGCATTCCGTCAGTGCGCCAAGCGAGCCGCCATCACGGCATTAGCCCCTCGACAGTGTTTCAGGCGTACTACTTACTGGAAAACCAGGGGCTTATCAGCGCTCGGGCGCGCTCGGGCTACTTTGTTCGTGAACACGCACGGCGCTTGATCAACGAACCCCGCGTCACGCTACAACCCGCCGACCCAGCGGAAGTGCAGGTCAGCGAGCTGGTGTTCTCGGTGCTGGACTCACTGCAGGATGATCAAACGGTGCCCTTTGGCTCGGCTTTCCCTAGCCCAGAGCTGTTTCCACTCTCTCGCTTGAGTATCAGCATGACACGTGGCTTGCGGGCGCTTTCGCCCCAACAGGTGGTGGCCGCTATGACCACCGGACATACCGACCTGTGTCGGCAGATTGCTCTGCGCTACATGCTGGGTGGCATTCAGTTGCCGATGGACGAACTGGTGATTACCAATGGCGCAATGGAGGCGCTCAATCTAGCCCTACAGTGCGTGACTCAGCCAGGGGATCTGGTCGCGGTTGAGTCACCTGCTTTTTATGCCAGCCTACAAGTGTTGGAGCGGCTCAAACTGCGCGCGGTGGAAATTCCGGTTCACCCGCGGGAAGGGGTTGACCTAGACGTGCTGGCAAAGCGATTAGCGACGCTGCCCATCAAAGCCTGCTGGTTTATGAGCCACCTGCAGAACCCCATCGGCGCCAGCCTAAGCAACGAGCGCAAACAGGTGCTTTACCAGTTATTAAAGCAGCACCAAGTGCCCATGCTAGAGGATGACGTGTATGCCGAGCTCTATTTTGGCAGAACGCCGCCCGCTCCCGTTAAGGCCTTTGATGATGAGGGCTTGGTGATTCACTGCAGCTCTTTCTCGAAGTGCTTGGCACCCGGCTATCGGGTGGGCTGGGTAGCGGGCGGCCGTTATGCCCAAGAGATCTCGCGGCTAAAACTAATGACCACCATTTCCCCCTCAATACCCGCCCAGGCCGCCATTGCTGACTACTTACAACACGGAGGCTACGACCGCCATTTGCGCAAGCTGCGCCATGCCTTAGAAGCCCAACAAACCAGTATGCTGGCGGCGGCAGATCGCTACTTCCCAGCGCATACGCGCATTACGCGCCCTGCGGGCGGTTATTTCCTTTGGGTGGAGTTTCCCGAACACGTGGATTCGCTGCAGCTATTTCGCACAGCGCTCGACCATGGCGTTAGCCTCGCGCCAGGCCCCATTTTCTCCGCGACCCAACAGTTTCGCCACTGCATTCGCTTAAGCTATGGCCACCCCTGGACCCAGCGCAGCGAACGGGGGATGGAAACGCTGGGCACATTATTGAGCCTTTTTTAGCGCGATAAAGCACATCACACGCGCGATGGCGTTATTTACCGAGGCCGCCGGTCACCTTCTAAAAAGTTAGCCGTAAACACGGCTTTGCCGTGGGTTTCGAACGACCACTTCATCACCTCGCTCAGTGCCGCCATCACCTCATCGAACTCGCCAAATACCTGGGTGCTCATTCGCTTGGGGTGAACTTCCAGCCCGGTGGCCTCTAAACGTTTGACCACCTCTTTGACTACTGGCTTGAAATCATCGGCCAGCGGGTAGTAGCTCAGCTTGGACGGAAAGGTACATATCGTCTCCTTCATCGCCTCTATGGCTGCATCGCCTCTAAGGCTACGCTGTTTGAAACTGCTGCCACGCGGCCAGTATCGCCGTGCGCGTCTCTTCCGGGTGCTCCATCGGGAACATGTGTGTGCCGGGCACCATACTCACCGGCAGCCCGCGACGAGCGATGCGCTTGAGCCGTGAAGGCGTCATCAAGTGCGACTGCTGCCCCGCCACCAGTTGAATGGGTACGCCTACGCGCTGCGGCAAGTTGGAAAGGTGATCCGGCAGGTGGCGGAAAATCTCCAGCGCGATGCGCGGGTCAAAGGTCAGCTCGGCGCTACCGTCATCTAAAAGCCGCGTGCCTGCTTCAATGTAGTCGTTGAGCGCCTCAGGGGTAAAGCCACGAAACAAACCACGCCGCCGTAACGAGTTCGCCATCGCCTCCCGACTGGGCCACACGCTGCGCCGCCCTTTGGTTTTACCCGCCGGCGTAATGCGATCCATCAGCCCAAAACGCTTGGCCGCTTTCATGGCCCAGGCATCTGGCCCCAGCATCAGCGGCGGGTCTAGCATAATCACGCCACAAAAACGCTCCGGCTGCTTATCCGCAGCCATGGCCATCAGCGTGCCGCCCAGCGAATGCCCCACGCCCAGCAACGGCGCGTCAGTATCGGGGAGGTAGCTAAGCAGCTCCTCTACCAAGTTGCCCCAGTTGTGATTCACCGGGTAATCCGGGTGGTGGCCTAGCCTATCTAGCGGGTGTAAATCAAACGAATCTGCCAGCGGGTCTAACAGGCTGCGGTAGCTCAAACCGGGAAAGCCGTTGGCATGGGCAAACACTAAGCGGGGGCGTTGGGTGGCATCGGCAGGCATGGCAGGCTCGCAGTTAGGCTAACGGGAAGAAGCGCTATCTATCATACGTCTGTTTTAACGCGAGCACTGAAACCCGTCAATCCACCCAAGGGTTAACAGGCTAATTAAAACAGCGAGAGCTGCTGGGCAGCGGTCTCTTCCGCCAAGCGGTAGCCCACCCCCAACAGACGCACGGGGCGCTCGCCCCTTGCCCACCCCACGTTCAGCAAGGTTTCGAACTGTTCCAAGTTGGGTGCGGGGTCGGCGTGTTCGACGGTGGTTTGTGTGAAGTCGTTGAATTTGATCTTCACCATTACTCCGCGCACGGCGGGTGCCGGGTCTAGGCGGGCGTAGCGGCGCTCTAAATCGCTAATCAGCTCGGGGAGCTGGCGGCGGCAGGCTTCCAGGGTGGGTAGGTCTTGGGAGTAGGTTAGCTCGGTGCTGATCGACTTGCGCTCGCGGTGGGTTTTAACCGGGCGCTCATCGCGCCCGTGGCTGAGTTCATGCAGCCGATGGCCAAAGCGGCCAAAGCGCTCTACCAGCTCGGTAAGCGGCCGGGCGCGCAGGTCCGCGCCGGTCTGAATGCCCAACTCCGCCAGCTTTTCGGCGGTGCGCGGCCCTACCCCGTGGATTTTTTTCACCGGAAGCTGCTGCACAAAGGCGTCGATATCGTCTGGCGTAATGACAAACAGCCCATCGGGCTTGCGCCAGTCACTAGCAATCTTGGCGAGAAACTTGTTGCGTGCCACGCCCGCCGAGACGGTAATGCCCACTTCCTGCTTCACCCGATGGCGGATGGCTTCGGCCATACGGGTGGCGCTGCCGTGGTGGAGCGTGACCTCCGAGACATCCAGAAATGCTTCATCCAGCGAGAGCGGCTCGATCAGTTCGGTGACATCCCCGTAGATAGCAAATACTTTGCGGGCAACATCTTTGTACTTCGCCATATCGCCACGAATCACCGTGAGGTGGGGGCAGCGTTTGAGCGCCTGAGCCATGGGCATGGCGGAGTGGATGCCGAACTTACGCGCCGGATAGTTGCATGTGGCGCCCACCCCGCGCTGCTCCACACAGCCGCCAATGGCAATGGGGTTATCGGTTAACGCGGGGTTATCGCGCATCTCTACCGCCGCATAGAAGCAGTCACAGTCGCAGTGGATAATTTTGCGCACAGGCCGACCTTGCCTCCACCCTTACCTGTAAAAAAGCACAGTTTATCACAGGGTGTGCAGCATTCACGTACCACAAAAGGTGCGCAACACCTGCTCGCTTTCCGTGGCCGGGGCGGCCAAGCGGCGCGCTTCTTCGGATTCATCAAAGGGCTGTGTGACCGCCGCGAGCAGCGTGTGGAAGGGCTCGACATCGCCTTCTACCGCCGCATCGATGACCTCTTGGATGCGGTGGTTGCGGGGAATCACCACCGGGTTGGCGCGGCGCATGGCCTCCAGGCGCTCACGCTGCTGGCTCGCTTGCTGGGCGTTTTCCCACTCAGCCAGCCAAGCGGTCAGGCCATCGGGCTGAGTGGTCAGCGCTAGCAGCGCCTCTTTTTGGGAATGGGCTGACGAGTTCTTTCTCAGCGCTTGCGCATAGTGCGTTAGCGCGTCGAACGTCGCGGTCATATCCATGCGGCCTTGATGCATCTGGATTTCCAGCGCTTCCATCAGCGGCGCGGCGTGATCGCTTTCTGGAGCGAGGCCTAGCTTATTAGCGTGCAGGCGGCGCTGTTCGGCGCTAAAGCGCTGGGTAAAGCCGCGCAGCACCTCGGGGGCTTGCTCTACCACGGCATCGCCCTCTTCCCGCATGAGCGGCAGCAAGGTTTCGGCAAAGCGGGCCAGGTTCCATTGAGCAATGCCCGGCTGATTGTTGAAAGCATAGCGCCTGCCCTGGTCAATGGAGCTGTACACCTTCTGCGGGTCGAACTGTTCCATAAACGCGCAGGGACCGTAATCGATGGTTTCACCGGCAATGCTGCAGTTGTCGGTGTTCATCACGCCGTGAATAAAGCCCAAGCTCATCCAACGCGCCACCAGCGCCGCTTGGCGGGCGGTAACGGCTTCTAACAGCGCAAGGTACGGGTCTTCAGCGTTGGCCGCTTCTGGGTAGTGGCGGGTAATCACATGGTCGGCCAGCGCTTTTAGCGCGCTTTCATCGCGGCGAACGGCGGCAAACTGGAACGTGCCCACGCGAATATGGCTGCTGGCCACGCGGGTCGGCACGGCCCCCGGCTCGGCCATTTGACGCACCACGCGCTCACCGGTGGCAACGGCAGCCAAGGCGCGAGTGGTGGGCACGCCCACGGCGGCCATAAATTCACTCACCAGATATTCCCGCAGCACCCGGCCCAGAGGAGAGCGGCCATCGCCACCGCGAGAGAACGGCGTGCGGCCGCTGCCTTTTAGCTGCACATCACGGCGTATTCCTTGCTGATCCACCACTTCGCCTAACAGCAGCGCGCGGCCATCGCCTAGCTGCGGCACGAAGTTGCCGAACTGGTGCCCGGCGTAGCCCAGCGCTTTAGGCTCGGCACCCGGCGGCAGCTGGTTACCGCTGAACCACTGGGCCAGCGTGGCGTCGTCGGGCCGGGTTTGCATACCTAGCTGCGCGGCCAGGGCATCGTTAAACGCGATCAGGCTGGGCTGTGCCACGGGCGTAGGCTGGCAGGCCACCCATAGGGGCTCTGGCAGCGTGGCAAACTGGTGTTCAAAGGTCAGCACGGGCAACTCCGCTTTTCAATTAAAGGCCTGCAGAATACCCTAGCAGCTTACTCAAGTAATTGGCGATAGCATGCCGCAGAGAGACACGTTAACCCCTGTTAAGTTACCGATAGAGCAAGAGGCGCTCACGCCCCTGCCCCAGGCCTTCTACAACCGCGATACGTTGGAAGTCGCCCGAGACCTGCTGGGCTGCTGGCTAGTGCGCCAGCTCGATGGTGAGCTAATGGCCGCGCGCATTGTGGAAACCGAGGCCTACCGAGGCTCAGAGGATTCCGCCTGCCATGCCCACCGGCGCAGAACGCCACGCACCGAGGCGATGTTTGGCCCGCCCGGCCACGCCTACGTCTATTTGGTGTACGGCATGCACTGGCTGCTGAACGTGGTGACCCAGCCGGAAGGCAACCCCTGCGCGGTATTGATTCGAGCGGTAGAGCCGGTGATCGGCGAGCCTGCCATGCGCGCATGGGCGCAGCGTTGCGGGGCGTAATCTAAGCAACGGCCCCGGCAAACTTACCCGTGCGCTACGTATCGATAACGCCCTCTACGGCCACGATATGACGCAGAACGGCGATCAAGCGAACGGGCTGTGGATTACCTCTGGCGAGCCGCCCAGCGCGATTGCCAGCGGCCCACGGGTAGGCATCGATTACGCCCAACCCGCCGACCGCGACGCCCCCTGGCGGTTATGGAGCGAGGGCAACCCGGGGGTGTCGAAAGCGCGTTAAGCGCTCTTCAAGCACGCCACCGCCTGTTCCAGTACCGGCGTTAGCGGCGCGCGCCATTGGTGAGTCAAAAACTCATCGGCGCGAGTCACACCCAGCGAGAGCGATGCCACGGGCAGGCCCATAGCGTGGGCATCGCGGCAGAAGCGGTAGCCGGAATAGACCATCAACGACGTCCCCACTGCCAGCACCGCATCAGCTTGCTGCAGCGCCGCTTGGGCCGCCAACCGACGCGCCGGGGGCACCACATCGCCGTAGTAGACCACCTGCGGTTTGAGGATGCCTCGGCAGCGGGGGCAGTCCAATACTTTAAAGGTGGAGAAATCGGTTTCCAGATCCGCATCGCCATCCGGCGCGTGGCGGGCATCCAGCGCGGCAAAGGCAGGGTTCATGCGCGCCATTTCACTGTGCATGGCGTGGCGCATCATTTGATAGCCGCACGCCATACAGGCCACCACGTCCCGCCCTGCCGTGAAGATCAATCACCTTTTTTGAGCCCGCCCGCTGGTGCAAGCGATCCACGTTTTGCGTGACCAGCAACTCCACATGCCCCATGGCCTCAAGCTCTGCCAGCACCCGATGCGCCCCGCTCACCTGGGCTTCGCGCATGGCTTTAAAGCCCACCAGCGCCCGCGCCCAGTAGCGCTGGCGTACGGCGAAGGAGCTCATAAAATCACCGTGCTGCACCGGCGGCGGGCGCTTCCACTGGCCATCGGCATCGCGGTAATCGGGAATCCCGCTGTCGGTACTCACCCCCGCCCCGGTAATCACCCAGAGTTTGGGGTGGCGTTTGATGAAAGCGGCCAGCGCTTCCCCGGCCACCTGGCTGCTCTCGCGTTTTTCTGTACTTTCCACGGCCTGCGTCAATGGATCACCCTAGGCAATACTGCGACAAGTCAACGATACTGTATGACAATATAAGCACATGCAATGTGCCCTCGATAGCGGAGTAAGGAGCCTCTCATGCAGTGGGATCACGAGATTATTATTGTCGGTGGCGGCATGGTGGGCGCGGCCCTGGCGGCAAGGCTCGGCCAGGCGGGCATTTCCGTGGGGCTCGTCGAGCGCGGCAGCGCCCCGAAACCCGCCAGCGGCGACTACGACCTGCGTATTTCATCGCTCAACGCCCGGTCACTCGCGTTTGTGAAAGCCAGCGGCGCGATACTGCCCGGCGAGCGCTGCTGCCCGTTCCGGCATATTGATGTGGCGAATCAGGATGGCACCGGCCACTCCGTGTTCTCCGCCGAAGAGAGCGGCATGAACGACTTCGGTATTTTTATCGAAAACCGCGCTTTGCAGTACGCCCTGTGGCAACGCCTGGAAGAGCTGCCCAGCGTGACCTGCTACACCCAGTGTGCCCCGCTGAGCACCATGGCGGCCACCACCGCCCGCATGCTAGAGCTGGATAACGGCAAAACCCTAAGTGCCCGGCTGATTGTGGGGGCCGACGGCGCGCGCTCTACGCTGCGCGAGCTGGCGGGCATTGGCGTGACCAGCCACGACTACCACCAGCGGGCGATGATCATTAACGTCGAGACCGAGCTGCCCCAGCAGGACGTTAGCTGGCAGTGTTTTACCCCTAAAGGGCCGATTGCCATGCTGCCGCTGCCCGGCCAGCGCGCCTCGCTGGTGTGGTACGACAGCAATGAAGCCACCAAAGCCCGCGAACAGCTCTCCGACAACGCGCTCCAGCACGCCATCGAAACCACCTTCCCCCAACGCCTGGGCAAGCTCACCCGTATTGTGGCGAGGGCCAGCTTCCCCATTAAGCGCCAGCACGCCAAGCGCTACATCGGCAAACGCCTCGCGCTGATTGGCGATGCGCCCACGTAGTGCACCCGCTGGCCGGGCAAGGGTTGAACATCGGCCTACACGACGCCGACACCCTGGCCGAGCTGATCATCAAAGGCCGCGACCCCGGCGACCACATCAGCCTGCACCGCTTCGAATGCCAGCGCCGCCTCGCCAACCAAGCGATGATCGCGGCCACCGACAGCTTCCACCACCTGTTCACCGGCGCAAAACCGCTGCGCCAACTGGGCGATCTCAGCCTGCATTTGGCCGAGCGAGTGCCGTTTGCCAAGCGTATGATGATGCAGCAGGCCAATGGGTTGAATCCGTTCAGAATGTTTTAGGGGTACTTGATGTCTTCAGAATCAGCTAATTTGGCAGCGTTGGAGCGGTTTTTCGAGAAGTTGGCACTACTGCCCAAGCCGGAACCCCCTACCCCCAATTTGTTCTCCGTTGCAGGCCCTGGTCAGCATGAAAACCGTTTATCAGACTTAATGGCCTTTCTTCATGGGCGGCTACCCCGGTGCGCCCCGCTGGTTAGCCAAGGCGTTGCTACACGCACTCGTGCGTAAAGGCCACTTCGATGACGAACACCTACAGCAAGTCGACTGGGAAGCAGTTACCACTGAGCGAGAAGCAGGGAGTTGGAGCGCCGAAAGCGCATCGACGAAGCGCTTGGATCTAGTGGTGTCGGGAAACGACTTCGTCGTGGGTATCGAGCATAAAGTATGGGCTTCAGCAGAGCATAACCCGTTTGATGCCTACGACAGCTTGCTGAACAGCTATGCGGTTAAAGCTTACCGATGCGTTTTATGCCCGGATGACTCCAAGGAAAGCGTTTGGGTTCCCGCTAAAGAGGCAGGCTGGCCGACGCTATCCTACTCAGAACTATTAGCTTCGGCTTATGCGCTGTATGGGCAAGATGTAGCGCCCTCTGATCAGACGAAATGGCAAATCTTTTATCAGGAATTGCTGCAGCACATCACCTCTATTGCCCAGCCCACGGAAGAGAAGACCATGACGAAAAAGGAACTAGAGTTTTCGTTAAAGCATTTTCATGACTTATACGAAGCATCTCAGCGCCTGGAACAACTCGACCAAGAGTTGATGCGGAAGGAAAAAGCCACATCGCTGCTGCGTTACAGATAGCGGTCACCGATATCAACACCAAGAATAAACCGGATATTTGGAATGAGCAGACGAGAGTATGGCGTTTTTTTCCAAGCGCTTGGAGTAAGGCTGGTGCCTCTCAAATATGCCTTGTTTATTACCCTTCATCGGAATCGGAAGGCGATGAAAGTATCGGTTTCGAGATTCGAGCATATCTGGAAAATCAGAAAAGCAGTGGCCCTTGGCTGCAAGAAATTGAACAGTCATTTCTGAGAGTAACGCCTATCACCAAACAACCGGACTGCACTTGGTACAGAGATGGTGGATACAAAGATGGCAATGGTCATGATACTTGGTACGAAGCCAAGGGCCGCTGGTTAGTGTTAAGTGCCTGGCCCTATGAATACACCAAGGCAGGTGCTATGAAGGCACTGGGTGATTTGGCGGCATGGGTGGATGAACACGCTTTTCAGACAGCAACGCTTCCCGCAGAGCAAGCCTAAGAGCCAGCTGACAACCATCGCTGTATTGCCTCTAATGACGCTTCGCTAGGCAGCGCATTGCAATAACCACGTGCTTCTTGCAGCCCCCATTTACCGCCTTGCGGGGCAAGCGCAATGGTTAGTACCTCAGGCGATTGCATGTGGTAAACGAATACTTGGCGGGCAGCGATTTGTGCCGCATAACTGCCTATACAGTGATGCATTTGGGTGCCTTCAGCCAGCAGGGCATCCCAACTCTCCAGCGCAACGATATCGGTATGGCTGGGTATGGGCGCTTCAGGGTAATCCCCATACTTCAGAGTCAGCACAGCAGCACGCTTCCCTCGGCTTAAGGCATTAAAACGCTCCACTAAAGCATCATGCAGTTGCTGCAACGCCTGGATATCGCTTACACGGTAGAGCTGGGTGCCGTTAGGCGCGAGGCGTTGGATGTCTTCCACCATGCGCTGTAGCCAGACGATTGTATGCAACGATGCATTCTGCTCAATCATCTCCAGCAGCTTTGGCCAAGAAGCGGGGAAGCGGTTCAGGAACCACACATGGTTAAGGTTAGGATGGGTGAGATGCCGCAGTAGCCCCAGGGCGTCGGGCTGTTGCAAGCATTTCCGCAAAGCGTCCAACTGCCAGCTTGCGATTGACGTTAATGGAATACGGCGTAACAGCCTAGCAAGAGAAGCAGAACCCGGTAAGCCAATTATTTCCAACAGCCTAGCACGCTTGTCGGACAGCCAAACTGCCAATTCAGCTTGTTCAATATTTAACCTCTGTGCCCAATCAAGCGTGAGAACCAGCAGCAACGGGGAGTCTTCGGCTAATTGTTTGGCAGAAGGTAAGCAGGCACAGGCTTGGTAGACAGCATAACGCATAAAAGGGGCGTGATCGCCCAACGCTACAAGCTCGGAAGGGGCCCCCTGCTCAAGGGTATTATTCTGAGTGCATAAAATATCCAAAGGAAGACCAGGCGACTGGAGAAAGCGGCTTTCCGCAACAACAGCGCCGTCGCTAACGCTTCTCCAAGAAAAGGGCTGGCTGCCATACCAGCCTTGAATCTCAAGCACTAGCGGATACCCAAGTTGCCCAGAAAGATCTAATGACCACCAGCCAGAACTCTCACCGCCGTGTTTAGTTTGTAGGGAAGCACTCTTATTATTTTGACGCTTGGCTCGAGCAAATAGCTGCTTCATCAGGGCGGCGCAAAGCTGCATATGACAGTGTCTCCGGCGGTAAGCATTATTACCCACTAGTTCTTCTTAAGAATTGAAATGCTAACCGTTGCTACCTACTAATGCAGCAGGCCAATGGGCTAAATCCGTTCAAAATCCTCTAACGCTGTCTATGCTGAGGGAGTGGCTGCCATCAACAGCCCTAAAAACAATCACAATAACCCCTCAAAAAAGGAAAGCGCATGCGACGCAAGCAACCATTCGCGCTAGTGACGGTCGCCTCGTTCACCAGCCTTGGCCTGCTGTTGGCCACGCCCTTATGGGCTTGGGATGGCGTGGTCGAGAAGCAGACGTTCGAGATGGAGAGTTTTACCACTCAGGGCGGCGAGACAATCCCTAACGTGACGGTAGGCTGGGAAGCCTACGGCGAGCTTAACGAAGCCCGCGATAACGCTATTTTGATTACCCACTTCTTCTCCGGCACTAGCCATGCGGCCAGGCCGCTACAACGCCGATGGTGAGCCCACTGGCTATTGGGATGCCATTATTGGCCCCGGCAAGCCGCTGGATACGGATGAGTACTACATCATCTCCTCCGATACGCTGGTCAACCTAGGGGCGAATGACCCTAACGTCACTACTACCGGCCCCGCTACCATCAACCCCGATACCGGCGAGCCCTGGGGCATGGATTTCCCCGTCGTGACCATCCGTGATTTTGTCGAGGTGCAGCGTGCTCTGCTGGAGAGCCAGGGCATTGAATCGCTGCATGCGGTGATGGGCGCTTCCATGGGAGCCCTGCAAGCCATTGAGTGGGCCAGCGCTTACCCTGAACGCGTTGAGCGGTTGATTCCCGTGATTGGTGGCGGTGTGGCCGACCCATGGCTGCTCGCCACGCTCAGCGCCTGGGCAGCGCCGATTCGCCTGGATGCTAACTGGAACGAAGGCGACTACTACGACGGAGAGCCGCCCACCGAGGGGCTAAAAGAGGCGCTGAAACTGGTCACGCTCAATGCCAACCACTGGCAGTGGGCCAACGAAGCCTTCAACCGCGACTGGGCCGATGAAACCCGCGACCCCGCCCAGGATATCAACGCCCGCTACGCCATCGAGCAAACCCTGGATGACATCGCCGGCGCACGGGCGAAGCTCTCCGATGCCAACCACCTGCTCTACCTAGTGCGCGCCAATCAAGCCTTTATGGCAGGCCACGGCGACTCCTTAGAAGCAGGCCTAGCCGCCATCGAAGCCCCCACGCTGATGCTGTATAGCGAGAACGACCTGGTCTTCGCCCCCGAAGGCGTGCGCCGCACCGCCGAGCTGATTGAAGCAGACGGCACCGAGGTAACCTTGGAAACGCTGGAAGGCAACCGAGGCCACCTGGATGGCGTCGTTTCCATCGAGCAAGCCAGCGAAACGTTGCGGGAATTTTTACAGTAAGGGAGAAAGCGCTGGCTGCTTTGGGAGCCAGCGCTTGGCAATCGCGTTACGGACTAGTCTGACTAACCACGTCACAACGCCCGCTGAACCGCCTGCTCCGCGTGGATCTCAGTGGTATCGAACAGCGGCACGCTCGTATCCGCTTGCTGAATCAACAGGCCAATCTCAGTACAGCCTAAAATCACGCCCTGCGCGCCGCGCTCAGCCAGCGAAGCAACGATATTTAGGTAGTCAGCTTTGGCATCTGCTTTTACCACGCCCAAGCACAGCTCTTGGTAAATCACCGAGTGCACGCGCTCGCGCTGTGGCTCAGTGGGCACCACCACCTCGATGCCATGGCTCTGAAGGCGCTCGATATAAAACCGCCTGCTCCATGGTAAACCGCGTACCTAGCAAACTCACGCAGGTAATGCCCTGCTGTTGCAGCACCTGGGCCGAGGCATCGGCGATATGAAGCAGCGGAATGGAGACCGCCGCTTCCAGCGGCTCGGCCACCTTGTGCATGGTGTTGGTACACAGCACCAGAAAATCGGCCCCTGCCGCCTCGACCGCTTTGCCCGCTGCTGCCAGTATCTCAGCGGTGGCCTGCCAGTTGCCCTGGTGCTGCAGCGTCTCTATCTCGGCAAAATCGACGCGGTACAGCACCACCTTGGCCGAATGCAGCCCGCCCAACGCCGTACGCACATGCTGGTTGATGAGGCGATAGTAGGTCTGCGTGGATTCCCAGCCCATACCGCCGATTAAGCCGATGGTTTTCATAGAGTCGCGTTCACAAGTTGGTGCTTGGAAAAGGATATGCTGAGAGTGCTACCCCACCTTCAGGCAGGGCTTCTCACACATTAGCTATTAGCGTTCTCTTCGGCCACCTGACGCAGCGCATCCACCAGCACGTCGGCGGGCTGAGCACCGGAAATCAGGTAGCGACCATCCAGAATAAATGCCGGAACGGCGTTTACTCCCGCATCCATAAAGCGCTGCTCGGCTTCACGTACTTCCTCCGTGTACTGATCGGAGCGGGCGATGGCCTCGGCGGTGTCGCCGTCCAGCCCAACCTCAATGGCCTTCTCACGCAGCACCGCTGGGTCGGCGGGGTTTTTCCCTTCCCCAAAATAGGCCTCGAACAAGGCCAACTGAAGCGCCGTCTCTTGATGTTGGGTTCCAGCCCACGCCAGCACGCGGTGGGCAGCGAAGGTATTGTTCGCCCGGCGCTCCAGCGCGCCACGGAAATTCAGCCCAAGCTCTTCAGCGGCGGCCATAATCTCGCGCTGGGACTGCTCCATGGTGGCCGCGTCTTTGCCGTACTTGCGGCGCAAGTGCTCCAGAATCGGCTCGCCTTCAGGCGGCATATCGCGGTTTAGCTCAAAAGGCTGCCAGACCAACTCAACGTCGATCTCGCCCTTGAGTGTCTCTAACGCTTGCTCCAAGCGCCGGTAGCCGATGGCGCACCACGGGCAGGCCACATCAGATACTAGGTCGATTCTTACCTTTTGCATTTCGCTTACCTCTTCGACATATACCAAAATTCGATCAAACTAAAAAAGCATGGTACGTGTATATAGTGAGTAACGGCAGTACTGATAAGGAGATCGCCATGGATAAAGCAGCGATAGCACTCATCACCGTGTTGCTAATAAGCGGGTGCAGCAGCAACACCGCTTCATCTAGCGCGCCTGCTCCGGATACGGCAACCGAGCAACTCCAGCCCCACCATCAGCTAGCCGACCAATGGATTGGCCGATGGACAGGCGTAGAAGGATTATTTCTGGACATCAGCAAAAACGAACCTGCAGGCCCCGGCCACTATCTACTTGAAATGCAGTATGGCCTGGATGCTGATCAACGCGGCACCTTCGAAGGCCAAGCAACCGTCGAGGGCATCCGCTTCAACCGCGAGGACGGCCAACACTTGCTCCGAGCTGGCGATGGCGACGCCACCGGTATGACATGGCTATTGGAAAAGGAAGACTGCCTAATAGTTAAAACAGGTGAAGGCTATTGCCGCGACTGATCTACCCGTTGGGCTATCAAGAAGTGGCACGGTGACATCGGCTATTCGTACGACAGTTCAGTCAACTGGCCCGGCTTATCCAAGCTGTATTCGCTAAAATCCCGCGCCAAGTAGAGCGCGCCTGAATAGACGCTTTGCGCCTCTTTACGGATATCCTCAATGGAGGGAGAAGTATGGGAGATAAGCGGATAACGAGGGCTGAAGTGGGTTAGCACTAGATTGGGCAGCGTGACCCGCTCGGCAAACGCCGCCACCTGCTTGCCGTAGCTATGCCCTACCTCACCGGCCTTCTCTGCCATCTCTTCGGTGTAGGTGGCTTCGTGCACCAACACCTGCGCCCCGGCGCACGCCTGCGCCAACAGCTCAGGCTGGTCGTTGTCGCCGGCAATCACCACTTTTCTAGGGGCGTGTTTGAATAGCAGATAATCCCGGCTGCGCAGCGGCTTGCCTTCAAACGCCACATCCCTACCCTGCTTCAGCTGCCCCCACAACGGCCCTCTGGGAATGCCTTGCTGATCCATTTGTCCACATCCAGAGCAGCATCCACATTGCGCTCGGTGAACGCATAGGCATAGCACGGCACGCGATGGGAAAGCGCAAACGTCTCCACCGCCATGTTCTCAAACTCAACGCTGGGCAGTTCGTCCGAGCAGATGAATTCCAGCGCGAAAGGCAAGCTGAGCTGCGTCACCTCACACGTCGCTTCCAACCAAGTTTGGATACCGGCAGGGGCCACAATGGTCAGCGGCGTTTTCCGGCCGCCCATTCCCGCACTCGCCAGTATGCCCGGCAGCCCATAACAGTGGTCGCCGTGCACGTGGGTAATCAAGATGGCTTTCAGTGAATGGAACGACAGTTTCGTATGCAAAACCTGATGCTGGGTGCCCTCACCGCAATCGATTAGGTACCAGCCCTTTCCCTTGCTCTCGCGTAAAGCGACGCCGGAGACATTTCTGCTTTTTGTTGGTACTCCGGCGGAGGTTCCAAGAAACAATAAGTTCATAGATTGATCATGATCTCGCTTATTCACTCGCTTTAGGACTAAGGCACCGGATTGTAAGTTATTTAAACTTAAACAGTAGTGCTTTTACAATGAACATCCGGCGTACATTAATGCAATTGAAGATTATGTGCATACTGCAAGCTTGGCGGATGCAGCTTACGATTATAACGTTTAGCACTTAACCCATAATGCCCCAAGATGCGGCTCGAAACGTCCGACAGTCTTGGTTTGTTATGTACGATGTTCATCGGGGTAATGACATTAAAAATGAGTCGACCTTTTCAAACATATAGTCATTGGGATCATCTCCCTTCTCTTTCATGTCGAGCATATTACATAGATCTTCATCTGTCAGATTAATTATTAATTTACCATGCTCTCTCATAGCGCCTTGAGAAAACTTCAATGCATTATCGCTAATCCCTTTTCTTGAAATTATAAAAGCTACTGATCGAAGGGCCCTTTTATGTAGATATTTTTCAGTAGTTAATACCTGTCCCTGGCTTATCTTGAGCTTATAATTCTTGAACTCAAACACCACGTATCTACTGTCCAACTCATTGCATATAAACATCCAAAAATCTGAAACTGTTCTTATTCTAGTAACAAGGTCAAATCTATTAATCCCATCATCAGTGCGTTGCTGATTTTGCCAGCCGGTTAGATCCAAATCGAATAGGTATTTTAATATTTCGGTGCATTTCTTCTCATAATCTGACCACCCTTTCTTGCCACCGGGTATACTTTTTAATTCTGTGCATAAACATAGCTTACTCGAAACAAAACCAATAAACCCCTCTGATTTTGGCCTATCAATCGGTTCTGAGGACTTAATTTTGTTCAGCTTATTTTCTTTCGAAGAAGACTCGCCATCATCTTCAAGTAAGGATGATAGCTTTTCAGATAGTTCTATTGACCCTAACGCCATATTAAACAAATCAGATCTGGAGATAACTACAATCCCCAACTTCTCTAACTCTTCAATATACTCAGGTCTAACATTGCTAGAGACAACCAATATTCCATTAGGTATATCAATTATATCCATTAACCTGAGAAGTTGTTTGGTTGATTTTTTGAGAAGAGATGTGTTTTGAGAGCTTTGACGATAAAACTTAACTTCTACCACATACCTTTTGTTTTGAAGGATTGCTGAGAAATCTAATTCCTCCATACCTCTATCAGTTCGGTACATCCTATTCTCATCATCAATTTTAAATCCCTGATGACGGAAAATATCTTTTACCAAAGCTTCAAACTCAAAAAACTCTCTCATTCTCTATGTATCCTTAACACATGACGACCGCAGCATGCGCGGCTTTGAAATGGATGCGAAACCGCAGCGTAAAAGACGTCGCCATGCCTGCGGTTGTTATGTTTTCTTACGCTTCATTTTTATTCCGTCGATTCCGATTTCGACATACTCCCAGTCGGAGAACAGGCTAATAGCAATCGATCCCCCACCCGCCACTATCAAAGCCACGATTGTTGATGTTGCTACACCAGCCGACGGTGCAAATGCTGCGACTGCTCCCGCGCCAACTGGGCCAGATGTAACCACCAGAGGAATTGCGGCGATAATCCCTCCTACCGCTGCAGGCCCCCAGGATTTTGCCAGCTTTACAGCCTTTAGCTTTTTAACCAGAGCATCGTTATGTGTGACTATCTCGTGAGCATCAGACGGTCATTGCCGCTTTTAATTCACTGATACTGGAAAGCTTCTTTGATCATCTTCTTGACTCTCCGATAGAAACATAGTGCCCGCAACAGAGGAAAATTACTCGCTGACGCTCCCAATTTTCCCGGCTACTTTTCTTTTTAGGCTTTTCACTTTAACCCCGCTAAATAGACTAACTCTTGAACCACAACTCTGATTTCTGGATTTATTTTATCAATGTCGTTTCTGACCGCATTGAATCTTCGACTATGCGCTGATTTATCACCAATATCTTTTAATTTTGGAAGTGCCTGCCGCGCATTCCGACTTAGGTTCCATGACGACTCAGATAGCGTTTTAGAAATTAGGTCAGAGAGATAAAAAAAATCACCGGCTTGATTCTTGATATTCTGAGCTATATTTTTATATTCAAATGATTCAATAATTAGTGTTTCTACTAGTCTTCTTATCATCACTGCACAAGAGTCGTACCAACCATTTGTGTATGTTCCATTTATTTGGTGAGTAATACGCTCCAAGTACCCTCGGGTTCCTCTGATAAGTGTGAATGGTATGACTGGCTGACCTATAGCCTCCAACCCTCCCTCTGGGGGTAATAATGTATCTTCACAGTCTTTTTCGATAGCTGTGATTAGACTTTTGATATCATTGGATGAAATCATAGTATTACTTATTAAAATCCTTTAAATGCTTCGCCATACTTTCAAATATTTTGTCTATCTGCTCTGCGGATGACTCGGGCGATATGTAAGATGTACGTTAATATGATGTTCTGGAGTATTGTTCAGAACTGTTGGAACAGTTTGATTTTGAGTATGAGCTGGAACCGTAGGAGGTTGGGTGGCAGGATTTTCTTCGACAAACTCAAGTTCCGGCTTTTCGGTCACTTTTGCTTGTTTTTTATTATCTTTCGGTGATGACTTTTTTGTGCCTTCTTTCTTCGCTACAGCCACATCGGCTTCTTTTGGGTCAGCCTTCAATAACAGGATGTAGAAACGGGCAAACATTTTTGCTGCTGGCTCACCACATCGTGCATGACTCATAAACCAATTTGTCACCTGTTGCAGGTCTGAATCAGCTGAATGAAATAAGTCCTTTAATTCCTGTGGATAATATTCTTCTATCAGGGCTTCACATACGGTCTTGTATTTATGATCATCTCTCCAGTCGTATGCCCGATCGGTAGGCTTACCATCTTCATCAATTATTCCAATTTTCTTAAAGGGCCCAATCAGGTTTGATCTCGCCGACGCTTCTCCCATGGAGAGAGCCGTTGCCAAATAAGTAGGAGTGACTATAGCTGGCACTTTCCTTTTGAACAGATCTCTAAGTTTCCACCAGCTACTACCAGCTATCTTTGGAAACGATGCATCTCCATTTGCCATATTATTTTTCTCCTAGTTATTAAAATATATCTGAACTGAGCCTAACAGTGATTATACGAAAAGCTATATATCCTCAATAAATGTGTCCGCTCATTCATTGAGGTTATGTAGCCAGATCATTTGACTTTATCCACTGATTCGCCAGTAAGCAAAGAAAAAATAGGTGGCATATCCCAAAGTCGTGTGTGGCTCGCTTTGCACTGCATAATAATGCCGCATAGAAAACCACTACTCTGCGGCCTTTGAAGCTGATCAGGCCTCTAGCGGCCAACCAAGGCAAAGCGCGAACTAGCGATTTTGAGTGGCAACCCAACCAAGACTGCTCCTAACTGAGTGCAATGCAAACCATCTCCCTACCAAACCACTGCTGCTTAAGCCCCCGCTGCTTTTCCAACAGCAATGTGAGGTAGTCGCGCAACGGATGGACAGATGACAGCGCAGCAAGGTGCTTACGAAGCCGCCGTTGGTAAGGAAACTGCTCGGCAGGCACATGCAACGGCGTGGCGTTTTGAGTAAGCCATTCAATGCCGGGCAGGAGTATATGCGTGGCGTTGCTGTCGAGCGCTAGCGTGACGCCTTTAACATCGAAGTCCCCGGCGTAGATGTGTGTTCGGCGGGTTTTGTGCCAAGCATCAACCAGTAACGCAAAGCCACCACCGTAGTGGCTGTCACCGCGGTAGACGATCAGCGGGTTTATGTAGCCGCTTAGTGATGGTATTTCTGGTGAGAACTCATAGAAGCTGTCGAGGTTTTCGACCTGAATCAAGGCGCTAAACGCGCTCAGCTTTAGGCCGAGTACATCCACATCGCGAATAGCCCGTGGCTCGTTGGCAAGCCCCGCTATTGGCTGCGGCGGAAAGCTGACGAGTACCCTTCTTGCACGGGGGCTTTCGCGGGTGGCTTTGTCTTCCTCTACGCCTTCTTTTGCCTGGGCGCTGCTGGTCAGGCCGCTGAGTGAGCGGCCTAGCGGCGCTATGCGGGCGCTTTCTAACACGTCATTGATCTGCGCCAGCAAGGCGGTGTCAAAGCGCAGCGCTTTACTGTTAATTCGCGTGGCCAGGTCAATGTCGTGCTGGTGGCACCAGGCCACTACGTCGTCTACCCACTGGCGGCGCGGCTTCTCCACCGCGGGTTGGCGGAGAAGTTCGCGGGCGACGCCGTTTAGGCCATTGCGTGCACGGCTGGGTAGGTTCATACGGCCAGCTGCAGTTCTACATCGTGGATGAGGCGCAGGTGATTGAATTGGCTGGCCTGGCTCTCCTGCTGTTTGAGTCGAAACGCCTTCTGGTCGCTGCGTGGCAGGCCCTGGTATTCGGAAATCACCTGGAAGAGCCATATCTCATCCGGCCATTCCAGCGGGCTTGCGTGCAGGTAATCAAGGGCGCTGACCGGCTTCGCCTGGGGCTGGTCGATCACACTTAAATAGAAGTGTTCCACATCCTGCTTGAGCGCCTGCTGGCGGGCAGCGGCGAGGCTGCTTTCTTGCGCTTGGGCAGGGGCCGCCGCTTCTACGGTTTGCGTGGTGTGGCGCGGCTGGGGTAGCCGGTGCAGGAGGTCGGCGAGCAACCGGCACTCCAGGTTGCGATCCAGCGCCGGGGCGGCAGCAGCGCTTAGCGGGGCGGCCTGATTGACCAGCCCTGGCACCTCGCTGCGCCGGGCGTAGTTACCCGGCACAAAGCCGGGGTGTTCGCGCATAAAGGCGACCATGCCGCTGATCAGGCGGCTGCGCGCCTGTTGCTTGCGAAAGCGCGCCATCAGTTCAATCAAGCGCCGCTGCACTTCGCGCAGGCTGGTGTAGTGGTGGCTTAGCTGCTGTTGTAGCTGGCTGATCAATAGTTTGCGCAGGCCGCCGTCGCTGCCCACAAGTTCGATCAGCTCGTCGAAGTCGATCAGCGCCAGGCCGTCCAGCAGCCTCGCGATCTGCTTCTGGGCGCGGTCGTTTTCGCGGATCTTGTCGTTGAGCTGGCTGACAAAGCCGAAATCGCTATTCAGCCGCTGCCATAAGCTGTCGATGGCATCGGCAAAGCGCCCGTTCAGGTCATCGACCTCCTGGCGCAGGCGCATCAACTGCTGCTCCAGCCGCCCGTGTTCGCCGCGGCTGCGCGCCTCCCGGTAGCTGTGTACCAAGGCGCGAATCAGCTCCAGGGTTTCCGCTACATCGGCGTTCACATGACGGCGGGTCTCGTCGGCGAGCATCTCGGCGATCAGTTCACGCACCTTGGGCGCCAGCTTCACGCCGCTCTGCTCATCCGGTCGCCATAGAATGCGCGCCGCCAGCAGCTTGCGCAGCGCGCTGTCGCTAAGAGATTCCAGCGGCACTTCATCGCGGGTGTAGGCCTGCATCAGCACATCGGCGTGTTTGCCGAGCAGCGCCAGCCGTTCACTGCCGGTTTTGAGCAGCCGGCTTTCGAGTGCATGCTCACCGCCACTCACAGAAGGGCCTCCTGAGCGCCAGAGCCCTCCTCGCTACCCTCTTCGATGGGCAGGTTCTCTTCATCGCGAATAAAGCGCACCATATCCACCAGGTAGTCGATCTTGCCGGTGACCACAAACACCTGCCGCTCTGAATGGGGCTGGAGCAGGTAGCCATGCTCTTTCAGGCGCTTGAAGACCTGCTTTACCTGGGCGTCGAGCTGATCACTTTGCGAGCCAAAAAAGCTGTCGGTGGCCAGGCGTTCCAGGCGCTCGCGTAGGCTTTGGTTGTCTTCGCACTTGGCGCTGAACTCGGCGGGTTTGAGTACGTCGCCGGGGGCGGCCAGGGTATCCCGGCCCAGCGCCTCTTGAACCAGTTGCAGCCACTCCAGCAGCGGCAGCAGGCTATTGAGGGTATCGCCGAGCTGACGGGAGAGCTGATCCCGTGCGCTGTCGTTAAGCTGACGCCAAGCCAGAAAATAGACGCTGCCGTCTTCGTTGCTGGCCAGCCGCCGGTTAAGCGGCCGCAGGTAGGTATCGATCTCTTCGCGGGTCTCTTCATTGGTGAGATGACGATAGCCGCTCTCATCGCTGATCGGGCAGACAAACTCACCGGCCAGCAGGCGCTCTAGCAGTGGGCCATGTTCGATCATACCGTCACCTCCTGCTGACGTTCCTGGAGCCGCTCGGCCAGGCGGCTTAGCCGTGGCTCGATGCGTTTTAACACCCGCTTGTTGGGGTTGTCCTCATCGCGGTCGATCAGATAGCGGTTGGCGAACAGCAGCAGCACATCGGACTCAGGGTTGGGGAAGGCGCCGACGATATGAATGCGGTTGCTGTCGCAGGCGTCGAACAGTTTTTCGACGTTGTGGTACGCCAGGGTGCCGATCTCATCGATGGGCCAGTGGATGGCGATCTCCGCATCGCCGCGCAGCAGGCGGGTAAAGGCGAGCAGGAACTTGCACAGAATCAGGTACGCCATGCCGTGGCTAGAGGACTCCAGCAGCTGGCGGTCGTTTTTGATCACCAGATCGGTGCCGCCTTCGTTCAGGTGCAGCTCCAGGCGCAGCAGGCTTTCAAAGCTGTACTGCTGGTCGCTGCGCAGCAAATCGACCACGTCCGCCAGGGCGTTGAGGTAGTCGTCGCTCGGCAGCGTCTGGCCGGATTCCCGCCACTCTTTATAGCGCTGGGCGAACAGCTTCAGCGGCTCCCAGAAGGCCAGTTCATCGATGGTGGACTGGATGCGCACTTCGGCCTTGGTGATGCCTTCCAAACGCAGGTCATCGGCGACCTCTTCAGAGAGTCGGCGGCTTTGGGCGCTAATGCGACGGTTCAAATCGCGGAATACGGTGAAGAACTTATCCAGGTCGTCGCTTAGGTTGCGCCCTTCCTGAATCAGCTGCTGCTGTTGATCTTCGAGCAGTTTGAGCATGTCGCGCAGTAGCGGCAGCTGTAGGCGCGGATTGTCGCTCTGCAGTTTGCTGCGCTCGCTCTCCAGCGCTTCGGCGAAGCCGCTGCTGGCGTCCTTGATCAGTTGGCTTTCTACTTCCAGGCAGCCACGGCGCAGCTGCTCGATAAGCTGGTGGCGATTGCCCAGTGCCTGGCGGGCGCGCTCAATGCGCTCGTCCACATCGCCCAGTGGCGCGCTGGGCGCTTGGCCGTCGGGTTCAATGGCAAGGCTTTCCAGCTGGGTGAGCAGCGGCTTCAAGGCTTCCAGGCAGGCGTACTCACTCTCCCGCTGGGTTTTCAGCGTGCTGACCGTGCTTTGGTGGGCTTTGCGCGCCGCCTGAAAGTCGTTTTTTAGACGCTCTTTATCACGCTGAAGCTGCTGTTCGGCCTGCTCCAATTCGGCTTCTTGCGCGACCAGCTGCGGCTTGTGCTGGCCCCACTCGACGCGCATAAAGCGGGTGTACTCGGTGAGTTCATCCTGACGAGCGGCGGTGACGCGAATGCGTTCCTCCTGGCTGGCCAGCCGCTCCTTGGTATCTTTTAGCTTGGCGGGGTCGACGCCCTGGTCGGCCAGTTCCTGGCTAAAGGCCTCTTCAAGTTCCCCACGCTGGCGCTGGTGCTCGGTGTTGGCGTCGCTCAACTGCTGCTTATACTGGCGCAGTTGGGCATCCAGGCTATCCACCTGGCTTTGGCCGTCGGCTTTTAGCTCTAATAACTGGCTTTGATGGGTCTCGCTAAGGGCCGCAAGCGCCTGTTGCTTCTCTTCGCGCAGCTCCTTTTGCGCCTGCTCTTGGCGGGCTAACGCGGTTTGATGGGCGGCGCGGCGCTCCTGCTGGCGCTTGGAGTGGCGCTCGTGCTGCTGGCGGCGGGCCTCTATCGCAAACTCGACTTCCTGCTCGGCGCGCTTGGGGGCCATGCGGCCCTGATCCTGGGCTTCATCGGCCTGCTGCACTCGCTCGTTATGCTGTTTGAGCGATTTTTCGGCGGCTTGGCTCTCGGTCTGCACCCGGCGCTTGGCGGTGTCCGCTTCTTCGATGGCGGCCAGCAGGCTGGCTTCATCCTGGGCGTAATCTGGCAGGGCAATGGCGGAAAGATCCAGCGCCAGCCCGAACAGATCAACGCTCGCGCCTTCTGCCAGTTGCGGGGCGAGGGCACGCCGCTCCAGCAGCCCGGCGCAATCACCTTGCCTAACTGCTGCTCCCAGCCGGGGCGATGGTAGCGCAGGAAGTGTCGCAGGCTGCCCTGCTCCGGGTCGCGCTGCTGATAGAGCGCAAAGCAGCGCTGCTCGGCGCGCTCTAACTGCTGTCGAAGTTGCACCAACTGCTGTTCGGCGCTGTCCCGCTCGCGTTTGCGGCTTTCAAACTCCCGGCGCAGGCCATCCAGAGTAGCGGCCGAGGCGTTGCGCTCCTGCTGGGCCTGATCCAGGCGCGCCTGGGCAAGCTCCGCCTCGGAAGCCTCTTCGGCGGTCTGGGTCGAGAGCGAGAGGTGCGCTTTCAGTTCGGCGAGTTGCTCAACGCCGAGTTCCAACTGCGCCTGATACTCGCCTTCCAGGCGTTGGCGCTCCTGCTGGTAGCGTTCGTTGAGCTGCTGTTCGGATTCCCACTGCTGCTCCCGGCGCAAGGCTTTCTCTTCGACCAGGGCGTCGATCAGTTCCTGGGATTCACGGGTCTGGCGGGCCAGCGCCTCAGACAATTCGCGCAGCCGACCATCCAGGCGAGCTTGGCTCTCTTTTACCGCGTCCTGCATCACGTTTGGGTGGGTGCGCAGCTGGTCACGCTGTTCCCGCCACTGGGGCAGCGCGTTGATGTCGCGCTCCAGGGCGGGCATATCCGCCTCGGCGTATTGCTCGTACTGGGTTTGTAGATCATTCAGGCGGCGCTGGGTCTGCTGCAAATCGCTGACCACTTCGCTGTGGCGGTCGTTTAGCGCGTCCCGCGCCTCATTATAGTCGCTCTCCCGCTGCTGGAGCTCGCGGTGATGGCGGGCAAGCTCGGCATTTACATCGGCCATTTGCCGCTCTGCTTTCCGGCGGTCTTCTTCTAGCTGGGGCTTCAGTTGCCACAGCGTGGCATCCAGGTCGGCGCGTTCAGGATCAATACCGGCGGCCGGGCGAGAGAGGCCTGCAGCGGTTCCAGACGCATGGATTGGCGCATCTGGGCGATCCACTCCCGCGCCTTGGTGTTGCGAATTCGAGTTACCGGCAGCTCGACGCCATCCTCTTCGAAATTCGCCGCCAGCATGGTTTTGAGGGTGTCCATCTTGCCCTCTTTGGCATGCACCGCCGGAGACCAGCTTTTCGATATGGCGGATGCGCCACTCGGGCTTCACTAGGCTGAACTGCGACGCGATCTGACGCAGCTTGAGGCCGTCGCGGCTGTTGCCGTGCCGTTGGGTAAAGTCGTTTTTGATCACCGAGCGAAATTCAGAGGTAGCGCCCAGTTTGGGCGACACCGGCGTGCCGTTGCGTCGCAGGCCGCTGGCCCCTGGGTGTAGTCCAGCGCCGCTCCGCCCGCCTCGCTCTCTACCAGATAGTCTTCCGGCTGATAGGGCGCGCCAACGAATCGGTACTCCACCCCGCCTTCTGCTTTGCGGGTCAGCACCGCCTGGCAGATATTGCCCGCTTCGCGGCGGTATTCGTACACCAGGTAGCTGTTGCGGTTGGGCAGGTAGAACGCATCGAACTTCATGCGCGTTTTGGGCACGACCTTGTTAGGTAATTCGCCGTAAAACACCGGCACCAGCCGCTGCAGCGTGGTTTTACCGGAGGCGTTGGTGCCGCAAATATTGGTGTGGCCATCCACACTGAGTTCGACCACCCCGTTTAAGTGGCCGTGAATCATCACGATGCGTAGCAGGTGGGCCATGCCGTGTCCTTGATCGTTTAACGTCCGAAAACGCTATCTTGCCAGACACCTCCAGCGCTTGTCTTACTCTTCTCGGTGCAGCAGTGGGAATCACACGACCACGATCATTCGCGCATGAGTAGCCCCTCAAAGAAGCTCACCGCATTGGCTTCCAGCCCTTCCAGGTAGTAGCCGCCTTCCTGTACTACCAGCGTGGGTACGTTCAGGCCCGCTACCCGGCGGCCAAGTTCAGCAAACCCTGGCGTCGACACGGCGACCTTGGCTTGGGGGTTCGCGCTCGTAAATATAGAAACCCAGTGCCAGAACAATGGCATCCGGCTCGAACAGGCGAATAGCTTGGCAAGCCTCCTCCAAGCGGTCAAAGAACCCTGCTTCTTCTGAACCGTGGGGCATCGGTAGGTTGAGGTTGTAGCCCAGCCCCGCGCCTTGCCCACGCTCCTCTTCAAAGCCGGATACTGCCGGGTAGAAGTTGGTGGTATCGCCGTGAATCGAGATATACAGCACATCATCGCGCTGGTAGAAGATTTCTTGAATGCCTTGGCCGTGGTGCATATCCGGGTCGAGCACGACGATACGCGGGGAGCGCGAGGTGAGATGCTGTGCAGCAATGGCAGCATTGTTGAGAAAGCAGAAGCCACCGGCAGAATCGATGCCCGCGTGATGGCCCGGCGGGCGCGATAACGCGTAGGAAAGCCGTTCCCCAGCCAGCAACGCCTCTGCCCCAGCCACGGCACTCTGCGCCAGCCAATAAGCCGACTGCCAGGTCTGCTGCCCCACTGGTGCCCTGCCATCCGCTAAGTAGCGCCCGGCTTCCGCCAATATCCCGCGCAGGGCGTTGGGTGAGCGCACAAAGATATTAGAGATTACCTCTTCACCCCAATCTTCGCCCAGGGCATGCCAGCGCCGGTGGGCACTTTCCAGAAACCGGAGATAGGCCAGCGAATGCACCGCCCTTAGCGGCCCCACGCCATGATCAACAGGTGCCTGGAGCTCAAACCCAAGCCTTTTGGCGGCGGCTAGCAGGTGCATGGCGCGTTCGGGCACTTCCTGAGGCGTGCGCATTTTGCCGCGGGAGAAGTAGGTTTGCGGCTGATGAAGCGCCAGGTCAGCGTGGAAGAACGTCTTCATGGGTATGGTCTCCAGTGTCCCCCACTCCCTTCACCACAAAATCGCGGGCCACCCCGATATGGTAATCAATCGCCTCACGGCAAGCGTCTGGGCGGCCACTGCCGAGCGCGTCCAACAGCTTGTAATGGCTGGTCGCGATGGTGTCGGGGGCTTCATGGGTCTTGGTGATAAGTGTGATACACAGGCGCAGCTCGTGGGTCAGGTTGTCGAAGGCACGCAGCAGCCGCTCGTTGCCCGCGTAGTGCAGCATCAGGCGGTGAAACTGTAAGTCTTCCCCAATGCGGCTCGTGCCATCGTTGCTGGCCGCTGCCTCACACAGTACCTCTACCTGCTGCTTTAGGGCACGCTCAACCTCAGCACTGTAATGCTCGGATAAACGCTGAATCGCGTGCCGCTCCAAACATAAACGCAGGTCAAAGACGTCCTCTAATTCAACGGCATTCAACGCCCGAACGAAAAACCCTCGCCGGGGTTTTGAGATCAACAAACCTCTGCTTTCCAGCAAGCGCGCCGCCTCACGAACCGGTGCCCGGCTGACTCCTAGCTCACGGGAGAGCTGTACTTCAGAAAGCCGTTCGCCGGGTAAAAAGTGTTGCTGAATAATCGCTTGGGTTAAGTAGTCGGCCACCTGTTCAACGAGATTATGTTGCTGAATAAAGGCGCTTGGCGCCGCTAACGGTGGTGCCATAATTTACACTCATATTAAGTATTACGTACTTTTAGTATGACGCAAAAACTATCTTTGTCGACGGCCGACTGACGACTGTCGACAGTTTTATAAACCACTGCTATGGTCAAAACAGGTCCCTAATAAACATCACAATCGGGCCTGAACCGTCACGCCTCGCTAGCCTAACGACTACGTAAGCCTATTACGTGCTAATAACTGAGGAGCAGGAAACATGAAGACCCCATTGGCTTTGGCCATTTCCGCTGCAGCACTCGCCGTTTCAACCACCACCCTGGCAGAAGACCCCAAACAGGGCGGTACCGTAAATACGATTATTCAGCCAGAGCCACCGGGCCTAGTGCTGGGTATGATTCAGAACGCGCCCACCCGCACCGTCGCGGGCAATATTTATGAGGGCTTACTCCGTTACACCACCGACCTAGAGCCCATGCCGCAATTGGCGGAGTCGTGTGAGGTCAGCGACGATGGTAGCACCTACACCTTCCACCTGAGAGAGAACGTTACCTGGCACGATGGAGAGCCCTTCAACGCTGAAGATGTGGTGTTCTCCGCCGATGTTTTCCACCGTGAGTTGAACCCCAGCGCCCGCGCCGTGCTGCAGCACGTGGAGAGTATCGAAGCCACCGACGATCACACCGTCGTATTTACGCTGAAGCAGCCCTTCGGCCCGTTCCTGATCTCCTTCGAAGCAGGCACCTTTACCATGGTGCCTGAGCATCTTTATGCAGGTACCGATTTCCGTAATAACGAGCACAACGATCACCCCATCGGCACCGGCCCGTTCCAAGTTCTCCAACTGGGAGCTCGGCACGGTGATTGAATTGGTCAAGAACGATGAGTATTACGAAGAGGGGCTGCCCTACCTGGATGGCGTGAACTGGCACATCATTCCTGACGGTGCTTCCCGTGCGGTGGCGTTTGAGAACGAGACCATTGACGTGCTGCCCAGCGGCACTGTCGAGAACTTCGACATTCCTCGCCTAGCCGAGATGGATAACGTCTGCATGACCGAAGAGGGCCACGAATATTTCAGCCCCTTTGCCATGCTGTGGATGAACAACCGCGAAGGTCCCACCGCTGACAAGCGCTTCCGTCAAGCAGTGATGTACGCCATGGATCGCGAGTTCGCCAAAGATGTTCTGTGGAACGGTCTGGGCAATGTGCCGCTCTCCGCCTTTGGCTCCAATGCGCGCTTCCAGAATGATGACCTAGAACCCTACGACTACAATCCAGACCGCGCCCGTGAGCTGCTGGATGAAATGGGTTATGACGGTGAAGAGATCACCATCCTGCCGCTGCCCTACGGCGAAACCTGGACCCGCTGGGCAGAAGCCGTGCAGCAGAACCTGCGCGAAGTGGGCATTAACGTTGAAACCCAGGCCACCGACGTGGGCGGCTGGAACCAGCGCCTGGGCGATTGGGATTACGACCTAGCATTTACCTACCTCTACCAGTACGGCGACCCGGCGCTGGGTATTTCACGCACCTACCTTTCCGACAACATTGCCAAAGGCTCGCCTTGGAATAACGTAGAGGGCTACGAAAACGAGCGTGTCGACGAACTCTCCAACGAGGCCGCCACGGCATTCCCCGACGAAGAGCGCGAAAAACTTTACCGCGAAGTACAGGAAATCCTCCATGAAGACGTGCCCGTTGGCTGGCTGATGGAGCTAGGCTTCCCGACCCTTTACCGCTGTGATGTGAAAAACCTGGTCACCTCCGGCGTGGGTGTTAACGACGGCTTTAAAGATGCTTGGCTAGATCGCTAAACCCAAGCCACCCAGGTAGCGCCTGCTACCTGGGTTTTCTAGCCACGCCTTGAAGGTATTCGTCAGGAAACGACTTATGGTTTACGCGCGCCTCATCCTAATGCGGCTTCTCAAGGCCGTGATTGTGCTGTTTTTAATCGTTATTTTTAACTTCCTGCTAATTCAGCTGGCCTCCGGTGACCCGGCCGCCATTCTGGCCGGCGAAGCAGGTGCCGCGGATCAGGAGTTTCTCGATCAGTTGCGCGAGCGCTTTGGGCTCGACCAGCCGATGTATGTACAGCTGTGGCATTACGTGTCGGGTATCGCCATGCTCGATTTCGGCTACTCCTACCGACTGGGCGTGCCGGGGTTTGATCTGCTTATGGAACGCCTGCCCGCCACCCTACTGCTCACCGGCACTGCCTTTGTGCTCTCGCTGGTACTGGGCATTGTGGCAGGCTCCATGGCCGCCGCGCGGGTCAAGAAGCCCTCTGGCTCACTGATCATGGCGCTGGCGCTGGTGTTCTACGCCACGCCGCTGTTCTGGGTCGCACTGATGTCGGTGGTGGTCTTTTCCGTTTACCTGTGCTGGCTGCCCGCCTATGGGCTTTACACCGTGGGGGCGGGCCATACGGGGTTGGCGCTGGTGCTCGATGTGGCCAAGCACTTGGTATTGCCCGCCACCACGCTGGCGCTGTTCTTTATGGCGATTTACACCCGCATGACGCGCACGTCGATGCTGGAAGCCGCTCAGCAGGATTACGTCAAAACCGCCCGCGCCAAGGGCTTGAAGCCCAGCATTATTCAGCGCCGTCATGTGTTGCGTAATGCCCTGCTACCGATAATCACGTTAGCAGGCCTGCAGGCGGGGCAGATGGTCGGCGGGGCGATCCTGACCGACACCGGGTTTGCCCGGCCCGGCATCGGGCCGCTTAATGTTCGAAGCCCTTGGGCAGCGCGGCTACAACCTACTGGTGGGCATTTTCTTCTTCTCGGCGGCGCTGGTGATTGTCTTCAACATCATTACCGATTTGGTGTACAGCCTGGCTGATCCACGCATCAAGAAGGGGGCCGCATGAGCTTTTTCGCACGCTTCGCGCAGAACCGTGGCGCCCTCATCGGGCTGATCATCCTGCTGCTGATTATCGCCATGGCCATACTGGCGCCGCTGCTGTTTCCCGAATCGCCCTGGCGCATGGTGCAGCGACCCTTTTTGCCGCCGCTCTCGCAAGATGGCTTTCCCCTAGGCACCGACACCATGGGCCGCAATGTGGCCTCTGGCTTAATGCACGGCGCCTGGGTGTCGCTGTTGATTGGGCTGGTATCCACCAGCGTGGCGCTGCTGATTGGCGTTCCCTTGGGGGCCATTGCAGGCTACTACGGTGGCATCATTGACGACATATTGATGCGCTTTACCGAGTTCTTCCAGACCATCCCCAACTTCGCGCTGGCGATAGTGCTGGTGGCGATTATGCAGCCCAGCATTACCTCCATCGTGCTGGCGATTGCGATTGTCAGTTGGCCGCCGGTGGCCCGCTTCGTGCGCGCCGAGTTTATGTCGCTGCGCCACCGCGAGTATGTCGAAGCCGCTCGTTTGGTCGGTCAGTCCAACACCACGATTATCCTGCGCCAGATTCTGCCCAATACGCTGTCGCCGATTATCGTGCTGGCATCACTCATGGTCGCCACCGCGATTTTGCTGGAGTCGGCGCTGTCGTTTCTCGGCCTGGGCGATCCTAACGTGATGTCCTGGGGCTATATGATCGGCGCGGCGCGCACGGTGATTCGCCAGGCGTGGTGGCTAAGCTTCTTCCCGGGGGTGGCGATTCTGCTCACCGTACTGGCGTTAAACCTGGTGGGTGAAGGGTTAGACGACGCACTGAACCACAAACTATCACGCGAGCGCTAGGCGTTTGTTATGGCTGGAGTGCCTGTTATGAATGAAGCATCGACAGAAACCGTCCTCAGCATTCGCGACCTCAATATTGCGCTCCCCAAAGGGGCGGATCGTGCCCTAGCTGTGGAGGACGTGAGCTACGAGGTGAAGCGCGGCGAAATCATGTGCGTGGTGGGCGAGTCCGGTTCCGGTAAATCGATGGCCGCCAATGCCGTAATGGGGCTACTGCCCAAGGGCGTACACGCCACCCAGGGCGAGATACTCTTTGAAGGGCAGGATCTACTTGCCCTGTCAGAAAAGCAGCACCGCGCCCTGCGCGGGCTAAAAATCGGCATGATCTTCCAGGAGCCAATGACCGCCCTGAATCCGCTGATGCGGGTAGGCGCGCAAATTGCCGAGGTGTTCGAGGCTCACGGCCAGCTCACTCCTAAAGAGCGCCAGGCCCGCGCGCTGGAGCTGTTAATCGAAGTGGGAATCCCCCAGCCGGAGAAAGCCATTCGCGCCTACCCGTTTGAGCTTTCCGGCGGTCAGCGCCAGCGGGTGATGATCGCCATGGCGCTGGCGTTGGAGCCCGTTTTGCTGATTGCCGATGAGCCCACTACGGCGCTAGATGTCACTACCCAGGCGCAGATTCTGGAACTGATCCGCGACTTGCAGCAGCGGCGCGGTATGGCCGTGATGTTTATTACCCACGATTTTGGCGTGGTGGCTGAAATCGCCAATCGCGTTTGCGTCATGCGCCACGGCAAGATTGTCGAACTAGGCGACGCCAAACCGGTACTCGAAAATCCTCAGAACGCCTACACCCAAGCGTTGATTGCCGCGATTCCCAGCAATGCGGTGCCGCCCCACCGGGAGACTAGCCAAGTCGCCCCGCTGCTGGAGATCAAGCAGCTGAGCAAAGTGTTTCGTTCTCGGGGCGGTTGGCTCAAGCCCTCCCGTGAAGTGCATGCCCTTGATGATGTTTCGCTCACTCTGGCCCGGGGTGAAACGGTAGGTATTGTCGGTGAGTCCGGCTCTGGAAAATCCACTCTCGGGCGCTGCGTGGTGCGTTTAGAGCACCCCGATAGCGGCGAGCTGCTGCTCGATGGGGTAAATCTCTCCCAGCTCAAAGGCGATGCGCTGCGCCGGGAGCGCCACCGGGTGCAGATGATCTTCCAAGACCCTTACGCCTCGCTCAACCCACGCACCAAAGTGGGTATGGCAATTGCCCAGGGGCCGATTGCCAACGGCACGCCCAAAGCCACGGCGCTCAAGCAGGCGGGCGAACTGCTCGACATGGTCGGCTTGGGTGCCAGCGCCGTGGAGCGCTTTCCTCACGAGTTTTCCGGCGGCCAGCGCCAGCGGATCGGCATTGCCCGAGCACTAGCGCTCAACCCCGAGCTGATCGTCGCAGACGAAGCCGTCTCGGCGTTGGATGTGTCGATTCAGGCCCAGGTACTGGAGCTACTGGAGGAATTAAAACAGCGCCTTTCGCTTTCGCTGCTGTTTATCACTCACGATCTACGCGTCGCCGCGCATATCTGTGACCGCATCGTGGTCATGCAGCACGGCCGCATTGTTGAGCAAGGCAGCGCCGAGCAGATTTTCCTCGCTCCACAAGAGGCTTACACCCAGGATCTGCTCAAGGCCATTCCCGGCCGCGAAGCCCCCGTAGCGGCGACAGCGTAATTTACCGAATGGGCAAGACAAAATGAGAAAGACAAGCTAAGGAAAATACATGCAAATAACCCTGGAGGCGCTGCGCGCTATTGTTGGCCCGGCCCATGTATTGACTGGCGACGATGTGCACAGCCGTCGCGTGGATTGGATGACGGGCGCGCCCTGCCAAGCTGGGGCGATTGTTCGCCCGGCGAATACTGAGCAGCTTTCTGCGGTGATGCGTGCCTGCTACGAGTTGCTGCAGCCAGTAGTCACCCACGGCGGCTTAACGGGCTTGGTACATGGAGCGGAGGCTAGCCCCGATGAGCTAGTGATCTCGCTTGAGCGCATGACCGCCATTGAAGAAATAGACCACGTGGGCGGGACGCTCACCGTGCAGGCGGGGGCACCGCTGCAGAGGGTTCAAGAGGCGGCAAAAGAGGTCGGCCTGCAGTTTCCGCTGGATCTGGGCGCTCGGGGCAGCTGCACGATTGGTGGCAATATCGCCACCAACGCCGGCGGCGTTAGGGTGATTCGCTACGGCATGATGCGCCAGCAGGTGTTGGGGTTAGAAGCGGTCATGGCCGATGGCCGCGTGGTCAGCTCCATGAATCGCATGCTGAAAAACAACGCCGGTTTCGATTTGAAGCAGCTGTTTATCGGTAGCGAAGGCACCCTGGGGATTGTGACCCGCGCAGTGCTGCGCCTGCAGCCACCGACCCCCAGCGAACAAACGGCAATGGTGGCCTGCCCCTCATTTGAGGCGCTCACCGGGCTACTCAGCCATATGGGCAAAGCACTGGGAGGAAACCTCGGCGCCTTCGAGGTCATGTGGCAAAACCACTACCGACTGCTCACCGAAACGCTGGGCCGCCACAACCCGCCGATTGCTACCGAGCACCCTTTCTATGTCATTATCGAATCTTTGGGCAGTGATGCCGAACGCAATGCTACCCAATTTCGTGAAGCGCTAGAGAGCGCCTTAGCGCAGGAACTCATTGTCGATGCGGTGATTGCACAATCCAGTACCCAGCGCGATGGTTTATGGGCCATTCGTGAGGATATTGAGGGGCTCATCCAAGGGCTGGCGCCGTTATTCACCTTCGATGTTAGTCTGCCGATTGCCGAAATGCAGCGCTACACCGATGAGCTGGAGGCCCAGCTGACCCAGCGCTGGTCCGATGCGCGGCTGGTCGTGTTTGGCCACCTAGGCGATGGCAACCTGCATATTTCCGTCAGCGCCGGGAGTGCCGAGGTGTCGGTACGTCGCGAGGTGGAAGCCATGGTCTATCAACCGCTGGCAACGTTAGGCGGCTCGATCTCGGCCGAACACGGTATTGGCTTGGAGAAGCGACCCTGGCTGAGCCCCTGCCGTTCAGCGGCTGAAATGGAATTGATGCAAACGTTAAAGCATGCGCTTGACCCGCATCGACTGCTGAATCGCGGTAAAATTTTAAGCTAAACACTTTTTATATTTTAGGATTCGCCCATGTCCTCTCATAGCAAGCCCCGCTACCCCGAGCATCTCACAGGTGAAGGCCCCGTAAACCCTTTTCCAGGGATCAAAGTATTGGAGCGTAAACTGGGCCGAGAGATTCCCCATCGGCTGGGCTCTAATGAGGGGCTGGATATGCCCCACCGTGCCCTGCGGGAACACTTTGGCGATGCGGTGGCGCAGCACGTTTACTGCTATGGCGATGCCGAGGCGTTAGGGGTACGCCAACGCTTGAGCGCGCAACAGAACATTCCTTTGGAGCATCTGCTGGTGGATGCCGGTGCCGATAGCCTGATCGCCCTTGCACTGCGCACTACCTGCACGGCGGGAGACGTTGTGGTGAGCACTGCAGGCACCTACCCTACCTTCGGTTACTTTGAGTTAGGCCAGGGCTGCCGCTTGGTTGAGCCAAGCTACCATGAAGCCCCCGGCGTACTCGCCCCGGATTTAGAAGCGCTAGCGGCAGCAGCCCATCAAGAAGAGGCGCGGTTGGTGTACTTAGCGAACGCAGATAACCCCAGCGGCCACCTGCATAGCGATAGTGCGATTCTTAAGCTGCGCGAGGCGCTGCCGGAGGCGTGCTGGCTGCTGCTGGATGAAGCCTACGGGGATTTTCGTGATGACGCGGGAAGCGAGTTTCTCGGCCAGGCGCTTCCGGGCGTGATTCGCCTACGCACGCTCTCCAAAGCTCACGGCCTCGCCGGAATGCGGATTGGCTACGCGATTGCCGAGCCTGATGTGCTGGCGATAATGATGAAGGTGCGTATTCACTACGCAGTGTCTTCATTCACCCAGGCCGCCGCCGAAGTTGTGCTCGACCACCCCGAAGAAGTTCACCAGCACATCGAGGCGGTCAAAGCCCGTCGCGAGCAGCTGGCGCTGCACTTTATCGGCCTGGGTGCCGACGTGCTGCCCAGCGCGACGAACTTTATCGGCATTCGACTTCCCAGCGCGGAATTGGCCGCTGCAGTACACCAGGAGCTACTGGCCGAGGGCGTGCTGGTTGCCCGCCTCGCCCACCCTGAGCTAGCCAACGTGATCCGTATTACGGCAGTGGAAGAAGCGCTGGAGTCCGGCAGGTTGGCCGCACTGGAAAAGGCCCTACAGCAGCACGGCTAGCGCCGCTTGCCCCGGTGCTATTCCAAGAACTATGCCAAGAACTATGCCAGGGCTATTACAAGGTTATGCCGGAGTTAGACAGTGCTGGTAAGCCTCTAGCTCGCCGCGCACCGCTTGTGCGATAAAGGTGCTGCAGTTGAGCCGTCACGCTATTAGCCGCAATCGGCTCGCTGGGCGGCGGTGCCCCAGCACGGCTGCCAACTCTGCGCCCATCCAGCTCCCTCAGCGGCAGAATTTCGGCGGCGGTGCCAGTTAAAAAGGCTTCATCAGCGGTGTAAAGCTCATCGCGGGCAATACGCCGCTCTTTCACCTCGATGCCTAACACATCGCGGGCCAGTTGAATGACGCTATCGCGGGTGATGCCCTGCAGGCAGGAGGTTACTTCCGGGGTGTGCAGCACGCCATCGCGCAGCAAAAAGACGTTCGCCGCCGAAGCCTCGGCCACATAGCCCTCTGGGTCGAGCATGATGGTTTCGTCAAACCGGCTTTTACCGCCGTATTGAGCGCCAGCATCGAGTTCACGTAATGGCCGCTGGTTTTAGCGCGACACAGGCTGATATTGACGTGATGGCGCGCCAAGGAAGAGGTTAAAGCACGCAGGCCGTGGGACGCCGCGTGAGGGGAAATGTAGGGTCCTAAATCCCAGGCAGCAATCATCACATGGGTGGTCAGCCCTTGGGCCCGCAGCCCCAGGCCTTCCGCGCCTAGAAAAACGGTGGGCTTTAAATAAGCGCTGCTTAAACCGTTTTTAGTCAGGCTTTCGCGCTGGGCATCAATTAGCTCGGCTTCGCTAAACGGCAGTGGAATATCCAGCGCATGGGCACTTTCCACTAGCCTGCGAGTATGCTCGGCCACTCGAAACAGTTGGGGGCCTTGCGCTCCTGCATAGGAACGCACCCCCTCAAAGCAGCCCATGCCGTAGTGCAGCGTATGAGTGAACACATGCACTTTGGCGTCCCGCCAAGCGAGCCATTGACCATCCAGCCAAATCCAGCCGTCACGATCATAGAGTGGTGTCATCGGGTTGTTTGCTCCCACTGTTGGTGCCAGCCATCAATTAACGCCTGCTGGTGTGGCTGCAGCGATTGATAGCCCCAGGCGGCAATTTCTTCGTTTTGTGGATCGAACACGGCGGTCTTACTGCCCGCAAGGGTTTGGATTACCGCCTGACCGCAGAGCGGCACGTAGCCTTCGGAGTAGCCGCCTTCATGCACCACCACCAGCTTGCCGCTGCAGCAGCGCTCTGCCCCGGCCTTGACTTGAGCGGGCATAGTGGCGAAAGCCTGGCTGTTGAGCAGCATCTTGCCTAGCGGGTCTTTGGCGCAGGCGTCATAGCCACAGGCCACCACGATTAGGTCAGGCTTGAATGCCTCCAAAGCGGGCAGCACCAATGTTTCCATGGCATACGCGTAGGCCCCCAGGCCACAGCCTGGGGGTAGCGGCAGGTTAAGGTTAGCGCCCAACCCGGCCCCTTCGCCCTGCTCGTCGAAACCACCGGTTTCCAGCGGGTAGTTGGCCGCTTGGTGCATGGAAACGGTGAAGACATCGGGGTCGTGATAAAACGCCGCCTGCTGGCCGTTGCCGTGGTGAACGTCCCAATCGAGTATCGCCACGCGCTTGGCTTGACCTAGGGCGCGGGCACGCATTACCGCAACGGGGATATTGCCTAACAGGCAGAATCCTCGGCCCTGGTCGGCTTCGGCATGGTGGCCCGGCGGGCGGCATAGCGCATAGGCGTTATCCAAGTCGCCCAGTGCCACGGCCTCAATGGCAGCAATAGCTAGCCCCGCTGAGTGGGTTGCCGCCGCCCAGCTGCCCGGCATATAGGGCGCGCAGTCTCCGCCATTGCCACCCCGTGCTTTATCCCCTGCTTGCAGTTCATCCAAATAACGCGGGGTATGAAAACGCAGTAGGTCAGAGAGCGTTGCAGCAGGCGGTTTCACCACGTAAAGCTCGTCAATCAGCCCGCTGACTTCCAGAATATTCTTCAGCCGCCGCTTGCTCTCAGGGCTTTCCGAGGCGGCCTGGGGCTGCAAGAACTCCCCGGCGCGGAGAACACGCCGATGGCCCCCTGGTCATGCCAAAAGCAGCGTTCGTGCCAGTAAAATGCGGTTTTACTCATGCGGTAACCCCCTGCATAAAGGCCGCTAGGTTGGCGCTTAAATGCTCGGTGGGGTAGCCGCCTTCCTGCACAATCACCATGGGTAGCGAGAGCGCTTTTAAGCGTTTGCCCACCTCGATAAACGCCTCGGTTTCCACATTAAGGCCCGCTAACGGGTCATCTTTATGGGCATCCAGCCCGAGTGCCACCACTACCGCATCCGGCTCATAGCGCTGCAGATGGTCGATCAGGATCGCCAGCGCATCTAAATAGACCTCGCCATCGCTGCCCACCGGCAGGGGGAGATTCACGTTGCAACCCACGCCTTCATCGCTACCCTCTTCATCGGCACCGCCCCAGAAAAACGGATAAAAATCGCTGGGGTCGGCGTGTAGCGAGCCAGTCCATACATCATTTCTGGCGTAGAAAATATCCTGGGTGCCGTTACCGTGGTGCAGGTCCACATCAATAATCGCTACCTTGGCAAAGCGTTCGCGCAGCACGGTAGCCGCCAGCGCAGAGTTGTTCAGCAGGCAAAAGCCGCCTGCGCGCTCCGGCCCAGCATGGTGGCCTGGCGGGCGGCACAGCGCATAGGCCACCGGTTCTCCGTCTAGCACCGCTTCTGCTGCCGCCTCAGCAGTGGCGGCCGAGGCCAGCGCACCTTGAAAACTGGTCGCGCTGAGCGGGCAGGCCATATCGTGCAGGTGCCAGCCCGCTTGCCCAAGCGGGTGGCGCGGGTAGTGGTGGCCTCCTCCGCAGGGGTGAATGTTGGGTGCCACGAACTCGGCGGCATTGGGCAGCGCCTGCCAGCGGGCATATATTGTTTCCAAGAACGTCAGGTAACGCGGCGTATGAATTTGCTCTAAGCGCTTACGCAGCTTGGGGGAGTCTGACTCAACTGGCGCAGTGAGCACTAAGCCAGCCTTTGCTAACCCCTGCGTCAGTAGCTCGGCACGCACCGGGCCTTCCGGCGATGCGACGGGCTGGCCACGTAGCAGGTAGGTAGGCGGCGCATGCATCGCCTGATCAGGATGATAAAAGCACTTCATGGGTCGCAGTCCTTAGCGAAACTATGAAACAGCAGATTCAGGCAGTGACTCCCATATTTCAATAGCAGCGGCTAAATCTTCCAGCGAAGAGCCCACCGATTTAAATAGCGTGATGGCGTCTTTATCCGAGCGCCCAGGTTTGGTGCCTGTCAGCACTTCGGCAAGCTCGGCTTGGATGTCATCAAATTGGAAAGCGCCTTCATCTATGGCCTGCAGAATATCTCCCGCTTCGCCTTTTGCCCCGGCGTAGGTATCCACAAATACTTGTGAGCGGCGTAAGCACTCTGCGTCGGTTTCCCGCATTTGCGGCCGAAACGCGCCAATTAGATCCAGGTGTGTTCCTGGCGTCAGCCATTCGCCTTTAATGATCGGCTGGGTAGAGAGCGTCACGCAACTGACAATATCCGCTTCCGCCACGGCGGCGGGTAATGCTTCTACTACTTGGGTATCAAAACGGCTTGCGTACTCCTCAGCAATCGCCGTTGCCTTGCTGGGGTTACGTCCCCAGATCAGTACCCGCTTGATCGGCCGCACGCTAGCGTGGGCTTCAATTACCATGGGTGCCAGCTTTCCTGTCCCCACGACCAATAGCGTATCAGCCTCTTCGTTGGCTAATGCTTGAGCAGCCAGAGCAGAGGCTGCCGCAGTACGGCGGCGGGTTAATTCACTGCCATCGATACAGGCCAGCGGCTGGCCGTGCTTGCCTTCGCTTAGCAGGTAAAGCCCGGAAATAGCGGGAATACCGTGCTCGGCGTTTTGCGGAAACACGTTGACCATTTTCACACCGATATAGCCAGCGGCTTCCCAGGCGGGCATCAGCAGCATGGTGACTTCACCATCTGGACGGTGCCTAGCATGGTGATGACGCGGCGGAGATTCCACGCCGTTCACAAAGGTATGCCGTAAGCGTTCGATCAACCCTTGCCAAGCAAGATACTTTGCTACTTCCACTGCTGAGACGACCTGCATATCATGCCTCCGGAACTGCGGCGATGACCATGATTTCGACTTTCCACTCAGGCTTAGCCAGCTTGGCTTCAAGCGCGGCGCGCACTGGCGGGCGGCCCGGCACTACCCAGGCATCCCAAGCTTGGTTCATTTGATCGAACTCCGCCATGCTGGTGACCCACACTTGGGAGAAATTAGGTGCTCTTTGGATGTCCCCGCTTGCACCAGCAGTTGGTCGATACGTGCAAGCACTTGCTCGGTTTGCCCACGCATATCGGCGGTGGTATCCGTTGGCACTTGGCCTGCGAGATACACCGTGCCGTTATGAATCGCCACTTTGCTCATGCGAGTATTGCTGTCTTGGTAGGTCACGCCCATGGGGTCTCTCCAAGGAAGGGGGGGATCCTCTTGAGACTACGACGATGCAAAAGGGTGTGCTGACCCGAAACTCTGGCAAATTTGCCCGCAAGTCAGGCAGGCAGCGTGTTCAGGCGTTATCTATCAGAAGAGGGGGAAATCTCAAAGTAACGACGATAGGCGCGGGAGAAGCTGCCTTGGTCGCGAAAGCCCACCAGCATGGCAATGTGGCCAAGACTCAGCGCGCTATGGCGAACCATCGTGCGCGCATGCTCTAACCGCCTGCGCTGTACATAAGCCAGCGGCGTCACGCCAGTTAACTCGCGAAAGCAGCTATGAAAGTGCCCAGGGCTTAACGCACACAGCGCGGCTAACTGCTCCACCCGTATTTCATCCGCCAAATGCTGATCTAGCCAAGCATCCAAACGTTCTAGATCGAGCCGTTCGCTGATACACCGAACTCCGAGCTGGTCGGCCGTCTGTTTTGGCGCATCGTTTAGGTACATATAGAGCGCCCGCAGCAGCAGCACGGCGATTTCATTTTGCAGTGCTGGGCACTGATCAAGCTGATGAGCGAGCGCATGGGTAAGCTGATTTAAGGCAGGCGGAACGGTAAAGAAACGCGGCTTATCGAATAAGCGCTCAATCTCACTGCCCTTTTCCAGCGTGGCTAAGTGCTGCACGGGGATATCCAGCACCAGCGTACGGTTGCTGCCATCGCCCTGATACTCGTGATGGCGCGACGAAGGGATCAAACAGCCACGGCGAGCGGTGACCCGCTCCCCCTGGCCTTCCATGGCAAGCTCGGTAACGCCACACGTCGCCAGGATTAGCTGGTGGAAATTGTGGGAGTGCGCCACCTGCTCTGGGGCCAAATTGCGGCTATGCAGCTCAAACTGGGCCATGAACTTACCATTGGGTTGATTCTCAACAAGGGCCTTCACTATACGGCGATGCCCCGCTTAAAATCGAGGGTGCGTTAACGTTGCATTAACGCACCCTACAACAGGCCACTACCCTTATGCGTCAGGCAGGGCTGCGATCACCATAATTTCCACTTTCCACTCGGGCTTGGCCAGCTTGGCTTCCAGCGCCGCGCGTACCGGCGGACGACCCGGCACCACCCAGGCTTCCCACACTTCGTTCATTTCCGCAAACTCGGCCATATCGGTCACCCACACCTGAGCAGAGATCAGGTGCTCTTTAGAGGTGCCCGCCTGCGCCAGCAGCTCATCGATGCGCGCCAACACCTGCTCGGTTTGGCCACGCATGCCCACCGTGGCATCTGCCGGTACTTGGCCCGCGAGGTAGACCGTTCCGTTATGAACAGCCACTTGGCTCATACGTGCATTGCTTTCGTGATAGGTCACGCCCATGGGATATCTCCAGCGAAGGTAGGTTTTTTCTTTCGTTTATAACAACCCCGCATATTTACCATAAAAAGCGTTTAGCACTAGGCCCTAATGGGCTGAAATTTGGAATTTTTGACTCACTGACATCTTCACTAAAACGTTTTATTAGCGTGAATCATCAAACAACGGGCACAAAAAAAGGGCCTAGCGATAAAACGCTAAGCCCCTGAATTTGGTGCCGGTGGCCAGACTCGAACTGGCACACCCGTAAAGGCGGCGGATTTTGAATCCGCTGCGTCTACCAATTCCGCCACACCGGCAATGGATGCGCATTATACGGAGATAACCCCCCAGGTCAATCTCATCGACTGACTTTATCCACCTAAAGCGCTATCCTAGGCGGCTTGTTTGACCACTGAAAAGAGCTTCTTCACATGCAGCGTGCGGACTTCCATTTCGAGCTACCCGATGAGCTAATTGCCCGCTATCCGTCCGAGCAGCGCAGTGATTGCCGTTTACTGTGTGTGGATGGTCAAAGCGGCGCGCTGGCTCATCGCCGCTTTCCTGACCTGCTGGACCTACTTGAGCCGGGCGACCTGTTGGTGTTTAACGATACCCGCGTGATTCCCGCCCGCCTGCATGGCCATAAGGCCAGCGGCGGCAAGGTGGAAATGCTGCTGGAGCGCCCGCTGGATAGCCACCGGGGGCTGGCGCATATCCGCTCAAGCAAATCGCCCAAGCCGGGCACCGAGCTGATTTTCGAGGGCGATATCCACGCCGTGGTCGAAGGCCGCCGTGATGCACTGTTCGAGCTGCACTTTTTAGGCGATACGCCAATGATCGCGCTGCTGGAAAAGCACGGCCATATGCCGCTGCCGCCCTATATCACCCGGGAAGACGAGTTGAGCGACCGCGAGCGCTATCAAACCGTCTATGCCCGCCGCGATGGTGCCGTTGCGGCACCTACCGCTGGCCTTCACTTCGATCAACCGCTGCTGGATGCCCTGGCCGAAAAAGGCATCAACAGTGCCTTTGTGACACTTCATGTTGGCGCGGGTACTTTTCAGCCAGTGCGAGTGGACAACATCCTTGAGCACCATATGCACAGCGAATGGATTGAGGTGAGCGAAGCTACCTGCCAACAGGTTCGCGACACCCAGGCCGCTGGCAAACGAGTGATTGCCGTGGGTACCACCAGCGTCCGTTGCCTGGAGAGCGCCTGCATGAAGAGCAGCGACGGCAAGATTGCCCCATTCAGCGGCGACACGGATATTTTCAATCTACCCAGGCTACGAGTGGCGCTGCGTGGATGCCCTGATTACCAACTTCCACCTGCCCGAATCTACTCTGCTGATGCTGGTGTCAGCGTTCGCAGGCTATGAACACATGATGCAGGCTTACCGTACGGCGGTAGAAGAGCGGTACGCCTTTTTTAGTTATGGCGACGCCATGCTGCTTACCCGCTAATTAACGAGTTATTGTGATGCGAAACGAATGCTTTATGCGCTTTGAGCGCCTAGCCGAAGACGGCCGCGCGCGCCGAGGCCGCCTGCACTTTCCCCGCGGCACGGTGGAAACCCCTGCCTTTATGCCCGTAGGCACCTACGGCACGGTAAAAGGCATGACGCCTGAGTCGGTCAAAGAGATTGGCGCAGAGATCATCCTGGGTAATACGTTCCACCTTTGGCTGCGCCCCGGCACAGATGTCATTGAAGCCCACGGCGACCTGCACGACTTCGCCCAGTGGGATAAACCAATCCTCACCGACTCCGGCGGTTTTCAGGTGTTCTCGCTGGGTGAAATGCGCAAAATCACCGAGCAGGGCGTGCATTTCCGCTCGCCGGTGGATGGCAGCAAAGTGTTCATGGGGCCGGAAGAGTCCATGGCGGTTCAGCGTCGCTGGGCTCTGACGTGGTGATGATCTTTGACGAGTGCACCCCCTACCCGGCCACCTTTGAGGAGGCCGAAAAATCCATGGAGCTGTCGCTGCGCTGGGCCAAGCGCTCCCGCGATGCCCACGGCGATTCGCCTTCCGCACTGTTCGGCATTATCCAGGGCGGCATGCACCCTGAGCTGCGTGAGCGCTCGCTGAAAGGGCTTATGGACATTGGCTTCGACGGCTTGGTCATTGGCGGGCTCTCGGTGGGCGAACCTAAAGAGGAGATGATCAAAGTCCTGGATTATCTGCCTACCTGGATGCCGGACGACACCCCGCGTTACCTAATGGGTGTGGGCAAGCCGGAAGACCTCGTTGAGGGCGTTCGCCGCGGTGTGGATATGTTTGACTGCGTGATGCCCACGCGCAATGCCCGCAACGGCCACCTGTTCACGTCAGATGGCACCGTTAAGATCCGCAACGCCAAGCACCGCTTTGACACGCGCCCGCTGGATGAAGAGTGCGATTGCCATACCTGCCAGAATTTCTCTCGTGGCTATCTGCACCACCTTGATCGCTGTAATGAAATGCTGGGTTCCATGCTCAATACCATCCATAACTTGCGCTACTACCAGCGTGTGATGGCTGATTTGCGCGCGGCAATCGAAGCGGGTACATTGACGACCTTTGTGGAAAGCTTCTACGCAAGGCGCGGCCTCCCGGTGCCTCCCCTTGCAGAATCTGACACCTAAACAATAAAAGCCACTGGCTGAGGCGAGTGGCTTAATCCGTTCACCCATTGAGTGTTCTAACCCAGGAGTTCCCTGCAATGCTGGATTTCTTCATCTCACCAGCCCATGCCCAAGAAGCCGCTGCTGGCGGCGGCATCGCGCCAATCCTTATGCTGGTCGGTTTCGTACTGATTTTTTACTTCCTTCTGTGGCGTCCGCAAGCTAAGCGTGCCAAGCAGCACAAACAGCTGGTGTCTGGTCTCGCCAAAGGCGATGAAGTCGTGATCGGTGGTGGCCTGGTTGGCCGCGTATCCAAAGTCAGCGATGAGTTCCTGAGCCTGGAAGTCTCTGAAGGTACCGAAGTGAACGTGCAGAAGAACGCCGTTGCTGCCGTACTGCCTAAAGGCACCATTAAGTCCATCTAACGCTTGCACTCCCCCCTGCCGACCCAGTGCCAGCCACCCCGGCAGGGGTGACATGGTAGCGTCGATGGTGAACGTTGCTGTGACCAGCCTGTCTGTGCACAGCGATTCCGTTTGTAATTGAAGGCAGGGCTTGCATGCTCAACCGTTACCCCCTGTGGAAGTATCTGCTGATACTGGTCGTCCTGGTGGCTGGCCTTATCTACTCGCTTCCCAATCTATTCCCCGCAGATCCCGCTATTCAGGTTAGCGATGCCCACGGCAACGCCCTGGATGAACGGCAAATTACCCGCGTTGAAGAAGCGCTCAGCGAGCGCGATATCGCCGTCAAAGCCGTTGAAGAGAACAATGGTCAATGGCTGATTCGTCTGCAAAGCGACGATGACCAGCTCGACGCGCGGGATATTGCCGCCGAGGTGCTTGGCCCCAACGCGACCGTGGCGCTCAACCTTGCCGATGCGACACCTGGCTGGCTGCAAGCTTTTTCTGCTTCCCCGATGACGCTGGGCCTCGATTTACGCGGCGGCGTTCACTTCCTACTGGAAGTGGATATGGATGCCGCGCTGACCCAGCGCCTTGAGGTGAACGCCAGCGACAGGCGCGCACTGCTGCGTGGCGAACGCATTCGCTACCGCAACACCACCATTGAAGAGCGCTCGCTCTCTATCGACTTCGCCAGCACTGAAGACCGCGATACCGCCCGCCGCTTGATCAGCCGCGACTTCCCGAACTTCGAGTACACCAGCGAAGGGGATGGCCGTGCTTCAAGCCTTGTCATGACGCTGAGCGATGTCACGGTCAACGAAATCCAGGACTACGCCATCAACCAGAACTTGACCACGCTGCGCAACCGCGTGAACGAGCTGGGCGTGGCCGAGCCCATGGTACAGCGCCAAGGGCCGAGCCAAATCGTGGTCGAGCTACCCGGCGTACAGGACACCGTGGCCGCCAAGCGGATCGTGGGCGCGACGGCCAACCTCGAGTTTCGTCTAGAAGCGCGCAACGATACGCCGGATGCCGAAACCGAACGCTTTGAGTTTCGTAACGACCCGGCCCGCTCAGCGGAGCTGATGCGGGATGTGATCATTACTGGTGACAGCGTCTCCAGCGCCAGCAACAGCTTCGACGAAAACGGTCGCCCCCAGGTCAACATCAACCTGGATGGCACCGGCGGCACGCTGATGAACCGCGCAACGCGCACCATCATTGGCCGCAACATGGCGGTGCTGTTTATCGAGCATAAGAGCGAAGACCGCATCCGAAGTCGACCCGGAAACGGGCGAAGAGACCATTGTTCGCGAACCGTATACCGAGCGCGGCCTGATCAGCTTGGCGACGATTCAAAGTGCGCTGGGTAACAGCTTCCGCATCACCGGCCTTGATTCCCCCACTGAAGCCGCCGAGCTTGCCCTGCTACTGCGTTCCGGTTCGCTAGCAGCGCCGATTTACTTCGTGCAAGAGCGCACCATTGGACCAAGCCTAGGCGCTGAAAACATCGAGCGCGGCCTGCTATCGGTGCAGATCGGCCTGCTGCTAGTCGTGCTGTTTATGCTGGTGCGCTACAAGGTGTTCGGCGTTTTTGCCAACATCGCCCTGGCGCTCAACCTCACGCTGCTAGTCGCCGTGATGTCGATGCTGGGCGCCACGCTCACGCTACCCGGTATTGCCGGTATCGTGTTGACGCTGGGCATGGCGGTAGACGCCAACGTGCTTATCTTTGAGCGGATACGCGAAGAACTGCGCAACGGCATGTCGATTCAGCAAGCTATTTACGCGGGTTATGAACGGGCGTTCACCTCGATTGTGGATGCCAACATCACCACGCTGCTGGTGGCGGTGATTCTGTTCTCGATTGGCACCGGCCCGGTGAAGGGCTTTGCCGTCACGCTTTCAATCGGCATCCTGACATCGTTGTTCACTGCGCTGCTGGTGACGCGCGCCATGGTCAACCTGACCTATGGTGGCAAGCCCGTCAAAAAGCTGTGGATCTAATCTCGATGGGATCTCAACACGCGCTCAGCACAGAATTTAAGAGGTGGTAATGAAACCCCTATCACAACTGCGCATCGACTTTATGGGACGGCGCAACCTCGCGTTTGTCGTCTCGGCCGTGATGCTGATTGTCTCTATTGGCGCCGTTCTATTTCAGCAGCTCAATCTGGGCCTGGACTTTACCGGCGGCACCCTGGTGGAGGTGCGCTACGGTGCCGCGCCGTCGCTGGATGCCATTCGTCAGCTGCTGGAAAACAGCGGTTTCCAGGATGTCTCGGTACAAACCTTTGGCGCTTCAACAGAAGTATTGATTCGCCTACAGCAAGCGTTTGATGGCGACGTGGGTAACGAGGTTGTCAATCTGCTGCGTGCCAATGGCGATAGTGTCAACTTAGTGCGCGCCGAGTTCGTGGGCGCCCAGGTCGGCGACCAGTTGCGTGACCAGAGCGGCTTAGGCCTGCTCGTCGCGCTGGGCGTGGTGATGCTTTACGTAGCTTTCCGCTTCCAGTACAAGTTCGCCCTTGGTGCCCTGCTTGCCCTGCTGCACGACGTGATCATCGTCGTAGGCGTGTTCGCGCTGTTCCAGCTCGACTTCGACCTCACGGTGCTGGCGGCCATTCTGGCGGTCATCGGCTACTCGCTGAACGACACCATTCTGGTCTATGACCGTATTCGCGAGACGATCCGCACCTCGCGTATCGACGATATGCCGCAGATTTTCAACGAGGCGATTAACGCTACGTTGTCGCGCACATTAGCTACCTCAGGCACAACCGTGCTGGTACTGCTAGCGCTGCTGCTGCTCGGTGGCGATATGATCGAGAACTTCGCGATCGCCCTACTGGTGGGTATCGTGGTGGGTACGTTCTCGTCTATCTATATCTCCGGTGCCCTGTTGATTCCGCTGAAACTCTCTCGGGAAGACCTGATTCCCACCAAGAAAGAAGTGGATGAAGAGGAAGAAGAGCTGCCCTAAACGCGTTATAGCAGCCAACGAAAAGGCCCTGCCGGAATCAACCGGCAGGGCCTTTTCATATCTTCACAGCTAACGCGCTCTTCTTAGAAGTGCGGCGCCAGCTGCTTAATCAGCGCTTTGTAGAGGCGCGGGCCAGCGGCCATTAGTTTGCTTTCGGCATTCACGGTCGGCTTGCCATCCGGGGTTCCCATCAGCGCGCCCGCTTCTTTTAGCAGCAGCGTACCTACCTGCATATCCTGCTCTTCTAGGCCCAGCACAAAGACGCTGTCTACACGTCCTGCGGCCAGCTCGCACATATCCAGCAGGCCGCTGCCGGTCGCTACCAGGGTCTCTACCTGCGGCGCGAGCTGCTGGGTAATGGTTAAGTAAGCAGGCAGATGGCTCGGGCGCAGCCAGGTTTCTGGCAGGCTCATCGCCATGCGTGTGGCAGGAATAGCGGTTGGTTTGCTAACCCGCATGCGCTTGTCGTTGTGCTGAGCGCCGCGGCCGCGACTGGCGATATATTCGTCATCACCAAAGGGAGAGATCACCACCGCGTGTTCGGGGCGACCTTTAACGAGACACACCACTGAGAGTGCAAAGCCCTTTCCCTGCTACCGCCAAGTTGGAGTAGCCGTGCAGCGGTTCAATTTTCCATACGGTATCTTCACCTTCGCCTTCACCCGCTTTGTAGGGCGTATAGCGACCGGAGAAACCATGGAGAGGATAACCACGCTGCAGCTGTTGAACGATGGTCGCCTCGGCTTTACGCGCTGTGTCTTCTAGCACGCGGTCGAGGTTAAATTCTTCATGGGCGTTTTCGATACGTTCGCGAACGCGTAAAAAGTGTTCAACAGCGCCACGCGCAGCGCGCAGCGTAAATTGGACCATCGGATTCATGATCGGGCCTTGTCACAGTGATGTTAAAGAACGGGTCAGGCGCAATACGCCTTTTGGCGGGCAATTCTACCAGAGGCCCCTCGGGCATGCCATCGACTCATGCTAAACTGCGCGTTTTACGCACTTACACCGGGCCTACTATGCTTGAGCGCATTCGAATTGTTCTAATTGGCACCAGCCACCCAGGCAACATTGGCGGCGTGGCACGCGCCATGCATAACATGGGCTTAGCGGATTTAGCCCTGGTCGCTCCTCGCTGCGACATCATCACTCAAGACAGTATTTCTCGCGCCTCAGGTGCCGATCACCTGCTTCACCAAGCCACCGTGCACGCCACACTTGAAGAAGCCGTGGCCGATTGCACGCTGGCTGTTTGCCGCCAGCGCCCGCTCGCGCACGCTGCCCTGGCCGATGATATCGCCTCGGGAACTTGCCGAGCGCCTACCCGGCGAATGCCAGCCAGAAAATGCCCGTGTGGCGCTGGTGTTTGGCCGTGAAGACAGCGGCTTAACCAACGCCGAGCTGCAGCGCTGCCATGCCCATGTGCATATTCCGACCAACGCTGATTTTAGCTCGCTCAACCTTGCCGCGGCGGTTCAAGTGGTGGCCTACGAGTGTCGCATGGCGTGGCTAAGCCAGGCAGATGCCCCAACTGCTGCCGATGATAATGACGAGCTAGCGACCCACGAAGAGCTTGAGCGCTACTTCGAGCACTTAGAGCGGGCGCTAATCGCCATCGAGTTTCACGACCCTGCCCAGCCGCGCCAGCTCATGGCACGCTTGCGACGCCTCTATTTACGGGCACGGCCTGAAAAGATGGAGATGAACATTCTGCGCGGCATTCTCTCGGCGACTGAAAAAGCCGCTAAAAAGAGTGGAACCGGTAGTGTGAACCAAGAGAACGCCGACAAATCCGCATAGCACATAACGGCGTACTAATCACAAGAGGCGCCAGCAAAGCGGCAATGGCCTAAACTTGAAGTTACAACAACGCGCCCCAACATCGCCTTTTCGACTGCCGCTTTGCACTCACCATATTCCAATACTGTATTGCTGCTGCCTCCCTTAACGCCCAAGGATCACCCATGTTTCAACGCCTGCGTGAAGACATCAATAGCGTATTTGACCGCGACCCAGCGGCACGTAACTTTCTTGAGGTGCTGACCAACTATCCCGGCCTACACGCCCTGCTGCTACACCGCTGCGGCCACTGGCTGTGGAAAAAGAACTTTAAGTGGCTGGCACGGACGCTATCGACCTTCTCCCGCTGGCTCACCGGCATTGAAATCCACCCAGGTGCAACCATTGGGCGGCGCTTTTTTATCGACCATGGCATGGGCGTGGTGATTGGTGAAACCGCACAGGTGGGCGATAACGTCACGCTCTACCAAGGCGTGACGCTGGGCGGCACCAGTTGGAACAAAGGCAAACGTCACCCTACGCTGGAAGATGGTGTGATTGTTGGTGCCGGCGCCAAGATACTGGGGCCGTTTACCGTGGGCGCAGGCGCCAAAATTGGCTCTAACGCAGTGGTGACCAAAGAAGTACCGGCTGGAGCGACCGTAGTCGGCATTCCCGGCAAAATCGTCAAACGCGCCGACCCGGATGTGGAAGAGGCGCTGGATATCGACCCGGCCCGACGGGAAGCCATCTGCCAGAAGTTTGGTTTCGATGCCTATGGCGTCAGCCAAGACATGCCCGACCCGGTGGCGCGTTCGATGCAGGCCATGCTCGATCACATGCACGCCGTGGACGAGCGTATCGAGCGCATGTGCTCAACGCTTCGCAAGCTCGATGCCAACTACCGCGATGGCCAGTTACCGGCTCTGCGAGATGAGGACTTTGCCGATATTCTGGATGAAAACGATACCGGCTGCCCTGGCCTTGGTCATACTGCCCAGGAGCGCAGCAGCCCATCACCGGAAAGCAGCACCACGCGCAATAGTTGACCAACGCACTCAGGATTTCCATAATGGCGCAACATTTGCTGCCAGCGCGCTGAAAGCTCAGCGACGAGGTACCTGCTATGCGCTTGACGACAAAAGGCCGTTACGCCGTTACGGCCATGCTGGATTTGGCGCTTAACGCCCCCAGCGGCCCTACCAGCCTGGGAGATATCTCCCAGCGACAGGAGATCTCGCTCTCTTACCTGGAGCAACTCTTCGCAAGGCTGCGCCGGGCGGGGCTAGTTAGCAGCGTGCGCGGGCCGGGTCGCGGTTACCTACTGGCCAAAGCACGAGAGGAGATCAGCGTCTCTCTGGTGATTGATGCAGTCAACGAAACCGTCGACGCGACCCGCTGCCAGGGGCTATCCGACTGCCAGCAGGGCGACACCTGTTTAACGCACCATTTATGGTGCGAGCTATCCGGGCAAATTCGCAGTTTTCTCGACGATATTACGCTGGCGCAGTTGATACAGCGCCCTGATGTGATCCGCATCGCTACCCGGCAAAAACAGCGGGTCGATGCTGGCATCCTCGCGTCTTCCCTTTGAAGGTATTTACTGCACGCTGGAATCTATGACGATGACCTCCACTCCCGCGCGGCCCATTTATCTCGATTATGCCGCCACGACGCCGGTCGATGGTCGTGTGGCTGAGGTTATGCAGCGCTACCTCACGGTAGACCAGCTGTTCGCCAACCCCGCTTCCCGCAGCCATATGCTGGGCTGGCAGGCCGAGCAGGTGGTGGAACAGGCGCGCCGCCAAGTGGCCGATATGATCGGCGCTGATCCGCGTGAAATCGTCTGGACCAGTGGCGCCACCGAAGCCAATAACCTAGCGCTGATTGGCTTTATGCGTGCTAACCGCGAACGTGGCATGCACCTTGTCACTTCCAGCATTGAGCATAAAGCGGTGGTAGACACCGCCAAGGCACTGGAGAGCGAAGGCTTCGAGATCACCTGGCTAACCCCAGGGCGCGATGGACGCATCACCCCTGAGCAACTGCGTGCCGCCATGCGCGACGACACGGCACTGGTATCGCTAATGGCGGTGAATAATTAGCTAGGCAGCATTCATGATATTGCCGCCCTAGCGGAAGTCACCCATGAGTTCGGGGCGGCGTTCCACACCGATGCCGCCCAGGCGGTGGTGCGTATTCCGCTCGACGAGGTCGCCTCCGCATATTGATTTGATGTCGCTATCAGGCCACAAAGCCTACGGGCCTAAAGGGGTCGGCGCTCTGTATGTGAAACGCCACCCGGATATTCGCGTCGAGGCACTCATTCATGGTGGCGGCCACGAGCGCGGCATGCGCTCCGGCACGCTGCCTACTCATCAGATTGCCGGGATGGGTGAAGCGTTTAACGTCATGCAACAGCAGCAGGACGCGGATCAGGCCCATATTGCGGCGCTACGCGAACGCTTTCTAAGCGGCTTATCAAACCTGGAAGGCATCATCCCCAACTCCCCACTGGAGAACGCCGTTCCCAACATCTTGAACTTGGCGTTTGAAGGCGTGGATGGCGAGGCACTGCTGATGGCGCTACGGGATGTGGCCGTGTCTACCGGCTCTGCCTGCAACTCGGCAAGCGTTGACCCGTCTTATGTACTATTGGGCATTGGTACGCCCCGTCGGCTCGCGCTCTCATCGCTGCGTATTAGCTTTGGGCGCTTTACCCAAGAGGCCGATATCGACCACGCATTAACCCTACTGCGCCACGCGGTGAGCGGCTTACGTGCGACCGCACGTTAGGCGGCTGACGCTCTCCTGACGCACTGCTAACGACTTCTTAAAGGAGAACGCTCCATGGCAACACTAAACATTACGCCCGCTGCAGCTGAACAAATTCAGCGTGTGCTCGACGAGCGCGGCCAGGGTCTAGGCCTGCGGGTATCCGTTAAACCCAGCGGCTGTTCCGGCTACAGCTATGTGCTTGATTTTGCCGATGAAGCACAGGATGACGATGTGCGTTTCGAAGATCACGGCGCAAGCGTCTACGTGGCTCCTGATGCCGTCGAGATGCTAGACGGCAGCGAAGTGGATTACGTCAACGAAGGCTTGAATCGCTTTTTCCGCTTCAACAACCCCAATGTAAAAGACCAGTGCGGCTGCGGTGAAAGCTTCACAGTCTAAGCTATCCGCCGTGGCTGTTGCGCATATAACCGGTATTCATACCCCCCGGGAGGCGCTATAATCGCGGCCACTCGGCAGCCGATGCAACATACGGCCCTAGCCGACCAACTTTTTCCTGCGCCGCCCCGGCTTTCCGGGGCGGCAATTTCTGCTTTATCCCTTTTAAGGAGATTTCTGCATGGCGACTGAACGTACTCTTTCCATCATCAAGCCCGATGCCGTTGCTAAAAATGCCATTGGCGACATCATTGCACGCTTTGAAAAAGCGGGCCTGAACGTCGTAGCCGCTAAAATGATGCACCTCTCTGAAGAGAAAGTGGGCGGTTTCTACGCTGAGCACAAAGAGCGTCCCTTCTTCAAAGACCTAGTTGGCTTCATGACCTCTGGCCCGGTAGTGGTACAAGTGCTGGAAGGCGAAGGCGCCAGCGCTAAAAACCGTGAGCTGATGGGTGCTACCAACCCGAAAGAAGCCGCTCCGGGCACCATTCGCGCTGACTTTGCGGAAACAATCGACGCCAACGCTGTCCATGGCTCTGATTCTCCGGAAAGCGCTGAGCGCGAAATTAGCTACTTCTTCGGTAACGACGAAATCTGCCCGCGCTAAACCAAGCGCCGCCGTTTCAACCTTCGTTGCCGGCCATTTTCCGCGGGGGCTTTGCCCCCGCCTCTTTCTGAACGCTGACCGCCATGACCACCACCGTAGCTCAACATACGCCTGCCCCCAACACGACTCCTGACCGCGCGACTGCCCAACAAGCGGCACCGGCACGCCAGAACCTGCTGGGGCTTTCCCGCGAGCAGATGGAAGCTTTCTTTTTGTCAATTGGCGAAAAGAAATTCCGCGCCACTCAGGTGATGAAGTGGATTCACCAGGAAGGCATCGACGACTTCACGGCGATGACCAACCTGTCGAAACCGCTGCGCGACAAGCTCTCCCAAGTCGCTGAAATTCGCGGCCCGGGCGTTGTCTACGAAGGCACTTCCAGCGACGGCACCCGTAAATGGGTGTTAGAGGTTGAGGATGGCAGCTACGTAGAAACGGTGCTGATTCCCGCTGAAAACGGTAAGCGGCGCACGCTGTGTGTCTCTTCCCAAGTGGGTTGTTCGCTGGACTGTAGCTTCTGCTCTACCGGTAAACAGGGCTTCCAGCGTAACTTAACCGCCGCCGAGATTATCGGCCAGGTGTGGGTTGCCCAACGCAGTGTTGGCCCGCGCCGTGATACCGCCAATCGCCCGGTGACCAACGTGGTCATGATGGGTATGGGCGAACCGCTGCTCAATTTCGATAACGTCGTGCCCGCCATGAAGCTGATGCTCGACGATAACGGTTATGGGCTCTCCAAGCGCCGCGTCACGCTCTCTACATCGGGTGTTGTACCGATGATTGACAAGCTGGGCGATGAGATGGATGTGAGCCTTGCTATCTCGCTGCACGCCTCCACCGATGAGCTGCGCAACGAGCTAGTACCGATCAACCGTAAGTACAATATTCGTGCGCTGCTGGATGCCTGCCACCGTTATCTGGCCAAGTGCCCTGATAACCGTCAGGTCACGATTGAGTACACGCTAATCAAAGACGTCAACGATCAGCAAGAGCACGCCGAACAGCTGGCCGCTTTGCTCAAAGAGCTGCCGTGTAAAATCAACCTGATTCCGTTTAACCCTTTCCCGAACTCAGGTTACGAGAAGCCATCGCGTAACCAAGTGATGCGCTTCCAACAGTGGCTGTACGACTTAGAGTACAACGCTACCGTGCGCATGACCCGTGGTGACGATATTGATGCCGCCTGTGGTCAGCTAGTGGGCCGCGTAAAAGACCGTACCAAGCGTAGCGCACGCTATATTCAGTCCGTTCAGCTTGACGCTGACTAATCGCTGCTGTCTTGACATCCACCTGACACAGCGCTTTGATGGACACGCTTTTGCCGGGTGCTTACAAAGCATCCACCTTGCAGCACTGGCTCAATAGTTTCGACTCAAGAGGGCGTAGATGATCGGTCACCGCAGGCGCATTACCCTTTTTAGGATGCCCATGCTGTCCGTGCTTGCTGGCAGCCTGCTGCTGGCGGGCTGTGCCACCTCTGGCCAAGGGATCAGTGACGACGCCAACCCCGGCGCGGCAGAAGCCTACACCCAGCTTGGCGTCGCCTACCTAGAGCGTGATAACCTGCCCCGCGCGTTGAATGCCCTTGATCGTGCTCTTGAACTGGACCCGCGCCACCCTGAGGCACTTCAGGCGCTCGCGCTGGTCTATCAACAGCAGGGAGAGAGCGATCTTGCCAACCGCTACTTCCAGCAGGCGTTGAATGCAGCGCCCTCGTTTACTCGCGCGCGTAACAACTACGCCGCGTTTTTGTATCAGCAGGCGCAGTTTCCACAGGCCTGCGAACAGTTAGAAATAGCATCTCAGGATGCCCAGTACGCCAATCGTGCCCAGCTATTTACCAACCTGGGGCAGTGCTATTTGGCAATAGACGAATTTGATAAAGCGCGCGAACGTTTGCAACGCGCGCAAAATATCGACCCGCGCAACCCACGCGGGTATTTAATGTTAGCCGAACTGGAAGTTTCACAGGGCAATTATGATCAGGCCTGGGCACCGCTGCAGAACTATCTGCAGTTAGCCGGCCCAGACCCAGCGGCACTGGAACTGGCGATTGATGTCGCCCTCGCCCGCGGTGACGACGCCGCGGCTGCCGACTACCAGCGCTTGCTAAACAACTGATTGCCGCCCTGATCACCACATTATTGAAGGATGCTCAGCTATGAGCGACACACAGTTACAAGATAGCGTTACTACGGCCCACAGCACAGCAACCCCCGGTGAGTTGCTTTCTCGTCAACGCGAATCGCTGGGCGTCCCGCTGACGGATGCCGCCCGAGCACTGAACCTGCGCCCTGCTGTGGTGGATGGCCTAGAGCGCGATAATTACGAAGAGATTCCTGTCGCTGCGTATCGTCGCGGCTACTTGCGCGCCTATGCCAAATATTTAGGCATGGACGAACGTGTGGTGCTTGAGGCTTACCAGGTTCGCCACGGCACCAGTGATGCCGAACGCAAGGTGGCCCCGGTTACCGTGACTAAGCCGCCATCCAAAGTAGGCGCATGGCTCTTTAAGTTAGTCACTCTGCTGGTGATTGCCGGGCTGATTGCCGTGACGGTTGCTTGGTGGCAAAGCAGAGGTGGCAGCGAGCCGCCGAGCATCGGCGCCTCACCCGCTATGGAAGAGAACGAAGCGCCCATCAGCGAACCCGAGCCAGCTCCAGAGCCTACTCCGGTGGTCACACCTGAGCCCGCCGCAACGGAGGAGTTGACTAACGATGTGGTCAGCGACGAGCCCGCCGACAGCGATATTAGCGATAGCAGTGCGCCCGCTGCTGACAACGATGAGCCAACCGCTGCCACTAGCGACGAACCCGCGGCCCCAGCGGTTGACGCCGACGCAGCGACCGATGTAGCTGAGGCGCCTGCTGAAGAGGTGACCGATGCCGCCCCCGCTGCTAACCCCAACTTGCTGGAGCTGACGTTTAACGAGCAGTCCTGGACAGAGATTTTCGATGCCAACAACCAGCGTGTGTTTGTCGGCCTACAAACCCCCGGCACCACCGCGAGCGTTGAGGGCGAGCCGCCTTTTCGTTTAACCGTCGGCAACGCCACCGGTGTAGAACTGCGCTACCAAGGTGAGGTCGTGAACCTTGCCGAGCGCGCCGGTGCTAATAACGTTGCTCGTTTTACCCTGGGAGAGTGACCCGTCTTATGCACGCCCCTTCTCCGATTAAACGCCGTCTGTCACGCCAAATTCATGTTGGCAATGTGGCCGTGGGCGGCGATGCGCCGATTTCCGTACAGAGCATGACCAACACCAATACCCTGGATGTGGACGCCACTGTCGGCCAGATCCAACAGTTGGAAAAAGCCGGGGCGGATATCGTACGCGTCTCCGTGCCGGATATGGACGCCGCTGAAGCCTTCGGCAAAATCAAGCAGCGCGTAGCCGTCCCCCTCGTTGCCGACATTCATTTCGATTACAAAATCGCCCTGCGCGTGGCCGAACTGGGGGTGGATTGCCTACGCATCAACCCCGGCAACATTGGCCGGGAAGACCGCGTGCGTGCGGTAGTGAGCGCCGCCCGCGACCACGGCATTCCAATCCGTATCGGGGTGAACGCCGGGTCGCTGGAAAAAGATCTGCAAAAGAAGTACGGCGAGCCTACGCCCGCCGCGCTGGTCGAGTCTGCCATGCGCCATATTGACCACCTGGACCGCCTCGATTTCCAGGAATATAAAGTCAGCGTAAAAGCGTTGATGTGTTTATGGCGGTGGCCGCCTACCGCGACCTTGCCACCCGCATCGAGCAGCCGCTGCACTTGGGCATTACCGAAGCGGGCGGCCTGCGCTCGGGCACAGTGAAGTCCTCCATTGGCCTAGGCATGCTGTTGATGGACGGTATCGGCGACACCATCCGCGTCTCGCTGGCTGCCGACCCGGTGGAAGAGATCAAGGTCGGATTCGATATGCTCAAGAGCCTGAAGCTGCGCGCCAAGGGCATTAACTTCATCGCCTGTCCCAGCTGCTCGCGACAGAACTTTGACGTCATCAGCACCATGAACCAGCTTGAAGAGCGCCTGGAAGATGTGATGACGCCGCTGGATGTCTCGGTGATTGGCTGTGTGGTCAACGGCCCCGGCGAAGCTAAAGAGACCGATATCGGCCTAACCGGCGGCTCACCAGCCAACTTGGTCTACATTCGATGGCAAACCGGCGAGTAAGCTGCGCAACGATCACCTGGTGGACGATCTGGAAAAGCTGATCCGCGATAAAGTGCGCCAAAAAGAGCAGCAGCAAGAGAATACGATTGCGCGCAGCGTTTAACGCCTACCTCGCTGGCAGAGGCGGTGTACCTCCCGCCTTCTGCGCTGCCGCCCCTAAAAGGAGTTTTCATTGAGCAAGTCCGCCGCTAAAAAGATTCAAGCCATCCGTGGTATGAACGACCTATTGCCCAGCGACAGCCCTCGCTGGCAATTTTTTGAGGGCAAAGTACGCCAATTGATGCACCGCTACGGCTTCGATGAAATTCGTACGCCGATCGTGGAACAGACGGCACTGTTTGCCCGCTCGATTGGCGAAGTCACCGATATCGTCGAGAAAGAGATGTACACCTTCGACGACCGCAACGGTGACAGCCTGACGCTGCGCCCTGAAGGCACCGCCAGCTGCGTGCGGGCGGCAATGGAACACGGCTTGCTGCATAACCAAACCCAGCGGCTTTGGTACCAAGGCCCGATGTTCCGCCACGAACGGCCTCAGAAAGGGCGTTATCGTCAGTTTCACCAAGTGGGCGTGGAAACCTACGGCTTTGATGGCCCGGACATCGATGCCGAAGTCATACTGCTCTCGGCACGGCTATGGCAAGAGCTTGGCTTGATGGAGCACGTCACCCTGGAGCTGAACTCCCTGGGTTCCGCTGAAGCGCGGGCCGCCTACCGCGACAAACTGGTGGCCTACTTTGAGCAGCACCAAGATGTTCTCGATGAAGACTCCAAACGACGCTTAACCAGCAATCCGCTGCGCATTCTGGACTCCAAAAATCCGGATATGGCCGAGATGCTCAACGCGGCCCCGCAGTTGATGGATCACCTGGACGACGAGTCCCGCGCGCATTTCGAGCAGCTCAAAGCGATGCTGGATGCCGCCGGTATTCCGTACGTGGTCAACCCGCGCTTGGTGCGCGGCCTGGACTACTACTGCCGCACCGTATTTGAGTGGACCACCACTGCTCTAGGTAGCCAAGGCACCGTATGTGCCGGTGGCCGCTACGATGGTTTGGTCGAGCAGCTCGGTGGCAAGCCCACGCCCGCGGTGGGCTTTGCCATGGGTATTGAGCGCTTAGTACTGCTGCTGGAAACTCTGAATTTGGTACCAGCGGATGCCATGGGCGGATGCGATGTCTATCTGGTGCCCATGGATGACAGCGCCACTGTTGCTGCACTCATGCTGGCAGAGCAGCTGCGCAGCGCGCTGCCATCTCTACGCTTACAGCTACACTGCGGCGGCGGAAGCTTTAAAAGCCGAATGAAAAAGGCGGATAAGAGCGCTGCACCGGTGGCGATTCTGCTGGGTGAGGACGAGCTTGCCAACCAAACCGCCACGTTGAAATTTCTCCGCGATGATCGTGAGCAGCAGCAGGTCGCCCAGGCAGCGCTGGCCGAGACGCTTCACGAGTTACTGCCAAACGTATCGTCTCATTAACGTAACTGCCCGGCTCTGCCTGGGCAGCTGAATACTCGTTAGCCGCATATGCGGCTGACTCATGGAACAGGAGGCCGCCCGTGGCGGAGCTGAGAAGCGAAGAAGAGCAGCTAGAAGTCGTCAAACGCTGGTGGAAAGAGAACGGGACCTCGCTGATTGCCGGTGCCGTTCTCGCTGCGGCGGGCGTCTTTGGTTGGAACACATGGCAGAACTACCAAGAGGGTAAGTCAGAGGCAGCTTCTGCCCGTTACCAGCAGCTCATCAACATGACCGCTGGCACCACCTTGGAAGGGGATCAGTTAAGCGCGGCACAAACGCTGATTGATGAGCTTACCGACGACTACGGCAACACCCTGTATGCCGAACTGGCACAGCTGTTGGAGGCCCGTCTCGCAGTACAGCAAGACGACCTTGCGGCGGCCAAGCAGGCACTGCAGGACGTGGCCAGCAACTCCTCACGCCGCTATGTGCAAAGCCTGGCATGGCTGCGCTTGGCACGCATTGAAGTGGCTGAAGTAACCCGGAAGCCGCGCTAGCGCTTCTTGATCAGCCTATTTCCGATGCGCTGGCCGCTCAACAAGCCAACGTGCGAGGCGATGCTTTCCTGGCTCAGAACCAGCCAGAGCAGGCTCGCGATGCATGGCAAACCGCGCAGTCTATCGCCCAAACGCAGAACCAGCCGCTTTACGGCGTGCAGTTCAAGCTTGACGATCTCGGCGCCGAGGAGGCGACACAGTGATAACGACTAGCCTGTCAAAACCGCTTTTTTCTAAACATCTGATGCGCACCACGCTCGGCGCCATGGCGCTGGCGCTATTGGCTGGCTGTGCCAGCAAAGGTGAGCCAGCGTTCACGCCCAAAGAGCTGCGCAGCTTTGATGAAACCTCTTCGCTGGACAGCGTTTGGGATCGCCGCGTTGGCGATGGCTTTGGCCCCGCTCGCTACCCCATCGCCCCATCCCGTGAAGGCGATACGGTCTTTGCAGCAGACACCAACGGTCTAGTGGCCGCGTTCAATGCCAACAGCGGCGAAGCGTGAGTGGGAAGTCGAGCTGGATACCCCTATTTCTAGTGCGCTGAACGCGATTGCAGGCCAGGTGTACTTGGGCACCCGCAACGGTGAAGTGATCGCCCTCGACCAGCGCGACGGTAGCGTTGCCTGGCGTTCGCGGGTCACCAGCGAAGTACTGGCAGCTCCGCAAGCCAACCAGCAGCTACTGCTGGTTCAGAGCGTGGACGGCCAAATTACCGCTCTGGACCGCGCCAGCGGCGAAGAGCGCTGGGTCTACACCAGCTCTCAGCCTGCTTTAACGCTGCGCGGCACCGGAACGCCGATGGTCATCGACCCGGTCACCTTCGTGGGCTTGGCCAACGGCCGCCTCGCTACACTGGATAACCGCAGCGGCCAGGCCCTGTGGGATATGCAAATTGCCACGCCACGCGGACGCAGCGACGTTGAGCGCCTGGTGGACCTGTCTGGCCAGCCGGTACTTAGCCCGGATGGCCGCCTGTTCGTGACTAGCTACAACGGCCGTGTGGTTGCGCTGGAAGCGACCCGTGGCGGCGTGCTGTGGGAAACCAACCTCTCCAGCCGCCACACGCCGATTCTGGTGGGCGACTTCTTATTTGTGGTCAGCGACGACAGCCACATCGTTGCCTTGGACGCCAACAGCGGCCAAGAGGTCTGGCGTAACGATGACCTGGAAGATCGCTGGCTCACCGCCCCCGCCTTTGCCGATGGGCGCATCGTCGTGGGTGATTTTGAGGGTTATGTCCACCTCATCGACGCCCGCGAAGGCAACCTGGTCGGCCGCACCCGTATCGATGATTCGGGCATTAGCGTGCGCCCGGTGACTGAAGGCAGCACCATTCATGTCCAGGCCAACAATGGTCGCCTGGAAACCCTGGAAGTAACTCCATGACACCCGTCATTGCATTAGTCGGTCGCCCCAATGTGGGCAAATCGACGCTGTTTAACCGTCTGACCCGCTCGCGCGATGCGCTGGTGGCAGACTTTCCTGGCCTGACCCGCGACCGTAAATACGGTAACGGCATGCTGGGTGGTAAGGCGTACACCGTCATCGATACCGGCGGTATCAGCGGTGACGAAGAAGGCACGATGCCGCGATGGCCGAGCAGTCCCTCGCGGCCATCGACGAAGCCGATATCGTGCTGTTCCTGGTCGATGCCCGCGCCGGGTTGAACGTCGCCGACGAAGCGATTGCCAACCACCTGCGCGTCAACCAGAAGAAGACCTGGCTGGTGGTCAACAAGACCGACGGCCTGGAAGAGCACTCGGCCATGGCCGATTTCTGGAAACTGGGCCTGGGCGACCCTTGGCCGATTGCCGCCGCTCATGGCCGCAACGTATCGCTACTGATTGATACGGTGCTTGAACCCTTCCCCGAACGGGATGCCAGCATTCCTGCCGACACAGGCAGCAAAGGCATTCGCATTGGCGTGATTGGCCGCCCGAACGTGGGTAAATCCACGCTGGTCAACCGCCTGCTCGGTGAAGAGCGCGTGGTCGTGTTCGATGAAGCGGGCACCACCCGCGACGCTATCGAAATCCCTTTCGAGCGCAACGGCAAGCCGTACGTGCTGATCGACACCGCCGGCATTCGGCGGCGTAAGAACGTGCGTGAAATCGCCGAAAAGTTCTCGATCATCAAAACGCTGGATGCGATCAAAGAGAGCCACGTGGCGGTCATGGTATTGGACGCCCGCAGCGGCTTGGTTGAGCAGGATCTGCACCTGCTGGACTACGTACTCACCACCGGCCGTGCGCTGGTGCTGGCCGTGAACAAGTGGGACGGGCTGGAGAGCGAAGCCAAAGAGAAGATGCGCGCCGATATCAAGCGCCGTCTGGGCTTTGCCGACTACGCCGAGTTGCACTTTATTTCAGCACTGCATGGCACCGCAGTGGGCGACTTGTACCCCTCCATTGAGCGGGCGTTTAACGCCGCCAACGCGCACTGGTCGACCAACCGTCTCACCACGCTGCTGCAGGATGCGGTCAGCCAGCATCCGCCCCCCATGGTGAATGGACGCCGCATCAAGCTGCGTATGGCTCACCAGGGTGGCGGCAACCCGCCGATTATCGTGGTACACGGCAACCAGACGGCATCGCTGCCTGAGGCTTATCGTCGCTACCTGACCAACACCTTCCGTAAAGTGTTGAAGGTGCGCGGCACGCCGATGCGCTTCGAGTTCCGCTCGGGCAATAACCCGTTCGACCATATGGCGGGCGCCAGCGATAAAGGGAAAGCCAAAAAGCGCGAGCTTAATCGCACAAAAGGGGCGCGCAAAAGCCGCCGCTAAGCGATGCTCCGCTGCTCAACGCCCGCCGACGATTCAGCGGGCGTTTTTATTATCCTCTCCAACCGCAAATCTGCTTGACAGTCACTCCCGCCCGCTCTCAAATAGCGGCGCTTTTCGGCACCTGCCCAGTAGATACTTGCTCTATCACTCTTGCCCTTCTTAGGAGGGACGTACATGCACTACGCTTTTCGTCGCGGACGCGGCTTAGTTTTACTGCTGCTGGCGAGCCTGCTAACCGGCTGCTTGGCGTTGCCTCAAACAGGGTTGTTTGCGTTTCGTCTGGCGGTCACATCGCTGGGGATCGAGGACTTACGCATTTGCCCTTACAGCGTCAATGCCGGATTGGACACCAGCGATCTATCGAGTTTGCTGGCCTCTAGCCTGGGTGCTGGCAGCTTGCCGGTGCAAGCCACCCTGGCGATGGGGCTTGGCCTGCCCGCTGGCATGCCTCCGGTGGAGATGTCTGGCTTGCGCTGGACGCTGGACATGCCCGGCGTAGACCCAGTGCAAGGCAATTATGAGCAGAACGTTACCCTCACGTCTGGGGAAGCCGCCAATCTCCGCCTGCCGGTGGCCTTTGATGTTCTGGCCGCCGACCACCAGAAAATGACGCCGATGCTGGAGCTGGCGAGCCAAACTCGCCAGCCAAGGGGAGCTGCCTGCAGGCAGTGAACTGGCCATTACCCCAGGGGATTTGCGAGGCCTGGGCATGACACTACCCTCTGGCCTGCTAACGCCCACCATTCGCTTGAACGTGGGCGCCGACGGGCAGCTCATCCCCCAACGCTAAGGCTTGCCCAGAGCGCTACTCACCGCGCTCATGAAGGCGTTTGCGGCCCGCGTACGGGGCCGCAAACTGCCACGCCGTCCGGCCGCTACGCCCGCCGCGCAGCTTGGCAAAGCGAATCGCTTCCGCCCGAGCCGCGTCATCCCAGTCCTGCTTCCCACCAATACGCCCCACCCAGTGTTCGCATACTTCAAGATAGGTCGCTTGGCTAAACGGATGGAAGCCGAGCCACAGGCCGAAACGGTCTGACAGCGAGATTTTCTCTTCCACTGCATCGCCGTGATGTAACTCTTCGCCTACCAACCGTGAACCGCTGTTGTCATCCATCGACTCCGGCAGCAGGTGGCGACGGTTGGAGGTGGCATAGAGCAGTACGTTGTCCGGCGGCCCCGTCAGCGCGCCATCCAGCACGCTCTTAAGCGCTTTATAGGCATCGTCGTTGCCTTCGAACGACAAGTCGTCGCAATACACCACAAAGCGGTGCGGCTGATGACGCAGTTGTTCCACCAGCAGCGGGAGGCTTGCCAGGTCATGGCGATCGACCTGGATCAACCGCAGGCCTTCACTGGCCAGCGAGTTCAGCAGCGCGCGTACCACTGACGACTTACCACTGCCACGGGAACCCCAGAGCAGCGCATGGTTAGCTGGCAGCCCCTGCAAAAATGCCCGGGTGTTATCGACCAACGCCAGCTTTTGGCGCTCAATGCCCAGCAGGTCGTCCAGCGTCATGGTGTCTCTCGGGGGTACCGGCACTAACCGCCCGCCCAGTGGGTGGCGCTGCCAGATGGCCGCTACATGGGTGTCCCACTCAACCGGCGTGGGCGCTGGCGGCAGCCAGTGGTCGACATGATCGAGTAACCGCGCTAGGCGCTGGCTTAATTCAGCATCCATCGTCATCCTCAGAGTGCGTTATGATATGGGTTGATTTACCACTGTCAGTGGTTATCTTGTGTGCAAGGATCCCCACTCGTCTATAAGGAAACTGTCTATGCGTTGGCTTCGCCCATTAGCGGTTACGGCGCTCTGCGCCTCAATCGCCGCCTGTACGACCTCCCCCACCGGCCGTTCGCAGCTATTGCTGCTCTCTGATAGCGAGCTGAACGAGATGGGCCGTCAGGCGGTTACCCAATATCAGCAGGAACTGCCCACAGCGGGCCAGGCAAGCCATCGTTATGTGCAGTGTATTGCGGATGCCATTGTGTCGGAACTGCCTGCCGAGCAGCAGCAGTTAGACTGGCAAATCCGGGTGATTGAATCCGAGCAGCCCAACGCCTTTGCCCTTCCTGGCGGCTACATGGGTGTGAACACGGGCATGCTGGATATTGCCACAACCCAGGACCAATTAGCCTCTGTGATTGGTCATGAGATTGGTCACGTGCTGGCCAACCACGCCAATGAGCGCGCCTCAACCGAGAGCGCCACGTCATTAGGCCTATCGGTACTCTCCAGCACCTCCGGCATGCAGTCCGCCGGTGGCCAGCAGCTGATGGGGTACTCGTCATGGGCGCTCAGTACGGCATCGTACTGCCATTCTCCCGCGCCCATGAGAGCGAGGCCGATGTGATTGGCCTAGACCTCATGGCCCAAGCAGGCTTCAACCCACGTGAAAGCGTCACCCTGTGGGAGAACATGCAGGCAGCCACAGGCGGCGGCGCGCCCCCCGAGTGGATGGCTACGCACCCTGGTCAGGGCCAGCGCATTCAAGGCCTGCCAGGCAACATGGACCAAGCCGTGGCCCTCTATGAGCAAGCCCGCAGCAATGGTCGTACGCCAAACTGCCCGCGCCCATACAGCACTTAGAGGTTTCAATGATTCGATTGGGTTTACTGCTGTTAGTCCTGCCGATTTTAGTACTGCTGGGCGTCTATTTTTGGGAGCTAGGGGACGTTCGCGCCTGCCAGCTTGAGGGCGGCTACTGGAACTATCTGGAAGGGCCTCGCTACGATACGCCACAACCTTTTGTGTCGTGGCTGCAGCGTCGCCGCTGCTGGTGAATGGCGGCATGCTGTTATCCGTGGTGGGGCTGGTGATGTGGATGGTGGGGTTTTATACCAAACCGCGTTAGCCCAAGCACAACCTGAATGGGGGCGTTCGCCCCCATTGCCTCAACTATCTCCTATTCCCTACCGCCTAATAGTTGAGCGATTGCCGCAGCAGCGTGCGCACGCTGGCCATCTCAGGCCGAACGGTGCGCCATAGAAAAAACGACTCGGCGGCGTGCTCGACCAGCATCCCCAAACCATCCAGCAGCTTGGCGCCTCGCGGCCCCGCCCACTGTAGAAACACCGTCGGCTCTGAACCGTACATCATATCGTAGGCCCAGGCACCTTTGGCAAACAGTGTCTCCGGCAGCGGCGGCAGCTCGCCTGATAGGCTGGCACTAGTGCCGTTAATCACCAGATCAAACTGCCCGTCGATGGATGCAAAACCGCCGCCCTGGATATTGCCCAAGTCGGCAAACGCTTGGGCCAACTGCTCGGCTTTCTCCGCCGTGCGGTTGACGATAACGACCTCACTGGGCTGCTCCGCCAGCAGCGGTTCCAATACGCCACGCACCGCGCCGCCTGCGCCGATGACCAGCACACGCTTACCCGTCAGGGGGACGCGGTGATAGGCCAAATCCCGCACTAACCCGATACCGTCGGTGGTATCGCCATAGGTACGCCCGTTACCGCCCACAATCAGCGTATTCACCGCCTGGGCGCGCCTGGCGCGGTGGCTCAGGGTATCGCAAAGCGCAAAGGCATCGCCTTTGAAGGGAACGGTCACGTTGGCACCACGGCCACCATCGGCGATAAACGCCCGCCATGCGTCGGCAAACCCCTCTACCGGCGCCAGCTCGGCGGTGTAACTCATGGCCTGATGAGTCTGGCTGGCAAACTCACCGTGGATCAGCGGCGATTTAGAGTGTTTGATTGGGTTACCAAACACACAGTAGCGGTCAGTCATCGAAGCTCCTTAGGTGTTGTTCTGCTGGGTGGCCTCGGCCAACCAACCGCGTGGCACCAAGTAGTCGTGCAGCGTCGCTTCGCGACTGCCCGGCTCAGGGGTAAAGGCGTACTCCCAGCGGGCCAGCGGCGGCATGGACATCAGAATGGACTCCGTGCGCCCGCCGCTTTGCAGGCCAAACAGCGTGCCACGGTCCCACACCAGGTTGAACTCCACGTAGCGGCCGCGGCGGTAAAGCTGGAAGTCACGCTCGCGTTCGCCCCACGCGTCCTGCTTACGGCGCTCGACAATGGGAAGGTAAGCGTCCAGAAAGCTATCCCCCACCGCCCGCTGGAATGCAAAGCACTCCTCGAAGCTGCCTTCGTTCAAATCGTCAAAGAATAGCCCGCCGACGCCGCGGGTCTCTTCGCGGTGCTTCAGGTAGAAGTAGTCGTCGCACCACGTTTTGTAGCGCTCATAAACACCCTCACCAAAGGGGGCGCAGGCCTCGCGGGCCACTTGGTGCCAGTGCACCACATCTTCAAACACCGGATAGTAGGGGGTTAGGTCAAAACCGCCACCAAACCACCACACCGGCGGCTCGCCCTCTTTTTCGGCAATAAAGAAGCGAACGTTGCCGTGGCTTGTGGGCACATTGGGGTTTTCAGGATGCATCACCCAGGAGACTCCCACCGCGTGGAAGCTGCGCCCGGCTAGCTCGGGCCGGGCAGCAGTCGCAGACGGCGGCAGCTGCGCACCGTGGACATGGGAAAAATTGACGCCGCCTTTTTCGAAAATAGCGCCCGACTCCATCACCCGCGAGCGCCCCCCGCCGCCCTCTTCACGCCGCCAGCTATCCTCTTTGAACGCGGCAAGGCCATCAGCAGCGGCAAGGCCTGCACAGAGCCGCTCCTGAAGGTCGAGAAGGTAGCTTTAACGTCGTCTAGGTGCTCGTGGGCCACGGTAACTCCTGAAGGGGTGGGTCGTGATTTGTCGGTAGTGAATAGTCAGTAATAAATAGTAGGTCGTGCTTAGGCAGTGACGATTAGAAACGCGCTGGATACTAAGCGCGCATCACTTTGCCGGACGCCAAATCCCTAATGGTGCTGGGCTTGGGCATTGCCACCCAACTCACCTGCCACGATGGCGGCTACGTCATCGCCAAAGATCGTGGCGACTTCTTCCGCGCTCATGGCGGGCGGATCGCCTGCACGGTTAGCGGAAGTGGAGACGAGCGGCCCGCCAAAGGCTTCGCACAGTGCTTTCATCAGCGGATGGTCGGTCACCCGCAGGGCGACGCTTTGGTGGGCACCACGCACCAAGCCGTGGCTGCGACCATTGTCCGGCACCAGCCAAGTATTCGGGCCTGGCCAACTGGCCGCCAACGGCGCATGGAGTTTCAACGGCAACTGGTTCAACCAGGGCTGAAATTGCTCGATACTCGCCGCCACCAGAATCACGCCCTTGGCAGGGTCGCGCGCTTTGATACGCATTAAATGCGCTAGCGCTTCGTCATTGTCGGGGGCGCAGCTTAGCCCCCACACCGCTTCCGTGGGGCATGCAATGACGCCGCCCGCGCGCAGTGCGCCCACCGCCGCCTTCACGGTCAACTGCCGGTTTCATAGACGCTCCTGATAAGCTCTCAGCCAATCACAAAATTGAGCTTGCATCTTACCATGGCGCTGCCAGCCGCACCCAACCACCCGCCTGCTGCGTCACTTTGCCATCCAGCTCCAGCATCAATAGCCGCTGCTGGCACTCGCTGACCGAGATACCGGTGCTCTGCACCAACACATCAATGGGGGTAGGCGATGGGCCTAAGGCATTTAACAGATTATCCGCCGACGGTACTTCAACACTCGGTTGATGAGCCAACGGTTCATCGGCTGCAACTGCTAGCGGCGCAGGCATAAAGCGCGACACCCAATGCTGTAACTCTTCGAGAATATCGTCCACATGGCGCACCAGGGTGGCGCCGCTACGCAACAGCTGCAGGCAGCCACGAGCCTGGACATTGTGCAGCGAACCCGGCAGCGCAAACAGCTCGCGACCCTGCTCTAGGGCGAGGCGGGCGCTGACGAGCGAGCCACTCTTCTCGGTTGCTTCAACCACTAAGGTGCCTAGCGAAAAGAGCGTTGCAATTCGGTTGCGCCGGGGGAAAAAGGCCGGACGGGCCACGGTGCCTGGTGGATGCTCAGAGAGCAGCAAGCCGCCGGGTAGCGTACTGAGCTGTTCATACAAATCCCGATGGCGGGCGGGGTAGATGACATCAATACCACAGCCAAGCACGGCAATGGAGCTTCCACCTGCGGCGAGTGCCGCACGCTGAGCCACCCCATCCACACCCAGCGCCATCCCGCTGACAATGCACCAGCCTCGGTTGGCCAGCTCCCGTGCAAACGCCTGGGCATGTCCACTCCCTTCCGAAGTTGGGCGACGAGTACCTACCATGGCAAGGCCTGGGGCCTCTAACGCGCGAAGATCGCCCTGGGCCCATAGTACTGCTGGCGGGTCAGGAAGTTGGTTTAAAAGGTCTGGCCATGCAGGATGGTCGCGGTGAAGCAGATGGCGGTTGGGGCCTTCTTGTAACCAGGAGAGGGTGTCATTGACCGTTTGTTGCAGCGGGCTGCGTTCTGGCTGCGCCAGCCACAATCGCAGGGCATTGGCGGCATTGCTGGGCAAAGTCGCTAGCCACCCTTGTGGCCATTGAGGCTTGCGCGCCACCATTTGCGCAATCCCCGCAGCGCCCATACCGGGCAAAGCATTTACCGCCAGCCGCTCCTTAGCGTCCATAGAGCTCCCCTTATATCAAATCTTGATGCACACCTTAGCGCGTCGGCGTGCGTACACTATCTCCCACTGCCAGCACCCTTGAGGCCTGCATGACCAAGGCGTAACTCATATGGTTATAGGGCCTGAACACCATCACCAATCCTGCCTCGGTATTGGGCAACCGCAGCAGTTCTTTGGTTACGTGGGTAAGTTACCAACTCCCCTTGCTGGTCTACGCGCAATACATGGCCCGGTTGTAGGCCGTCTTGCGTTCCCAGGTCCAGTGCCACCACTTGCAGCCGCCCAATAAATCGTACTCCGCCCGGTACCGCAACAATCTGGCCCGACACGTTATTCAACGGAGCGCGGGGAACAAAGGCATCGCTTAGCTCACGATCTTCCAGACGCAGCAGGATGTCGTTATTACGCACTTCTTGGTAGGCGCTAAGCACTTCGATGCGAGCAATATCGCCCTCGCTGCCCAGGTAGCGCGCCTCGCCAATATTGATCAACTCATCGCCCAACAGTACGCCATTGGCTGATACATAGGGCTCGCCTGGACGGTAGATGCCCAAGGCGCGTTCTGGCGGGTACGTTGCCACGCACGTACAGGGTATCGCCTGCGCCGCTAATCAAGCGCTGGTTATCGCCGCCCACCACCTACGCGAGCTCCTGCGGGCTCTCTCCTGGCTCCACCACGCGATGCTCCCGTAGAAAGGCGCGCACCACCTCCATCGGAATAGGAGTAATCGCCTCTCGTTTAGGCACTGTACGCATCTGCGGCGAGAGCTTTACGACCCCTTGGCCCCGCTCCACAGAAAGGCACGGTTGGCCTTGGCATGTCCCCAATACCAGCACATCGCCGGGGTAGATAAGGTGCGGGTTACGAACTTGCGGATTCGCCTGCCATAGCGAAGGCCACTGCCAGGGCGAGCGTAAATAACGGGCGGAGATATCCCACAGCGTGTCGCCAGGCACTACTTCGTAGCGCTGTGGCGCATCGTTGCGCAGCCCTTCCACGGCTAAGGCTGGCTGGCTGACCGACAGCACCCACATTAAGAGCACGCCAAAGACGCTATAATACAGAGGCTTTAGAGCCACCATCCGATTCTCCCCGGGCAGTCGTTGGTGAAGCGGTTTAAGGGGCTGCACGGTGTCGCGCGTGCCCAGGATCGCTATCAGCATGATATAGTGGTCAATAGTAAAGTAGTTAGGCTCGCCGACACAGGTGGCAGCCAGCTCATCTTAAAGACTCAGCATAACGGTGATTGTAACGCCATGGCCAAACTTCCTATTCTCGAATTCCCCGACGAGCGCCTGCGCACCAAGGCGGTACCGGTGGAAACCGTTGACGACGAGGTCCGCCAGCTCGTCGACGATATGTTGGAGACCATGTACGACGCGCGCGGCATCGGCCTTGCCGCAACGCAAATCGATGTCCATCGCCGCGTGGTGGTGATGGATGTCAGCGACGATAACTCCCAACCGCTGGTGCTGATTAACCCGCGCTACGAGCCCATTGGCGATGCCAAAGAGCCGCTCTCCGAGGGCTGTTTGTCGATCCCTGAATACTACGCCGAAGTACCGCGCTACCTGAAAGTGAAGCTCAACGCGCTGGATCGTAACGGGGAGCCTTACGAGCTGGAAGCAGATGGCCTACTGGCCCATTGCATTCAACATGAGTACGACCATCTGGAAGGCGTACTGTTTGTGGATTACCTATCGCCGCTTAAACGCGACCGGGTGATGAAAAAAATGCAAAAGCGCCACAAGCTGATGAACGACGCCTAATCCGCGCTTTTCCATCAGGCCACTGGCCGAGCTGACACGCTGCCCCGCAGGCACTCGCCTGTAACAACAGCGCTGCCTCTCGGCCTTTATGCGTTTCATACACGGCATCTTTCTCTCGTCATCCTCTCGTCACTTAAGGGCACACCACCATGTCACCGTTACGCGTTGTTTTTGCTGGCACGCCAGACTTCGCCGCCTCCAGCCTTGCTGCCGTTCTCGACAGCGAACACGAAGTGGTGGCGGTTTACACCCAGCCCGACCGCCCTGCTGGGCGTGGTCGCAAGCTCACTCCCAGCCCCGTCAAACAGCTGGCTCAAGGCCACGGGCTGCCGGTGTACCAACCCGCCAGTCTCAAAGACGCCGATGCTCAAGCCGAACTGGCGGCATTGAACGCCGATGTGATGGTCGTCGTCGCCTATGGGCTCCTGCTGCCCCAAGCGGTGCTGGACACGCCGCGCCTAGGCTGCATTAACGTGCACGCCTCGCTGCTGCCTCGCTGGCGGGGTGCGGCGCCGATTCAGCGTGCTATCGAAGCGGGCGACAGCGCCTCCGGCGTTACCATCATGCAAATGGATGCGGGGCTGGATACCGGCGCCATGCTGTATGAAGTGCGTACCCCAATTACCTCCCGCACCACCGGTGGCGACCTCCACGACCGGCTGGCCATTCAAGGTGCTAATGCGCTGGTGAACGTGCTGGACCAGCTGGACAGCGACAGCCTAGAGGCAACGCCTCAGCCGGAAGAGGGCGTGACCTACGCCGCCAAGCTCAGCAAAGCCGAGGCCGAGCTAGACTTTACTCAGTCCGCCGAACAGCTGGCGCGCAAAATCCGCGCCTTCAACCCGTGGCCGGTGGCTTGGTGCACGCTAGGTAACGACCGCCTGCGCCTACTCATGGCCAGCGTCGAGTAAGGTGAGCAGCCGCCATCGCCCCCCGGCACGCTGCTGGAACATGGCGATGATCACCTGCGTATTGCCTGCGGAGAGCAAGGGCAAGAAGTGCTGTGTGTCAGCCGTGCCCAGCTACCTGGCGGCAAAGCGATGGCGGTACGCGACTTATTAAACGCCCGCCAAACCTCACTCACCGTCGGCGTTCGCCTTGGGCAAACCCCGCAAGGAGCTAGCCAATGAGCCAGCAACGCCCAGCCAAAGGCGGCAGCGGCCTAGATGTCCGCGCAGCCGCCGCCCGTAGCCTCGTCCCGGTTCTCACTGATAAAGCGTCGCTGGCCAGCTTGGATGAACATAGCGTAGTGGCCCGAGACCGTGGCCTGCTGAAAGAGCTCTCCTACGGCACCTGCCGCCGCCTTCCACGCCTAGAAGCACTGGCTAGCCAACTCCTCAAACAGCCATTTAAAAAGCGCGATGCCGATATCCACGCTCTGCTGCTGGTAGGTATTTATCAGCTGCTTTATATGCGCATTCCTGCCCACGCAGCGGTAGGCGAAACCGCCGGGGCAGCACGCCTGCTTGGCAAAGAGTGGGCCACCCGAGTATTGAACGGCTGCCTGCGACGCCTGCAGCGTGAAGCCGACGCGCTGCAAGAAGTCGTTGATCGTGACGAAAACGTTGCCCTGGAGCATCCGCCCTGGCTGCTGGACGCCCTGCGCCACGCTTGGCCCGAACAGTGGCGTGCCATTGCCCAGGCCAATAACGAGCCAGGACCGATGACCCTACGCGTCAACCAGCACTATAACGACCGTGAAGCGTATCTCCAGCAGCTGACCGAGCAAGGCTTAGACGGGCATCTCTGTTGTCACGCTCCAGACGGCATTACGCTAACAACGCCCTGCGACGTTGCCATACTGCCCGGTTTTGAGCAGGGCCACGTTAGTGTGCAGGACGAAGCAGCACAGCTCTGCGCCGCGCTGCTTGGCCCAGCGCTCGCCCCACGCCCCGGTGCCCACGTATTGGATGCCTGCTGTGCCCCTGGCGGCAAAACTGCCCACTTGCTAGAACAGTTCGATATTGGCCTTACCGCGCTGGATAGCGACAACCAACGGCTAGCGAAGGTAGACGACACGCTCAGCCGCTTAGGGCTCAGTGCCGAGCTGAAACATGCCGATGCCACCACCCGCGACTGGTGGAGCGGCAAGCCGTTTGACGCCATTTTGCTGGACGCCCCCTGCTCGGGCACGGGCGTGATTCGTCGCCACCCGGATATCAAAGCGCTACGCCGTAAAGAGGATATTCGTCAGCTCGCTAAACTGCAGCGCCAACTGCTGGATAACCTCTGGCCGCTACTGCGTCCTGGCGGCACGCTGCTCTACGCCACTTGCTCAGTGCTGCCCGAAGAGAACGCGGCACAAATCGATGCGTTTCTGGCCCGCACACCGGATGCCAACGCCACCACGCCCCACGATGTGGCCTGGGGAGAGCAGAGCGGTCAGGGACGCCAGCTGTTTCCCGCGCAAAGCAGTCACGATGGCTTTTTTTATGCCAGACTAGAGAAGCGGACGGCCTAGACGATGATATCGCTCTAAGCCATTCTTTAATGACAAGCAAGGAGATAGCATGAGTCATCACACCTAGAAGCACATTGAGCTAACCGGTTCATCCGAAAAAGGGATTGAGGAAGCCGTGCAGAACGCCCTGGCGAAAGCCTCCGAAAGCGTTCAAAACATGCGCTGGCTCGAAGTCACCGACACCCGAGGCCATATTGAAGATGGCCGCGTGGCCCACTGGCAAGTGACCGTCAAAGTTGGCTTCACTCTGGAGTAATTCCCTACCTGCTTTTCGACGGCGGCTGGTTTACACTGGCCGCCGTCTTTATTGCAGCGCACACCGCAAGCCGGAAACGCGCTGGCGCTTATAACGGAACCGATGCTCAGCGATGAAAATCATCATTCTTGGCGCCGGCCAGGTCGGCGGCACCCTAGCGGAGCACCTCGCCCGCGAGGAGAACGACATTACCGTCGTCGATACCGACGGCGCAAAACTGCGCGAACTGCACACCAAGCTGGATATCCGCACGGTGACAGGTGCAGGCTCCTACCCCATTGTGCTACGCCCAGCAGGCTGCGAAGACGCCGATATGCTGATCGCGGTGACCAACACCGACGAGATCAATATGATCGCCTGTCAGGTGGCCCATACGCTGTTTCGCACCCCTACCAAAATTGCCCGCGTGCGCTCCACCGCTTACCTCACCCGTAAAGGGCTATTCGCCCATGAAGCGATTCCCATCGACGTGCTGATCAGCCCCGAGCAGGTGGTCACCGATCACGTGCGCCGCTTGATCGAACACCCCGGCGCGCTGCAGGTGCTGGAGTTTGCCGGAGGGTTAGTGCAGTTGGTGGCGGTGAAAGCCGTCTACGGCGGCCCGCTGGTGGGCCAGGATCTGGCCTTTTTGGGCAAGCATATGCCCAACGTGGAGACCCGTGTGGCGGCCATTTATCGCCGCGACCGGCCGATCATTCCCCGGGGCGACACGGTGATTGAAGCTGACGACGAAGGTGTTCTTTTTGGCCGCCCGCCGGGATATCCGCGCGGTGATGAGTGAGCTCCGCAAGGTGGAGCGGGACTTCCGTCGGGTAGTGATTGCCGGGGGCGGCAATATCGGCGAACGGCTGGCGGAGCACTTGGAGCACAGCCATCAGGTGAAGATCATCGAGCACAGCCTGGAGCGCTGCACCACGCTCTCCGAGCGGCTGGATCGCACAGTGGTCCTCCACGGCAGCGCCACCAGCAAGCGGCTGCTGGAAGAGGAGAACATCGAAGACTGCGATATCTTCTGCGCACTGACCAACGACGACGAGGTGAACATCATGTCGTCGCTGCTGGCGGAACGGTTGGGGGCGAAGAAGGTGCTTCGGTGCAATCGTACGCGGTAAAGAAGTGCTGATTGCCCATGGTGACGTGCGGGTGGAAAGCGGCGACCATATCATTCTGTTTGTGATCGATAAGCGGCGTATTCGCGACGTTGAGCGCCTGTTCCAGGTCGGATTAACATTTTTCTAAGGAGCCGGCCAGCGTATGAGACAACCACCACTATGAGTTTGCGGGTCATTCTACGTATTTTAGGGCTGCTACTGATGCTCGTCAGCCTCACCATGCTGCCACCTATGCTGATGTCACTTTGGTTTCGCGACGGCGTTTGGCACGCCTTTATGAGCGGTATTGCGATTACCGTCATCACCGGGCTCTTGCTCTTCTTACCCAACCGCCGTGCCCATAAAGAGCTGCGTATCCGTGACGGCTTTATTATCGCCGCGATGTTCTGGACGGTACTGGCCCTATTTGGTTCGCTGCCGCTCATGCTGTTTGGCGAAGGCTCACTGAGCATTACCGATGCGGTCTTTGAGTCGTTTGCCGGCCTGACCACCACCGCTGCCACAGTGATTACCGGCATCGATTTTTTACCGGAATCGGTACTCTACTATCGCCAGCAGCTGCAGTGGCTAGGCGGTATGGGGATCGTGGTACTGGCCGTGGCCATTTTGCCCACCCTGGGCGTCGGGGCGATGGCCCTTTACCGCACCGAAATTCCAGGGCCATTGAAAGACTCCAAGCTAACCCCACGAATTACCGAAACCGCTAAAGCGCTCTGGTATATCTACGCAACGCTCACGTTTGCCTGCATGGTCGCCTATATGCTGGCGGGGATGAGTTGGTTTGATGCGCTAGGGCACAGCTTCTCCACCGTCGCCATCGGCGGCTTTTCAACCCACGATGCCAGTATTGGCTACTTTAATAGCGCCGCCATCGAACTTATTTGCATTAGCTTTATGCTGATCTCGGCCTTCAGCTTTAGCCTGCACTTTATTGCCTGGCGAGAAAGCGCTTACTGCACTACTTCCAAGACCCGGAAGCGCGCTTTCTTATGCTGTTTTTAGCCGGACTCACCACGATTACCGTGATTACCCTGTGGCTCACCGACACCTACGATGACATCGTTGGGCTGCGCCATGCGCTGTTTGAAGTCGTCTCAGTGGCCACCACCGCAGGCTTCGCCGTGGCGGACTTTTCCGGGTGGCCGGGCGCACTACCGTTTCTGCTGTTTGTGGCCGCTTTTGTCGGCGGATGCTCCGGCTCTACCGCCGGGGGGATGAAGGTCATCCGTATTATCCTGATCTTGAAACAGGGCATGCGCGAAGTCATGCGGCTCATTCACCCCAATGCCGTGATTGCCGTTAAAGTCGGCAAAGTGAGCGTTCCCGATAGCATCGCCCAGGCCGTGTGGGGATTTTTCTCTGCCTATGTGATGCTGTTCTTTTTGATGCTGGGGGGCGTGATGGCGACGGGAGTCGATCAGGTAACGGCGTGGTCCTCCGTAGGCTCGGCGCTGAACAATCTTGGCCCCGCCTTAGGAGAAGCCAGCAGCCACTATGGCGATCTGCCCAGCCTCGCCAAATGGATTTTAGTGCTTGCCATGCTGCTGGGCCGCTTGGAAATTTTTACGGTACTGGTGCTGTTTACTCCGGCTTTTTGGCGCCGTTAAACGCGCATCACTCGTTACTTTTTTTGTTGAGACTTTTTAATGAATCAAGATGATGCAACACCGCTGGCCCAGGAAAGCAGTTCCCTCCCAGCTACCAGCGGCCCGCTGAAAACCATTCAGGTGGGCGGCACGTACTACACCCTGCTAGGCACCGCCCACGTCTCTGCCGAGAGCGCCAACGACGTTCGCCAACTGATCGACAGCGGTCACTTCGATGCCGTCGCCATTGAGCTGTGTGACGCCCGTCACCACAGCATGGACAACCCAGACGCCATGGGCGAGCAGGACTTGTTTCAGGTGTTCAAGCAAGGCAAAGCGGGCATGGTGGCGGAGAGCCTGGCGCTCGGTGCCTTTCAGCAACGGATCGCCGAGCAGTCCGGTATTCAGCCGGGGGCTGAGATGCGTGCAGCCGTTGAAGAGTGCCGTACGCGCAACCTGCCGCTACTGCTGGTAGACCGAGATGTCGGCATCACTTTGAAACGCATTTATCGCAACGTGCCTTGGTGGCAGCGCTTCTCGCTCTTCTCAGGGCTGATTGGCAGCGTGCTTTCTCGCCAGGATGTCTCCAAAGAGGACATCGAAAAGCTCAAAGAGGGCGACATGTTGGAGGCCACCTTCAGCGAGTTTGCCGCTGAATCGGAAGCGCTCTATACGCCCTTAATTCGTGAGCGTGACCGCTACATGGCGCTACGCTTGGCGGAAGAAGCGCCGCCAGGGCGCTACCAAAATGTACTGTTGGTATTGGGTGCCGGGCACTTGAAAGGCACCAGTGAGCACTTAGAAGCGCCGCTGCCGGAAAACCCCAAAGTCGAGCGCGAATCGCTTGAAGCCTCGCCGCCGCCCTCCAAACTGTGGAAAGCCGCCCCTTGGCTGATTACCGCCCTGGTCATTACCGGATTTGTGGTGGGCTTTTCACGCAATACCGACCTTGGCTGGCAGTTGGTCATCGAGTGGTTTTTGATCAACGGCATCCTGTCTGGCGGTGCGACGATTGCAGCGCTTGCTCACCCGGTCACGGTGATTGCCACCTTCTTCGCTGCACCGCTTACATCACTTAACCCCACCATTGGAGCAGGCTTTGTAGCGGCGGGGGTCGAGCTGTATATGCGCAAGCCCAAGGTGCGCGACTTCTCCACCCCGCGCCATGATGTGACGCAGCTGAAGGGCTGGTGGGAAAAACGCGGCTCTCGCACCCTGCTGGTATTTATTCTCGCCACGCTGGGTTCGGCGGTGGGCACCTGGGTAGCTGGTTTTAGAATTGCCGGCGCTCTGTTTGGTGGCAATGCGGTATGAACACGATTAGACAGGCACCCTGGCAAGCCGATGCGCTGCTCCTGCTAGTCACTGTATTAGCCGCAGGCGGTTGGATCTTTTCCAAAAGAAGCACTAGCAAGCATGCCGCCTTTGCTGTTTATCGGCCCGCGCTTCTTACTCGCCGGGCTGATATTGCTGGGATTCTCTTGGCCTGCTCTGCGACGTATGCCGATACCCCGAATACGCCGCGGCCTGCTGATCGGCGTTTTGCTCAGCGCCGCCATCGCGTTTTGGGTGCTCGGGCTGCACTACTCCGACCTCCTGGGGGAAAGCGCCTTCATCAATAGCTTGGGCATTCTGCTGGTGCCCGTGGTGGCCCGGCTACTGTTTGGCGACCGCCCACCGCGCAGCACCTGGATCGCGCTGCCCATCGCATTGCTCGGCTTTGCCCTGCTCTCGCTCAATGCGGGGTTTCGAGTGGAAGCCAGCCAGCTACTCATGGTGTGCGCCGCGATCTGTTTTGCACTGCTGCTCAACGTCAATACCCGGGTGGTGCGTAACGTTCCCGCACTACCTCTCACCACGCTACAACTCATCTCAGTGGGCGTGGTGCTGACCAGCCTATCACTGGTAGTGGAACACCAGCCGCTGGCACTGAGTTCGTCGATTCTCGGCTGGTTTATGGCCAGCGTCCTGCTGGCGAGTTCACTGCGCTTCTTCTTGCAGATTAAAGCTCAGAGCATGACCACGCCAAGCCACGCAGCGGTCATTTTGACGTTAGAAGCAGTATGGACTGCGCTGCTGGCAGCGTGGTGGTTTAGCGAAACCATGACTCTACTTCAGTTGCTGGGCTGCAGCCTGATTTTCGCCGCGCTGCTGATTAACCGCTGGTACTGGGTGCGCAAAGTCCTGTTACGCTGGCTGCCAGGCCAAACCCCTTAATGCTCCTACTCTTGCCTGTCTAACAGCCGCTGCATAGCAGGGGTGGGCTCGGCAATCTTGCGATAGTAGCGACTTTCCGCATAGCTATCGTTGAACACGTCAAAGTAGTCATCCAGCACGCTTGCCGCTGTTTCATCACCGCTCTGGCGCAGCAGCTCAATGGCCACCTCGGCGGTGCACAGATGCGCTTTCGAGGCGGGCTTGCGCAGCCGGTAGCGGGTCTCCCCCTCGGTGCGCAGCGGCAGTACCGGCAGTACATCCAGGGAAGGGGTTTTGCGGAACATGCGCCGCGCCTGACGCCACGTGCCATCCAAAATGATGAATACCGGTATGCGCGCCTGCTGCTTGGCGGCATGCACCGCGTCAATATCCACCACGCGGTCGGCGTAATCCGGCTGATCGTCCGGGAAAATCACGAACGGCGCGTAGCGCGGGTCTTCCAGCAGCGCCGCCAGCGTGTCGTCCGGCGCGGTGCGATACCAGGTAAACACGGGGGTATTGGTGAGCACGTCGCCAATCAAACGCCCGGTGTTGGTCGGTTTGTAGTGCTCGATGGAGTGGGTCAACAGCCATACCTGAGTGTCGCTCTCCGCCTTGACCTGATACGGGCAGAGGCAGTTCAGCTCGGGCAAGTTGCAGCCTTCGCAGCGTTTGACGAAGCTGCCCCGCGCTTTGAATTCACGCCGAGGCGGGCGCGGATGCCCGGTGGCCGGGTCGCGGTCGGTCAATGCATCGTGCTCGGGGGGCAGCGAGGTCGCGTCAGGCATCTGCGCTCCAGTGGGTCGTCAAAGGGCGCAGAGTATAAAGCAGGCCATACATCCTGACGAATACTCCCTACAGTCAAGCACCATGGTAAACCAACATTCTTCAAAAAGTTGACATCCTCAGCACAGCCCCGCTAGAGTCCTGTCAACTTTCAAAATAATATAGGTTTACCCGTGACCGCTACCTCGACTGCTTCTCACGCGGCGGATGCCGCGCCGCGCCACGACTGGACGCTTGACGAGATCAACGCGCTGTTTGCGCTGCCCTTTAACGACCTGCTGTTTCAAGCCCAGCAGGTGCACCGGGCACATTTCGATGCCAACGCGGTGCAGGTGTCTACTCTACTGTCGATTAAAACCGGGGCCTGCCCGGAAGACTGCAAGTACTGCCCGCAGTCGGGCCACTACAACACCCAGTTGGAAAAAGAGAAGCTGCTAGAAATCGAGAAGGTAGTGGCCCAGGCCCAGGCGGCCAAAGAGGCCGGTGCCAGCCGCTTCTGCATGGGGGCCGCGTGGCGCAGCCCGCGGGATAAAGATTTAGTGGTGGTGGAAGAGATGGTGCGCCAGGTGAAAGCGCTGGGGCTTGAGACCTGCATGACGCTGGGTATGGTCGACGGCGAGCAGGCCACCCGGCTGGCCGCTGCCGGGCTGGACTACTACAACCACAACCGCGACACCTCCCCCGATTACTACGGCGAAATCATCACCACCCGCACCTACAGCGACCGCTTAGAGACCCTAGCCACCGTGCGCGACGCCGGTATGAAAGTGTGCTCTGGCGGTATTTTGGGCATGGGCGAAGGCGCGCAGGATCGCAGCGCGCTGCTGCAGCAGCTGGCTAAGCTCTCTCCGCACCCCGAATCCGTGCCTATCAACATGCTGGTCAAAGTGCCAGGAACGCCACTGGAGAACGTGGAGGATTTAGACCCGCTGGAATTCATCCGCGCCATTGCCGTGGCGCGCATCATGATGCCCCAAAGCCATGTGCGCCTCTCGGCGGGCCGCGAGCAGATGAGCGAATCCACCCAAGCGCTCGCCTTCTTGGCCGGTGCCAACTCCATTTTCTACGGCGACAAGCTGCTGACCACCAGTAACCCCCAGGCAGAGCGCGACCGTGCGCTGTTTGCCAAGCTGGGCCTGCATCCCGAGCGCCGCGATACCTGCGAAGACGATACACAGCGCGCCGAGCGGCTGGCCCAACAGGCGCAGCGTAACGCCCAGGCAGAGCGCGCTGCGGCGCTGGCGGTGGATGCCAGTGTCTGAGGTGTGGCACCAGCGCTTAGCGGTAGCCCGCGATGAGCGCGAGCGCCAGCAGCGCTGGCGCAACCGCCGCGTCTCTGCCCATGGGGCACTCGACTTTGCAGGCAACGACTATCTGGGCCTTGCCCAAGACCCACGGGTTCAGGCGGCCCAGGCCGAAGGCGCGAAACGCTTTGGCGCAGGGGCAGGGGCGTCTCACTTAGTCAGCGGGCACCTGGGCATTCACGATGCCTTGGAAGAAGCGCTGGCGGAGTGGACCGGACGCGAAAGAGCGCTACTGTTCTCCACGGGCTATATGGCAAACCTGGGCGTACTGCAGGCGCTAGCGGATTCGAACACCGCGATATTTCAGGACCGATTTAACCATGCCTCGCTGCTTGATGGTGGCGCGCTGAGCGGCGCCCGCTCCCGGCGCTACCACCACCGGGATGTCCACGACTTACAGCGTTTGCTTGCGCGCAGCACGACCACCCATAAGCTGGTGGTGAGCGACGGCGTGTTTAGTATGGATGGCGATATCGCTGACGTCGGCGAACTTGCCAACATCAGCCAGCAGCACGGCGCCTGGCTGATGATCGACGATGCCCACGGGCTCGGCGTGCTCGGGGAGAGCGGCGCAGGCTGCGTGGAGGGATTTGATAGCCAGGACGTGCCGATCTTGGTCGGCACCTTGGGCAAAGCGCTGGGCACCGCCGGGGCGTTTGTGGCGGGGGACGCCGCGCTGATTGAGCACCTGATTCAGTTTTCCCGCAGCTATGTGTACACCACCGCCCAACCGCCCAGTATTGCCGCCGCCACGCTAGAAGCGCTCACCATTGTCCAGCGGGAGCCGGAACACCGCCAGCGGCTCGCTCGCCATATTGACTACTTCCGCCAGCAAGCCAACGCCTTGGGGCTGCCGATCGGCCACTCACACACGCCGATTCAACCGCTGCTGCTGGGCAGCGAGCAGCGCACCCTGGCCTGGGCGGCCACATTCGATGAGCACGATCTCCAGGTAGGGGCGATTCGACCACCCACGGTGCCCAACGGCGAGTCGCGGCTGCGCATCACGTTAAGCGCCCGCCATACTCAACGGGATATTGATCGGCTACTGGAGGTCGCCGCCGCCTGCCTGAACGAGGAGCAGCGATGAAGCTCATCCTACTCTCGGGCTGGGGCGTCGACCGCCGTATATGGCAGACGCTGACGGAGCATTGGCCCAATACGGTCGTCCCCAGCGCAGTGGAGTGGCCCGGCTACGGCGAATCTCCTGCGCTACCTTCTCCCACGAGCATTGCAGCGCTCGCCGAGCGTATGGCACCCAAGCTGCCCAGCGATGCCGTCTGGGTGGGCTGGTCGCTAGGCGGGCTGCTGGCCACAGCGCTGCGCGATCACTTGCCGCCGCCCAAGGCCCTGCTGCTGCTGGGCGCAGGCAGCCGTTTTTGCAGTGACAAGGAAGATGGCGGTGTGACGAGCCAGGAGCTTGCCAGCTTTCAGCGCGCTTTCCGCCGCCACCCCGTTGCCACATGGCGGCACTTTCTACGCTGGGAGGCCCAGGGCGAACCCAATGCCCGGCGAGGCCCACCGCCAGCTACGAGCACGGTTAGATGAGACACCCCACGCCGATACCGACACGCTCGCGCAAGGGCTCATGTGGCTTGAAACGCTGGATAACCGGGCACTGCTTGCCAACCCTCCCTGCCCTATCCGCCTATTAGCAGGCGCCCACGACCCGCTACTAGCAAGCAGCACTCGCCAGCAAGCGCTTCGGCTGGAAGCCGCAGGACACTGCCCCATACTCTCCCAGCCCGCCCTACTGGCGACACGGCTGGTCGAGCAGGCCACGCGCGCGCTCCAGGAGTCGCGATGAACACGCCGGTCACCTCGCTGCCACTGCCCCGTTGGCAGGAGCGTGGTGCTCGGGCTTTTTCCCGAGCGGCACCACGCTACGATGATCTCGCCAGCGCCCAGCGCGACATTGGCGAAGCGCTCTGGCAAAAGCTGCCGGAGAGCGCCCAGCATGTGCTCGACCTTGGCTGCGGCACCGGCTACTGGACCCAGCGGCTGACGACCCACTACCCAAACGCCACCATCACCGGGCTCGACCTGGCGCCGGGTATGCTCGCCCACGCCCAGGCGCAATATGGCGATGCCATACGCTGGCAACAGGGAGATGCCGCCGCGCTGCCGCTGGACGACGCAAGCGTGGATCTCGTGTTCTCTAACCTGGCGATTCAGTGGTGCCCGGATATCGGCGCGGTGATGCGGGAGTTGGCGCGGGTGCTCGCCCCTGACGGGCAGGCGCGCATCACCACGCTGCTGCCCGGCACGCTGAGCGCAGTCGCCACCGCCTGGCAGCGCCCCGAGGCCCTGTTGCAAACGCCGGATGCCAGCGCCGTACAGCGGGCGATTCAGCAAAGCGGCCTGATCCTTACCCAGCACGCCTGCGATCAGCGGCGTTTTTTCTACCCCGACCTGAATGCCGTGATGGCCTCCATCAAAGGCGTGGGCGCCCAAGTAGCCAGACCCAACGCTCGGCTGACCCGCCAAGCGCTTGCCACCGCTCAGGCCCGCTATGAATCGCTACGCACGCCGCAGGGGCTGCCGGTGAGCTACCACTGCCTGACGCTACAACTGGAAAGCGCGAGATGAACAACACCTATTTTGTCACCGGTACCGACACCGACGCGGGCAAAACCCTGGCCACCAGCGCGCTGCTGGGCGCCGCCCGCCAGCGCCAGCTCACCACGCTAGGGTTAAAGCCCATCGCCTCTGGCAGCGAGGCAACACCCAGCGGCCTGCGCACCGCGACGCCCTAGCGCTACAGGCGCAAAGCTTCCCGCCGGTGGATTACCCAACGGTCAATCCGTGGGCCTTTGCTCCCGCCATTGCGCCGCATCTCGCCGCTCTGGAAGCAGGTGCCATGCTTAACGTGGCAAGCGTTACTCAGGCGCTCAGCGACACGTTAACCGGCACGCCACGGGATCTAACGCTAATCGAAGGCGCAGGCGGCTGGCGAGTGCCGCTGAACGAGGCGGAGGACTTTTCCGACCTGCCCCGCGCACTCGGGCTGCCGGTGATTCTGGTGGTTGGGCTGAAACTGGGCCGCCTTAACCATGCCCGGCTCACCGCCGAGGCCATCGCCGCCGATGGCTTAACGCTGGCGGGCTGGGTAGGCAGCGTGGTGGACCCCGCCTTTGCCGACGACAGCCCGCGCTTTGCGGCCAATGTGGCACTGCTAAAACGCGCCCTTCCCGCCCCTTGCTTGGGCATCATTCCTCATTTGGCTACGGCGGATGCGACCCCCGCGCAGTGCTACCTCTCCCTTGATGCTCTGCTCCCCCTCGCCACCCAGGAGGCGACGCCATGAACTCCCCCGTTTGGCACCCCTATGCCCATCTCAAAACCCAAACGCCTGCGCCAAAAGTGGTCGGCGGCAGCGGCAGCTACTTTACGCTGGAAAGCGGCGAGCGCCTGCTGGATGCCACCTGCTCTTGGTGGTGCATGATTCACGGCTACGGCCATCCGCGCCTCGTCGCCGCCATCCGCGAGCAGGCTGGGGAGCTTTGCCATGTGATGCTGGGCGGCCTGACCCACGACCCCGCCGACCAGCTGGCAAGGGCGCTGGTACGCATCACCCCGCCGGGGCTGAACCATGTGTTCTTCTCCGATAGCGGCTCGGTGGGTATGGAAGTGGCCATGAAGATGGCGCTGCAGTATCAGGTGCTGAGCGGCCACCCCGGCAAGCGCAAAATGCTCTCGCTCATGAAGGCGTACCACGGCGACACCACCGGCTGCATGGCGGTGTGCGACCCCGAAGAGGGCATGCACAGCCTGTTCGCCAGCCTGCTGCCTCAGCACCACTTTGCCCCGGCCCCCACGGCCCCGTTCGACGCGACGCCGGAGCAGGTTGAGCAGGACCTCGCCGCGCTGCGGGAAGTGCTAGCGCGCCACCACCATGAAATTGCCGCGCTACTGATGGAGCCGCTGCTGCAAGCGGCGGGCGGGCTAAACATGACTTCACCCCACTACCTGCGCGGTGCGCGAGCGCTATGCGATGAGTTTGGCGTGCTGCTGATTTTTGATGAAGTCGCTACCGGCTTTGGCCGCACCGGCAAGCTGTTTGCCGCCGACCACGCGGGCGTCACGCCAGACATCATGGTGCTCTCCAAAGGGCTGACCGGCGGCTACTTGGGCCATGCGGCCACGCTGGCTACCGACCGGGTTCACGGGGCGTTCATTGGCGACAGTGAGCACCACGCTTTCATGCACGGCCCCACCTTTATGGGCAACCCGCTGGCCTGCCGCGTGGCGCTGGAGAGCCTGAAGGTGTTCGAGGAAGAGCACTACCTGGAGAAAATTGCCGCGCTCAGCCAAACGTTACAGCGCGAGCTATTAGAAGACGTAGCGCTGCGCGCACATCCCGCCGTAGCGGACGTGCGCGTATTAGGCGCAACGGCGGTAATCGAAGCCCACAGCAGCGAGGCGCTGAAAGGCGTTGCCGCATTTGCCCGAGCGCGGGGCGTGTGGCTGCGCCCCATTGGCCGCTGGCTTTACACCATGCCCGCCTATATCGCGACGGACGCCGAGCTCACCACAGATTACCGGGGTAATGAAAGCGTGGTTTTTAGAATAGCGCCTCTAGTGTGCTATCGGCCGGTTCGAACAACCCGTAGCGGGGGTCTTTCGCCAGGGCCGGCCAATGTTCCCAACAATACCGGCATTTCCGCCATCCAGGGCGGTCAGATGGCAAAAGTAGCGCCCATGGAGGGGTTCACAGCGCCCCCGCCTAGGGTTGAGCGAAACTACCCAGTCGTTAAATCAAGGTAAGATCAAATTCCCCTGCTTACGCCACTGGTTAACCAGCGCCGGCACGCCTTCCCCCGCCGTGGTATTGATCGCCAGCACGCCGGGGGGGCTAATCTCATCGGCGTCGGGGTCTACCAGCGCGCAGGGGGTGTCGTAATCGATATAGGTGAGCAGCGATGCGGCGGGCATCACCGCCAGCGAGGTGCCCACCACTAGCAGGAAATCCGCCTGGCTCACCAGCTCGCAGGCCTCTTCGAACAGCGGCACCGCCTCGCCAAACCACACCACGTCTGGGCGCAGCTGGCTGCCCTTATCGCACACATCGCCCAGGGCAATCCCACCCTTCGCCAGCGGGTAGCGCAGCCGCGCATCCACCGATGAGCGGGCCTTCAAAATCTCACCGTGCGGTGCAGCACGTGGCGGGAGCCTGCCCGTTCGTGCAGGTCATCAATATTCTGGGTAATCACGCTGACCTTAAAGCCATCCTGCTCCAGCGCTGCCAGCGCTTTATGGGCGGCGTTGGGCTTTGCACGGCGAATCTGCTCACGGCGCTGGTTATAGAACGCCAGCACACGCTCTGGGTCTTGCCGCCACCCTTGCGGCGTGGCGACCTCTTCCACCGGGTGATCCTCCCAGAGGCCATCGCTGGCGCGGAAGGTTTGAATGCCGCTCTCCGCGCTGATTCCCGAGCCGGTAAATACCACCAAGTGCGGGGCTGATGTCATGCTGTCCTCGGCTTACGTCGTCCAGTAAACGCCTAATGTACCAGTTGCCCCACGGTGCCCGCGAACCGCTGCTTGTTGCGATACGGGTAAACGTCAATCACTCGCCCATCCAGAATCGCCCGCTGTAGCGCCAGCCAGTAGTCCGGGTCGAACAGCTCCGGGTGCTGCTCTGTGAACAGTGCGCGAAGTTCCGGGTTGGCAAACATAAACGGGCCAAACTCTTCGGGGAAGATATCGTTGGGGCCAATCGACAGGCTGGCCCCGCCATCCATGTAACTGTCGTACCCCTGGGATTTGGGAATATGGCGAAAGCGGCACTCGGTGAGATAGCTCACCTCGTCGTAGTCGTAGAAAATCACCCGCCCGTGGCGGGTAACACCAAAATTCTTCAGCAGCATATCGCCAGGGAAAATATTCGCCGCCGCCATCTGCTTGATGGCGTTGCCGTAATCTTTTAGCACCATCCTCCGCTCATCGGCACTGCACTGCTCCAGGTAAATATTCAGCGGCGTCATCATTCGCTCGGTGTAGCAGTGCTTGATGATCACTTTGTCCTCTTTCAGCGACACCGTGGAGGGTGCGACCTCTAACAGGTGGGCCAAACACTCCGGCTCGAAGTGGTCCTGGCGGACGATAAAGTTGGAGAACTCCTGGGTATCGGCCATCCGCCCCACCCGGTCGTGGCGTTTTACCAGCCGGTACTTCTCCCGCACGATGGCGTGGGTGACCTCTTTGGCGGGGTCGAACTTATCCTTGATGATCTTGAACACGGTGCGAAAGCTTGGCAGCACAAACACCGCCATCACCATACCCCGCACCCCCGGCGCGATCATGAACCGCTCTTCGCGCTTGGCGACCTGCTGGTTCAGCGCGCGGAAAAATTCGGTTTTGCCGTGTTTGAAAAAGCCAATGGCGGCGTACAGCTCGCCCTCGGGCTTGTGGGGCATGAGCTGTTTTAGGTAACCGACGAACTCCCCCGGCACCGGCACCTCTACCTGAAAATAGGCGCGGGTGAACGAGAAGATGATCGACACTTCATCGGTTTCAGTGAGAACCGTATCCAAATGCAGGCAGGGGTCGCCCCCCTGCTGCTCGCCATACCCTTCGCCATGCAGAACGGGCAGCACCAGCGGCACCTGCTCGCCGCCGCCTAACATACGCCCAACGAGGTACGCGCCTTTATTGCGGTAGAACACACTGTTGAGCAGCTCCACCTGGGCATCCTCCGCCTGCCAAATCGCGGCGGGAAGCTGGGCTTCCAGCAGGCTAGCGCCGAGCTGGCTATCGCGTTCCAAACTGGCAAAGGAGGACTCAAACGGGGCTTCACTCAGCGCCCAAGCGAGTGCCCCCGCCCAGTCGCCGTTGACGTAATGCCTGCGGCACAGCTCAATGCCCGAACGGTGCGCGGCATCCTCCCGGGAGCTGTACACAAACATCCAGTCGTTGCGGATATGTCGATGCTGAAACACCGAGCAGAACAGCGAATTAAAGAAGGTTTCCGCCAGCTCGTAATCCAACCGTTGGCTAATCAATTGAGCGTAGTGCCCTCGTGCTTCCCGCCACGTCTCACAGTGAGCCAGTACATCTGCGGCAAAGGTGCGTTGTAATCGGCCGAGCGTCTCTTGGACTTTTTGACCGTACAGGTTGATCCGCGCGGCGGAGGCTTGCTGCGCTTCACGCCAGGCGGCGTCGCGAAAGCGGCGGCTGGCATCTGAGGTGATCTGCTTAAAGCGGGCACGGTACTCATCGAAACCGTGCAGCACAGTGGCCGCTAGGCGATACGCGGGGGAGTGTTTCATCACGCTGGCTCACGTCGAAAGAGGGCTTCTCAGATTCCGTGAACGGCACACTACATACGAGACGACCTTAGTCCTGTGAGTGTCAGCCCTGTGAATAAGGCGCAATGGAGGCTATCTCCAGGCGAAACGGCCCGGCAGTGCGGTCGGCAATCAAGAAACCGAGCTGGTGAATAGAATCCGGGGCGAGAGGCGGCGCGCGGGAAAGCAGCGTGCCCCGGCGCACCGCCTCGAACTGTGCCCAGGTGAATTGATGCGTTTCCCACTGGTGAGCCGTAGGCGTGAAGGCGACGCGGTAGGCGCTTGCTTCGTCCAGCGCGCTGCTTTTGAGCCGTAGCTGATAGGTGCGACCATCGCCGCGCACGCGAAGCACAATTCCTTGGCCATGGGCCATGGCCGGCTCGAAGCCGTCAGGCTCACGGCGCACCGAGGCAAAGCCACCGCCGCTTTCCAGCGACACCTCGCCATAAAAGCAGCCAGCGCCCGCTTCCACGCGAAAGCCGCTTTGGGACACGCCGCCCATCACGCCATCGTCCACGGCGTACCAGCGCCGCTGCTCTGCCTCGGCCATGTTTGATTCGGTAAAGTTCAACATCCTTCAAGCTCCTCCTTGCCTGCCCATAACAACGCCTATGAGCGAAAGCCCAGAGGCGCACTGCTGTGGTTCAGACTAGGCGATCTGCCGTGGTGATTACAATTTTGGCGGAGGCGACCTTCGGTGCGACAGGGTCGAGATCCTCTCGCGCGGCGGTGACCAGCGCGAACTCCTCTTCTGCGGTTTTCGCGACTAAATGGTTTTTGCTGTAGAGGAAGTAGTAAGCCGCTCCGGCAATGAACAGCACGATGGTGTAGTTGAACGCGCGAGGGTCAAACGCGTAGACACCGGTCAACGCGACGAGCGAGAGCACCAGCGCGATGCCGGAGGTCACCACGCCTCCCGGCGTTTTATAGGGGCGCGGCAGGTCGGGCTGTTTCACGCGCAGCAGAATATGGCTAAGCGCCATCAGCGCATAAGAGATAGTCGCCCCCACAACGGCCATGCCTAACATCAGATCGCCTTCCCCGCTCAGCGATGCGAGAAAGCCCAAAATACCGGGCACAATCAGCGCTAAGTAAGGCACTTTACGCTCGCTGGTGAGCGACAGCGGTTTGGGTAGATAACCCGCCCGAGAGGGCGCAAATACCAGGCGGCTATAGCCATAAATAATCGAGAAGAACGACGCGATCAAACCCGCTAAGCCCAGCACGTTGACCAGGGTCGCCAGCGGGGGTTTACCCGCCGCATTCAGCGCATCCACCAGCGGCACACCGCTTTGGCCAATCATCTCAGCGCCCGCCGCACCGGCCAGCAGCACGACTACGAGCAGGGCGGTGAAGAGCAAGAACAGCAGCGCCCCAATGATGCCTTTGGGCATATCCCGGGCGGGGTCTTTCGCCTCTTCGGCCGCCAGCGGCACCCCTCTACCGCCAGGAACAGCCACATGCCAAAAGGCAGCGCCGCCCAAATACCGTACCAGCCGAATGGCATGAGGGTGCTCGCCCCCGCCGCATCGGTGGGTGCAATATCAAACAGGTTGGCCGAATCGAAATCGCTGATCAGCGCCACGGCGGTGGCCAAAATGGCCAAGACCGCCAAACCGCTAATCACCATCATCACTTTCAGCGCTTCCCCCACGCCCGCCAGGTGAATGCCGATAAACACTGCATAAAACAGCAGATACACCAGCGGCCCGTTAACGCCTAATAACGCTTCCACCGCCGAGCCAATAAAAATCACGATGGCCGCCGGGGCCAGCGCGTACTCAATCAACACCGCAAGCCCAGTCAAATAGCCGCCCGCAGGCCCCATGGCTTGGCGGGCAAAGCTGTAGCCGCCCCCTGCCGCGGGAATGGCGGCGGACATTTCTGCCAGCGCCAGCACTAGCGCGAGGTACATCAGCGCCATCAAACAGGCGGCAATCGCAAAGCCGCCCCAGCCCGCTTCGGCAATGCCAAAGTTCCAGCCCGCAAAGTCACCGGAAATCACGTAGGAGACCCCAAGGCCCGCGAGCAGCATCCAGCCTGCCGTACCTTTACGCAGCTGGCGCTTGGCCAGATACGCCTGATCAACCGTTGGTTGTGTCATCGTTTTGCCCTTTTCAGTGTGGAACGCAATGGGTGTCAGCGGCGTGCTGTGATCCTGGTTCCGTCTTGTTATTGGGAGAGCCGTCAGCGGTGTTATTGAAAATGTCGTCAGCGTTGTTATTAAAAGTGTCGTCCGCGTTTTTGCGGCTGTTACCGTCAATCAGCCACAAGGAAATTACTAGTTGAACCGCTGCCGCCCTCCAAGACGTTGTCTTCGCTGCGGTCTTTTAACTTCACGCCGGAGAGCTTGCGCTCCCGCGCCTCGGTTAACAGCAGCAACAAGCGCCGGGCCGCCTCTTCATACGCAAGCCCGGCCGGCCGCACGTTGGAGATACAGTTACGCCGGTCATCTTTTAACCCCACTTCGGGGCCCCAGGTCATGTACAGCCCCAAACTATCTGGGGAGCTTAGGCCGGGGCGCTCGCCCACCATGACCAGCACTGCATCTGCGTTGAGCAGCGCGCCTACTTCGTCGCCAATCGCCACGCGCCCTTGTTCCACCAGTGTCAGCGGTGCGAGCTGCAATTCGTACTTGTCGCGCCCGAATGCGTCATACAACGCGGTGAGAAACGGGGTGCTGTTCTGCTGCACCGCAAGGGCAGAGAGGCCATCGACGATCGCCACCGCCAGATCAAACCGTTGGCCGCTCTCTGCCGCCTGCTGCAGCGTTTGCCGGGATGCCTCGTTAAGGCGTCTGCCGTAGTCGGGCCGCTGCAGGTACATCGCGCGGTCCTCTGCACGGCTGTGTACCGCAAGCGGTTCGGTGCTCAAGCCAAGCGCCTGGGTCAGCTCATCGGCCAGTGTTTGACACTCCAGCGGGCAGTGAACCGCATCTTGAGCTTGGGCATGGGCGAGTGAAACGCGAGCAACTGCTTGGTGGGCAGGCTCACCCCCGCGCGCCCCAAACCAATGCGCGCATCGGTAAAGGCGCGCAGGCGCTCCCAGGGGTTCTCAATGACGATCGGCGCAGTGGTTTCCTGCGTGGGTTGCTTAGGCATTTCAGTCGCTCCCCTTCGGCAAGTGGCGCAGGCTGTTGGCAAAGGCGGCGGGCAGCTGGTCGTTAAGACGATGGGTGCTCACATCTTGGAAGATCTGCATCTTGGCCAGCCACTGCTCAAACTCTGGCGCGGCTTTTAGCCCCAGCACCCGACGGGCATAGAGCGCATCGTGAAACGAGGTGGTTTGATCGTTGAGCATGCTGTCGTCAGAGCCGGGGATGCCCATCACGAAGTTGCAGCCCGCCACGCCCAGCAGCGTCAGCAGGTTGTCCATATCGTTTTGATCGGCGTTGGCGTGGTTGGTGTAGCACACGTCGCACCCCATCGGCACACCTAAGAGCTTGCCGCAGACGTGATCCTCAAGGCCGGCGCGAGTGATCTCTTTACCGTCGTAGAGATATTCAGGGCCAATAAACCCCACCACCGTGTTGACCAGCAGCGGATTGAACTTGCGCGCCACGGCGTAGGCCCGGGCTTCGCAGGTTTGCTGATCCAGCCCGTGGTGGGCGTCGGCGGAGAGCGAGCTGCCTTGGCCGGTTTCGAAATACATCACGTTGCGACCCACGGTGCCTCGGTTCAACGTTTGCGCGGCGGCTTCAGCTTCCGCCAGGGTGCTCAAATCGAACCCAAAGCTGCGGTTGGTGGCTTCGGTGCCACCAATGGATTGAAACACCAGATCCACCGGTGCGCCCTGTTCAATGGCTTCTAGCGTATTGGTCACGTGGGTCAGCACGCAGGATTGCGTAGGGATCTCGTATTTCTGGATCACGTCGTCCATCAGACGCATCAGCTTGATGCTCTGAGCGACGTTATCGGTAGCCGGGTTGATACCGATCACCGCATCGCCGCTGCCATACAGCAGACCATCGAGAATACTGGCCGCGATGCCGGTGACGTCATCGGTGGGGTGGTTGGGCTGTAAGCGGGTCGAAAGCCGCCCCGGTAGCCCAATGGTGTTGCGAAATGCCGTGGTCACCTGGCATTTCTTCGCCACCAGCATGAGGTCCTGGTTGCGCATCAGCTTACTCACCGCCGCGGCCATTTCCGGCGTAATGCCGAGCCTTGCAGCGGCTAGGGCTTCACTGGTGGCGTGGTCCGAAAGCAGCCAGTTGCGAAAATCGCCTACGGTCAGGTGCTTCAGCGGCGCAAACGCCTCCGCATCGTGGTCGTCGATAATCAGGCGGGTGATTTCGTCCTGCTCGTAGGGGATCAGCGCGTCGTTCAAAAAAGTGGTGAGCGGCAGCTCCGCCAGCACCATTTGAGCGACGACCCGCTCTTCTGCGGACTCCGCCATCACCCCGGCCAGGCGGTCGCCCGAGCGCGGCGGCGTGGCTTTGGGCATCAGTTCGGCGAGCCCGCTAAAGCGATAGCGGCGGCTCCCCACCCTGGTGTGATAGGTCTTCGCCATAGGCCTTCCCTTCTCTTACCTGTTCGATACTCAAGGCACGGTATGCGCGTTGAGGAACAAAACTTGCTTGTTCTCACAATAGCGCTATCACTTAACGGGGAGTATCGAGATTTGGCAAAACACACCAAGGCTATAAAAACCAATAAGAAACAGCTGGTTAATAACAACAACAAGGCGTGGACGCGGTTGATTCACGCTGTCAGGAGCTGGTGATGACCTTGACGCCTACCCAAAGCGCACCAAAAAAGTGCATTCAAGAAGCGTTTGATGCTGACGAGCATGCGCAAAACCTCACCCACTGGCAGCAGCAGTATGATCAGCTCACGCCTGGGCGGTTTTATGGGCGGCTGGATGAAATTGCGTTGCCTGCCATCCAGGTCTTCAAAGAGCACACCGCCCAGGCGCTGCGTCAGTATTGCCGGGCGTGGGAGAACTCTTTATGGCTGGGCATTCCAACCCGACCAGCGGGCTCGCGTATCAATGGGCAGCCGCTCGACGCGCAGCAAGTGATGTGCCGCCCCGGCGGGCGCGATTTTGAATTGGTGACCCCGGAAGCCTTCGATATTTAGGGCTGGTGATACGTCTACCGGCATTACACGCCGCTGCCGAACGCCAGGGCATAACGCTGGATGAGCAGTGGATGACCGTGCCCCGCCGTCATGTGAACCCTGCCACGCTGCGCGCCCTACTGTTTCTATTGGAGCGGCTGTTAGGCCAACAGCAGGGAGCCATTGCTGAAAAGCTGCATCAGGATATTCTTTTAACCGGCCTGCTGGAGCTATTAGATGCCCAACAGCCCTGTGGCGAGCTGCCTCCCAGCTACGCGCATCGCAAAGCCGTGGCCGACCGGGTCAAGCAGTACGTCGACGCGCATGTAGACGCCCCCATCACCATGGACGCGCTGTGTGAACTGACCCATGTGAGCCGACGCACGCTGCAATATAGCTTTACGACGATTTTAGGGATCAGCCCATTGCAGTTTTTAAGGCTGACGCGCCTTAACCGAGGGCGGCGCTCCCTGCGCGCAGCTGAACCGCCACAAACAGTGACCGAGATTGCGACGTATTGGGGATTTTGGCATTTAGGGCAGTTCGCCCACGACTATAAGCGGCAGTTTGGTGAGTGCCATTCGCAGACGCTATATACAACAATGCAAAACGATCACAACCATTAATGCAAACTTATTGAGAAATCACTAATGGCATCAACCAATAAGCTTAACTCAAAAATTATAAAAAATTACTCAAAAACAAAAAAATAAACAAAACAGTCATTTAAATTAAACAAAGAAAAAATCTCTTTGATATTTCATTCAAACCTATCAATTTTTCTGGTTGTCTTCACAAAAAAGAATATTAGTAACAAGACATTGTCATACGCTAGCATTACAATTTTCAATCGAAAGCAACGAAATTAATTATTATTAATAACTGCGCACTTTATATATAAAGTCCAGCGTACTCAAGCAACTTATAAAAATTGAACTACTAGCCTCGGCTCCAGTGGGACTGCCTCCATCACCTACGGTGGTATGAGTCTCAACGAACTCTACTCAACCATTACCCAGAGGGAACATGAAAAACATCCGCATCCAACATAGCCTAACTGCCGCCATGGCGCTGCTTATCGTGATGGTATTAGCCATTGGGACTCTCGCCATTTCAGCTGCCCGCAACAGCTTGAGCGATATTAATGAAATATCTGAGCTAAGCGCCGATCAAGTTGCCGCAGCCAACCGCATGGAAGTGAACCTGATGGAACTGCGGCTGCGCATGGCAAGGTTTGTTGAATACAGCAGCAAAACCAACTCTGATACGTATATTCCCTTGGAGCAAGCTCGGCGCAGCTTAGAGCGAGCAATAGAACGCTTCGATGAACTAAGCGGCTACGATGTGACCGAAGGGCAGGAACGCTACCCGTACTACATAGAAGTCGTCAATAGCTTCCAGGAGTTAGTAACACCGGCCGTCATTCAAGCACTAGCAGAGGGCGATCCTATTCAAATCGCTGAACAAGAGCAGCGCCTTGACGTAGAAGCCGGCTCTCTCACCGATGCTACGCGTGAATTTGCCCTCTTTGCTGAAGACCTGGCAGATGAGATGCAGAGTGAAGCTAACACCGCTAATCAGCGCATCATTTGGACAGTCGCCACGGTGTTGGTTGTCTCACTGCTGCTGTTTGTAGGCCTACAGATTGGTTTACGCCGGTTCATAGTGTCGCCGCTTAGCCGTGCAGTCACCATCTGCGAGAATATTTCACAAGGGGACCTGACCAGCCATATTGAAGATGAAGGTCGCAACGAAATCGGTAAGCTGTATCAAGCCATGCAAGCGATGCAGATTAAGCTTACCGATATGATGGAAACGCTAAACCAAACGAGCCAAATGGTGGCTCACAGCGCCCGTGAAATCGCTAGCGGCAGCGAAGACCTAGCTTCTCGTACCGAAGAGCAGGCCAGCGCACTGCAAGAAACCGCCTCTAGCATGGAGGAGATGTCCTCAACGGTTACCCATAATAACCAAACCGCCAGCACTGCCAGCGAATTAACCTCTACTGCTTCATCAAAAGCCAGTGATGCACGCAAAGAGGTAGAGCAAACCACCGCACTCATGAAAGATATGGAGGAGCACTCTCAGCGCGTCCAAGATATTATCCGGGTGATTGAAAGAATTGCGTTTCAAACCAATATTTTGGCACTGAACGCATCCGTTGAAGCCGCCCGCGCCGGTGAACACGGACGGGGTTTTGCGGTCGTCGCGGGAGAAGTTCGTAAACTGGCCACGAAAACGTCCGAATCATCCGGGCAAATTCGCAGTATTATTGATGGCATCGCTACACGTATTAAGGAGGGCACTCGGCAGTCAGAGCTTAGCGGTGAAGGAATGGAAAGCACTGACGCGGCAGTGCAGCAAGTCTCCGAGCTAATGAAAGAGATCGCCTTGGCGGTTAATGAGCAAGAAAGCGGTATCAACCAGGTAACGACGGCTATTACGCAAATGGACTCTGCGACTCAGCAGAATGTCTCTTTAGTTTCAGAAACCAGTACCGCAGCGGCTTCTCTGCAAGATGAAGCGAACCGCCTCGCAGATTTAATCGCCACGTTCAAATTAAATGTAGCGCAGCCCACCACAGCACCCAAGCCCTTTACGGCTGCTCACTCACTGCCTGTCCAAAAGCACAGTCTTGGGCACAAACTGGTAAAAGATAGCGAGGAGCCGAGCTGGGAGGAGTTTTAATGAGCCAACTGCTTACTTCTAAACAATAATATTGCCTCTGAGGCAATATTATCCAGACTACAATGAATTACCTAAAAAACCGCCCTGAATAGCCAGGGCGGTTTAGAAATCATAACTTAAGAAATTTTACAACATAATCATTAGGATCAACAACGCCTTCTAACCTTCCTATCTGGGAAAAGTCCCCTGCATCCAAAATGCTATCAATATTGGTATCCATAAAGGCAAGATTCTTCACTACGTTCACCTTAACTGGCATTCCTTTACTGTCAATATCAATAATCCAAGCCAAAAAACAACCGGAAAACTTAGCCAGACTCCCGATAGGATAAAGTCCATAACACTGCATAAATTCAACCAATGTTGCCTTATCATAGCTCTGATAGCTATCACTTACTAAACGATAAGCATCAAGAGGGGTACGTGGCTTTATTCCATTACGTTCATAGGTAAGCTTATTAATTATTTTTATTACTGACAGTAAAATCACGTTTTCAGATAATTGAGGGCCTTTCAATCCCGAGGGGTAACCCGAGCCATCTAATCGCTCATTGGCATTTAATAGTATATCTTTACATACTGGGCTAGGTTTCCAGTTCAATGATACAAGTTTATCCCATAAAACATTTGGATGCTGCTTTAGTAACGTTTTCTGTCGAGGTGTCATATTAGACTTAAGCGATGGCAGTTCCTCGCTCACTAACAAAGGCTTACCCATAGTGTGCAATAGCGTGCCTACCATCACCTCTCGTACTTGGGTAGAGTGAGCATCGCGAATAAGCATAATATCTGCCATTTGCGCGGCAACACGCACAGCATGCCTAACCCACTCTGGCTCATTGTGAAGGAAAGTAAGTGCATATAGCAGCGCTTTACGATCCTCACGAACGAGATAGAGGATAGAGTCCGCACAGTCATATATCACTTGTTCGGGAAAGTGATTCCGGCTTTTGATCACGCAAGCGGCCATCAGTGCGGCACTCAACCCGATATTCACCGCCACAGCGCGCTTTTCCAGCAGCACGCTCACCCCATAACGGGGCAGCGCAGCGCGCCAGTAGCCCTGCGGGGCAGCCACCGCCTGGGCGCTCGGCTCTTCTTGATAAGCGGTGGATGTGCGGGGCAGTACCACACCGCTCATCGACTGTTTTGCCGTCATTTTCATAGCATCAGATAACCAAAGAGAGTGCGTTAGAGCATCGGCAGGCCCTTGGCCCGCACCACCGCAATCAGCACCGGCGCGCCGCATAGCGCGGTGAGCACGCCCAAGGGCAGCTCGGAGGGAGCAACGACGACACGGGAGATAATATCGGCGGTAAGCACGATCAGTGGGCCGACGGGCAGGCAGAACCAGAGCGTGCGGCGAATATCCGGCCCGGCGATGGCCCGCGCCACAAAAGGCACTACCAGCCCCACAAACGCAATCGGCCCGGCAATAGCGGTGGCCGCGCCGACTAATAGCGCCACGCAGCCCACCGCCAGCCAGCGAATCAGCCCAGGGTGGTGCCCTAAACCGCTGGCGGCCCGCTCCCCTAGCGCCAGCGCGGCCAGCGGCCGGGCAATCAATACAACGCCCACTCCTGCTACCAGCAGGCTGGGCAGCACGGCCCATAATTCGTCTAGCCGCCTACCCGCCAAGCTGCCCACCACCCAAAAGCGAATCTCATCGGCGGCGCGCTGGTCGTAGAGCAGCATCCGTGCGCGGAGCGAACCGAGCAGCCCGGAAAACGCTGCCCCCGCTAACACTAAGCGCACCGGGTCGCTCCCCACACCGCGCAGCCGCGCCACGCCGAGCACGCACACGCAGCCGATCAGCGCCCCTAACTGGGCCACGGGAATGCGTAAAGTGGCCGCGCTGGCCCCTAACACCAGCGCCAGGGAAACAGCAAACGCAGCGCCTGCGCTCACGCCCAACAAGCCCGGCTCGGCCAGCGGGTTGCGGGAAACGGCTTGCCGCCGCGCCCCCGCTACGCCCAGCGCCACGCCAACGGCAATACCATTAGCGTGCGGGGGGCGCGCAGCTCCCAGACGCTAAAGCGCGCTTCGGCGGGAACACTCCCGCTTAGCAGCCCAAACACTTGGCGGGGGCCAACGCTGCCTGCGCCTATCAACAAACTAACGACGCTCACCGCCACAAGGGCGGTGAGCAGAATCAGCATCCAGTGTCGGGATGAGCAGCGCCACCTGGCGCTACTTCCAGCCTTGGTAAGTAGCATCACGGCAATAACGCATTCTCGATGTCATCCAGAATCGCCTGGGCCGCCAGCGGGCCGTTGGCACTGCTCCAGAGCTGGCCGTTGACCGGCACCACTCGTTCGTTCTGTACCACGTTCAAGCGGTTGAAGGCGGGGCTCTGTTTGGCGCTATCTAGGGCGGCTTGGCCGTCATCATTTAGCGTGGCCAAAAACAGCCAGTCGCCGTCTACCTGAGAGAGGTTTTCAAGGCTTAATACGTCGCTGTGCACGCCCCGTTCACCGATCAGCTCGCCGCCTTGCACATCCAGGCCGACGCGCTCTAACAGGCCGGTGGCAGTCAGGTTTTCCGACATTACCATGGGGCCGCCAGGCATCCAGCGCACCAGATAGGCGTTGATGCCCACGTCGGCGTCAGCTACTGCGTCTGACATAGCGTCGACCCGCTGATCGACGGCGCTGATCGCTTCCTCAATGGCCTCTTCCTGGTTCAAAGCCTGGCCGAATAAGCGCGCTTCGGCTTCCCAGTTATCGGCCGCTAGCGGTTGCGTGTGGGGCACCACAGTGGGAGCAATTTGCGATAGCAGTTGGTACTGCTCCTCCGGAAGCTGTGCTGCGGCTAGAATCAGGTCCGGCTGCTGGGCCAGCACTGCTTCAATATTAATTTCCCGCACGACGCCCACAATTTCAGGGTGTTCGAGCTCGTTCGCACTGAGGTAGTCGGTCACGTACTCTGCCACGTTGTCGCCGCCACGGGTGGTTACCGCCCCTACCGGGGTCACGCCCGCCGCCAGCGCGGCATCCAGCGCACCTTCATTTAGGGTGACTACCCGCTCTGGGTGATCACCAACCTCAACGTTGCCGTAAGCCGTCTCCAGCGTGCGCGCTTGGGCGGTGCCCACCAGCAAGCCGCCCATCAACATTCCCAGTAAACCGCGCTGCAGTAACGTGTGTCGCATGTGAGCCTCTCCTGATTAACCGTTAATCCAATAGTAACGATTCTCAAAAACACTTGCACTCCTATTACATCGAATGCGGTGTTGCAGTTACTGCAACGTTAGGCTGCCCATATTAGCTAGCGGACTAACAACCTTTATAGGCAAGCGCTCCCCATCCGGCACTGTTCCATTAACAGCAACACCATGTTCGATCAAACCATCTCGCAAGTGGGAACTTTTCTTCTTAGAATCCGCAACTCATTTGATAATCAGCTTAATTAGCAAACAATACTCATATCAGGGGATCGCCATGCCACGCTTTACTCGCACCGCCCTCGCCAGTGCCATCGCGCTTAGCGTTACTGCGGCGGCTAATGCGCAAGAATCAACGCAACTGGATAACATTGTTGTCTCTGCCAGTGGGTTTGAGCAGGCAATGGTGGATGCTCCGGCGAGTATCTCGGTTATTTCCAGAGAAGAGCTTCAGCGCGAACGCATTACCAGCGTGGCTGATGCACTGCGTAATGTAGAAGGGGTAGATGTCGGCGGTTCGGTGGGCAAAACCGGCGGCAGCAATATCAGCATTCGCGGTATGCCCAGCGACTACACGCTGATCCTGATTGATGGCCGCCGCCAAAATGCGGCTGGAAGCGTCACGCCTAACGGTTTTGGTGAAACCTCGACCAGCTTCTTCCCGCCGGTTTCCAGCATTGAACGTATTGAGGTAATTCGCGGGCCGATGTCGACACTGCATGGCTCTGATGCCAGGGGCGGCGTGATCAACATTATTACCCGCCGAGTAGATCGCGAGTGGGTTGGCTCTGTCGGCGTCGAGAGTCCTTTTAAGGAAGATCGTGACTTTGGCGACCGCCGTGAATTCAATCTCTACACCAGCGGCCCGCTGGTAGAGGACACGCTGGGCGTTCAACTGCGCGGGCGTTTTTATGAGCGTGACGCATCAGAGCTTGTCTACACCGACGCTAACGGCAACCCGGTTGAGGTGAGCCAGCGCGGCCCTAGCCCGGTAGAGGGCGATGTGTACAACCTGGGCGGCAAACTACCCTGGACGCCTAACGACAGCCACGACCTTTGGCTGGATGGGGAGGTGAACCGCCAGCGCTACAACAACGACGAGTGCCAACTCGGTACGTTGGACGGCCGCACCCGCAGCTGTGCGCCCAACCCTGGCGTGGCAAACGGCTATGCCGACGAGCTACGTTTCGAGCGGGAACAAGTGGCTATCGGCCATACTGGGCGCTTTGCCTCTGGCACGCTGGAATCGAGCCTGATGCGTAACACCACGGAAACCACCGGCCGCACCATTCCCGGAGAAGAGGGTGTTGCCTATGAGGGCTTCCCCAGCATTATTGGCGGTGCCCCGCGTAAGCTGGAAACCGTCAATACGGTACTGGATAGCAAGTTTATTATGCCGCTGGGTAACCACATGACCACCGTTGGCCTACAGTGGTGGGATGCTGAGTTGGATGATGGCTTGGCCAATGAGACTTTCGAGCAATCCACCTGGTCGCTCTTTGCGGAAGACGAGTGGATGCTGCGTGATGATCTCGCGCTGACGCTGGGCGGCCGCTACGACCATCACGATGCGTTTGGCAGCCAGTTCACCCCCCGCAGCTATTTAGTCTGGAACACCACGCCGAACTGGACATTAAAAGGCGGTGTGAGCCGTGGCTACAAGACCCCGTCCCTGAATGACCTTCACTAGGGTATTAACGGGGTGACCGGCCAGGGCACGATCCTGACGATCGGCAACCCGGACCTTGAGCCGGAAACCAGCACCAGCAGCGAAATCGGCGCGAACTACGATAGTCAAACAGGCTTTACCGCCAGCGCGACGCTGTTCTACAACCAGTTCGACGATAAAATTGCCAGCGGCAACGATATCCTGATTGAAAACGACCCGCTTATCCCGGATGGCGTGTATAGCCAGGACGTGAATATCGATGAAGCGGCGACTCAGGGGGTAGAGCTCTCCACCAGCTATCAATTCACACCAGATTGGCGCTTATCCGCTAATTACACCTACACCGATAGCGAGCAGAAAAGCGGCAATAACCGTGGCGAACCGCTAACTGATACGCCCGAACACGCGCTGAACGCCACGCTGCGTTGGCAGGCGACAACGAAGCTAGATACTTGGCTCTCTGCCGAGTACCGCAGCGAGCGCTATCGCAACCGTGAACGTGTTAGGGGCGCGCCCTCCTTCGCTGACCTGGGGGATTTCAAAGCCTACTCGCTGTTTCACCTAGGCGGCAGTTACGCGTTTACCGACCAATTTAACGTCAGCGCCACCCTCTACAACTTATTTGATAAAGACTTTGTCGACTACCGCGCCTACGGCGATGGCACCAGCTTCGGCAACGTTTACGCCAACAGCGAAGAGGGTCGCCGCCTGTGGCTCTCTGCTCGCTATGAGTTCTAAACAGACGCCCATGTAGTTTCACTTACTGTTTCAATGCTCACTTGCTGCCCCGGCTACGCACCGGGGCTTTTTTATGTTTTTTGTGGATCGCCTCAGCAGTAGCTTCCCTCTATAGCGACAATTCATGGTTTTAATATA
>NZ_MWVI01000075.1 GCF_002087295.1 Vreelandella lionensis | reverse complement strand
ATATCGAGTAGGGTGAGGCGTTACCGCCTCATCCCTCTCACAGAACCGTACATACGGGCCACGTATACGGCTCATGCCATTAACTTACCCCGAACTTCGGGGACAGTGATGCCCGTTTTGATCTTGGTTAAGTCCAGCAACCTCAGATCGTCGTGCAAGTAGGCGTTGGGGATCGCCAGATGGGCCAGCGGCGACGCCGCGTTACACCAGCTTTGCATCTTGATGTACTGGAACGGAGGACGGTAGCCCAACTGTTTCAGCCTTCGATGCAGCCGACCCGGCTTCTTCCACTGCTTGAGCTGGACGCAGCGTAGTCGACGCCTCACCCAACTCATCATCTGCTTTAACACCCTCGCCGCAGTTCGCTACCCGGAAGTAGTTGGCAAAGCCGCGCAGCACAGGATTCAACTCGCGGATGATCACCGCAAGCCCCGCACCTCGATTACGCTTCGTCAACGCTTTCACCTTCTGCTTAAGTGTCACCACCTTCTTTTCCTGGATGCGGGTGTACTTGGTGTGGATCACTACCCCCAGGAACTTGATCCCCTCGTCGCTGTGCGCGATGTGGGTCTTAGTGGCATTGACTGTCAGCGTCAGCTCAACTTCCAGATAACATTGGGCTACCCTCAACGCATTCTCCGCGCCTGCTCGTGAGCTGCACAGGACCAGGATATCGTCCGCGTAGCGGACGATTCGATGACCCCGTGCCTTCATAAACTGGTCGAAGGCGTCCAGGTAGACGTTGGCGATCAGCGGACTGATCACGCCGCCCTGGGGGCTGCCCTGTACCGTCTCTTCAAGGTGGCACCCCACCATCACGCCGCTTTCCAGGCACTGGCGCAGCAGCGACAATACACTGCCGTCCGTGATCCGTTGGCGGAACTGGCGGATGATCAGGTCGTGGTTTAACGTGTCGAAGCATTTCGACAAGTCCATATCCACTACCCATTCACGCCGGTAGCGGCGGATGAACAACGCCGCTTTGCTGATAGCGTGGTGACCACTGCGTCCCGGACGATACCCGTAGCTCGAGGGGTGAAAGTCTGGCTCGAAGAGCGGTTCGATGATACTGCGTAATGCCTGTTGCACAACCCGGTCTCGAACCGTGGGAATACCCAACAGACGTTCACCGCCGTCGTCCTTGGCGATGGCAACGCGCCTGACAGGCTGCGCTCGATAGCGCTTTTCCTTCAGTTCGAGGAGCAGACACGACAGCTCCACCTCCAGATTCACCTCGAACGCACTCAGGCTCTGCCCATCGATTCCGGCCGCACCTTTGTTGCGCTTGACGTGTTTGAAGGCTTCGTACAGGCGCTGTTTTGCAGCAACTGCCCGTAAAGACTGTAGTATTTCCTCATGCCCGCTCATCTCTGTGATGGACGTCGCCGATCATCGGTCTGGCTGTTGGTCTATTTCAAACGACCCGTCCGGGTACTAGCGCGTTGGCAATCTGCCGCCACGGTGTCGTTCTACTCCCTCGTTCAGAGAAGGACGAAGCCACTGTGTTCCCACAGCACCTCGACCCACTTCCCTGCCCCGTCGGGCAGCTTGTGAACACAGCGTCAACCTTCAGATCAATGTCCGTCGTTCTCATTAATGACTTCCGCCCTTCGCAGCCGACCAAGGCTTTTGGCCTTGCCCAGTCCGCTGAACCTCCGCCAGCGGTCGTTCCGGTTTTGTCCTCCACGCTGTTACCAGGCTTCACAGGTCGGAACTTCCTCACTACTACGGCGTCATCTGCCACCTCGCACCCATTGCGGTCTTGGCTTTCACCTCGAGCCACAACCTCCGGCTACGCCGGATGCGGTGTCAGGCTTCCCCGGTTACTGCACCGGCTCCCTGTTAACGATGCCACCCTCAAAACACAGCACAGGCCTGACTGAGTATCGGGCGTCGCGCTATTTTGCACGCTTACCCACCTGTACTGCCGAAGCAGGTTCACTTGCGCTGTGTACCGTTAACCTCCTATGGCTTCCTTCAGACCCCACCGTTAGCCAGTGACGCCCTTGCCAGTCGGATTATCTTCCCCTCAGTCGGGGTGACGACACCTTCTTTCAGGTGACCGGGTTTGCCGGCTTCGCCGGGCAAACAAAAAA
>NZ_MWVI01000074.1 GCF_002087295.1 Vreelandella lionensis | reverse complement strand
AACCCTCTGAAAATGGGGGGATTACCCTCATACCTGGCACGGAGAGCAGGTAAAGTGTTTCCTGAATGGCGGACCAACTTTCTTCGGAAACCAGAACGGCTTTGTTGCGCTTATCCATAATGACGATGGGTTGGTGGGACTCGGCAGACGGTCTCGTCGATCAACCGATTTAGGTTGCTGCGCGCCTCAGTGGCTGTGATTCCGGTTATGGCGCACCTCTTGCGTGCTTAACTTTCCTTGAAATGTACGCTTTTGGGTACGTACGTTAAGACGGACGCCACTGCATAACGCCGCCAGCACGCGCGGTTTAGTAGTGAAGGCGAAGCCGCAACGGAAAAGCCGTCGCTGTGCCTGGCCTTGTTAGGCTTTGAATCAATCCTAGAAAAGGTCATCAGAAGCATGCTTAGATTTCGGACTCCTACCTTTATTCATTAGCTTTCCCAAGTTATTCTTGGCTAAGAAAAGAATTTCACTAATCTGAGGCTCGATGGAGTATAGAGACACACCCACTTCTGGAGCGGCCAGCAAATGAATAACATTCCACGACTGATGTGGCTTGACATGTTCTGGCAGCGAGAACATTAAGCATAAAGCCGCACGAGCGAGCTGCTCCTTGCTCGGCAAATCTTTCTCATTATTTCTTACCGACCAAATATAATGTTCGACCATGTCCTCAGATTCCACAAATTCATTGGCGAATTTCTCGTCGTTCATAGTGGCTAGAGTTTCGGCATAACTGAAAAACTCACGAGGGATTTTTTTATTTTTCTGTTTCACTTGAAACTCCGCGTTTTGAAAAAATCCTCTAGAAGATGACGTTAGGAATATTCATTTTAAAAAATTATTCAATACTTGAAGCTATTCAATAAGCCATATTGGGCCGAAGGAACTGAAACAAGCATTTAATACGGCGGAGCTTGTAATGCCACCCATTGGGATAAGCTCGCCCCATTTGTTTATTTGAAAAACAACGGTTTCGAAAGATCTGCCATTGGATAATTCATGTGAATCGACAATCCTAACTTCGCCATCCCTTTCCAAAACGAAGGTATTAGTTTTTATTTCATTTCCGTTTTGACTAGGAAGCCTAGCAAGAATTATATTGAACAAAGGTAGGTAGCGGTCATCCATTCTGCTGTTACATTTGATATCGAAGTTGCGAACGATTTCTTCGGCATCACGTGTTTCAAAATGAACCATGTCCCCATAGTCTTTTGCCAGTTCAGCAATATACATTAAATTGGAAGGATTAATCCATTGAGCGGCACTCATTTGGTTTTGTGGCGCTCCGCGCCCACGATCATACATAGACGCAAGGAGTTCTTGAGCCCTTATTTTGCCTTTAAGAGCAGCACTGCGGAACCATTTAACTGCTTCCTGATCGTTTTGTTCGACGCCGCGACCATTAGCATAGGCAATCCCAAGGTTAGTTTGAGCCCATGCTAATCCCTGATTGGCAGCTAAGCTATGCCATTTAAATGCTTCTACAAGATCTTTCTTAACCCCTCGTCCGTGTTCATACATCAACGCAAGATTAGCTTGAGCCTCAGAATTTCCCTGTTCAGCAAGAGGTTTGAACAATCTAAAAGCGGTAGAGTAATCCTTTTCCTCCAGAGCTTTTTCAGCCGCGGAGAATGATTGCAATAGTGTCAATTCTTGTCCAAAAACAGGTGCGTAAAGACAAAGAACAAGTATGAATATAGGATAACGAATCACAATTTTTGAAACCTCTTCTGATTAAGTCCTACCGCAAAAGCTATTGATTGCGTGATGGCATAAATTTTTACAAGGCCTGCCTGCTGGTTGATTGGCATGAATTTTTATGCTTTTATCTCAACCCAAAATCATCGTTCGGAGCGAGCAAAAGCTTTGGCCCTGAGCACCAGCGAAATTCACCTTCGGAAGGTAGCTCGTGTGGAAACGGCAAAACTCCGAGTTCATACGCATTTAAAAGAGCATCTGTTGAAAGGTGTTTATCACCTTGCTCTACACATTTGTCGCAAACGAGACGACTGTTCACGGCGCGAACTTCTGTATACCTCAAAATCTTAGATTTTCGTAAGATCTCGTAATTTTCTCTAATTGCTTTTGAGAAGCCTTGCACTGCTTTGGGGTCGCATATCCCTAAGAGTTGGTTGCATGCCTCATAGGATTCTCGGGGCTCTGGAGATGACGCGCGATATATTGCCTCACGCGCTGTAGTTCCAGCCAATGTTATCGTAACGGGAGAAGGAAAGAAGGAGACTGAACTCAATATGCTTTCGAACTTTTCCCAAAACTCTTCAATACCAAGGGTGTAGCCATTTAATTCAATTTTACGAATTTCACGTATCTTTTCGTTTGCTTTCCTAACGCGTTCTTGTTCGAGTTCAAACGGCGTTATCCCAATTCTCCGTGCGAGCGCTATTTGGTCTTCCGCTTCACTGAGAACTTTGTCTTTTAGCGCTACACGCTGTTCCGGTGTAAGTTCGATATAACAGTTGATGAGGCTTTCTATCTCAAACCAGACTTTATCTTTGTATTTTTCCTCATCCGAACTGAGGTCAGCGATGTTTTTTATCATTGCCCTATTCATCCGTACTGATATTTATTTCGGAGATCGGAACTCTCACGTGTGTTGAATTCTCCTCACTAAGCCACTGAGGAAGAATTGATAACTCTAGGTTGATTGGCACATTGGGGTCATCAAATTTCCCGTTCTCAAGTGCAGCAACAAGTGCCACCTTGGTTTTTTTGTCCAAGTAGATATTGAGTAAGGCTCCCTCACTCCGATGCCGAATGTATATCTCAATGCCGCTCATTTCATTTTTCCTTCTTCGGTTACACAGCGTAACTCGGCAGCCTAACAGTGATTATACACCCTGCAATAAAACCTCAATGAACGCGACGTCACATTGACTGCTGGTTCACAGCCATCAAATTGACTCTACACCATTGACTCTATTGAAAGCAAAGCGAATTTTGGCTTTATATCCAAAATTCGCGGGCTTGCGCGTTTTGCTTGCCTCAATAATACTGTCTTTATGAACAGCATAATTGGGGCATCCACCTATGAAACTGATGGAACGCGTCAAGGCAACCATAGGGGGCAAGCACTCAATGCCATCGTCTTTTCTTGTTGTTTATTGATTTCACGGCAGCCCACTTCTGTGCGCCCAATAAAATAAGCCCCCTTGCATCTCCCCCACCCGCCTCCTACACTCCATCCACGAACAGCTTGACGGGGTGCCGGTGATATCCGGCTGAGATGGCGCAGGGTGAGCTTTTGGCTACCGAGCGCTGGTCCCGCTGAACCTGATCCGGCTAATGCACTGCTTTTTGAATGGCGGCGCGGGTACCGGCGTAGGGATCAAGCGATGGCCGCGGCGCACCTTTACGCCACCCTTCCGTGCCATTCCCTCGATCTTTCTCGCCTGCCCTCCGGATCATTACCACCGGAGGCATCATGGGCTACCGCTTTACCGATCTCACCACCGCTTGCCAAGACGATTGGTGCGCTTATATCGAGCACGATTTCGTGCGCCAGCTGGGCAACGCCACGCTGCCTGAGGCGTCGTTTCGCCACTACCTGAAGCAGGATTACCTGTTCTTGATCCACTTCGCCCGCGCCTACGCGCTGGCCGCCTACAAAAGCCCCACCCTGGCGGATCTGCGCCAAGCCCATGAAGGCCTGAAAGCCATTGTGGATGTGGAGCTGGGCTTGCACGTGGGCTTTTGCGAGGAGTGGGGCATCAGTGAGCAAGCGCTTGCCGAACTCCCCGAAGCCCGCGCCACGCTGGCCTACACCCGCTATGTGTTGGATACCGGCAACCGAGGCGATCTGCTGGATTTGCACGTGGCGCTGGCCCCCTGCTTGGTGGGCTACGGCGAAATCGCCAACTGGCTGAACGCGCAGCCTTCTACCCTGCGCGACGCGCAAAACCCTTTCGATGCTTGGATTGCCATGTACGAAGGCGAGGAATTCCAAGCCGCCATGCAGGCGGAACTTGCGTGGCTGGATGCCCGCTTAGCCGATGTCACCCCCGCCCGTTTTGCTGAGCTAAGCAAAATCTTCCGCGATGCCACCCGCCTGGAAATCGATTTTTGGCAGATGGGTTTAGACCTTTCTGAATAATGACCAACAACAAGGAAACCGTTATGACCAAGACTGTTAAAAGTAAAACTGCCCACTTTTTAGCCGAAACCGCCCAGGTGGATGCCGCCGCCGTGGCGCCGCTGCCCGGCTCGCGCAAGGTGTACGTGGAAGGCTCGCGGCCAGATATTCGCGTGCCGTTTCGGGAAATCCCTCTCCCGCCCACCAAAACCAGTGGCGTGGATGAAAAGAACCCGCCGCTGCTGGTGTACGACACCTCCGGCCCCTACACCGATCCCAACGCCAATATCGATTTGCGCCAAGGCCTGCCGGAGCTTCGCCGGGCCTGGATTGAAGAGCGCAACGACACCGAGTTTTTAGATGGCCCCACCAGCCAATACGGCCAGCGCCGCGCCAACGACCCGACGCTGGCCCAGCTGCGCTTTGATTTAACCCGCCCCCGCGCCGGGCACAAGCGGGCAAGAACGTGACCCAGCTGCACTACGCCCGCCAGGGCATCATCACGCCGGAAATGGAGTTTATCGCCCTGCGGGAAAACCAACGCCGCCAGGCGTTGGGTACGGCAGAGGTGGAGCGCATTCTGGGCCATCAGCATGCGGGCCAGAGCTTTGGCGCTAGCCTGCCCAAGGAAATTACCCCGGAGTTCGTGCGCGATGAGGTGGCCCGTGGGCGGGCGATTATTCCCAATAACATCAACCATCCGGAAAGCGAGCCGATGATCATTGGCCGCAACTTCCTGGTGAAGATCAACGGCAACCTGGGCAACTCGGCGGTCACCTCTTCCATTGAAGAGGAAGTGGACAAGATGACCTGGGGCATCCGCTGGGGCGCGGATACCATCATGGACCTCTCCACCGGCCAGAACATCCATGAAACCCGCGAGTGGATCATCCGCAACTCGCCGGTGCCGATTGGTACGGTGCCCATCTATCAGGCGCTGGAGAAGGTCAACGGCATTGCCGAAAACCTCACCTGGGAGATCTTCCGCGATACGCTGATCGAGCAGGCGGAACAGGGGGTGGATTACTTCACCATTCACGCGGGGGTGCTGCTGCGCTATGTGCCGCTCACCGCCAACCGCGTCACCGGCATTGTTAGCCGTGGCGGCTCCATCATGGCAAAGTGGTGTTTGTATCACCATCAAGAGAGCTTCCTGTATACCCACTTCGAGGAGATCTGCGAGATCTGCAAGCAGTACGATGTGGCGTTCTCGCTGGGCGACGGCCTGCGCCCCGGCTCGATTGCCGATGCCAATGATGAAGCGCAAATGGCGGAGCTGAAAACCCTAGGCGAGCTGACCCACATTGCCTGGAAGCACGATGTACAGGTGATGATCGAAGGCCCCGGCCATGTGCCCATGCACCTGGTGAAGGAGAACATGGACAAGCAGCTGGAGTACTGCGACGAAGCGCCCTTCTATACCCTTGGGCCGCTGGTGACGGATATCGCCCCCGGCTACGACCATATTACCTCTGGCATTGGGGCGGCGATGATTGGTTGGTTTGGCTGCGCCATGCTCTGCTACGTGACGCCGAAAGAGCACCTGGGCCTGCCCAATAAGGACGACGTAAAAACCGGCATCATTACCTACAAGATTGCCGCCCACGCAGCGGATTTAGCCAAGGGCCATCCGGCCGCGCAGCGCCGTGATAATGCGCTCTCCAAGGCGCGCTTCGAGTTCCGCTGGGAGGACCAGTTCAACCTGGGCCTAGACCCCGACACCGCGCGGGAATACCACGATGAAACCCTACCGAAGGACTCCGCCAAGGTGGCGCACTTCTGCTCCATGTGCGGGCCGAAGTTCTGCTCGATGAAGATCAGTCAGGAAGTGCGCGATACCTACCGCGACCGCGCCCCGGAAAACGCCAGCGAAAGCGACGCCGAAGCAGTGAAGCGCGGCATGCAGGAGCAGGCGGAGAAGTTCCGCCGGGAAGGCAGCGAGCTTTACCAGGAGGTATAAAAAAGCGGCATCGCACGCTGCCTGTGGCCCTCAGGAAACCTTGAGGGCCACTTTTAATACGCCGTCGCGCTGGTGGGAGAACAGGTCGTAGGCTTCGACGATATTATCCAGCGCGTAACGGTGGGTCACCATGGGGCCAAGATCCAACCGTCCGGCGGCAATGATGCTCATCAGCCTGCGCATACGCTCTTTGCCGCCAGGGCAAAGTGAGGTAACGATCTTGTGGTCACCCAGGCCCGCACAGAAAGCACCCAGCGGAATCGTTAGGTCTTGGGAGTAAACACCCAGGCTGGAGAGCGTTCCACCGGGTTTTAGCACCCGCAGAGCGGACTCAAAAGTCTGTTGCAGTCCAAGCGCTTCAATCGCGGAATCGACGCCGCGCCCGCCGGTGATTTTGAGAATTTCCTCGACCACATCCACCTTGCGGAAATCCAGCGTTACATCCGCGCCCATCTGCTTGGCCATCTGTAAACGCTCATCAACACCGTCTACCGCAATGATCATCCCGGCCCCACGCAACCGCGCACCCGCCGTGGCGCATAGGCCAATCGGCCCTTGGGCGAATACCGCCACCGTGTCGCCAATTTTGATACCAGCGGCTTCGGCACCGGCAAAGCCGGTGGACATAATATCCGGGCACATCAGCACTTGTTCGTCGGTTAGGCCATCCGGCACTGGCGAGAGGTTGGCCTGGGCATCCGGCACCAGCAGGTACTCGGCTTGGGCGCCGTCGATGGTGTTACCAAAGCGCCAGCCGCCCATCGGTTTATACCCGTGGCCGTGGTGGCCGCCATCCTGCGAGCAGCAATCATCCTGGCAGGCGTAGGAGGTAAAACTGGGGCAGATGGCGCCAGCAATGACCCGCTGGCCTTCTTGGTAGCCCTTAACGTTGGCACCCAGTTTTTCAATAATACCCACGGGTTCATGGCCGATGGTTAAGCCGCGCTCCACCGGGTACTCACCTTTCAGGATATGTATATCGGTGCCGCAGATCGTGGTGGTGGTCACACGCATCAGCGCGTCGTTGGGGCCGATCTCGGGAATGGGTTTTTCGTCAATTTCGATGCGGCCGGGCTCAACGAAAATGGCCGCTTTCATCATGGTAGGCATGGAACACTTCCTCAGTGAGGGGAGTCATGACACATCACCATTACGTCATAGCAGGCGTTCCGCTATCTTGCGCTCCATCAAGGTTGTGCAAGATAAAAATAGTCGCCTGATCGGTTGTTTATTGATCTATGTCAATGCGATCAATTATCAATAATTAGATACTAAAATAGTGCTTTCAATTTAACCGTAGTGCTTCTCCCTGAGCGTGGCGGCGATACTCATGGTTTCAACCGTGTTTTGTATTCCGAGAGTACGACCTGACTTTTTGCTCAGCACGGTACTGATGCTGCCTCTGGCCGGGTGCATCTCGCTACCACCGCCCGACTCCACTCCAGCGGTTGAACTGCCCTCCACCTACCAAGTTGGCTCAACGGCACTCTCTGAAATATCTGCAGCTCCCAACCTCCCCTGGCGCGACTACTTTACCGATTTGCAGCTACAGCGCCTGATTGAACAAGCACTGACCACCAACCGCCATTTGCGCAGCGCACTGCTGAGGGTTGAGCAGGCTCGCGCCCTCTATGGCATTCAGCAATCAGAGTTGCTGCCAACCATCGGTGCCGAAGCCAGTAGCGAGCGCTCTCGTGTGCCTAGCGACCTGAATGCCCCCAGCGCTCCTCAAGTTAGCAACCGATATGAGGTGGGCGTTGGTTTCAACCACTGGGAGCTGGATTTCTGGGGCCGGGTACGTAGCCTGAACGAGGCTGCATTAGAAGAGTACTTGGCCACCGACGAGGCGCGCCGCGCTGTCGAACTGAGCCTTATCGCTCAAGTGGCCAATAGTTACTACCTGTTGCTGGAGCTTGATAACCGCCTACAGCTCGCCCACCAGACCATCGCAAGCCGCGAACAGTCCTTACTGATTTTTAACCGTCGAGTCGAGGTGGGCGCCGCAGCGCAGCTTGAACTGCGTCAAGTCGAGGTGTTGCTGCATCAAGCAAGGGCGCTCGGTGCTCAGCTCGAGAATGCCCGCGCCCAACAGGCCAATGCCCTGGCGTTACTGCTGGGCTCCCCCGCCGAAACAGCGTGGCAGCTACCCCCGTTGGCAGATAGCGATGAATTGTTTGCCCTGCCTCCCGGCCTGCCTTCCGAGTTACTGGTTAATCGCCCTGATATTCGTGCGGCAGAACATGCGCTGCGTGCGGCTAATGCCAATATCAGCGCGGCACGGGCAGCGTTTTTTCCGCGCATTGCCCTCACCAGCTCGCTAGGCACTGCCAGTAGAGATCTCGACAACCTATTCAGTCACGATAGCCGTACCTGGCAATTCGCCCCTACGATCTCGTTACCGATCTTCACTGCTGGCCGACTTCGCGCCAGTCTCAATTTAGCCGAAGTGCGTCGTGAGCAGGCGGTGGTGGATTATGAACAGACTGTTCAGGAGGCATTCCGCGATGTTGCGGACGCCTTGGCAGCAGAGCGGTGGCTAGTGGAAGAGGCACAAACGGCTAGCGATTTGCTCGCTGCACAACGCGAGCGCGCACGCCTCGCGCAGCTACGTTATGACCACGGGGCAGTACCCTATTTAGAGGTGCTCGACGCCCAGCGTGACCTGCTGGATGCCGAGCAGCAACAGGTACAGATACGTCGTAAAATGATTTCAGCCCGCATCGCGCTGTATGCCGCGCTGGGTGGCGGAGAGCATCAGGCGGCTATCGAAAGCGCTCGTACCCACCGTTCTCTTGTTCACTCTCTATAGGGCGCCCATACGTCATGCACGCCATTAAAAAACTGTTGATTGCCCTGGCTATTCTTGCCGTCGCCGCTGGGCTTTATTACTACTGGGTCGACCTGGATGACGAGGGTTTCGGTGAAGGCTTTGCCAGTGGAAATGGCCGTCTTGAGGCCGTCGAAATTGATATCGCGACCAAGCTTGCCGGGCGCATTCACAACGTATTGGTCGACGAAGGCGACATGGTCATCGTTGGCCAAACGCTGGCGCTAATGGATACGAAAGCGCTAGAGGCACAACGGGACGAGGCTATTGCCCAACATCAACAGGCCACCCATCTCGTGCTCAGTGCCGAGGCTCAGGTCGTCATGCGCGAAAGCGATCAGGCGGCCGCTGAAGCGACCGTGGTACAGCGCGAGAGCGAACTCGATTCAGCCCAGCGCCACCTGGCACGCACTGAGGCGCTTGCCCGTGATGGTGCCGCCTCAACCCAAGAGCTTGATGATGACCGTGCCCGTGTCAATGGTTCTCAAGCCGCCGTTAGCGCGGCCAGGGCCCAAGTAGCGGCTGCCAGGGCCGCAGTGGAAGCGGCACGCGCGCAGTTAATCGGTACTCGCTCTAGTGTGACAGCGGCTTTGGCCACCATCGCCCGTATCGACGCCGATATCAATGATAGCCAGCTGGTGTCACCTCGGGATGGTCGTGTGCAATTTCGCGTCGCCCAGCCCGGCGAGGTGCTTGCTGCAGGAGGCCGGGTACTCAATCTGGTCGACCTGAATGATGTTCACATGGCCTTCTTCTTACCCACGGAGATTGTCGGTCGAGTAGCGCTGGGTAGTGAAGCTCGCATCGTGCTCGATACCATGCCCAACTTCCCGATTCCCGCACGTATCTCCTTCGTTTCCAGCACTGCGCAATTTACGCCCAGAACCGTGGAGACAGCTTCCGAGCGCCAGAAACTCATGTTTCGGGTTAAGGCACAGATCGACCCGGAGCTACTACGTGAGCATCAAGACCAGGTTAAAACCGGCCTACCAGGCGTCGCTTGGGTCAAGCTGGATGCCGACGCTGAGTGGCCGGCCGCGCTGGCGGGCCAGGCCTTACCATGACCCCGCTCCCTTCCACCAACGCGGCGGCTGAATCTCCCAAAAGCGTCGCGCAACTGGTGGGCGTGCGCCTGCACTACCGCAAGAAGAGAGTGCTGGATGGCATTGACCTGGAGATACCCGGTGGCTGCATGGTGGGGCTGATCGGCCCTGACGGTGTCGGTAAATCCAGCCTGCTGGCGCTACTGGCTGGGGCACGCGCTGTGCAGGAGGGCTCGGTCACTTCGTTAGGGGGCGACATGCGCGATAAGCGGCATCGCAAGCGCATAGGAGCCCGTATCGCCTACATGCCCCAGGGGCTAGGCAGAATCTTTACCCTACGCTGTCGGTGGAGGAGAATCTGCAATTCTTCGCCCGGCTGTTTGGCCACGGAGCCAGCGAACGCCGCCGCCGTATTGATGATCTTACCCGCAGAACGGGGTTGCTGCCGTTTCTAAACCGCCATGTAAGCAAGCTCTCCGGTGGCATGAAGCAGAAGCTTGGGTTGTGCTGCGCATTGATCCATGACCCCGACCTGTTGCTTCTTGACGAGCCCACCACTGGTGTCGATCCGCTGGCCCGTGTTCAGTTTTGGGAGCTAATCGCCCGCCTTCGCGCTGAGCGTCCGCAAATGAGCATCATCGTGGCCACTGCTTATATGGATGAAGCCCAGCGATTCGATTGGCTGGTAGCCATGGATGCGGGTCGCATACTGGCTACCGGTGATGCACCCGCACTGTTAGCACGCACTGAGTGCGATTCACTCGATGCGGCCTTTATCAAGCTGCTGCCAGAAGAGAAAAAGCGCGGCTACCACCCCATTCACATCCCTCCTTTACCTGCCGTTGCCGATACAGACATCGCCATCGAAGCTAAGGGCTTGACCATGCGTTTCGGCGACTTTATCGCCGTTGATCACGTCAGTTTTCGCATTCGCCGTGGTGAAATCTTTGGCTTTCTCGGCTCCAATGGCTGCGGCAAGTCAACAACCATGAAGATCCTCACCGGCCTGCTGCCCGCAAGCGAAGGGCAGGCCTGGCTGCTGGGCCAGGAGGTAGATCCCCGCGATATGGATACCCGCCGCCGGGTGGGTTATATGTCCCAAACGTTCTCGCTGTATAACGAGCTGACCGTGCACCAGAATCTGGTTCTGCATGCCCGCTTGTTTCAGAGTGGTAAACATGAGATCCCCACTCGGGTCGATGAGATGGTCAAGCGCTTCATGCTCGATAATGTTCTCAATGAGCTGCCCGAAAGCTTGCCTCTGGGGGTGCGCCAGCGATTATCGTTAGCAGTGGCGATGGTACACAGACCCGAGCTACTGATACTCGACGAACCCACCTCAGGCGTCGACCCGATAGCCCGTGACCATTTCTGGCATCTTTTGATTGAGCTGTCGCGACGAGACCGGGTGACGATTTTTATCTCTACCCATTTCATGAACGAAGCTGAGCGCTGCGACCGCATATCGATGATGCACGCGGGACAAGTGCTTGACAGCGATACGCCAGCAGCGCTCATCAAGAAGCGAGGAGCCGCATCGCTGGAAGAGGCTTTTATCGGCTATCTGCTTGGTGCCCAAGAAAGTGACAAGCCACCACACACTAGCGATGCCTTGGTCACCTCTTCCCCTTCCGATGATAAGGCGCGCTTTACAGCACCACGCCACCGGCATTTTAGCTTCCAGAGGATGCTCAGCTATATGTGGCGCGAAACGCTGGAGCTTCGCCGTGATCCTGTACGCGCGTCCCTGGCCTTAGCTGGTTCGCTGATTCTGATGTGCGTAATCAGCTTCGGCGTGAGCATGGATGTGGAGAATCTTAGCTATGCGATCCTTGACCGCGACCAGACTACTATCAGCCACCATTACGCGCTGAACCTGTCGGCATCGCCCCATTATTTTACTGAGCATGCCCCTCTTTATGACTATGCCGAGTTGGATCGACGCATGCGCAGTGGAGAGCTGGCCCTGGCAATCGAAATCCCCGAAGGGTTTGGCAGAGACGTCATACGTAGCCACGATGCAGCCATCGGGGCGTGGATTGATGGTGCTATGCCCCAGCGCGCTGAAACCGTACAGGGCTATGTACTGGGTATTCACCAGCAGTGGCTGCAAGGCCGTAACGAAAACACCAACGGACCGCCAGCGGCCAGCATCGAAAACCGCTACCGTTACAACCCCGATATACAGAGCCTTTCGGCCATGGTGCCCGCCGTTATTCCCATGCTGTTGTTAATGCTGCCAGCCATGCTGACCGCGCTCTCAGTGGTGCGCGAGAAGGAAATGGGGTCGATCATCAACCTTTATGTCACGCCGGTGACCCGTACCGAATTCCTGGTGGGCAAGCAAATTTTTTACATCGGCTTGGCAATGGTCAACTTTTTGCTGATGACCGGACTGGCAGTCACCCTCTTCGGCGTACCGATGACGGGCAGCTTTTGGGCGCTGGCCCTTTCGGCGCTGGTATTCTCTATCATCTCTACCGGCATGGGCCTGCTGGCATCCACCATCACCCGCAGTCAAATCGCTGCCATGTTCTTTGCCATGATTGGCACCTTAATCCCCGCCACCCAGTTTTCGGGGCTGACCGACCCTGTTTCGTCACTGGACGGACTCGGGCGCTTTATCGGTAATATTTATCCGGCAACCTATATGTTCGCTATCAGCCGCGGCGTATTCAGCAAAGCACTCACCCTACGGGATCTTATCGGTTCACTCTTGCCGATGCTGCTGTCGGTGCCAGTGATAACAGGTCTGGCAATCGCCTTACTTAAGAAGCAGGAGCGTTAGCATGCACCGGCTTACGCTTATTTTTCGCCTCGGTATCAAGGAGTTCTGGAGCTTATTGCGCGACCCGGCAATGCTGGTGCTTATTGTTTATGTGTTCAGTGTCGCCGTTTACGCCTCAGCCACGGCGTTGCCCGAGACGTTGAACAAAGCGCCTATTGCTATCGTCGATGAAGACGGCTCGCCTCTCTCTGCACGGATCATCTCTGCGTTTTACCCACCACAATTCCTATACCCAGAAATGATCTCATTTTCGGAGATGGATGCTGGGCTCGATGCTGGAGACTACACCTTCGTGCTAGTCATTCCTTTCGATTTCCAGCGCGATGTACTTGCTGGGCATACACCCGCCCTACAGCTTAATATTGATGCCACGCGCATGAGCCAAGCCTTTTCGGGTAACAGCTATGTGCAGCAGATCGTGATGAGTGAGGTCAACACGTTTGTTCAGCGCTACCGTGAAAGCGCTTCACCTGCGGTTGACCTGGTGCTGCGAGCCCGCTTCAATCCTGGGCTGGAACATTACTGGTTTGGCTCGCTGATGGCGATTGTCGATAACGTCACGCTGCTCTCGATTATTCTTACCGGCGCAGCGCTAATACGCGAACGTGAACACGGTACCATCGAGCACCTATTGGTCATGCCCATCTCACCAACCGAGATCATGCTCGCCAAGGTATGGTCAATGGGGGCCGTGGTCTTACTGGCGGTGGCCCTCTCCCTCACCTTTATTGTGCGTGGGCTACTGCAGGGGCCCGTTGAAGGTTCGATCATCCTCTTTCTAACAGGTGCAGCGCTGCATCTGTTTGCCCCCACTTCAATGGGTATTTTCCTGGCCACCCTGGCGCGCAATATGCCCCAATTCGGCATGCTGATGGTCTTGTTCCTACTCCCGCTACAAATGCTTTCAGGTAGCAATACCCCACGCGAGAGCATGCCAGACCTGGTTCAGAACATTATGCTACTGGCCCCGACCACTCACTTTGTCGAGTTAAGCCAGGCCATTCTCTTCCGCAGCGCTGCCCTAGGTGTCGTCTGGAAACAGTTCTTGGTGCTGCTGTTGATTGGCAGCGTACTATTCAGCATTTCCCTGGCACGTTTCCGCAAAGCCATTAACCATGTGGCTTGAGGCAATATTATTAAGACCCTATAACGCCAACAGGGGGCCGAAGCCCCCTGTTAATATAAGTACTGCAAACTGCAACTAATATGAGTACTGCGTCATTTAGCGCTGTTTTGTCTGGCTCTCCTTGGCGCTACCTTTGCCTTCTGCAGTTCGCCTTTTGCTTGCTGGGCTTTACCTTTGCCTTCGGTTTTGTTGCTGCCGGTGGCCTTGCCTGCTGCTTCTTTCACTTTACCTGCGGCTTTGTTAGCCGCACCTTTCGCTTTATCTTCTTTGCCACTTGCCATGACGAACACCTCTAATCCGTTAGTAGGGAAAATGCCGCACGCCGAGTAAACACTTACTTCAACGTCGGCTCACTTTCAGAGTAGTCCTTTGTTAAAAAGTTGCCTCAACTTCTTTCAGGCAGACGCGTCGGCTCCCAGCGGTTGAGTAAATAATGTAAGCAAACCATCACCGAGCGCGTGCCAATCAGTGCAACGCTCATAGAAGAAAAACGGTACAAGGCGCTATAGACAAGATCTTGCTGCGGCCCGAGGGATTGGCCAAACAGAATTCCCATGGTGGTTAGCCCGCCAAAACCAATGCCCGAGCCGCCCCCTTCCAACACATGCTCGCGGGCGAACAGCATCAGCCCTAACCAGTAGAGCAGTATCACCAGTAGAAAGTGGTGGCTTTGGGTGTAGAGGGCCCAGTTGCATCACCAGCGCTAAGTTGCAGCCCAGCAGCGTGCCCACCGCACGCTTAGCGGCTGAAATTTGAGCACCGAAATAGCCCAGCGTAAACAGAATCAGGATGGTGGCCATTTGCGCCGAGAGCGAATCGCGCAGGTCGAACACCTGAAACACTACGAACGATAGCGTAGCAGTCATGCCGCCGATCAGTGTTTCATGGCGAATTTGTGCCGCCGGTTTGGTGCCTCTGGGGGGCGGCTGACGTGGCTCTACATCGGGAAACAGCGTATGCATCAGCATGGCGATAAACACCGCCAGTAAGCTTGCCATTAGATTACTGGCCAGTAGATCGCTTAAATCTACCCCTGGGTAGCTGGCAAAGTGCAGTAAAATACTGAGCGTCAGTACGCCGTTCGCGCCGAACAGAAACAGTGGGCCTTTGGCCATTAAATTAAAGCGCATCAGGAACAGGCCCAACACTACTAGCGTCATCACCACGGGCATATGCTTTAACAGCCCAATCACCAGACTCACTTCCAGTACGTTGAGGCTCACGTTAGAGAGAAACTGGCGAATAATTGAGCCATTTAAAACCGGCACCAGCCCGAGCAGAAACATCGGGAACACGGTAAAAAATACGCCGTAGTTCCAGCCCATTAGTTGGCTGATCATAAAGCCCAGCGTGCCAGCACCCGCGACCCGCAGGCACTGACGAAGCCCATTCTGGCTCAGTGCAGCCTTGGTGGGCGCGGGCTTAGTAGATGCTGATCTAGTAAACATAGTGTAGCCAGCTGATGAGATTAGCCTGCAGCCAAGCAAATGGCTTGGCTAGCGCGTGCCCCCCAGGCACCAGTTGCACCGTGGCCCGCGCACCGCTGGTTGGCAGCTCCTCCAGCGGTTCATCCAGCACGACGTGAATGCGCACCCGCTGGGCATCCCGCACCCAGCGGTCAGAGGTGGGGATGTCCACCAACTGCCCATCGGCTGCCTGCTGGCCTTCCCGTACGCCAGCATCAAACGCCCTTACATGGCCTGCAAAAATACGCCCCGGTAGCGCATCGAAGACTACCTTCGCTTCATCGCCTGGGGCGATGTGGCGCAGGCTTTTTTCACGAAAATCAGCCACCACATCCACCTCACTAGCCACAAGCGCCACCGCTGGCTGGCCTGCCTGAACGTAGTCCCCTGGCTGAAGCTGCAGGTTAGTCACCTCGCCCGCTTCGCGCGCCCTTACGTCCGTGCGGGCCACGTCCAGCTCGGCTTTTTCGAGAGCATTGTTAGCTTGTCGCAGCCGTAGATTGGCTTCGCCCTCTTCGCCCAACTGTACTTCCAGGCTATCGATCTGTGCGCGGGCCGCGGCCACGGCCGCCCGGGCCGTGTGTTCGGCGGCCACCTGCTGCTCGTACTGCTGGCGGGAAATTCCCTGGCGGCCTAATAGCGCCTCGGCACGGCGGCGTTCACCGCTGCGCTCTTCATAGGTTGCCTGGGCAGATGCCAGCGAGGCCCTGGCGGCCGCTAACTCAGCGGTTAAGCGAGCATTCTCCTGCTCAGCTTGTTCGCGGTTTAACTGCGCTTGGTTAAGCGCTAACTGAAATGGCTCGGGATTTAGGCGAAACAGTACATCACCAGCTTCAACCCGCTGGTGGTCGCGTACCACAACCTCACTAACCGGCGCACTTAGCTCCGGAGCAATACGCGTAACGGGGCGCATCGCCCTCGCCTCTGGGGTCATCGGCATAAAGCTATCGGCGAGCAAGAAATAGACAAACAGCAGCAAAAACGCCGCTAGGGCTATCTTCACCCAGCGGGTAAATCGTTGATCAGGGGTAATTAGCATTACTCGTTCACTGTTCCCAAACGGTCATGGCCCTTGGGAAGCGTTAGATGGAATACTTTAGTCTAACAAAATTATTAGCAAGCTAACAATGATCTCTTGTTTGACGATAAAAAAAGCCGCTCTGTTACGAGCGGCCGCGGCCATGTACTTATTTTGCAACTCTTTCAAGCTAGCGCCAGGATGGGCCACCCATAACGTCAGGCAACCACAAGGCAATCTCTGGGAAGGCAAGAACCAGTGCTAACACCACTAATTGAGCAAGGATGAAAGGCACAACGCCTTTATACATATGCTTGAGGGTTACTTCTGGAGGAGTGATAGCTCTTAGGTAAAAAATTGCCGGGGCTAAGGGTGGCGTGAGATAACTGGTTTGCAACACCACCAGGAAGGCGACGCAAAACCAGATTTCATCAAAACCTAGCATTCTTACAATCGGCATCGCCACGGGGATAATAATGAGCACTACCGAGATCAAATCCAGTACGAACCCTGCAATAAATGCAATCAGCAGAATCAATCCTAGAATCATCCACGGGCTCAAACCTGTATCCATGAGCAGCGCCTGAACCGTAGCCATTCCTCCTGAAGCAAAGAAGACGCCTGCAAACATACTGCCGCCCATAACGATAAGCAGAATCATCGCAGAGATATTGACGGTCTTCACCGCTGACGTCCAAAGCACGGCAACATTTAAATTCCGGTAAGCAGCAGCCAAAATAATGGCTCCCAATGCACCACAGGCTGCAGCCTCTGTTGGTGTTGCCATGCCCAAAAGAATAGTGCCCAGTACGGTAAAAATCAGCAGCATGGTCGGCACTAATGCCACTAATGTAATACGCAGTTTCTCACCTAACGCAATATCTGGCTCTTGCTCTTGAATACGTGGTGCCATCTCTGGCTTGAGGTAAGCTATGCCAATGATATAGATCAAAAACATCACTGCCATTAAGAAGCCTGGTATTAGCAAACGACTGAACAGTGAGCCAACCGATACCCCTGCTACAGGGCCAAGCACCACCACCGTAATAGACGGTGGTATCGCAGTACCCAAGGAGCCACTGGCACAGATCGTGCCTGACATTAGGCTTTTACTGTACTGATGCTTAAGCATGACAGGAATAGCCAACATGCCAATAACTGCTTCTGTTGCACCCACAACACCACTAGAAGCAGCAAACAGTGTCCCCAATATAATGGCACCGATACCTAGTCCACCGGGTAGGCGACGCGTCCACATATGAATTGCTTCAAATAAACGCTCGGCGATACCTGAACGTTCAAGCATTGCGCCCATAAAGATAAACAACGGTACCGCAGCGAGAATCGAGTTAGATGCTGTATCTTCGATTTTAGTCAATAGCTGGTAAGCAGCCACATCACCAAACTGGATAATGCCAAAGCCGGTTGCCACCAAAATCATTGAGAAAGCGATAGGAAAACCAGCAATGATCAACGTCATCAGTGCAGGAAACATAAGCAACGCAAGATAGCTACTCATTCGGCCGACTCCTCTGCTTGATGTTTACCTGTTAGCAAACATATTGATTTAAGAAGTTCTGCGAATACTTGGAGTGCCAACAGCGCAAACCCCACGAACCATACCGTAAAAATCGGCCAGACCACCGGATTCCAAGCTGAACGTCCTGAGCGCTCATTGGTTTCAAAAGCAGACAGCGCGTATTTAGATAGCTCCCATACCAGCCATACCAATACGGGCAGGAAAAGTACGTAACCAATCGTTCGAATGGCAGCATTGGCACGCTGACTCAGTTGCAGAGTCATAATATCCACACTGACGTGCTGGCCAACACGCAGGGCATTGGCCATTCCCAGCATAAACATTGCACCCATGACCATGTAGCTAACTTCAAAGGCCCATAATGTTGGCCTACCAGCTACATAGCGGCTCAACACTTCAATGATTAATGCACCTATTAAGGGAAGGACAAGAAGTGCGCCCAACCAACCAGCAAAGCGGGTCAGCGCCTCTATGGATCGGATTAGTTTCATGAGGGAATCTCAGCGGATAAGAGAGACATAAGACAACAAACAAAAGAGAGGCCCGTAAGGCCCCTCTGATCATTTACACAGCAACGGTTAGCGAGCCATTACACCAATGGGCAGGCGATATTCTGACCAGCTGTTCATGTCATTTTTAAAGGAACGCTGAGATTCTAGAACCCGAGCAAACCACTCATTTTCTGCGGCATACTCATCTTCCCATTTGGTTGTCTCTTCATAAATGGCATCGATGAAGGACTGATCTAGCTCTACAATCTCATTCGGGCCGTTAACCAACTCTTGATAGGCATCAAGATCAGCGAATGAGCTAGCAAGCCAAGTATCGAAAACCGATAGTTTACCCGCAAGACGCAGCATGCTCTGGTCTTCTTCGCTCAGCTCATCCCAAGTGTCACTATTGACCTGGCACTCGAGGAAACCGCCAGACTGGTGAACGCCAGGCGTAATCACATATTGCGCCACTTCCTGAAACCCTGTTGGGCGGTTCATTTCGGGGCTGCCCCACTCAGCAGCATCAATAACGCCACGCTCAAGGGCGCTATAGATATCACTACCCGCCATGACCACGGTCGATGCCCCTAGGCGAGAAGCAATCTCTGCCCATGCACCGGAAGTACGCAGCCGCAAGCCCTGGAAGTCTTCAAGCGTTTTGACAGGCTTATTAGAGTGAAGGAAAATTTCGGTGCCAAGTATGGCACACGGAAATGCTACAACATCAAACACTTCACGACGATATTCTTCGTAAAGGTCCGCACCACCGCCTTCATACATCCACAACATGAACTCTTCCGGTGTTAGACCACTGGAGTGGCCTGCCAGCAAAGCGGTCGTGGGGTCTGTGCCGTAATCATAGTTAATGTAGTTATGACTTACTTGAGCAACGCCTGATTTAACAGTATTGGTAACACGCAGCGCGCTACCCAGTGTGCCACCTGGGTAGACTTCGATGGCGATTTTCCCATTCGTCAACTCGTTAACGCGGTCTGCAAACATCTGTGCGTCGCGCTCAAGCCACGGGCCACCACTCCAAGGCGTTGCCATACGCCAATTCATATCCGCCGCAGCGGCAGATGCTGATACACCAATGCTCAGACCAACGGCTAAAGCGATTTTATTTACGTTATGCATGATGGTTTCCTCATAAATGGAGCGTTATAAGTTGTTCGCTGGCCATTACTTATGTTTATCGTTTTTTTGAAGGTACCATCTTCGTGTATGCAGCATTTGGCCCAGACTCAGAAGAATTATGCTGAGCCTCAGAAATAGGCAAACTCAACGTAAAAAACCCCGCTGCCTGAGCCTTTGCTCAGCAGCAGGGTGCTTTATTTAGCACGTCAACGTAAGTGCGTCTCTTTAGAAGCGATAGCGCAGGCCGACGCTATAGGCATCCAGGTCGTACTCTGCTTGGCTTAGGTAACGGGTGGCATCGGCGCTGATGGCGAGGGAGTCAGAAACGTCAAACTCAGCCCCGGCACCAAAGGAGATATCGTCATCGCGGCCGCTGTAGTTAGCGAAGGCGGTTGTTTCTGTGAGTTTCACTTCAGAATAACCTAGTAAGCCGAACAAGCGAGCGCTGCTGCCTAACGGCACAATTCCTTTTAAATAACCACCGACTAAGTAGTCCAGTTCAATGTCTGATCCATAGTGGCTTGTCAGAACCTCCCGTTGCACCATGAAACTCAACGGCTAGGTACTCGTCCAATTTCATGCCTGCCACAAGGCGCAGGCCAACAGCGTCAAAACTTTCATCCGCACCATCCAGGTCTAATGCCCATGCCATGGCATCTGCCCCCACATAGCTCTGTGGGTAGCCTGCGTCGTAACCAACGCCGAACGACTGTGCGTGTACAGCGCCGCTCATTAACAATGCAGAGGCCACCGCTAGCGCTTTAGCTGATACTTTCATCTTGTTTCCTTAACGTTATAGCACCACTAAGGCGCCTTTAATAAAGGCCACAAGACTAACTAGATTTAATATAAAATACAATTAAAAAACCCCGCTGCATAAGCTATTCACTTAGTACAGCGGGGTTGTATTCCCTTGATAAACTATTGACTTATCGCGACTAATTTTTAAAACCGATAACTCAGACCTATGCTGGCTACATCAAAATCATAAGCTGATTTATCTAGGTAGCGCATATAATCGGCACCTACTGACACATTAGGTGCGATATCCATTTCTGCACCCGCACCGTAGGAAAAACCGCTTCCACGATCACTGTTGATATTAAACCTCAGTGAAACCCGCCAAACCATAAAGGCGTATATTAGGCGCCACAGGAACAATCCCTTTTGCATAAGCACCTGCTATGTAATCTAGTTCGGCTTCCCCACAGAACCGCCGGTTCCCAGATGGCCTTCAACAGCAAAGTAGTCGTTAAATTGAGCGCCACCGCGCAAACGCAGCCCAACGGCATCACGTGAAGAACCACGGTCAGGGTTTAGGCTCCAGAACATGGCGTCACCGCCCACATATCCTTGTGGGTACTGAAATGATTGCTGGGCTTGAGCTGATGCCGCGAAAGTACCTGCACCAACCAGAAGCGCTGCGGAGGTGAGTGATAATACGGTCATCTTCATAAGTTAAACCTCAGTTAAAGAACAGCGTTTCCTTACGCAGATAAGTGTGGTCCAGCTTTCAGTAGAACGCAAATTTTATCGGCTCCTGGATAAGCTCAACACCACAATCCCCCCTACCACCACCGCGCCACCTACCAGCTGGCTGGGGCTAAGCATTTGACCGAGCACCAGATAGCCGATGAGCAGCGAGGCCACTGGCTCGAAATTCATCACTGGGGCGTTGCGCGCCATATTCAGCCGGGGCACAAAAATAAACAGAATCGAGAACGCACTGCCGTAGAGCAGCGCCAGCAGCGTTAACCCCATCCACCCCGTGCTGTTATCCGGCAGGCTCATGCCGCCAGGCACCGCGCCTACCAGGCCGCCAATAATCATGGCGATAAATACGGTCTGCATGGTGAGCAGGCTGCGCAACGTGCTGCCCACTCCGGCTAAGCGGTGCTCGGTAAGCCATAGGGCGCAGGCAAACGCAAAGGCGGCCAGTGGCCCAAAACCGATACCCGCCAGCCACTCCGGCCCCATGGCATCGGCGTTGGCAATCCAGCTAGGAATATCCAGCACCACCAATAGGCCAATCAGAATGGTGCCCATAATCAGGCAGCTACGCAGCGATGGCCTGGGGCCGCCCAGTGCCCAGCTCAATAGCGCTAGCTGGATGGGAAACGTGTTCACCAGCAACAGTGCAATCACGACCGGCAGACGCGCCACAGCGGAGTACAGACTCACGCTTTGCAGAGTAATCAGTAGCCCTACCACTAACTGCCGAGGCCAAGAACCCGAAGGCAGCCAAAGGCGCTTTTTCTGCACCACTACCAGTGTCAGCAGAATCAAGCAGGCAACGCCCGAGCGCATCAACACTGCCAGTAGCAGCCCTGTGCCATTATCAAACGCCAGACGGGCTGAGACGTGGTTAGCAGCGAACATGGTCGCCACGGTCATCATCAGCATAATAGCGATATGGCGGGGTAGCAGTGCAGGGGAAGATGTTGAGGACATAGGCACAGAACGGCTCACGATAGGTTATATAAGAAACAGGATGCCGACATTTTACATAGACGGCTAACGAAATTCTTCGCTGATTTTTCGCGTCGCAGCATGTTAAAATAAAGTCTTCTCTTTTTACCTCTTAACTACTTTACAAAGGTTGTTATGAACGCACCGGTGCTGGTTATTAACTGTGGCTCTTCTTCTATTAAATACGCTTTGATTGATGCTGATCCGCAGGCACCGCGCTTAGCCGGGCTAGCTGAACGCTTAGGCAGCCATGACGCCCGCTTGAAAGGTAAAAACAGCGCCGGTGAGAGCTTTACCCAGCCGCTACCCAATGCTGACCATGCTGAAGCTCTGAACGCCATTCTTCAGCGCTTGGAAGGCCGCGTGCCGGGTGCTGTGGGCCACCGGATTGTTCATGGCGGCGAGCACTTCACCCAGGCGGCACTCATTGATGACAGCGACATGGACGCCATCGAAACCACCGCTGCTTTAGCACCGCTGCATAACCCGGCCAACCTGGCGGGCATTGCCGCTACCCGCAAGGTATTTCCAGAACTGCCGCAAGTAGCCGTGTTCGATACCGCCTTCCACCAAACGCTGCCACCCCGCGCCTACCGCTACGCACTGCCAGAAGCGCTTTACCCCGAGCACGGCATTCGCCGCTACGGTTTCCACGGCACTAGCCACGCCTTTGTTAGCCAGCGCGCTGGCGAGCTGAGCAGCCGTGGTGCAGGCGGCTGGCTGACCGCTCACCTGGGCAACGGCTGCTCTACCGCGGCGGTGTGGAACAACCAGAGCCTGGATACCAGCATGGGCCTTACCCCGCTGGAAGGCTTGGTGATGGGCACCCGCAGCGGCGACGTTGACCCCGGCCTGCATGCGCATCTGCACCGCCAGTTAGGTTGGTCGCTAGATGAAATCGATAACGTACTGAACAAGCAGAGCGGCCTGCTGGGGCTTTCCGGCCTGACCAACGATATGCGCGAAGTAGAAGACCAAGCCATGGCCGGGCACCCTGGCGCCAAGTTGGCGCTGGACGTGTTCTGCTACCGCATCGCCAAGTCGCTGGCCGCGCTCTCCTGTGCACTGCCTACGCTTGATGGCGTGATCTTCACCGGAGGCATTGGCGAAAACTCGCCTATCGTACGTCGTGAAGTGCTGGCCCTGCTGCCCCACTTTGGTTTCAGCTTAGATGAAGCGGCCAACGAAGCCACCATTCGCGGTAAAGAGGGCAAGCTGGATAGCGCTGGTCATCAAGGCCCGGAAGTGTGGGTGATCCCCACCGATGAAGAGCCGCATTGCCATGGAACCCCGCCACTGCGTGGAGACCCCTGAATGAACAGCTCCCCCGAGCAACCCCAAGCCATTCTCCTGGTACCCACCAACGTCGGTGCCGGGCTAACGTCCGCTTGCCTTGGTTTGATTCAAGCGCTCGACACCATCGCCTTGAAAGCCGGTTTTTTAAAGCCGTTCATGCAGAACGAGTTGAACGGCCCCGGCCTGGATCGTTCCACGGCGCTGGTATCGCGCACGCTAAGCCAGCGCCCGCCCTCGCCCATTTCCCAGGCCCGCCTAGAGCGGCTGCTGCGCGACGACCAAACCGACGAGCTGATGGAAAACGTCATCGAGCTCTACGAGCAGGTGGTGCAGCAGGCCTACCGAGACGGCAGCGCGCTGGATCTGATCGTGGTGGAAGGCGTGGTGCCGACCCAGCACACCACCTACGCTACCCAAACCAATGCGCAGCTCGCGCATGCGCTAAACGCGCGAATCATTCTGGTGGGCACCGGGGATCTCAACGAACCCCAGGCGCTGGCCGAAGAGTTGGATATGCACGCCCGCAGTTTTGGCGGCGTTAGCTCTAGCCGCACCTTGGGCGGCATTCTGATGCGCATGAAGAACCTGCCCTACGGCCAGGAAGATGACCTTTCGGCCGCGCCGGGCACCATCAAACCGCAGCTGGAAGAGCCGGTGCTCAACGAGCTGCGCCGCTACTCCCCGGCGCTGGCCACCGACCGCTTCCACCTGATTGGCGTAGTGCCTTACAGCAAAACTCTGAGTGCCCCGCGCACGCTGGACGTGTCCCGGGCGCTGAATGCCAAGATGCTCAACGAAGGCGAAGCCGCCAGCCGCCGCGTGCTATCTACCAGCCTGTGCGCCCGAAGTGCGGCCAATGCGCTGCATATCTTCACCCCGGGCAGCTTGGTCGTGGCCTCCGGCGACCGTGACGATGTGGTGCTGGCCTCCGCGCTGGCCACCATGAACGGCACCCAGCTGGCGGGCGTTTTGCTCACCAACGGTTTCTTGCCCAACGAGGGCATGATCGAGATGTGCCGCCCAGCGCTGAAAACCGGCTTGCCGGTGCTGGCGGTAGAAACCGACAGCCTGACCACGGCGCAGAACCTGAGCCAGCTCAGCACTGAAATCCCCATGGATGACTTCGAGCGCGCCGAGCAGGTGGCCCGCTACGTGGCTGCCCACATGGATTTAGAGTGGCTGAAAGCCAAGCTGAGCCGTGGCTACACCCGCCGCCTCTCGCCCTCGGCGTTCCGCCACCAGTTGGTGAAGCTCGCTCAGCAGGCCAAAAAGCGCATCGTGCTGCCGGAAGGCGACGAGCCGCGCACCATCGAAGCGGCAATCATCTGCCAGCGTCGTGGCATTGCCGACTGCGTGCTGTTGGGCAAACGGGAAGATATCGAGAGCGTCGCCCATCACCGTGGCCTTACACTGCCCGATGCGCTGACCATCATCGACCCGGAAAGCACCCGCGCCAGCTACATTGGCCCGATGGTGGAGCGTCGTCGCGGCAAGCTCAACGAGCTGACCGCCGAAGCACAGCTTCAGGATAACGTGGTGCTGGGCACCATGATGCTGCAGCTCGATGAAGTGGATGGCCTGGTGTCCGGCGCGGTTCACACCACCGCCAACACCGTTCGCCCGGCGTTTCAGCTGATCAAAACGGCCCCTGAGTACAATCAGGTGTCATCGATCTTCTTTATGCTGCTGCCGGAACAGGTGGTGGTGTACGGCGACTGCGCGGTGAACCCAGACCCGGACGCCGAAACCCTGGCAGAGATCGCCCTACAGAGCGCTCGCTCTGCCGAGGCGTTTGGCATCGAGCCGCGCGTGGCGATGATCAGCTACTCCACCGGCGACTCCGGCACCGGCGCGGATGTGGATAAAGTGCGCGAAGCCACCCGCATCGCCAAAGAGCGCGCGCCGCATCTGGCCATCGACGGCCCGCTGCAGTACGACGCCGCCGCCATCGAGAGCGTGGGCAAGCAGAAAGCCCCCGACTCCCCCGTGGCGGGCAAGGCCACCGTGTTTGTGTTCCCCGACCTCAACACCGGCAACACCACCTACAAAGCAGTACAGCGGAGCGCCCGCGTGGTGAGCGTTGGCCCGATGCTGCAGGGTCTGAACAAGCCGGTGAACGACCTCTCCCGCGGCGCGCTGGTGGACGACATCGTCTACACCATCGCTCTCACCGCGATTCAGGCCAGCCAGCGGGAAGGTTAGGCCCTCGCCGCATTCTATACGAGCTAAAAGCAACGCCCCGAACAGTGAACTGTTCGGGGCGTTTTAGGTTTTGCGTCAGGTTGAATCGTTGGGATGTATCACGCCCACATGGGCACCATCGCTTCCAGCACCATCACTAAGCTCATCGCAGTTATGGTCAGAATAGACACGCCGAACACCTTCTTCGCCCAGCGCACGTCATCCTCTAACCGGTAGCCGCATAGCGCCAGATAAAGCCAGTAGCCGCCCATGGTGAGCGCTACACACAGGTAGCCTGCGCCTGCTTGGCTGGCCAGTACCAGCGCCAGTGACGCAGGAATAAACGCCACGATATAGCCCAGAATGTGGTGCTTGGCCCGCTTAATGCCGTGCACCACCGGCAGCACCGGGATGGATGCCCGGCGGTAATCCGCATAGCGGAAAATCGCGATAGCGTAGGAGTGCGGCATCTGCCACAGGCAGAAAATCACCAGCAGCATAAACGCGCCGCTGTCGAACTGCCCGGTCACCGCGCAGTAGCCCACTACCGGCGGCATCGCACCGGAAAGGCTGCCTACCAGCGTGCCATACTCGGAGTGGCGCTTCATATAGAGGCTATACACTCCCACATACACGCCCCAACCGATTACCGCCAGCGCCACCGTTAAGCCGTTGGTACCCAGCGCCAAACAGACCACGCCTGCAACCCCCAACAGCGCTGAAATCCCCAGCGCCTGGGTGATCGAGATGCGCCCCTTGGCTAGCGGGCGATGGCGCGTACGCGCCATCAGTGCATCAATATCCCGGTCGATGACGTTGTTGCAGGCACAGCCCGAGGCAATCACCAGGGCAATGCCCATCATCACCGAGGCAAAGGTGACCCAATCGAAGGTGCCGTGAGCGGCTAAAAAGTAGCCGCCCAGGGTCGCAATCAGGTTGCCACCAATAATCCCCGGCTTGGTGAGCGCCAGCAGATCGCGCCAGCGGCTTGGTGCCACGTTCAGCCGATCATCATGTTGAGATGCAGATGCTGCATGATCCATAACGAGCCCCCTACCACCAGGACGAGTATCGTCAGTGTGAAAACGAAGGACATAACATTCCAGCCCTCGTCGGCTTTGGTATTCATATGCATAAACATGACCAGCTGAACCAAAATCTGCAGCACGGCTGTTACAGCGATGACCACCACCGTCGTGGCGGTACTGAACGCACCGCCCATAACGACCGCGAACGGAATCACGGTTAGCACTAAAGATAGCAGAAGCCCAGTAACATACGATTTAACGCTTCCGTGGGAAGTCGTTGAATGTTCGGCTGAAGGTGATGATGAATGGCTCATGTCACAGTACCCCCATCAGGTAAACGAACGAGAACACGCAGATCCACACGATATCCAGGAAGTGCCAGAACAGGCTAAGGCACAGAATACGCGGGCGTGTCATGGGCGTAATGCCTTTGGTTGAGAGCTGCACCAACATGACCAGGATCCACACTAAACCCACGGTGACGTGCAGGCCGTGAGTACCCACTAGGGTAAAGAATGACGAGAGAAACGCGCTCTGATCAGGGCCGTAGCCCTGATGAATCAGATGCTGAAACTCGTACACTTCCATACCCACAAAGGCCGCGCCTAGTAGGAAGGTGATTCCCAGCCATGCTTTTACCTGGCCTAGGCGCTCGGCGTTCATCGCCAGCACGCCCATACCAAAGGTGAAACTACTGAACAGCAGCAGGAAGGTTTCCACCAGTACAAAGGGCAGCTCAAAAATATCCGCCGCCGTTGGCCCGGCGGCCGTGCCTTTCATCAGCACGGCGTAGGTGGCAAATAGCGACCCAAAAATCACTAAGTCACTCATCAAATACACCCAGAAACCAAACAGTTTGGTGCCCGTGGTGTCGTGGTGCTCATGGGGCTCAGGCGTTGCGCCGTGGTGTAAAGTATCGGTGGCCATTACGCTCGTGCCTCCACATAGTTGGTCTGTTCACGATCAGACGCTGCGCTGCTCGGCGCAGAGGTTTTGCGCTTCTCGTGTTCGCGCTCAATGCGCGCCACTTCGGCGGCGGGCACGTAGTAGTCGATATCTTCGTTGAATACACGGGCGATGAAACTGACGACAACGCCCAATGCGCCAAAGGCTGCCAGCCACCAGATATGCCACACCATCGCAAAGCCCAGAATCAGCGCGACGAAGCTAATCACCGGACCCGCCACCGTATTACGGGGCATATGAATATTGGTGTAGGGCGCGTCATCTAACTGCTCGTTGCTACGCTGCTTTTGCGACCAGAAGCTGTCGATATCACCCACTTCCGGCGAGCGAGCAAAGTTGTAGAACGGCGCAGGAGAAGAGGTCGACCACTCCAGCGTGCGGCCATCCCAGGGGTCGCCGGTTAGGTCGGCATTCAGCTTGCGGTCGCGGATGCTGACCCAGAACTGAATAATGGTGCAGGCAATACCCATCATGATGATCACGGCACCTACCCAAGCCAGAATCATCCAGGGTTGCCACTCAGGATTCGCATAAGACTGCATACGGCGCACGGCACCGAAGAAGCTCAGCTCGTAGAGCGGCATGAACGCGACGTAGAAGCCGATGAACCAGCACCAGAACGAGCGCTTGCCCCACTTCTCGCTCAGCGTGAAGCCGAACGCTTTGGGGAACCAGTAGGTCAGGCCCGCCATCATGCCGAATACCACGCCGCCAATAATCACGTTGTGGAAGTGGGCAATCCCGAACAGGCTGTTGTGCAGCACGAAGTTGGCCGCCGGTAGCGCCAGCATCACGCCGGTCATACCGCCTAGGGTAAAGGTGATGATGAAGCCCAGGGTCCACAGCACCGGCGAGGTCAGCTCTAGACTGCCGCGGAAGATGGTAAACAGCCAGTTGAAGACCTTCACCCCGGTGGGGATGGCAATGATCATCGTCATAATGCCGAAGAAGGCGTTCACGTTGGCGCCAGCACCCATGGTGAAGAAGTGATGCAGCCACACGATAAACGACAGCAGCGTGATCGCCACCGTGGCCCAGACCATGGTTTTGTAACCAAACAGGCGCTTACGCGCGAAGGTGGCGATGACTTCAGAGAACACGCCAAAGGCCGGCAGAATCAGAATGTACACTTCCGGATGACCCCAGGCCCAAATGAGGTTGACGTACATCATCATGTTGCCGCCAAAGTCATTGGTGAAGAAGTGCATACCGAAGTAGCGGTCAAGCGTTAGCAGCGCGATGGTCGCGGTCAGAATCGGGAACGAGGCAATAATCAGGACGTTGGCGCACAGCGACGTCCAGGTAAAAATCGGCATGCGGAACAGGGTCATGCCTTTGGTGCGCATTTTTAGAATGGTAACGAAGAAGTTGATGCCGGTGAGCGTGGTACCTATCCCGGATATTTGCAGTGCCCATATCCAGTAATCGACCCCCACCCCAGGGCTAAACTCTATCCCCGATAAAGCAGCATAAGCGAGCCAGCCGGTTTTGTCGAACTCCCCTACCACAAGGGAAATATTGACCAAAATAGCTGAGACAGCGCACAGCCAGAAACTCAGGTTATTCAAAAACGGGAAAGCAACGTCGCGAGCGCCGATTTGCAGCGGCACCACCAGGTTCATCAGGCCGATGACCATGGGCATCGCAACGAAAAAGATCATGATTACGCCGTGGGCGGTAAAGATCTGATCGTAGTGTTCAGGAGGGAGATAACCTGCGGCCCCACCGGCCGCCATGGCCAATTGGGTACGCATCATGATCGCATCGGCAAAGCCGCGAAGCAGCATTACCAAGGCCACCACAAAGTACATAATGCCGAGCTTTTTGTGGTCAACGGAGGTAAACCACTCGTTCCACAGCCAACCCCACTTACGGTAATACGTCAATGCGCCAAGTAGCGCGGCACCCCCGATCGCCATAAAGACAGCAACGACCATAATGATCGGTTCGTGATACGGAATTGCTTCTAACGTGAGTTTTCCAAACATGCTTAACCCCCCGCTTCAACGCTTGTGGAATGGCCGCCCATGGCGTGGTCATCACCTGCAGGCTGATTGGTAACGTGGCCGATCGCGGCCTGCTGTTGAGACGCGCTGGCGCTCTCTAGCTCGCTGGATTCACCGTGGCTATCGTGGCCCTCACTGTTGGCGTCACCGTGACTCGAATGGCCACCGTGCCCGCTGCCTTCACCGCCGTGGAAGCTGCTGACAATCGACTCATACAGCTCAGGCGTGACCGCCGAGAAGTACTCCACCGGGTGATACTCGGTCGGCTGCGCCAAGGCTTCGTAACCGTCCGGGAAGGTCAGGGTGTCATCGGCTGTGCGCACGTTTTCCACCCAGGCATCGAATTCCGCCGGTGAGGTGACGTGGGCATCGAAGGTCATCCCAGAGAAGCCAGCGCCACTGTAGTTAGTGGAACGGCCGGGGTAGACGCCCTCTTCATCGGCAATCAGGTGAACGTCGTTATCCATGCCCGCCATGGCGTAAATCTGGCTGCCTAAGCGTGGAATGAAGAATGCGTTCATCACCGAGCCAGAACTCACTCGGAAGCGCACAGGGGTATCCACCGGGAACGCCAGTTCATTGACGCTGGCAATGCCCTGTTCGGGGTAGATGAACAGCCACTTCCAATCCAGCGCGACGGCTTGGATCTCCATGGGTTCCACGCTGCCTTCAATCGGCTTGTGGGGGTCCAGGCTGTGGGAGGGTTTAAAAGTGAGGAAGGCCAGAACGGCAATGATTAAGCAGGGAACGGTCCAGACGGCAGCTTCAATGGCATTGGAGTGCGCCCAGTCCGGCAGGTACTTGGCAACGCTATTGCTGCGCCGGTAGCGCCAGCCAAACAGCAGCGTCATCACAATCACCGGAATGACCACAATCAGCATCAGCCCAAAGGAGGTCAGAATCAGCGAGCGTTGCTCAACGCCAATCTGCCCCTTGGGATCCAGCAATGCAGAACTGCAGCCCGTTAACAGCAAGCACAATACGACGAGCACAAAAGTGCCTCGCCTGCGCCAGTGGGTAGGTAGTTGCATGGTGTGATCTCATCAGAGAGTTGTCTAAAACAGCTCACTGCTTGGCTGGCTAACTAGCCAGCTAAGTAGCAAGCTAACTATCACCCCATACTTTTCCCAAAACAGTGAGTATGACTACGTTGCTCCGGGAAAAATATGCGCCACCTCATGGGGTTAGTGGCGAGCCTTAACCGTGCACGTTGCGTGCATCAACTAAGACTAAAGTATTTTCTATTGATCTCGGTCAATCAGAAAGAGACGTTATGCCGCACCCTGCGCACCCGTTTGGGCACAGGGCACTGGGGAGTAGTGGCTGAGCAGTGGCTGTTGTTAGGCGAGCGAGATGCTCAGCGTGGGCAGCGGGTGGCGCTCTAACAAGCCAGGGGCACGCTCATCGTCGGTGACGACAATATCGAAATCCTCCAGCGAGGCAAAATAGGCCGGGCGCACCACGCCAAACTTGCTGGCATCGACAATCAACAGCCGCTGCATCGCGGTGGCAATCGCCGCCTGCTTAGGCCCGACTTCATGAAAATGAAAGCAGCTTACTCCCCGCTCGCAATCCACCCCAGCGGCAGAAATCAGCGCTTTGTTGATGCCCAAACGCTCGATGGCCGCGCCCATGCCGTCGCTACCAAACGATTGAGAGGAAGCGTAAAAAAGCCCGCCGAGTAACACCAAACGCACATTCGGCAAGACGGCCACCGCGTTAGCCACATTCAGCGCGTAGGTCACTACGGTTAATTCGCGGAAGTGGCTTAGCTGGCTGAGCAGCGGAATCAGCGTTGAGCCGCAGTCGATAAACAGCGTATCGCCCTCTTCAATAAAGCTGGCGGCACGCTGGCAAAGACGCTGTTTGACCTGATAGTGGCTCGATTGCTGCTCAGTAAGGTCGTATACCGGCGTCACGCCGGGGTAGCTTGCCATCACTAGCCGCCCACCCAGCAAGCTAATGGCTGAAGGTTGCGTTGAAAGATCCCGACGAATGGTCATTTCGGAGACTCCACACAGCTCGGCGGCATCGCGAAGATGCAGCGTTCCCCCGCTAGCCAACGCTTCTTGCAACATCGCCATGCGCTGTGCGCTCCGATCATTCATGTCCAGCATCTCCTTATGATTCATTTTGTTATCAGCATTAAGCCCTTCCAAGCGGCTCTATGCTGAGCCAGGCCCTCATTTATTTCCACTGGATTATTTCTACTGCAATGCACCCTTTCATCCGCGCATGATGCGCGTATCACATTTAAACAACGTTGATGGACAATACTTGCAAATCAACGTTAAAAAAATAACACTCAATGTTATAATTTTAACATCAACGCCAGCCCACACGACCCATAACGTCGGTATGCCAGCCGCCCTGGCACCGAGATACAACCCTGTTGAGGCTTCCATGACTGCTCTATCCCTCTCTCGTTCTTCTTCGTTCGTCACGCTTGGCGCTGGCGTTTTACTGGCAAGTGCTGCCGTGGCAACCCCTGCGTTTGCCGACGATGCCGAGCCGCAAACCCTTGACCGCCTTTGGTCGTTTGCCAACGTCTCCGTCAACTATCTCGACTGGTCGAACGGCACCGAAGCGCGCACTGCTAGCAACGCAGCGAAAAGCGACTTTACGTACGTTGAAATCGAAGGCGGCGTCGGCTTTAGCTGGGGCGAATTTTACGGCTTCTTCGATTTCGAGAACCCCACTAACGATCAGTTCGACCAGGCCAGTGGCGGTAAAGACAACTTCCGTACCGCCGGTAAAGTGACCTCGCACATCTACCTGGGCGACAGCCCGCTGTCGATTTACGCCCACCTGTACGATTTCCGCGACTACGGCTACGAGTCTCGGGAGCAGGACCAAATCCTGGGTCTGGGCTATCGCAAAACCTTTGATAACGGCCTATGGTTCAAACCGTTCATCGGTGCCGCGCGAGTGCAGAGCAATAGCTACACCGGCATGAACGGCTTTATGGCTGGCTGGGTCGCGGGCTACGACTTTACCGCCCTGAACCAAAACTTCAGCGTGACCAACTGGCACGAGCAGACCTTCGGTCGCGACGACGAGTACCTGACTCAGAACTACGTGGGCGACAAAGCAGGCAGCGTCGGTACCAACGGTGCGCTGAGCCTGTGGTGGCACCCGTCCGATCTGATCACCACGGGCGTGCAGTACCGCTACTCAGAGAATAAACTGGGCACCCCGGACGCTTATCAAAACGCGATGATCTACTCAGTGAAGTTGAACTTACTGTAATCGCTCACACTCCTCACGATCCGAAGGTACTTCCATGACCCTCATCATGAGCTTGGTTGGTATGGTCACCCTGGTGGCCATCGCCCTAATCTTCTCTTATGACCGCAAGTCGATTCGGCTGCGCACCGTACTGGGTGCTTTTGCTATCCAGGCCGGTATCGGTGCATTCGTGCTCTACGTGCCGTTCGGCCAGGCGGTGCTGCAAACCATTTCCGCCGGTGTTAGCCAGGTACTGGTGTTTGCTAACGACGGTATCGGCTTCCTGTTTGGCGGCCTAGCCGATGTGGAAAACGTCGGCTTTGTGTTTGCTATCAAAGTACTGCCGGTCATCATCTTCTTCTCGTCGCTGATTGCCGTGCTCTACTACCTGGGCATCATGCAGTGGGTCATTCGGATTCTGGGCGGCGCGCTGCAAAAAGCACTGGGCACCTCGCGTACCGAATCGCTCTCCGCGACTGCGAACATCTTCGTCGGCCAAACCGAAGCACCGCTGGTGGTGCGTCCGTTCATTGCCCGCATGACGCCTTCGCAGCTATTTGCGGTGATGTGTGGCGGCTTAGCATCGGTAGCCGGTTCCGTTTTGGCGGGCTACGCGGCGCTGGGTATTCCGATGGAGTACTTGGTCGCGGCCTCTTTCATGGCGGCGCCAGGCGGCCTGCTGTTCGCTAAGCTGATCATGCCGGAAACCCAGGACGCCGAAGATAGCGACAGCGTTTCCAAGGTTGATGAAGAGCTGAAAGAGCAGGACGACAAGCCCACCAACGTGCTGGACGCAGCGGCCTCCGGTGCGACTTCTGGCCTGATGCTGGCGGCCAACGTGGGTGCGATGTTGCTTGCGTTTATCGGTTTAATCGCGCTGGTTAACGGCATTTTAGGCGGCGTTGGCGGCTGGTTTGGCTTTGAATCGCTGAGCCTTGAACTGATTCTCGGCTGGCTGTTTGCACCGCTGGCATTCCTGCTAGGCGTGCCCTGGGCAGAAGCGACGCTGGCGGGTTCTTTCATCGGCCAGAAGCTAGTGGTCAACGAGTTCGTGGCCTATATCAACCTCGCCCCCTACATCGATGGGGAACAGGTGGTGGCGGCTACAGGTCAGATGATGACCCCGCACACCATGGCGATTCTCTCCTTTGCACTGTGTGGCTTTGCCAACCTGTCGTCCATTGCGATTCTGCTGGGCGGCTTGGGTAGCATTGCGCCCACGCGTCGCAAAGAGATTGCCCGCTTCGGTGTGAAAGCCGTTTTGGCCGGTACGCTCTCTAACTTGATGTCGGCATCCATTGCTGGCTTCTTTATTGCGCTGGGCAACCTGACGGCTTAACGCAGCGAGTACGACACCATGCAACGGGCGCTGCTATGTTTTCGCAGTGCCCGTTTTGTCTTTTATTGATTTGCGAGAATTTCATGAACGCGACTGCCTCCCCCCAGTTCACTCAAGCTCAACTCACCCAAGCCGCTCGCCAAGCGTTGACGCTGATGGATTTGACCAGCCTGAACGACAGCGACACCGACAGCGTGATCGAATCGCTGTGCCAGCAGGTGAAGACGCCGTTCGGCAACCCGGCGGCGGTTTGCGTTTATCCGCAGTTCATCGTCACCGCTGCCCGCGCGCTTAGCGCCCACAAGCTGGATGGTCAGGTCAAAATCGCTACCGTGACCAACTTCCCCCACGGCGGCGACGACATCATGGGCGCTGCCCGTGAAACCCGCGAAGCCGTGGCGTCTGGCGCTCACGAAGTCGACGTAGTGTTCCCCTACCGCGCGCTAATGGCAGGCGACGAAGAGACCGGCCGCGAGCTGGTAGAAATGTGTAAAGCCGCCTGCGGCGGACAAGCCCAGCTAAAAGTCATCATTGAATCTGGCGAACTCAAAGAGCCTGCGCTTATCCAACGCGCTAGCGAGCTGGCCATTGAAGGTGGCGCGGACTTCATCAAGACCTCCACTGGCAAAGTGCCGGTGAACGCTACCCTGGAAGCCGCCGAGATTATGCTCAAGGCGATCAAAGCCAGCGGCAAAGACGTTGGCTTCAAAGCCGCAGGTGGCGTACGCAGCGCTGAAGACGCCGCCGAGTACCTCGCGCTGGCCGCTGACATTATGGGCCCGCAGTGGGTGACGCCCGATCACTTCCGGTTCGGTGCATCCAGCCTGCTAAATAACTTATTGAACACGCTAAACGGCAATGCTGATGCCGTGACGAATGGAGGCTACTAAATGCCGTCTAACGCTTCTCACCACTCCCTGCTCCCCCAAGAACTGATTCGCCTGAAGCGCGACGGCCAGCCGCTGCCCGCTGAAGAGATCAAAGCCTGCGTAGAGGGCATCGCCGACGACCGCATCAGCGACGCGCAGATTGGCGCCTTCACCATGTCGGTGTTTTTAAACGGCATGAGCCGCGAAGAAGTCGTGGCACTGACCACCGCCACGCGGGACTCTGGCCACGTTATGCAGTGGGATTCGCTCAACCTGCCCGGCCCGATTGTAGACAAACACTCCACTGGCGGCGTGGGTGACTTGGTATCGCTGGTGCTCGGCCCCTGGGTCGCCGCCTGCGGCGCGTTTGTGCCGATGATTTCTGGCCGCGGCCTGGGCCACACCCGCGGCACGCTGGATAAGCTGGAATCAATCCCCGGCTACGACCCCTACCCCGCGCCCGAGCGCTTCAGCGATGTCGTAAAATCCACCGGCGTGGCGATCATCGGCCAAACCGGCAACCTCGCCCCTGCGGATAAACGCATCTACGGCGTGCGCGACGTGACCGCCACCGTGGAATCCATTCCGCTGATTACCGCTTCCATCCTGGGTAAAAAGCTAGCCTCTGGCCTGGATGCTCTGGTGATGGACGTTAAGGTCGGCAGCGGCGCGTTCATGCCCACCCCGGAAAAATCCCGCGTGCTGGCGAAAAGTATCGCCAACGTCGCGACCCAAGCGGGCACTCCCACCACCGCGCTGCTCACCGATATGAGCCAGCCGCTGGCCCCCTGTGCCGGTCACGCGGTAGAAATCGTCGAAACCCTGGCGCTACTGCGCGGCGAGCGCTCCAACAGCCGCGTGATGCAGGTCACTCGTGAACTCGCCGTTGAGATGCTGATTGTAGGCAAACTCGTCGCCAGCCGCGAAGAAGCCCTCACCAAGTTGGATAAAGCGCTCACCTCTGGCGCGGCGGCGGAAGTCTTCGCCCGCATGGTGCGCGAACTGGGCGGCCCTGCCGACTTTATGGAGCGCTCGGACAGCTACCTGGCCCTCGCCCCGGTGATTCAAGCGGTGTACCCCGAACAGAGCGGCATCGTCCAGCGCTTCGATACCCGCGCCGTGGGCATGAGCGTGGTGGAACTGGGCGGTGGCCGCCTGCGTAACGACGCCAGCGTCGATCACAGCGTTGGCTTTAGCGATATCGTCGAGATCGGCGACCATGTGGATAGCCAGCGTCCGCTGGCTATTGTTCACGCCCGCACCGAAGAGGCCGCCGCCCGCGCCGCCGCCCAGCTACGTGCGGCGGTCACCATCGGTGACGCTGAAGCCACCGCCGACACACTGCTGCAAGAGACCTTCCGAGGAGAAGCCTAATGCGCCGTGCCGTTGTCTTAGTACTCGACTCTTTTGGAATCGGTAGCGCGCCTGATGCCGCGACCTTTGGCGACCAGGGTGCCGACACCCTAGGCCACATCGCCGCTGCTTGCGCCCGGGGCGAAGCAGATACCGCCGAGCGTTCCGGCCCGTTCTAGCTCCCCAATATGGCCGCGCTCGGCCTGTTCCACGCCCACCGGGATGCCACCGGTAGCGTGGCGGAAGGCGTCAGCCTGCCCGAGCAGTTGAACGGCGCTTACGCCCACGCCAAAGAGATCTCCAGCGGGAAAGACACCCCTTCCGGCCACTGGGAAATTGCCGGTGTGCCAGTGCGCTTCGACTGGGGTTACTTCAGTGACAAAACCGATAGTTTTCCTCAAGTGCTGTTGGACAGCATCGTCGAGCAGGCAGACCTGCCCGGCGTAATCGGCAACTGCCACGCCTCGGGCACCGAAATCATTGCCCGCCTGGGCGAAGAACATATCGCCACCGGCAAACCCATCGTGTACACCTCGGCGGACTCCGTGTTCCAGATTGCCGCCCACGAAGAGCACTTTGACCTAGAGCGCCTCTACAAGCTGTGCGAAACCGTTCGCTAACTGCTGGAGCCCTACAACATTGGCCGTGTGATCGCCCGCCCGTTTACCGGCGACGACCGCAAAAGCTTTGCCCGCACCGGCAACCGCCGCGACTACAGCGTTGAGCCGCCCAGCCCCACCGTGCTGCAAAAGCTCGCCGACGCCGGTGGTGAAGTGGTGTCGATTGGCAAGATCGCCGACATCTACGCCCACTGCGGCATTACCCACAAGGTCAAAGCCAGCGGCCACGACGCGCTGATGGAAGCCACCCTGGCTGAAGTGGCGCGCACCGCCAACGAAACCAGCGACCGCCCGACCATGATCATGACCAACTTCGTGGATTTCGATTCGGTCTATGGCCACCGCCGGGACGTTCCGGGCTACGCTGCCGCGCTGGAGCACTTCGATGCTCGCCTGCCGGAGCTGCTCGCCGCCCTCAACGACGACGACCTGCTGCTGCTCACCGCCGACCACGGCTGCGACCCTAGTTGGGAAGGCACCGAGCACACCCGCGAATACGTGCCGATCATGGTACGCGGCGCAGGTGTCGCCCCCGGCCCGCTGGGCGAGCGCGGCACCTTCGCCGACATTGGCCAAACCCTTGCGGCGTTCTTCGCCGTAGACGCCATGGCCGATGGCGAGAGCTTTTTACCGAACGCGGCGTAAAGGCCGACAACCCCACTAGCACGCTGATGTGCACGGCCTGAATGCCACTGATTGGGTTATTCAGGCCAAACATTTTTTAGAGAGGAGTGTTCCATGGCTACCCCACATATCAATGCCGAGAAGGGCGATTTCGCCGATACCGTACTGATGCCCGGCGACCCGCTGCGCGCCAAGTACATCGCGGATACGTACCTGGAGAACGTGCGCCAAGTGAACGACGTGCGCAGCATGTTCGGCTACACCGGCACCTACAAAGGCCGCGAGATTTCCGTAATGGGCCACGGTATGGGCATCCCTTCCGTCTCCATTTACGCCAAAGAGCTGATTACCGATTACGGCGTGAAGTCGATCATTCGCGTCGGCTCCTGCGGCGCGGTACGCGACGATGTCAACGTGCGCGACGTGGTGATTGGCATGGGCGCCTGCACCGACTCCAAAGTGAACCGCATGCGCTTCAACGACCACGACTTCGCTGCCATCGCCGATTTCGAGCTGACCAGCCACGCCGTTGCGGCCGCCAAAGCGCAGAACGTGCCGGTCAAAGTCGGCAACATCTTCTCTGCGGACCTGTTCTACAACCCGCAAACCGATATGGCTGAGCTGATGAAGCGCTACGGCATCGTCGGCGTTGAGATGGAAGCCGCTGGCCTGTACGGCGTGGCAGCCGAGTTCGGTGCCCGCGCACTGACCATCTGCACCGTGTCTGACCCATTCTGAAAGGCGACTCGCTCTCCAGCGCCGACCGTCAAACCACCTTCAACGACATGATGGTGATTGCGCTCGACACCGTTCTGCGCGACGACGCTGCCAACGCTTAATCGCTTGGAATCAAGCGCACACTGAGAGGATAACGCCATGAGCCAAGCGGATCAGGCATTGGTAGACACGCTGTTGACCACCCTGGGCAACGCCTACGCGCCCTACTCCAACCACCCGGTCGCTGCCGTCATGGAGTGCCCGGATGGACAGCAGTTTGCCGGTAGTAACGTGGAAGTGGCCCACTACAAAGGGCTATGCGCCGAAGCCTCGGCCATCTCTGCCATGATTACCGCTGGCCAGCGCGAACTTGCCAAGGTGTACGTGATGGGTCCTGGCGAGCATCTCTGCACGCCCTGCGGCGACTGCCGCCAGCGCATTCGCGAGTTCGCCACCCCCAGCACGCAAATCATGGTGCTCTCCAAGCAGGGTGACGTGCTAAAAACCTACACCATGGACAGCCTGCTGCCCGATGCCTTCGGCCCAGAGCAGTTGCAAGCCGTTAAGAGGTTTCTCGCAACACCAGCGCCACCGGCAGCGACACGTGCCGGGGCGCTTTTCCCGCCAGCGCTTCGCTCAATAGCTCAACACTCATCGCCGCAATGGCCGCAATATCCTGGCGCACCGTAGTTAAACCCGTGGCCAAGGTGGGCAGGTCATCAAAGCCGGTAACGGCCACGTCTTCAGGTACGCGAATATCGCGATCTTCGAGCGCGGCGACACAGCCGAGCGCCAGCTCGTCGGTGGCGCAGACCAGCGCATCGAACGGTAGTGGATCGTAATGGTTGAGAATACGGTTAAGGTAGCGGTAGCTGGTCAGGGAGTCGGAAGTAAACCGATGGGGCAGGCTCAGTAGCTGCTCGCTTAGCGCTGCCTCTGCCATCGCTTGCTGGTAACCGGAAAGGCGGCTGTGGGGGCGCGGTACGTCCAACTCTCCGCCCACGAAGGCAATCCGCGTTCGCCCTTGTTGAATCAGATGCTGAGTGATCTGGTATAGCCCCGAGACATCGTCCGGAGCCACCGAAAAGCCTTCCCCCGCATTGCCAATGCGCACAAACGGTATGCCCGCCGCACGCAGTACGCCTGGGCGCTCATCCTCTCCCGTTTCCCCTAACAAAATCGCCGCGCCCGCCCGTTCGGGCAGCTCATGGGTTTGGTCATGGTGGAAAAAGATCGGCACCATGCCCTGCTGGTGCAGCGCGACGGTTAAGTGCTGATAGAGCAGACTATAGTAAGGGCGCAGTTCGATATCCTGCCGCCCAAGGGAGATTCCTACGACGGCGGCTTTGCCGCTGATGAGCTGCCGCGCCGCCGCGCTGGGCTGATAGGCTACTTCGCGGCTGATGGTGAGAATCTTGTCGCGCAGCGCGTCGCTGATCCCCGGCTTGCCGTTCAGCGCCCGGCTTACCGAGGCAATCGATACCTCGGCGCGCCGGGCAATTTCACGAATGGTGGCGGTTTGCGCGCTCGGTTTGTTCTGTTTCATGCCATGCCTCAGCCAGTCGGGCCCTGATTGTACAAAAAGCGGGGCCGAAAATCGCTGAATGCACGGACGCTAACGTCGCTCGCGCTACCAGCCACGCCGTCCCAGTCTCGCCAATTCGCTATCCAACTGCTGCACCGCCTGCTCCGGCGTGATACTGCCGGACAGCGCATCGTGCACGCGGTTGAAGATCGCGTTGGAGACCCGCGGATAGGCATCGCCGGTAATGCTGGCCGGGCGCGGCACGCCGTTCATCACCGTCTCATACAGCTCACCGATAAACGGCTGAGCGGCCAGCACGTCTTCATCTTCATAGAGCGCTGGGCGCGTGGGGTTGCGGCCAAACTCGATGGCGTGGGCTTTTTGCTGCGCTTCAGCGGTGAGATAAGCCACCAGGTCAGCGGCCGCCTGCGGCTCATCCGAGTAACGGGAAACCGCCCAGTTCCAACCGCCTAGCGTTGCCACCGACTGCCCTTCTGGCCCGCTGGGCAGCGGCGCTACGCTGAACTTGTTCTGGATCGGCGTGCCGTCCGCTTGGCCCAGCGACCACGCGTAGGGCCAGTTACGCATAAACACCGCGTTGCCCGCCTGGAAAACGCCGCGAGCCTGCTCTTCCATGTAGTTACGCACACCTTCTGGACTGATATCCCCCACCCAAGAAGCCGCTAGCGCCAGGGCTTCCACCGCCTGGGGGTTGTTCACCGTGACCTGCCCCCCGGCATCCACGAACGTACCGCCGCCGTAGCTCGCCACCCACTCCAGCGCGTTGGTGGTCAGCCCTTCGTAAGCGCGCCCTTGAAAGACGAAACCATGCATGCGCTCGTTACCCGCTTCCCGCTCGGCGTTTTGAATGCGTCGGGCGGTGTCGGTCAGCGCTTGCCACGTCTGCGGCACGTCAGCGCCGTACTGCTCAAGCAGGTCGTGGCGGTAGTAAAGCAGTCCGGCATCGGTAAACCACGGCAGCGCGACCAGCTTGCCATGCACGGTGTGTTTCTCCATCAGCGAGGGAATAAATCCTTCTGCTGCGCCTTCCGGCAAGTAATCGTGCAAATCCACCAAGTGCTCTGCCAGCAGGCCCGGCCAGACGATATCCACCATCAGCACATCAACATCCTGCGATTGGCTGCCCAACAGCTGTTGATAAAGCGAGAGCTTTTCGGTGGGCGAAGCGGGCGTGGTGACGATATTGACCTGATGGCCGTTGGCCTCGGCCCAGCGCTGCGATAGCTCCGGGCAGAAATCCGCCGCCCCACCGTCGCCACAGGCAACGGTGATCTCGGCGGCCATCGCAGGCAGCGTCGTGGGCAGCAGGGTCAGCATTAGCAGCGATGTTTTCAGTGGTTGGCGCATCGTGGAGTCCTCATCTTGTTATTGGGTGTCTTGCGTTTAGAAGATGCGTAATTAAACGGTCTCGTTAGCTGGCAATCGCCAGGCTGCGGTCCTCCAAACTGGAAACAAAGCAGGCGTCCAGCACGGTTTGAATGGCCGCACCGCGGGCAAAATCGGGCTGGTCGTTCTCCCCCGTGCGAATGCTCTCGATAAAGCGCTGATAAATGCTGGGCGTGGGCGGCGCTTTAACGGTGCTCCAGCGGGCTGGATGCACATCGTCGTTCAGGCATACCTGTACGTCGTCTTTAGAGGCATCCAGATCCACACGAATCGCGCCTTTATCACCGTGAACGCTCAGCGTTAGCGAGTTGTGGTGGCCGGTGGCCCAACGGGTCGCTTGGATAGTACCCATGGCGCCGTTGGCAAAGCGCACGCGCATCAGCGCGGTGTCGTTGGCGTCAGCACGTAGTCGCCAATGCGGTTATCCGGCGCTTTATCGAAGCAGGTCAGCTCGCAGTTCACCCGAGTGATATCGCCCACCGGGAAGCTGGCGAAATCGACGATATGCACGCCCACATCGCCTAGCACCCCTTTGCTGCCGTGCGCTTCCGAGAGCCGCCATAGCCACTGGCTTTCTTGGTCCCAGCGGCCCCAGGCATTGCTCACCAGCCAGCTTTGGCGGTAGCTGGCGTCTACATGGCGCACGGTACCAATCGCGCCGCCGGTAATCAGCGCGCGGGCGTGCTGAATGGCGGGGGCGTCCCGGTAGCTCAGGTTGACCATGTTGGTGACGTTGGCGGCCTGGGCGGCGGCGGCCATCTCATGGGCATCCTCGGCGTTGGTGGCTAGGGGCTTTTCACACAGAATGTGTTTACCTGCGGCAATGGCAGCCAGCGACGTGACCTTGTGTACGCCATCCGGAGTGACGTTGCTCACCGCGTGGATATCGTCCCGGGCCAACATGGCGTCCAGGTCTTGATACACGTCAGCAATGCCGTGGCGCTCGGCAAACGCTTGGGCTTTAGGATAGTCTCGGTCGCAAACGGCCACGACCTCAACGCCTTCGATGCGGCCATAGTGCTTGGCGTGTTCGCCCGCCATGCTGCCGGCGCCAATAATTGCTAAACGGATCATTTGAAGCCCTCCTCGCCGGGTTTATGCAGGCTTTCACCTTTGATTTCGACCGGGTTGGGCGCCTGGTCGGCGGGCACGTTGGGACAGCTATCGATCCAGCGTGAGCCTTCCGGCTGTGCCCAGACAACGGCATTTTTGAGCACCCGATTCACCTGCTCGTCGTAGTAGATCGGATAGGTTTCATGGCCGGGTCGGAAGTAGAAAATCTTGCCGTTGCCACGCTTGTAGGTCAGGCCGGAGCGAAACACTTCACCGCCTTCAAAGGCGCTGATAAAGATCACTTCGTCCGGGTTAGGTACCGCAAATGGCTCGCCGTACATTTCGGTATGGGGCAGCTCCAGATAATCCCCTAGGCCCTGCACGATGGGGTGGCCAGGATTAACGACCCAAAGGCGCTCACGCTCACCGGCTTCTCGCCATTTCAGCGAGCAGGTAGTCCCCATCAGCCGTTTGAAGATTTTGGAGTAGTGGCCGGAGTGCAGCACGATCAAGCCCATGCCCTGCAGCACGCGTTTTTGCACCCGATCAACGGTCTCTTCCAGCACGTCGACGTGGGCAGCGTGGCCCCACCATAGCAGCACGTCGGTATTCTCCAGTGTCTCCTCGCTGAGCCCTTGTTCTGGGTCTTGCAGCGTGACGGCGGTGGCGGACAGCGCCTCTGACTCATTCAAACCGTCGGCGATGCACTGGTGCATGCCGGTTGGGTAAATGCGTGCTACCACCTCGTTGGTTTGCTCGTGGACGTTTTCGCCCCACACGGTGACGTTAAGGGTCATCTGTTCTCCTCATACAGCTCTGGCAGTTGAATCAAAAGGGCATTAATTAGAGCCTCAAGCGTTAAAGTAAACGTTTACGGCCAACACGTAAACGTTTACTAAAATGCAACTTTAGTCATATCTATGCGTATATCCTGGTGATGAACACTATTGGCATCGCGGCGAGGTTATCCGTATTCTGAGACGTAAACACGCGCTTTAGAGTGAATAACTAACTGTTCTAACAGTAGGAGAACGCCATGGCTGGTTTACTGCCCAACGTCGATCCCGACGGCTTGCTTGAGTACTCAGTGGTCTACACGGACCGCTCCTTGAATCACATGTCACAACAGTTTCAAACGGTGATGCGCGATATTTCTGCCACGTTGAAAGAGGTGTATAACGCACACGCGGCGGTCATCGTGCCCGGTAGCGGCACCTTTGGTATGGAAGCAGTGGCGCGTCAGTTTGCTTCTTGACCAGAAAACGCTGGTCATCCGCAACGGCTGGTTTAGGCTATCGCTGGACGCAAATTATTGAAATGGGTCGCTTAACTGAACAGCACACCGTACTTAAAGCACGACGCCTGAATGCCGTTGAGCCACACTCCTCCTTTCAGCCAGTGCCCATTGACGAGGCCGTTGCGCGAATTCACAGCGAGCAACCCGCAGTAGTATTTGCGCCTCAGGTCGAAACCTCCGCAGGCTTGCTGCTTCCAGATGACTATATTCAGGCGCTAGCGCAGGCAACTCACGCGGTAGGTGGCCTGTTCGTATTGGATGCCATTGCTGCTGGTACCCTATGGGTAGATATGCAGGCACTGGGCATTGATGTGGTAGTGAGTGCGCCGCAGAAAGGATGGAGTGGGTCCCCCTGCTGCGCCATGGTGATGCTCTCAGAGCGTGCCACCCAGCGCTTGAACGAGACCCAGAGCAATAGCTTCGCCTGTGACCTGAGCAAGTGGCATAGCATCATGCAGGCCTATGAGAACGGTGGGCACGCTTATCATGCCACTATGCCCACAGATGCCTTGCGAACACTGCGCGATATCATGCAAGAGACACGCGACTACGGTTTTGCCAAAGTTAAAGAGGAGCAGCAGGCGATTGGACGTGAAGTACGCGCCATGCTGAAACGCCACGGATTTATAAGCGTTGCTGCACCAGGCTTTGAAGCACCCGGCGTAGTGGTGTGCTATAGCGAGGATAGCGGCCTGGTGGGCAAGCTTGCCCAGGCGGGCGTGCAAGTGGCAGGCGGTGTACCGCTGATGTGCGATGAGGGCGACAACTTCCAAACTTTCCGCATAGGCCTGTTTGGGCTGGATAAGCTGCACCATACGGAGCGCAGCGTGGAGAGCCTGGAACAAGCAATCAAGGCAGTCTCATAAGGTAGAAAATGCCCGCTAGTGCATAGCTGCATAGCGGGCACGATCAACGACTCCCTCAACACTATTGGTCTGGTTACGAGAGGAGTATTCAGACCACAGGAAAGGCGCTGTCAAAGACTATATATACCCCACACCCCGAGGCATCATGCCCAGGTGGTTTTCAACTCGGGTAACGCCCGGCACGTTCTCAGCAGCCACCGTCACCGCCTGTTTCTGCTCAAGGGATTCAACCAACCCCCAGACGGCCACCACGCCGCCATCCACAATCACACTGATGCCTGCAGTTTGCACGCCTGTGTGGTGCTCCACCTCATTCAGAATGGCCTCCCGTATCTGGCGGTCATCCGTAGGCGACTGCGTTGATGCGACCACTGCGTTGGCAATACCTTGCAGCAAATTGGCGCGGCTGACGATGCCCACTAACCTGCCTTCACGCACAACCGGCACGCGCTTAATGTGGTGCTTTTCTAACAGCCGGGCAATGGTATGTAGCGGCGTGTTCTCTTCAACGGTCATGGGGTTCGGGGTCATCACTTCATGGGCTTTACGACCATGAGACTTAACATAGTCGCCAGCATCCTTGCCGCCGCTGAACAGCGTCAACCACCACGAGTGGCCATGCTCGCTGTCATCTTTTACCCGACGCATCAAATCGCCTTCGCTGACAATCCCAACCACCCGGTGCTCATCATCTACCACGGGAACCGCACTGATCCGGTGTTTGAGCAACAGTTGTGCAATGTCACGCACTTCAGTATCGGGCCCTACACTTACCACTTTGGGTGTCATGATATCGATAGCTTGCATGGTTATCCTCCTTGCGCCCAGCCCTTGAGTCAGCCCTCTTTTCAAGGCTCACCTGCCTATTCTTTGAGACTAGTTCGCTGCAGAAAATTTACCCATACCAGCTAAGTATCTAAGCCCGCGCGTTGAGACTATTTTGATCTAACGCAGTTTATTGCCATTTTGTTCAGCGCTGCTCTCCGCGACTCTTTCCACCGCGACGATGCCAGAACGGCTGACCACGACCTTCCAACGGGCAAGATAGGGCGTGTCCTCGCTGCCGGTTTCACGTATCACTAGGTTGAACAGGTGGCGCCGCTCAACACTCTCCCGCACTGATTGGCCCTCTTTTAAACGGTAGATGTGATGTTTCTCTTTGCTCATTAGGCGGGTCAGCATCGAGAGGTCGATATGCAGCGTTTCGCGGGTGTGTTCATAACCACTGAGAAAGCGCGTCGGCGACATACGTGAGCTGGAGCGGTAGTGCATCACCACCTCGTCACGCTGGGCCACGGTGCGCCGCCGCATCTGCTGAATATCGCTATCCAGAGCAGAGTAGCGCTTGTAGTCGAACCACTCAAGCTGCCGCCCCACCAGGGCGTTTCGGGTGGGGTCGATGTATTGGCGACGCCACTTGGGACGGCCGCGACGCAGCCAGCGCCATAGGGTGTTACGCAGATCGTCTTTGAAAACTTCCCGCAGCGCATAGAGCAGCGCCATGGCCAGTACAAACAGTGCGGTAATATCCCCTAGGGCGTTGCGTAGCTGCAGAACACCCAGCGACACAAACGCCATCACCACCGCCGTGGCCAGCGCTTTGACCGCCTTTTGTTCGCCGCTACCCAGCTCCAGGGCACGCTGCTTGAGGGTGATCGGTTGCTCAATCAGGCGCCGCAGCAGGCGCATTTTATTCGACATGCGAGTCGGATCTTCCATGACCCGTTCAGCGTTGTACTCCTGGGCCTGACGGTACTCCCCTTCGCGCTGGCAAATGTTAATAAAGCGCCGCTTGATATCACTAAACGGCCCGCCCCGTGGCATATGCGCGACTAGGGCTAATAGCTGCTGTTCGGTAAACCAGGAGAGGTAGTTGTCAATATTGGCAAAGTATTTGTACAGCCGCTCGTCACTGGGCGGATTGCGCCGTAGGCGTTTTAATATGCCGTCACTGAGATCGCTCATCTCGGCGAGCTGCTCGCTCAGCGCGTCGGCTTTCTCTTGCCAAGCGGAGGGGTCATCGCCTGGCTCCCGACGCAGTTTACGGGCATCAGAAAGCAGTTGTTGCGTGGTGCGCTCCAATGCACCCACGTATTGATAGGCGTAAAGGCTGAGGCTGAGGCGGTAAGAGTCGCTGCCCAACTGGTTACGGCTGGCCAGTCGGCTATGGACCAGCGGCAGATGGTATTCATCGCTGTAGTAGGTGCGCGAGACGCTAATCGCACCGTGGTAAAATGCCTCTTCGGAGATGACTTGGGGGCTTAACCCCAGCTCTTTGGGCACAAACAGATACACATCGAGCGTATGCGACGTTTCTTCTTTTAGCCGCCGCGACAGGCGTAGCTGGAAACTATTTTTACGCTCAACGTTGATCACCTCACTAATCTCCTACTTCATTGCCAAACACGATGATATACCATGGTTAATTCGCCATAGTGGTCTGCTAAACAGAGGCTACGGTTTACTACTTCGCCTTGGAGCTAGGGAATGTCCATCGCCCGTTTTTCACCCTTTGAGCTGCTGCTGCTCAAAAGCCGCAGCCAAGTGGATACGGCTACACTGCTACTGCTGGGCTGGGTGCTGGTGCACCGCCAGCACGTCTCGGAAGGCCAGCGGCGTCGCCGTTTGGCCCAGGTGACGGCGCAGTTTCGCCACGGGCATGAACTAGGGCCGGTGATGAGCATTGCCCACAGCCAAGACCTGCACGCCATCCAGCTCGCCGCCGAGGTAGTGCGCAAAGAGTGCTCTAAAGAGCGTAGCCTGAGTGTGATGCACCAGGCGATTACTGTCGCGACAGACGACGGTGATATCTCGCTTGCCAATCATTATATCCTGCGTTTTTTAGCCGATTTGCTAAACGTAGCTCCAGCCACCTTGGGCACGCTTTTTCAAGAGCTGACCGGCCAGCCCTTGCGCCCACCAGAAGACCCAAGCCGAGACGCCTATTGGCAAACCCACGACCCGGCTTATTACGCCCAGAAGGCGCAAGAAGAGGCCGACGCCGCCCAACGCGAGAAGGCATCGCAAGAACAGGCTGAACAGCAGCAGCGGGCCAAAGCGGATAAACAGCAGGAAAAGAAGCAGAAACAGCAGGAAAAAAAGCAGCAAAAAGAGGACGCCCGCCGTGCCAAAGCGCGGGCGGAGCAGTCCAGCGCCGAACAGGCCAGAGCAGAGAGAGCCAGAGCCGAGCAAGCGCGTCAGGAGCAGGCCCGGCAAGAGCAGGCGCGCCAGGAAGAAGCTCGGCGACGCCACTATCAGCGCAGCAGCCCTCCACCGCCTGACCGCACCACCCGCGCCCTGGCCGTGCTGGGGTTAACCCCCGGCGCGAGCAAAACTGACGTGCGCCGGGCGTATCGGCGCATGGCCCAACTCCACCACCCTGACCGTTTCTATTCCGAAAGTGAGCATCAGGTAGCGCTGGCGTCGGCACGTTTTCAACGTATCAAAAATGCCTATGATTACCTGATGCAAACCTATTAACCGTTACCACTTGGGGAGTGATCACCTGGATTATGCGTGACCTGTATCAACGCCTCGCTCTGTCGCCTGACGCGAACGACCATCAGATCAACAGTGCCGTGGCCCGCTGCCCGAACAGCGCGCTACGCCAGGATGCCACGTCAGTGCTCGCCGTTGCCCCACACAGGGAAACCTACGATACTCTTCACCACACGCTGAGCGACATTGGGCGCCTGCGCGCCCGGTTGGGCCTAACCCATGGCGCCCACTGGCAGGGCGATGTGGCCAATGATTTTTCGCTGCCGCCGGATAACGCGATCTCCCGCCACGATGAGCTAGTCGACCGCGTCAGCCACGCGGTCTCGCTCTATAACCGCTGGCGTCGCCTGCGCGGGCCTTGGTTACTCATCTCCGTTTTCACCGTGGGGGCGGGCATAGGCCTCGCTTTGGGGTTTGCCTTGAGCCTGGGGCTTGGCATGGGCTGAAGCACCGTTGCGCTCCCGCTCATCCTGGCGTATTTCTGCCTGGGTGGGCCGCGGTGCGGGCTTCGGCGGCGCAGGCTTTTTATGCGCCTCGTCCTGTGCAGAAGCGCTGCTCTCCTCGCCCCGCTCCATGCTTAAATCGGTGCCGGAGGTGTCTTCCATACGCGACTCTGAGCGTGCCTCCATGCTGACACTCAAACGCGGTACGCCCAGATCGATCTCTTGTGCTTCCATGCGCTGCTTCAGCAGCAGATTGAAGGCGCGGGAAACATCCCACTGCATTTCCGGCGCGGTGCGAAAGCGCATCCGCAAAATCGGGCAGCCCTCTTCAAAGCCCTGCACGCCCTGCATCTCCAGCGGCGACCAAATATAGTGGCGCATCATCGGGTCTTTACGCAGCTCCTGGGCGGTCTCCTGCATGAGGGTAATCGCATCGTCGATTTTCATATCGAACGGAATACGAATACGCATCAGGGCAATGCCGAACTGGCGGGACATATTGTGGATCGACTCAATGCGGCTAAAGGTGATGATATGCACCACGCCATCCAGGTCTCTCAGCCGCACCGTGCGCAGTGTTAACCCTTCTACTGTGCCCATATGGCCGTTGATTTGCACAAAGTCATCCACCGCCAACGAGTCTTCAATCAGAATAAAAATACCCGGTGATTAAATCCTGCACCAGGGTTTGGGCACCAAAACCAATCGCCAGACCGATCACACCGGCACCCGCCAGCAGTGGCGTGACGTTCACCCCAAGGTTGGCTAGCCCCGCAATCACCGCGATGATCAAAATAGCGACAAAAATCACGTTGCGAATCATCGGCGTAATGGTTTGCGCCCGCGCCTGGTTCACGCGCCGCCCGCGGGAGCGAGCCGACGACGTCAACGCCCGCTGAATGGCCGTATCGGCAAAAATCCATACCAGCCAGGCCAGCAAAATCGTAGCACCAAGGCTCACCAGCGCTTGCCCGATCCGGGCGCTCGCCACGGCCTGCTGCCCCAGCCCAAACAGCGACCCTCCCCATACCTGCATGGAGAGCTCGGCAAACACCATCCACGCGCAGATATGCGCCAGCACAAAGCCAAAGCGCTCTAAGCGCTTGCGGTACTGGCTAAAACGGCGGCGATGACGGCGTTTATTAAGCCGCTCTGATTGCCGACGCAACAGCCCAGTGACCACTAGCGTTAATACCAGCAGGCTGGCAGAGACAATCGAGCGTGCCAGGGCCGTGCCCACATCGCCCACGGTAATAAAAATCGCCAGCAGCGAGCCGCCCACCATCAATAGCGCGGGGATATGCCAAAGCCCGCCCAGGGCACGAATCATCTCAACAGCGGCGCTGGCATCCCGGCGCTGCTTGTAAGGCCGGTTGCAAATCAGATGGCGTATAGGGCGCTGAAACTTAAAGATAAAGCGCGCCGATAGCAGTGCTGCCAGCATGTTCGCCAGCACCGATACCAAGCCGGAAAGCTCTGCGCCTAGTAGTTCTACTAAGCGCGTGGAGTTCACCGCATCGCCCAGAGCAATCAACGCGCCAATCACAAACAGGCCACGCAGCGCTTTATGCTGTAGCACCTGCACCGCGGGGAAGCGATGGCCCCGACTGAAGAAGGCGATCACGGTCTCAAACACTACCGAGAGCGCGCGGCCACATAGGCAGATATATGCCACCACCAGCACCACGGCACGCCCTGGGCTGTAAGGCAGGATTTGACCAATACCGAGCGTAATGGCAAACGCCAGCGTCCACGGCAGCATGCGACGTAAAAAGTGCACCGCCAGTAGCCACGCTTTGGGGTCGCGGGGAAGATCCAACGGCCAGTGGCGACGCGTGGCGACTAAGCGGCCAAAGGCAATCATCACTACCAACAGCGCGCTCCATACAAAGGCCAGCACGGCGCCGTCGGCCACCGCGCGAATGGCCTCCCCTTGGTCAGCGCCATCATTTAAAGCGCGTAAGTCATCCGCCCCCTGCACTAGCTGGCGTGACCACTCGTCAATCGGTGAATCACCAGCCTGGGCCTGTTCGCCAATGTCGGTTAGCGTATCGGCCAGTGCACCTAGCAGGCCTTGCCTTACCACGCCCTCGTCTTCGGCCGCATCGGTGCTTACCTGAAGCTCCCGCAGCGACTCAAGTAGCGCAGTACGCTGCTGCTCGTTTTCGAGCATGGAGATCACATCGCTAAGCGAGCGCTGAAAATCTTCGTTACTTACCTCGGCCTGTTCCGACGAGTCGCCACCCGTCAGGTTAGGCAAGGAAACACTCTGCGCCAGTGCCGCCGCGCTGAGCAGCATGCTGAGCACTACGCCTACGATGATTTTGGTTATCCAGTGCTGTCGCACACGTCACTCCCGACATAGACCGGCCACAGGTACCGGTGATTAACATTTACTTCGTTGATTACGCTCAGCCTCAACGCGTGACTATGATAGGCTGACCCTTCAAACGTTCCTCTCAAGGATACCGAGATGACGCTGCAAGCCCCACCCAAACGCGTAAATAAAGATGGCCAAACACGCTGCGTCGGCGTTGAAATCGAGTTTGCCGGGCTACCGCCCCGCGAGACGGCTGAGCTGGTGCGCACGCTATTTGGTGGGGAGCTTAACGTGGTCAGCCCTCATCGGCTACAGGTGGAAGGCACACGTTGGGGAGAGTTTGGCATTGAGCTGGATACCCAATACGCCCACCCTGATAAAGCACTGCTGGAAGAGCACCATGAAAGCGACAGTGAATGGGCGCGCCAGCAGCACCAGCGGCGAGTAGAGTTTCACCAAAAAACCCGCGAGCTGATCGGCGATATGGTGACCGGCTTGGTGCCCACCGAAATCGTCTGCCCGCCTATTCCTTGGGACGAGCTAGAAACACTCGATACGCTCTTTGAAACGCTGCGGGAAAAAGGCGCCAAAAGGCACCGATGCCAGCCTGCTCTATGGTTTTGGACTACACCTGAACCCTGAGGTGGAAAGCCAGGAGGTGGAGTACCTGCTCGCCATGATGCGCGCCTACCTGCTGCTGGCCAATTGGCTGCGTGAAGAAATTAAGGTGGATATCACCCGCGAAGTGCTGCCTCACGCCAACCCGTTTCACAAAGAGTATGCCCTGAAGGTGCTGGACGTCCGCTACCAACCGGATCTAGATACCTTTATCGACGACTATTTACACTATAACCCGACTCGTAATCGGGAGTTGGATCTGCTCCCGCTGTTTGCCTATTTGCGCCCCGACCACCCCCACGAGCTGCTGCATGGCGAGCTCACCAAACCGCGCCCGACCTTTCACTACCGCTTACCTAACGCGCAGCTCTCTCAGCCGGGCTGGGGGTCAGTGGTGGAGTGGAACCGCTGGGTAGAGGTAGAGAAGCTGGCTGCTGACGACCAAGTATTGCGGGCGCGCTGCGATGAGTACATCGACGAGCATAGCAAGCCATGGTGGGCCCGCTTAAAAACTAAGCTACTGAGGCCATTTAGCGCTTCTTAAAACGACGCTCCCCCTTCACCCTACTGGAAAGACGAGACGCCGCCTGCATGCCTCGACCACTCATCGGAATTACCACCTCGGATCGTAAAAGCCAGCTTGCCTGGTGCTTTGACTGGTTTGCCGTATGGCGTCACGGCGGCAAACCGCTACGTCTGTCGCCCTCTCGCCCTATGCCCGAGCACCTGGATGGGCTGATCATCGGCGGCGGCGATGATATTCAAGCGCAACTGTACGGCGGCGAAGTCCAGCTCGACGTGCGCTTGGACCCCGCCCGGGACGAGTTAGAATTGAGCTTGTTGAATCGGTTCATTCCGCAAAACACGCCGGTGCTTGGCATCTGCCGGGGCGCTCAGTTAATTAACGTACATTTGGGCGGCACGCTGGACCCCGATATTTATACGACCCATGAAGGGTTGAAGCGGCGTCGCACCGTGCTGCCGCGTAAAACGGTGGATATCGCCGGAGACAGCCAACTGTATCAACTGCTGGGAGTGACTTGGTGCCGTGTGAATAGCCTACATCACCAGGCCGTTAACCAGGCGGGAAAAGGCATTAAAATCGTCGCGAGAGACAGAGATGGACTGGTACAGGGGATCGAGTCCGAAGCTCACGACTTTCTGATTGGTGTACAGTGGCACCCCGAGTGGCTGATTTTCAACCGCCCCCAGCAGCGCTTGATTAGCGCGCTGGTGGGGGCTGCCCAACAAGGGCGCGAACGAATTAGCCGTTGAGCACCGCGAGAGCCGCTTCGTAATCCGGCTCGTCTTTCAGCTCGCTTACCAGCTCGCTATGTAGCACGCGGTTGTCCGCATCCAGTACGACGACCGCGCGGGCACACAGCCCTTCCATGCTGTTGTTACACAGCGCCACGCCCCAGGCTTCCTGGAACTCCCGATGGCGGAAGGTGGAGAGCGTCTCAACGTTATCCAGCCCTTCGGCTCCGCAGAAGCGCTTGGCGGCGAACGGCAGGTCAGCCGAGACTACCAGTACAACGGTATCTTGCAGGCTGGAGGCCAGCTCATTAAACCGCCGGGTAGACATCGCACAGGTGGGCGTGTCCACACTGGGTATAATGTTCAACACTTTACGTTTGCCTTGGTAGGTGTCCAGCGTGACATCTTCCAGGTCGCTGTTGGTCAGCGTCATCGCCGGGGCAGCTTGCCCAACGACAGGTAGAGTACCTGCTACATCTATCGGCTGCCCTGCACGAGTAATCTGTTGCATATCAAGCTCCTAATGTATGGTAAAACGGTAATTAAACAAGACGTTTCAGCTTACAGCGTAATGACCTGATTCGGCTATCTTTCCACCGCCGCGACACGATAACGAGAATGCCATGGCCTCTTTAGTCATTATTAAAACCGGGTAAGCCTTCCCTGAAGTGGTCGACCAACACGGTGATTTTGAGCAGCTGTTTATCCGGCGGCTGAACGATGCGTTACCCGAGCAGTTAACGCTAAAGGTGTGGGATGCGCGGCTGACGGCGACGCCTCCCGAGGACATTGCAGGTGCCGTGATTACCGGTTCTCACAGCATGGTGAGCGAGCAGCCCTCCTGGAGCGAGGCGCTAAAACCCTGGCTGCAGCAAGCACTGGCCGATAACCTGCCGCTGCTGGGCGTTTGTTATGGCCATCAGCTAATGGCGGCGGCGTTTGGCGGTATTAGCGACTATCACCCCGCTGGCCGAGAATCGGGCACTCGGACGGTCCGCTTAACGCAGGCAGGCCAGCAAGACCCGCTCTTTAGCCAACTACCCGGGCCCTTTCCTGCTCACCTCACCCACGCTCAGTCGGTGATGCAGCTTCCTCATGGCGCTACTATTCTGGCCCACAACTGCCACGACGCCCCCCAAGCGCTACCCTACGGGCCGCGCCAATGGCGCGCGCAGTTTCACCCTGAGTTTTCACCGCCCGTCATGCGCGCCTACATTGAGCGCCAGCGCGCAGCCCTGCGTGACCAGGGTGACAACCCAGACCAGCTACTCAATGAGATTAGCGAGACGCCAGAAGCGACCAGCCTGCTGCAGCTTTTTATCGACTTTATTTAACGCTTCTTTTGATCTCGCCGCGATGCCAGCCGATCTGCCAAGCGGGTCGGCTCAGGCAGCTTGGTTGGGCCCAGGCAGCGCATTACCCACTCAAGGGAGGTATCCAGCGAAAGCCGATGCCCCGGCGAGACGAATACCGGCTTTACGTTCGCCCGCGAGCGTAGTACGGCACCAATCACCTCTTGCCCGGCCATGAGCGGTACCCAATCGCCCCGCGCTTCACCAACCTCTGCATGCTTACCAGTCAACCGTGACTTGGCGATACCGATGGTAGGTAGATCAAGCCAAAGCCCTAGATGTGCCGCGACCCCTAGCCGCCTGGGGTGGGCGATGCCTTGGCCATCGACCATCACCAGCTGTGGCTGAGTCTTGAGCTTGGCAAACGCACCTAGCGCAGCGGGGATTTCGCGAAAGGAGAGTAGCCCTGGAATATAGGGCATGCGTGTGGGTTCGCGATGCACCACTTGCTCGACCACCGGTAGATGCGGAGCCTCTTCTGGCAACCACTGCAACACCACCACTGCCGCCCGCGTCACCGCCCCGCCCTCTTCAAAGCCAATGTCTACCCCCGCGATATACGTCGCCGGGTTGATGCGGTCACGGCTCTCTAACTGCTGGGCGAGTTGTGACTGCAGCGCAATCGCCTGTTTGGGTGACAGGCTCCATTCGTGTAGCGCAGCGTCCATGCATGCTCCTTGTGACTATCAAAGTGAGGTACGTATAGCGTAGCCAAAAAAAATCCCCCTACGCCAGTTGGCACGAGGCCAGTGGCATAGGGGGATCGACGTGACTCAAGCGTTAGGCGATGTTAAGCGCCCAAGACTGAGTTACGCACGTTCGCGGCGGCGAACCGGCGCGTCACCATCGTCACGGCGGCGGCGCGGTGCACGCTCAGGCGCACGGTCTTCGCTGATTTCCAGCGGGCGACCGGCCACACGGGCACGAGCCATTTTCGCTAGAATCGTGGAAGGCAGACCGCTAGGCAGTTCAACGACCGAGAAAGCGTTGCGAATATCGATACGACCGATACGCGCGCCTTCAATGCCGCCTTCGTTCGCCAGCGCGCCGACCAGTTGACCCGGCTTCACACCGTCTTTATGGCCAACGGAAACACGGTAGCGGGTCATGCCTTCGCTGGGCGCGCTGCAGAGCTCGCGACGAGCACCGCCCGGCTTGCCCGGTGCGCCATCGCGCATGGGCTTCTCTTTACGCGGTGCCTGAAGGCGACCAATCGGCGCTTCGTCGGCGCGGGCCATGGCGGCAAACGCGCAGGCTAGCTCAACGGCATCGTGACCCTCTTCCACCAAACGCTCGACCAGTGCGCGCTGCTCTTCTGCACCTTTTGTCAGCGCGGCAACCACGCGATGATGGAAAACTTCATCACGGTGGGCACGAATAGCGGCTTCGTCAGGCAGTGGCATTTCAGTCATTTTCTGACCGGTTGCCTGTTCCATCCAGCCCACTTTACGGCCTTCACGGAAGCCTGCGAAAGTAATCGCGATGCCGCTACGGCCCGCACGACCGGTACGACCGATACGGTGGGTGTAGGCTTCAGCATCTTGCGGCAGGTCGTAGTAGATGACGTGCGTGATACGCGGAACGTCAAGACCACGGGCTGCAACGTCAGTCGCAATCAGCACGTCCACTTTGCCACGCTTCAAGCGGGTAATGGTACGCTCACGCAGGCTCTGATCCAGGTCACCCGACAGGCCAGCAGCGTTCACGCCACGGGCCGTTAGCTGCTCTACCAGTGTGGTACAGGCAGCCCGGGTACGTACGAAGACGATCGCGGCATCGACCGGCTCGACTTCAAGAATACGTGCCACGGCTTCCAGCTTAGCGCCACCGTCAACGCGAACAATGCGCTGTTCGATGTTTTCCCCCGTGGTAGTGCGCGACTCAATCGCCACCTTCACCGGGTTAACCAAATAACGGTTAACAATGCGCTCAATTTCAGTCGGCAGCGTCGCAGAGAAGAACACACGCTGAGCATCTTTCGGGGTATCGGCAACCACGCGTTTTACGTCGTCGATAAAGCCCATGCGCAGCATTTCGTCGGCTTCGTCCAGCACCAGCGCAGACAGGCCATCTAGCTTCAGGCTGCCACGATCCCAGGTGATCAATCACGCGGCCCGGCGTGCCCACTACCACTTGGGCTCCACGCTTCAGCGCGCCTAACTGCTCACGGTACTCTTGACCACCGCACAGGGTAGCAACTTCTAAGCCCTGCAGGTTTTGACCATATTTACTAAAGGAAACAGCGACCTGCTGAGCAAGTTCGCGGGTATGTGCAAGCACCAGTACTTGAGGCTCGCGGCGCTGCATATCGAGACGCGACAGCAGCGGCAGTGCGAAGGCAGCAGTTTTGCCGGTACCGGTTTGTGCTTGGCCCAGCATATCGCGGCCTTCCAGCAACGCAGGAATCGTCTGCGCCTGAATAGGCGAAGGAATTTCATAGCCCTGTGCTTCAACAGCAGACAGAACGGCAGGCAAAAGAGCCAGATCGCCGAAGCTCGGCGAGGCGACAGAAGTCGAGGTCATTAATCACACCTTGGTAGGCCGGCTGTACCGGCAAAAAACATCGTAAGCGTCTCTGACTCTGTTTCATGCTGCGCGTAACGGTGCGCAACAAAAGAACAAGGGTCCGCATAGCGGATATCGTCATCAGTGGAGTCGGAGACGCCGGTCGCACCTAGCATTCGGTTGGCAACACCGCACTTGCGGGCCAACCGCTGTGGCGACCTTCTGCGCCGATTTCACCCGTTTGGTGAAATGCTGGAGGCGCGCCATCTTCACAGCAATGAACATCTGCAACTGGTGAGATGTTCCCGCAAACGTTTCTGCTTAGCGTGGCTATTGAGGCTCAGCGACAGCGAAGAACGTTTATCGTCATGATGGAGGGGTCAACACATGCGAGGAGGGCGCATCCTAACACTGCCGATAGGTTCTGACCAGCCTTTTTAATTTAACCCATATCAATACCCGAGCTTGCACTTGTGTATAGGTCGTCTAACCTGAGAGGTGCCTGATGACGTTCACAAACTTCAAGGAGTGATGCACATGAACTGGGATCAGATTGAAGGCAGATGGACTGAAATGAAGGGTAAAGCTAGCGCTAGCTGGGGCGAACTGACAGATGATGAGTTGTCGCAAATTGGCGGCAAGAAAGATCAACTAGTTGGGTAAGCTACAGCAGAAATATGGCCTGGAACGCGAAGAGGCGGGAGCGCCGCGCTGATGATTGGGCGAACGGGATCTAAGGTCACCACCCTCTGCTCGCATACGATGCTCGGCAGCTAAAGCGACCCCCCGTCATTCTTAGCGTTAAAACGCTACTTTTATAGCCACATGGAGAGAAGCTATGCGTAAATCAATCCTCACGACTGCAATTACAACGGCACTGCTTGGCGGTATGGCCTTTAATGTTCAGGCGCAAACAGAGCCGCAGGGTATGTACTCTGCCGATGATATCCTTGATGCAGAAGTGTTCTTTGCCAATGGGTCAGGCGAAGAGATTGGCGAAGTCGATGACATTTTGTTTGACGAAGAGATGCGTATTTCAGCCCTCGTAATCGAGAGTGGCGCTGTACTTGGCTTAGGCGGACGCGAAATTGTAGTGAACACTGACCAATTTACGCTTGAGACGCATACTGAAAACGATGGCGACACTGAGCATCGCATCATGTTGGAAGCTACATCTGAAGAAGTGGAGTCATTCCCAACGTATGATCGCGACTGGTGGGAACAAACCAAAGCGAACGCACGCGATGCTTGGCAAACCACTAAAGAAGGTGCACAGAGCGCTTGGCAGTCTACTCGTGAAGCAGTAGATGCCAACGAGTAACACGTTTGTTTGCTGATACACAGCAATATAGAAAAGGGCCACCCAAGCGGGTGGCCCTTTTTCGTACATAGCGTACAGCATTTAGCGGCTTAGCGGCGTCGTATCCCCTGCCCCGGCAAACGCTCCCGGTCGTGCGGGCGCATAAAGTCCAGTAGCGGGCCTGCTGGTACAAATACGCGTGGGATTAATCGTGTCGTGGCTGTAATAGTAGTGTCGCTTGATATGATCCATATTGACGGTCTCCGCCACGCCCGGCCACTGGTAAAGCTCACACACGTAGTTGGAAAGATTCGGGTAATCTTCAATGCGTTTGAAATTACACTTGAAGTGGCCAAAGTAGACCGCGTCAAAGCGAATTAGCGTTGTGAAGAGGCGAATATCCGCTTCGGTGAGCCACTCCCCCGCTAGGTAGCGATGCTCTGCCAGTCGCTTCTCAATACGCTCTAACGCATCAAAGAGTGCGGTCACATGCTTCTCATACACCTGCTGCTCGGTGGCGAACCCGGATTTGTAAACGCCATTATTGATATGGTCGTATACGTCATCATTTACTTCGTCGATGACGCTGCGCAGATCTTCTGGGTAGAAATCCAGGTTATTGCCTGTCAGCTCATCGAAGGCTCGGTTGAAGATACGCAGCAAATCAGCGGATTCGTTATTGATAATCGCGCTGCGCTGTTTATCCCACAATACCGGCACCGTGACCCGCCCAGTGTAGGTCGGGTTGGTCATGGTATAGAGCTGGTGGTGAAACTCAGCGTGATTGATCGGATCGCCGCTGGCGCCTTCGTCTTGATGGTATGTCCAACCGTTGCCCAGCATCAGTGGGCTAACGTGAGAAGTACCTATCAACGGTTCCAGACCTTTCAGTTTGCGCATGATTAGCGCACGGTGCGCCCAGGGGCAGGCGAGCGATACATAAAGGTGGTAGCGATCCGCTTGGGCCGGATAACTGTCGCCTTGCGACTCTTCACTACTGCCCACCCAATCGCGCAGTTGCGCAGACTCACGTACAAACTCACCGCCATGCTTTTTGGTGTCGTACCACTGGTCTACCCACTCACCGTTTACAAGCAGTCCCATCAGGCGTCTCCTACGTTGAACGTTTTATACTGTGATTGACGTTCAGCATACCCCCGACTGATTCAGGCTCAAGCGCATGTTTTACGGCTGTTCATTCGAGGGAATCGAACGTTGCTCGCAGACTTCTTTTACTGCCCGCTTTAACGCTGCCGCCATGGCATGGGCCGCGGGGCCTGCTCGGTCACGCTCACGGAAGATCAATTGAACGGGGACTTCGCGTATACCCCCGGCGCTTAGCGGCAGCGGCTTCAACTGACCGCTGGCCAGCTCATCGGCAATACGCGTTCACGGTATCCAGGCAAACCCTAGCCCGCGCAGCAGCATATCTAATGACGTACTCACATGCCCCACGGTCCAGCGCTGCTCGGCTTTTAACCAGCCAGCGTTGGTAGACTGGCGTAGCGCCGAGTCGCGCACCACTAACTGTCGATGCTGCGCCAAGTCGCGCAAATCCAGCGAGCGCCCCAACTGATGCAGCGCATGGCGTGGAGGCGCGACGGCCACAAAACGCACATTCACTAGCGGCTCCCCCAGAAATCCCTGCGCTTCGATGCCAGAAATCACCAAGTCCGCCCGGCCGTCGTAGAGCATTTCCGTACCGCCATTGAGCACGCTCTCGTGAAGCTGCACTCTGACCTGCGGATAGGTGTCAGAGAAGCGCTCCAACGCTTTTGCCTGAGCAGCCGCAGGAAAAATTTGGTCGATGCCCACCCCCCCTTCAGCCTCTAAACCCGCCGCAAGCCGCGACGCTACATCTTCCAGTGACGCCGCACTCTCGATCAATTGGCGCGCACGGCGAAGCAGCAGCTCGCCTGCTTCTGTTAGGCGCACCTGTCGACCTACCGGCTCAAGCACCTGAATACCCAACTGCTCTTCTAATTTATGGACCGCATGATTAAGCGTGGAGGGACTTTTGTGGATAGCCTCTGCCGCCCGTGCGAATCCACCGTGATCCACCACGGCGGCCAGCATCTGCCACTGCGCTAGTGTTACCCGAGACATTTCGATTTCCTCGACGCCATACAGCGAAACAACCCACTTCATCTTCGAAAAAATACCACTAGAATGCCAGGAAATAGCGTCGAGTACTCGTTCGCTGACAAACACTGCGTAAACGGCAGCGCGCTAAGACAAAAGCTCACTCGCCAAAAATACAAAAAATTACAAAAAAACTGTTCGTTATCTTTAACGCTGCCTCAATTATTTGAGTAATGATCATCGTATAGGCTGCTAACGTGGTGTAGATCCTCTCACTCAGACCCTGTTTGGCTGCTCATTAAAGTCGCAAAAAGAGATAAAAGCCTTTTAAATTAGACGCAAGCTGTATAACAGCTTTCGCAATGCCTAATTTACGTCTATGGTTAAGAGCAAAATAATGAGGGCCGTCGCACACCAGCATGCACGTTCAAAGTTACTTTTGTTAGCAAACGGCGTTCATAAATCCTCACCCAAGTTGAATAATTCCGCTTTTTAGCGGAAGTATGTTTTGTGTATAGATGTACAGTCTATTCACTCCTGCCTCCATGGGGTATGGTTCCCGAGTTTGCTTACTATCATGTTACTTTTATTTCACGAACTCGGCGGCCCATTTACCCATGTTGCGAATCCTTCATTCGCTGCCCCGCACGCATAAATTATTACTGTTACCCGTGGCCACCATGGTCACCGTGCTGGGCGCACAGAAACTTATCACCACGTACCACGATTTAAACCAACCCCAGACTCCGCTGGAAAGCGTGTTAGTTCCGCTTCCCAGTGATTCTGCCCCGGGCGTGCCTTCGCTTCGCCAAGAGCGAGCGCCCGTTGCAGAAGCGATTGACCGTGCCTCGCGCGCGCTCGACGCTACCCGGGAACATATCCCCTTAAGTGAATTAGCTGCCACCGAGATCGTTGATCTCGACGTGATTACCAGCGCAGAAGCCTCTATGGCGAGTGAAGCTGAGCCACGCGATGCCCAATCTCAGGTAGCGCTGCACGAGGGGGCACTGGATGACGGTGCCCTTCATATGGCCATCGTGTTAGGCACGATTACAAGCGGCATGCTCAATGTCGACGACTCCGTCGAAATCGCTGATGCCACTTCTTATGATGCTACTTCTTATGAAGATTATGGCGTAGAACTTTACGACGATGTCTCTTTCCTTGAACTAGAACTCGCGGCAGACGAGCCATTTGTTCCTGAGTGGGAAACACACATCGTTGAATCCGGTGAAACCTTTGCCGTGCTGGCGCAAAATGAGCTGGGCCTGGGTTACAGCGAAGTATTAGCACTACTAGATGACCTACCGGACCCGCGCATGCTGACTCACTGGAGAGCGGGCCACAGCTTCGATTACCAGTTGGATGAAGAGGGCCAGCTGCTAGCTCTGCGCATGATGAAGAACACCCGCGAAGGGGTTCTGCTTGAGCGCGACAGCGACCACTATGCTATTACAGCGATTGAGCGCCAAGGTGAGCCGGTACAGCGCCTTTATGCTGGTAACGTGAGCGGCAGCTTTGCTCGCTCAGCCCAAGCCACGGGTTTGAGCAGCAGCTCCGTCACCGAGCTGACGCGCATCCTGGAGAAGAAGCTGGATTTCCGTCGCGACAGCCGCCGGGGGGATCAGTTTCAGGTCTTGGTTGAGTCCGACATGATCGATGGCGAAACCCTCGACTCCCGCGTACTGGCAGTGAAGTACGATGGTGATCGGATGGACCTAACCGTAGTTCGCAACGCCAACGATGATAACTTTTATACCCCAGAAGGCAGCAGCCTCGACCCTGCATTTGCGCGCCGTCCGTTTGAAGGCAGCTATCGCCTGAGCTCCAACTTTAACCCGCGCCGCCTGCACCCGGTCACCGGTCGCGTTAGCCCGCACAACGGCACCGACTTTGCGATGCCCATTGGCACGCCCATCACAGCGCCAGCCAATGGCCGTGTTGAGCGTGTCGGCAATCACCATGCAGCAGGGCGTTACATTGTTGTACGCCACGATAACGGCTACCGCACTCGCTATCTGCACCTCTCCAAGCCCCTGGTTAGCCAAGGCGAGCGTATAACGATGGGTGAGCGTATTGCATTGTCTGGTAACACTGGGCGCAGCACCGGCCCTCACCTGCACTACGAAGTCATCGTGAATAACACGCCAGTCAACGCGATGACCGTAGAGCTACCGGAAAACACCAGCCTAAGTGGCGATACGCTAATTGCTTTCCAGCGCCAAGCAGAGCCTATGCTAGCCGCGCTTGAAAGTGGTGAGACAGGCAACATTAGCGTCGCTAACAACCAGCGCGCTGATGAGAGTGACGAAAGCGTTCAGTAATCTCTTTTAACAACGCTAACGCAATAAGCCGCCCACACGCAGGGGCGGCTTTTTTATCGTTGGCTTTCAAGCAGCGCTTGCTATGCCGTTCCGGTAGAGAGTGCGGCTAGTAGCGCGGCATCGCGGCGGTAGATATCCTCTCTGCACACCACTTCTCCTTGGCTATTAGGCCAAGCAGTCAAATAGTGCAGTCCCACAGGAATACGCGTGGGCAAGCTAACGTTACGGTCACTGCGGCCACTATTGATCAACGAGCTGAGCTGGTAGCGGCTCCCGCTATCTTGCAGCAACAGTTGCGCGAACTCCGTTACGCCTTCCACACGGACACACCCGGAACTCAGCGCCCGCTGATCCCGCTGAAAAAGCCCTCTAGCCGGGGTATCGTGCAAGTAAATCATATCGTTATTGGGAAAGCGCACCACTACACGCCCAAGTGGGTTACTGCTGCCCGCTACCTGACGAAGCATCACCCCACCAGGGCGCTGCCAATCAATCGTTTGGGCATCCAACGTTTCACCGGCTAGGCTCACGACCTGAATATTCTGTCGCGTTAGATAGTCCACATCCTGGCGAACCCGTGGCAGCACATCTTCACGCATAATCGTAGGCGGAATCGTCCAGCTCGGATTAACCGTTAAATGGCTGATGGAGGAGTGAATAATCGGCGTTTCACGGCTGGGTGTCCCCACTACCACACGGGTATCCCAGTGCTGGCCGTTAGGGCGAACATAGTGCAACCGATAGCCCGCGATATCGACCCATACCCGAGGCTCAGACTGCTGTATCGGCCGAATCCAGCGGGCACGCTCCAGATTAACGCGCAGTTGATCAATACGCGCAGTTACCGGCATATTGAGCGCCAAGCGGGTGCGCTCGCCAACCACGCCATCCTCTTGTAGCTGGTGACGCCGCTGAAAACGTATCACCGCCCGCTCTACCTCACTATCAAAGGCGCGATGGTCGCCGCCGGCAGACTGCGCCCCAATCATAGGGTAAGCGCTGCTATCCGCCGCTAACAGATGCGGCTCCCCCCAGAGTGTCAGGCGCTGGCGTAGCGTTTGAATGTCGTCATCAATATCGCCGGGATGCAGCGACCCCTCACGCCCCGGTAAGTAAGGCACGCTGCCCTGCTCTGCCAAACGGCGGTAAGGCGTCAACGTTTCGCGCAGCTCAGCATACTCAGGAGATGCGGGGCGAGCGAAAGCCAGCGCCTGATGCACATCACCCTCTTCAACCGCCTGCACTACCCGAGGAAGTGCATAACTCCGCTCAGGGCGTGGCAAGTCCCAGTTGGGCTCGACGTCTTTTGGGTTCACTTTACCTAGCGATAAATGATCCAGTGCTAACAGCAGCGAACGGGTAGCGCGCACATCGAAGCTTGCTTTCGCTTGGGCGTCTAGCTGCTGGCTAAGCTGAAAATCATCCAACAGCGAAGCGGCTTGATAATCACTCGGCGTTAAACCGTCATCCACGAGGCTATTCAATGCGCTGACCAGCGCTTCAACACGGTTGATAGCCTGCCAAGCAGGCTGCCCATCCCTCAGTTGGTAAAACGACTCTACCGGCAGCGCTTCTCCGCTTTGCTGAATGCGTTGTGTCAGCGCTTGCTGTAACGCTTCGCTAGCGGGTTCGCTTGCGGTGGCCATCAGTGGGTAGGTCAGCGTCAGACAGAGCGCGGCCCCTATCGCCCATCGTCTTAGTGGCTGATTGTCGTTCATCGCCTCACCTTGCGTTACTATGCAGCGTTGTGGTGTGGCTTCTCTCTTTTTGCTTAACGTCATATCATCTGTTCACGTACCGATACGCGTTTTTTATCATAGCCGTTTACGTTTACTCGTGATGACTCTACGTGTGTACCCTTTTTTCGCCACTTTAGTCAGGATTGCACCCATGCTTTTTCGCTCACGCATCACCACTGTACTGTTTTCTTTACCTTTCGTGTTACTTTCTTACCCGCTTCAAGCGGCGAGTTTTTTCTCCCAGGTGGCAACAGCACCGGCCGCAGGTGTTTCTCCTCTTCACCACCAGTTACTCCAGTTAGCACCAGGGGCCACGCCCGAGGCACTGCGCCTTGCTGCCCAGGCACTAAGCTGTGCAGACCCATCAGCAGAGCGCCTAGCCGTAATTGATTACTCGCTCCCCTCTTCAGAGCCACGCATGTGGGTATTTGACCTTCACCAGCATACCCTGTTGTTTGAAGAGCTGGTGTCACATGGCCAGGGCTCTGGCGATGCGGTGGCTAGTGCTTTCTCGAATACACCTGACAGCCATCAGTCCAGCATTGGCCTGTTCCGCACTATGAATAGCTACTACGGCCGTAATGGCTATTCGCTGCGCCTGGACGGCCTGGAGCCAGAAGTGAACGATCTAGCTTTTGAGCGAGCAATTGTTATGCACGGCGCCGACTATGTTAGCGATGACTTTATTGCGCAAACCGGCCGCCTTGTCCGTAGCCACGGCTGCCCCGCCGTGCGTGAAGACATCACATATCCGCTGATTGATAGTTTGAAAGAGAACCAGTATGTCTTTGCTTACTACCCTGATGAGGAGTGGTTAGCTACTTCTCAGGTGATTAACTGCCCTACCGCACTGTCGTTAGCTCGCCGCTAAAGGGTAGGAACCAACTGCAACAAACACCCAGACAAGCTAGGTGTTTGTTGCTTCGCCCAAGGCTTAGAAGGAGTCCCACTCATCATGCTCGTGTTCGAGCTGACGACTAGGCGACCGAGAGGGCATGTTGCTAGCCGGTCGGGCGCTTGAAGTTTGGCTAGGTAACGCTGTTGAAGCTGCCGAATCACCCAATACAAACGCGGCTAGCAGTGTCGATAAGCGCTCTGCTCCCTCCCGCAGCTGCTGGGCAGCGGTTGCACTTTGCTGCACGATAGTCGCATTCTGCTGAGTCATGCTATCCATTTCCGCGACGGCCTTATTGATCTCGCTAATGCCTGAACTCTGCTCACGGGCACCCGCACTGATTTCGGCAATGACATCGGTAACCCGTGTCACGCTGTCAACGATCTCCTGCATGGTAGCTCCAGCATCGTGCACAAGTTCACTGCCCTCGCGGGTACGCTTAACGGAATTATCGATCAATTGACGGATTTCACCTGCCGCCTCGCTGGAGCGACCCGCTAGCTTCCGTACCTCTTCAGCAACGACGGCAAAACCACGACCATGCTCGCCCGCACGAGCCGCCTCTACTGACGCATTCAGCGCCAATATAATGGTTTGAAAGGCAATGGCATCCATCATGGTAATGATTTCGCCGATCTGAGTAGCTGATTGGTCGATTTCAGCCATGGTGCTTTCCACCCGCTGCATAGCGGAATTGCCCTGACGCGCCACGTCAACAGCACTATTGGACAGTTGAGATGCCTGGTCGGCACCCTCGGTGGTGTTATATACGGTGTAAGTAATTTCCTCTACCGACGAGGAGGTTTGCTGTAAATTAGCGGCTGCCTGCTCGGTACGGCTGGCTAGCTCGTTAGTGCCTTGAGCAATCTCACGCGAGGCTAGCAACACACTTTGCGTGGTTCGATTAAAATCTTGCAACGTCAGCTGGATACGTTCAATAAAGGCATTAAACTGTCGAGCCAAGTTACCCACCTCATCGTCTGTCTCGACGGTCAGGCGCGTCGGTAGATCCGCGTCACCGGAGGCTACCTCACTCATGGCAGCAGCAGCATGGCGTATCGGGCTCAGTGCGCGACGAACCAACAGTGCCATGACAACGCCCACAGTAATAAGCAGTAGTAGAGTCACCAAACCTTTCTGCCATTGGTTCCTGCTTAAACTCTTGCCACGCCTGTACTTCAACGGCCTCCAGACCTTCATCAATGTCGCTTAGGTAGATGCCCGTCCCAATCATCCAATCCCATTCTGGTATTGCAATGGAAAGCGAGTGTTTGGGTTCAATCTCTCCTGTCGCTGGGTTAATCCATAGGTAATCGTAGAAGCTATCGTTTCCGCTGCGCGCACGTTCAATAAGATCATCCACAAAGGCGTTACCTTCCCTGTCGGTGATACCCGACATATTAGTGTCAATGCGTTGGGGCGCTGCAGCCAGTGCTTTTGCCGTGCCATCATAGCTAAAAGCAAAAACGCAGTTCTCGTTTCCCAAAACGGAAATTTTGCAAAATTTGCTGGGCCTCTGCCTGCGCGTCGGCTTCGCTTAGATTTGGATTGTCAACCAAATGCGAAATAGCATTACGTGCTGACTCTACTAAATAGCGTACTGTCGTCTCTCGCTCATCGACCAGCACCTCGCGCTGTTCCGCTAACGTTTCTTCAATCCGCGTCATGGAACTACGCACCTCCAGTAACGATAGTACTAACGCAAGCACCAGCATGGGCAGTAGCGTCAACAGTACCATTTTGCTTTGTAGCGTCAGCTTTAACCGGGATGTATTCGCGACCTTCATCTAGACCTCTTTCACAGCTCATTATGATTATTGGTTAAAAAAACAGCTGCCTAGCGCACCACCTTAGCGCAAAGGTAATATTTTCTTATTAGTTTAGTGCACCATAATTTACGGGATTAGCCAAGAATATTAAGGAAGAAATAGGTCATGCAATAGCAGTCAATTATCACTAATCATCGCTGAAATAGGTTTACTGCTTATATGTGGCGGCCTGAGTGCTAGGCGCTCGTCAGCAACCATAACAATTAAATAATACTTAGGTATAAGATACTACCCACACTCATTAACAATTAAGAAAAGCAGTCGTGAAGCATGAAAATACTCCCTCTTTTTATATGCAAGAGGTTGATTTTGATCGTGAATCGATACTCTTTCCAGGTAGACATGGAAACCCTCTGCCATACTCTGTGACAAAAGATCACACAACGATCCACTACTGCAGGTATTGGTCATGTTTGCCTTTATGCACCCCTTTCAAACGATCCGCCGTTTAGAGCATGAAGTTACCGAGCTGCGTACTCAGCTTGCGACTGAAAAAAGCGTTCATGGTTGCCGTGCTATTAGCCTGATGACACCGGTTGAATCGATCAGCATGCTCCAGTCCAAAGGAGCAGATATGCTGACTTAATTAAGCACGGGGGCCGAACACCATGCCGAGCAGTTAGCGAGTGAACGAGCCACTTTGTCGGACTTATTTGCGCGGCTTCATCATGCTGAACAAACGGCTCAGACGATCAAACACCAGTGTCAACGCTTCCAACAGGCAGATGTTCACTCTGCAGCCCCACTCGCTAGCGAACAGGCGCTGCACGAGCTACGCAAAATCGGTGTAGAGCTATCCCGTAACGCCGGGCATACCCGTGCACTTGCCATGACCACGGCGCTAGAGGAGGCTCATATACACCAGGAGCCCTCTGGCTTACCTGCTATCGTCAGCGATATCCAGCACCTTGCCGACCATACGCAGCATCTAGGCCACCAATTGGATCACTGGATTGAGCAGGTTGCCATATTGCTAAAAGAAGATGCTCGCGTGCAGGCCCATCAGCGGGAAACATCTACGGCGCTGGCCAATGCAGCCCAAGCGGCAGAGCAGGTGATAGAGCAACTCATGGATCAAGCACGTCATATGTATAAAGTGATTCACCACAGCACCACGACGGCCTGTTTGCACGCTGCCAAGCTAGAGCACGCCGTTTGGAAAAGTCAGATCTACCAACAGATACTTTCCGCCTATTTCGAGGATCACATGGTGGATCATCAGCACTGTACGCTAGGCCGCTGGTACTTTACGGGCGAGGGGCAGCGCTATAAACATACCGAGGCGTATCGCTCGCTGGCGGCTCCTCACCGCCGCTTCCATGAAAGCGGCTTGGACGCTTTGCGCTATGCACGACAAGGGGATCATACGGGTCAACTGGCCTCCCTAGCACTGATGGAGGAAGCAAGCGTAGCACTTGCTAAGCAACTTGATCAGCTTATGGAGCAGGCTGTTTATGAGATACCGATGTCAGCAAGTCATCCTTCACCGCTTGCTGATGCGCCTTAAATTGCTCCCCATATAACACTCCTTCCGTAATGCGTTATTTATGCCATGCTGAGCATGGCACTCATAACGCAGACGGTAAGGATGACGATGGCAGCTGCAAAGAAGCTAGATCTCGCGCTACAAGGCGGTGGAGCCCATGGTGCTTATACCTGGGGAGTTATTGATCGACTTCTGGAAGATGACCGTATTGAGATTGAGCGCATTAGTGGCACCAGCGCAGGCGCTATGAATGGCGTAGTCATGGCAGATGCCCTTACCCGTGGTGGTAAACAGGCCGCCCGGCAATCTCTCAGGGATTTTTGGAAGGCGGTAAGCCGCGCGGGCATGGCAAGTCCTATCCGCCGCTCGCCGATGGATGTATTAACCGGCAATTGGAGTTTGGAGCACTCCCCCGGCTATATCGCCATGGACTTGATGACTCGCCTGGTGTCGCCCTACCAACTCAACCCGCTCAATTTGAATCCATTGCGCGATATTGTGGCGGCCCACATCGACTTTGAGCGGGTACGCCAGTGCGACCAGCTAAAGCTCTTTGTGGCAGCTACTAACGTGCGCACCGGCAAACCGCGTGTGTTTCGTCGAGAAGAGATGAGCGTTGATGCGGTCATGGCATCGGCTTGTCTGCCCTTTATGTTCCAGTCTGTGGAAATCGACGGCGAAGCATATTGGGACGGCGGCTACATGGGCAACCCAGCCCTCTTCCCCTTAATGGAAGAGTGCAGCGCAAGGGATATTCTGTTGGTACAGATCAACCCGATTCGCCGTGATGAACTACCCACCTCCGCTTCGGCCATTATGAACCGCCTTAACGAAATCACCTTTAATGCCGCGCTGATTAAAGAAGTGCGCATGATCGCGCTGTTGAAACGTACCCTTGAAGAGCAGGGTATTGAAAACTGCTACCAGCAGTCGCTTTTTCACCGCATTAGTGGCGATCAGGCACTCGATAGCTTATCGGTTTCAAGCAAACTCAACTCTGAATGGCCATTTTTATGCCACCTGTTTGACCAAGGGAGAGAAGCCGCCGACAACTGGATCACGGCTAACTTTGATGCCATCGGCCAACGCTCAACCCTGGATATTGATGCAGTATATCTGCACGAATAACTCCCTTCAGCCATCCAGCACTGCCCCAACTTGGCGCACTCTGCTCATGAGGAGTGCGCTCACTTGATGAATCTAGTGATTTTATTTCCCTTAGCACTGCTTTGAAAAAACATTAAGCAACTGATTTAAATATTTAAAAAGACAGATGGCGGAGTATTTGCTTATTGCTATGCAGTAGTAGTAGGCGTGGACCAGGCCCGCAAGGGTACGAGTGCGTCGAACCTGACCTTCAACGGCGAAGGCATGTTCTCGTAACCACGCAACGCCTGATGCGTTGTGTCTCGGCAAACTCGTTCTATGCTCTGTGAGGCCATCCATGGACATTCGCAATAAAGCCAACCGCATTCGACTGTTGAACTTCTCAACACCGCAAATGCGCGCGTTTCACCTCTCCTGGTTCGCATTTCATATCTGCTTTTTCGGCTGGTTCGGCATTGCGCCGCTGATGGCGGTGGTTCGCGAGGATCTATCGCTCACCCAAACCCAAATCGGCAATACCATTATTGCCTCGGTGGCGATCACCGTGGGGGTGCGCCTGTTGATTGGCGTGCTGTGTGATCGTATTGGACCACGTAAAACCTACACAGGCCTACTGATGCTCGGCTCCATTCCGGTTATGGGCATTGGTCTGGCTAACAGTTTTGAAACGTTTTTGCTGGCCCGCCTAGCGATTGGCGCTATCGGCGCTTCGTTTGTGATTACCCAGTACCACACCACCATGATGTTTGCGCCCAATGTGGTTGGCACAGCTAATGCCACGAGCGCAGGTTGGGGCAACCTAGGCGGCGGCACCACACAAATTGTTATGCCGTTGATTTTTGCGGGCATGCTGATGCTAGGCGTTAATGAAGCGCTCGGCTCGCGTCTGGCCATGGTCGTGCCTGGCGTAGTGCTATTTTTTACCGGTATCGCTTACTGGCTGTTCACTCAAGATGCCCCAGCCGGCAACTTCAGCGAGCTGCGCGCCCGCGGTGAACTACCGCCAGCCACCGGAGAGCATGGCGCAGCCCAGAGCTTTTTAGCGGCGGCAAAGGATATCCGCGTTTGGGCGCTGTTTGTGGTGTACGGACTCTGTTTTGGGGTCGAGCTGACCATCAACAATATCGCGGCAATCTACTTCTCCGATAAATTCGATCTTACCCTGGCAACCGCCGGCTTAATCGCAGGCCTGTTCGGCTTAATGAACATTTTTGCTCGTACCCTTGGCGGCGTTTTTTCCGACCTATTCGCTAAACAGGGTGGGCTAAAAGGACGCGTCCGCTGGCTCTTTATCGCACTAGTATGCGAAGGCATCGCTCTCGTCGCCTTCTCGCAAATGCATGTACTCAGCTTGGCGATTGGCATCATGCTGGTATTTAGCCTGTTCGTGCAGATGGCGGAAGGCGCCACCTTTGGTGTGGTGCCCTTTATCAATAAAAAAGCCTTGGGCGCAGTGGCCGGTATTGTCGGTGCAGGCGGTAACGGGGGCGCTGTATCGGCAGCGTTTCTATTCCGTAGCGAAAGCCTCAGCTACCAGCAAGGCCTCTTTTACCTCGGCTTAACCGTATTGGTACTTGCCTCCTGCGTACTGGTCGTTCGCTTTAGTGATGCCACCGAAGCAGAAGAAGCCAGCGCCTATCGTGATGCGCTAGGCAAAGACACAGGAGCAGGCGCGCTGTCATTGCGTTAATATTAATTAACACCGCCCCTGCATGCGCATCGCTGTGGGGGCTTTTTACCTTTAGGCGGCGAGTAATAAGGAAATCAACATGTCTTCTGCCCAACAGCTACTCTTAACCGCCCTGCGCTGCGACATTGATAACCTTCACCACTTAGCAACCACAGCAGATATCGTCAGCGATATCAGCCAGTTTATTCATGTGCTTCAACGCGAGCGAGGAGCCTCGACGATTTACTTAGCCTCAAAAGGCAGCGTTTTAAAACTCGACGAGCCACTTACCTGCAGCATAGTCAAGCGGCGGAAGCCTCGATGCGTCAGCGTCTCGAAGCGCTTAGCCAGGAGTCACGGCCACAGGCGACAGCGCGCTTATTACGCCGCATTGCTGCCGTCTGGCTGTCACTGGATGAACTAGATGTATTACGGCATGCAATTGAGACCTTCAACATATCGCCAGATGCAGCAACTCAAGCGTTTAACCATCTCATTAGCAGTCTCTTAGCGATTGTTTTTGAAGCGGCCGACACAGCGGTCGACCCAGACATTACCCGTGCCCTGGTCGCTATTTTTCATCTTATGCAGGGTAAAGAGCTGGCGGGGCAAGAGCGCGCCTGCGGCGCCTTTGGTTTTACTCTCGGTCATTTCGACAATGCCCACCGTACGCTGCTGAACCAGTTGGTTGACGCTCAACAGCGCTGCTTTGACACCTTTGTAGAATTTGCCACCCCAGAGGCTCTGGGGACTTGGCAACAATCCCTCTCTCCTAGAACACTGGCGGGCATTTGTCAGTTGCGAGATATTGCTTGCCAGCGTTCTCACCACCAAACGGCATCAGGCAATACGGGCAATACGTTAGGTGAAACCTGGTACGAGCTCACCACCCTGCGTATTGATACGATTAAAACGGTTGAAGACACCCTGAATACCCAATTAACGGCCCTTTGCCATCATAAAATTGTCCAGGCCCAAGCAGAGCTAGAACAGACGAAGGCGAAGCCTGACAGACCGCTGCCTGCGCCCTGTGAACAGTTACTAGCCCTTCACTCTACTCAGCCGCTTGGAGACCTAACCGCCAACGCCCTCAACTCTCCGCTTAGCCGCTCACTACTGGAGCTCACTCATGCTCAATCCAGCCGCTTACAGGGGCTAAGCGACGAGCTGGAGAATACCCGCAAGGCTCTCCGTGAACGCAAGCTAATCGAGCGGGCAAAAGGATTAATCATGGCGCACCAGTCCATGAGTGAAGAGGAGGCCTACCGCTTTCTGCGAAAAACCTCAATGGACCAAAGCAAAAGCATGGCGGATATGGCACAGTCGATTCTTGACCTCTCTGCCATGCTGCAACGTAAAGAGTAAAAACAGCAGCGCTGAGCCCGATTTGCAACCTGATTAGGTTTTAGCCATGCTGAAAGCTCACCCAGTTTAATGAGCAAGGAGAGCAAGCGATGCATGACCGCGTACTGTTAATTACCGGCGCTTCCAGCGGCATTGGTGCGGCCACCGCTCGTGCAGCGGCTCGTGAAGGCTACCAGTTGGTACTTGCCGCTCGTTCAGCCGATAAGCTGACATCGCTTGCTCAAGAGCTTGGTCCAGAGAACGTACTCACCTGCGAAGTTGATGTCACCGACTTAAGCCAGCAGCAAGCTATGGTGGAACAGGCGATTGAAACCTTTGGCCACATTGATGCAGTATTCGCCAATGCAGGTCGCGGTGGCTCACCGGGTGGGTTTAGCAGCGCCGATCATGTTGCTTGGCGGGAGATGATTCTCACCAATGTCTACGGCGTTGGCCTTACGCTGCAAGCCTGCTTGCCAGAGCTAAAACGCCGCCAGGGTCATATTCTTTTAACCGGCTCTGCCGCAGGCCGCACCACCATCCCAGGCTCCATGTATAGCGCCACTAAGTGGGCAGTAACGGGTATTGGTTATAATCTGCGCGAGGAGTTACGCGGCACCGGCATGCGGGTGACGCTGATTGAGCCTGGCATGGTCGATACTCCCTTCTTTGATGAACCACCCGAGTACGCGCTAGCAGACCGCGATATCGCCAATGCGGTGATCTATGCTCTGTCGCAACCACCCCATGTTGACGTTAATGAAATCCTAGTGCGACCCACACCGCCCCGAGAGTAACTCTGCTCGCTTGACGCCTTGTTTTTGCTCGTTGCTGCCCGCATAAACATAGTATTATGAAGCGTGCTAACAACTTGGCCCGCCGACCATGCATGTTTATTAGGTGACTTATGAGCCAACTTGCCTCAACCGTACTCTCTGTTCTTGACCTAGCGCCCATCCGCCAAGGCGGCAGCGCTGCTGAAACGTTTCGTGATAGCGTTCTCTCTAGCCCAGCATACGGAGTCTTTGGGCCTATCAGCGCTACTGGTTAGCCGAACACCACAACATTGCAGGGATTGCCAGTGCGGCCACCGCCGTACTGATTGGCCATGTGGCGGGGCAAACATCTACCATTCGCGTGGGTAGCGGGGGTATTATGCTGCCTAACCACCCACCGTTAGTGATTGCCGAGCAGTTTGGCACGCTGGAAACCCTCTACCCAGGGCGAATTGACCTTGGCCTGGGCCGCGCGCCTGGCTCAGATGGTGCCACCATGCGGGCTATGCGCCGCCACGCCCATGCAGGAGTTGATGATTTTCCAGAGCTACTTGAAGAGCTGCGCCGTTATTTAGACGATGCGGACCCTCGCCAAACCGTTAAAGCCGTTCCAGGCCAAGGCACCCATGTCCCCATCTGGCTACTGGGCTCCAGCGGTTACAGCGCACAGCTCGCGGCAAAGCTCGGCCTACCCTTCGCCTTTGCTGCGCAGTTTGCGCCGGGCTATCTCTTTGAAGCATTGCGCCTATACCGGGATAATTTCCGGCCATCTGAGCATTTAGAGGCACCTTATGCGATGGTGGGCCTGCCTGTCATGGCGGCGGAAAGTGACGAGATGGCGCACTACTTGGCCACCACTGCTCAGCAAAAATTCTTAAACTTGATTCGTGGTAAACCGACCCAGTCACTGCCCCCCGTCGACACGTTAGACTGGTCCCCCATGGAACGCGCTCAAGTAGAGCAGTTTTTGGGGGCGGCTATTATTGGCGGCCCGGAAACAGTAAAAGCGCAATTAGAAGAGTTTCAAGCACGTACCGGCGCTAACGAACTTATGATTAATAGCGACTTTTATAGCCACGCTGATCGGCTGCGTAGCTATGAGATTGTTGCCCAAGCCGCACGTTAAGCCGCTCTACTCACCCTTTCGCAACGAGAAAAGCACCTGCCGCTACCATCAGCGAGCCTGCGGTACGGTTGGTGCCTTTCTGAGCGCGCGCCGATTGAAAAAAGCGCCGCGCAGAGGAAGCAAACGATGCTACCAGCATTAAGCCCATCATCAACCCAACCAGCGTTAAGCCCACCACCAGAAACATATCGCTCCGGTTTAGCACGGTGAGATCGATAAAGGTGGGTAAAAACGCAATATAGAACAGAATGACCTTCGGATTAGAGGCCGAAATCAGAAAGCCTTGTAGAAAGCTCTTAAAGATATCCCGCCGCCAAGCGCCGCTACTAAGCGGAATAGTATCTAGTGCGTGAGGCGTCACGTCCGCGGTCCACATCTTCCAGCCCAGGTAAAACCAGGTATGCGGCCCCCGCATAGCGAAGCAGCGTAAAAGCTTCCCCCCAGTTTTCGGCCAGCGCTGCTAGGCCATCGAACGCCAGCAATAAATAGATCACATCGCTCACCGTCATACCCAGCGCCAGCGGGATACACGGACGCGTACCCGCCGACATCCCCTTAGCTAGTAACGCAAAAATTCCTGGGCCAGGCGTCACGGCAAACACAAAGATAGCTAAAAAGTAGGTCAGTGCGCTCTCGATGGTCATTGCCAAGCCCTCTCGTTGTAATTTATGGCCCACTCGGTGGGGAACGATGCAACTGCGCTGAGCCGCATCAGAATATGCTAACGTAGCTTATGCCTTAATGAACGAGAAAAGACCCATGCAAACCCTTCAATTTTCACCAATGACTGCGGATGAGTTCGCCCTATTTTGGCCCACGTTCCAGGCCATTGTAGCTGCCGAAGAAACCTACGCGATAGATCCTAACATCACTTATGACGACGCTTTTTCACTGTGGTGCAAAACACCACTGCTCAGTATTGCAGTGAAAGACGAACAGGGGCAGTTGCTAGGTAGTTACTACTTAAAAGCGAATGCCGCTGGCCCTGGTAGCCACGTGTGTAACTGCGGCTATATGGTAACGCCGCACGCGCGAGGTAAAGGGGTTGCGCGAGCCATGTGCGAACACTCACAGCAAGCTGCGCGCCAACATGGTTTTATAGCCATGCAGTTCAACGCCGTAGTGGCCAGCAACCAAGTCGCCGTGGCCTTATGGCAACGCCTTGGGTTTAGCATCGTCGGCACCGTTCCCCATGCCTATCAGCACGCCTCACATGGTTACGTTGATACGCACGTCATGCATAAATCGTTAACCGAACACTAAACAGCGTTATTCTTTTCATCGACAGGCCTCTGGCCTGCTGAACATTCAACGCTGCAAAAAATGGCTTCGTATCTCTCAACTTATCTCCCTTTATGTCGATAATATACAGGCAAGGCTCTCCTCCTTGCCTGTCAAACTCCTTACTTTCCTTGCCTATGAGAGCAATCAACATGAGAAACCTATCTGTCAAACATACATTGGCAGTGGTACAAGGCCTGATGCTAGCTGCACTAATGGACATTGCAGCGACAGGTATTATGACAAAACTCGATGTTATGGAAAGTTTACGTAGAGTTGATGAAATTGCGGCACAGCAAGTCTCCGCCATTAACAGAGCTGAAGTTAATTTAATGGAACTAAGAGTACGGCTAGGACGCTTTAACGAATATAGCGAAGATGGTAATACTGTCGCCGCTCAAAAATCATTAGATCTCGCCCGGACGGCCCTAGAGCGAGCTGAATCTCGCTTTGCACAGTTCACAGCCGTCGAGGTACCTAGCACAGCTTTACGAGCTCCCATCATTCAAACGCTTCAGACGAACTTTGAACTGTTGGTGACCAATGATCTGCGCAGCGACTTAGCAACAGAAAATTTAGCCATATTAATGAGTCATCGTGATCGAATTAATGACAACTTTGGCCCCTTCACTGACGCGGTGCGTAATTTCAACCAACGTGCGCAAACCCTAGCGACGGAGGAAATTACCGCAGCAGAACGTTTGCATACCATTACAATGTTTATTAGTGGTGTACTGATTTTCCTCGCTCTGGCACTGTTTATTGGCGTACGTATTGGCATCAACCGCATTATTGTTCTCCCACTACAGCGCGCCGTTCAGCTATGTGAGAACATTGCCAAGGGAGACTTGACTAGCAAAATAGTGTCTCGTGGAAACAACGAAATTGGGCGCCTTTACAGTGCAATGCACGATATGCAGAACAAACTACAAGCAATGGTAGGTACGCTCTCCCAAAGCAGCATTACCGTGGCCGCTAGCTCACGGCAAATTGCCGGCGGCAGCCAGGATCTTGCATCACGTACTGAGCAGCAGGCAGCTGCGCTTCAACAAACCGCTGCCAGCATGGATGAAATCTCATCCATCGTTCGCCAAAATGCGGATACCGCCTCCCAGGCAGAGCGCTTGACTCAAGATGCTTCCAAAAAAGCCGCTCACGGTAAGCAAGAGTCTGAACAAACTAGCGTGCTGATGCGTGAACTAGAAACCAGCTCGCAGAAGGTGAATGAAATCATTCAAGTGATTGATTCCATCGCTTTCCAAACCAATATTCTTGCCTTGAACGCGTCGGTGGAAGCAGCACGGGCGGGGGAGCATGGCCGTGGTTTTGCGGTGGTCGCGAGTGAAGTACGCTCACTGGCCACTAAAACCTCGAACTCCTCTAAAGAAATCCGCACCATGATTGAGGACATCGCGAGCCGCATTGCTCAAGGGGCCGATCAAGCGCTGAAAAATGGCGAAAGCATGGACGACATTAACCAAGCCATTATTCGCGTGAACGATATGATGCAGGAACTAGCACTTGCAGCGAAGGAGCAAGAGTCAGGCATTAGCCAAATCAGCACCGCGATTGCTGAAATGGATTCTGCCACTCAGGAGAATGTCTCCTTAGTGGAGGAGACCAGTACGGCGTCGGCTTCCCTACAAGATGAAGCTTCACGCTTGGCAGAACTGGTCGCGGCGTTCCGGCTAAACGCATCCAGCCGTCAAGCAACGCTTGCTCAACCCTCGGCCACTGCGCCTGCCCAACGTTTACGTGCCCCATCGCAAAACGTGAGCGCCACACAGCGCCAGCGCCCAACCGCTGAACCAGAGTGGGAAGAGTTTTAAATAAAACCTAACAGACTAGCGCGGGCCATCAGCCGTTTTTGGCCCGCACAGTCAAATCTGCAACGTTGACCCTCCCTATTAGTTCGATAACAAAAATTAAGATAAGGTAACCAATCATAACGACAACTCGCTTGGCCCCCTCAATGCCTAACCACTGCTCGCTCCTACGGCGCATCTCCCTACGCGCAAGAATTATTGGCCTTACGACCTCGTTGGTAGTCGCTCTTACCTTACTGCTTAGCTGGGTAGCCTCCCGAGAGGCTGCCATTCAGCTTGAAGCCAATATTGGTCACGACAGTGCTGATACCGCCTACCAAATGGTGGATAAACTCAACCGCAGTATGGATGCGCGGATTAAAGAAGTGCGGCTACTTCTAGGCATTAAAGAGTTTTCTGACTCTTCCGGTCGATTTTGGATACGTGAGCAATTAGAACACCTGCAGCGTAACTATGACGTACTCTCATGGATCGGCGTGACAGATGCCGTTGGTACCGTTATCGCTTCAACTTGCGGCATTCTGGAAGGCAGTTCGATTGCCCAGCGGCCTGTGTTTATGGAGGGCCAGCATGCACTGTGGGTGGGGGATGTGCACAATGCCGTGATGCTGGCGCAGCTACTGCCTACCCCCACGGGGGAACCTATCCAATTTGTAGATATTGCCGCGCCTCTCCACAACCAGCGCGGTGAGTTTACTGGCGTTCTGGGGGTTCATCTAAGCTGGGAGTGGGCGACTCAAGTGAAAGACTCTATGTTTTCACCACAACTGCGCGACCAACAAACGGACCTACTCTTGCTCTCATCGGAAGGCACTGTGATTTTGGGTCCTGACGAGATGATAGGGCAACCTCTGGCGTTTATTCACTCTTCTTCGAACAGCACCACCCCTGAATGGTCTGTCGAAACTTGGCCGGATGGGCAGCGCTACGTCACAGGCGTCGCTCGTAGCCAAGGGTTTGGAGACTTTCCAGGACTGGGCTGGGTGGCCGTGAGCAGGCAGCCCGTGGCCACCGCCTTTGCCCCTGTTGATAGGCTTTCCGAGATCATTTTAGGTACTGGTCTGCTGGTGGCGTTGCTATTTTCCATTATCGGATGGATTGTTGCCTCTCGCTTAGTCGACCCCCTGTCCCGCTTTGCCAGAGCCGCCGATAACATCCAAACCGTCAAAAGCCGCCTTGAGTTTACCCAGGAAAACGGTTCTCCCGAACTTAAACGGCTCTCTACCTCTATGCGCGATATGGTGGAGCGTCTAATTGACCAGCGCCAAACCATTAGCCGCCTAGAGGACTTGGCCAATACCGACCCATTAACAGGCCTGCCCAACCGGGCTTTCTTAAATCAATATCTTCAACACACCCTGCCAGAAACAGAACGTCAGCAGCAAAGTATTATTGTGCTGCTCTTTGATCTTGATGGTTTCAAACGTGTAAATGATGAGTTAGGGCATCATGCAGGGGATTTACTGCTTATCGAAATTTCGCAGCGGATAAAAGCAACGCTACGCAGTGGAGATGCGGTGGCGCGACTAGAGGGCGATGAGTTTGTGATGGTGTTAAAGAGCCCTTCATCCACCAGCGCTGCATTAACTCATGAAGTTAGCCAGCGCTTACTCACTCGCATCGCTACCCCAGTGAATCTACCGGATGCTCAAAACGCCCATGTAGGCTGTAGCCTAGGAGCCTCTATTTGGCCCCAACATAGCAATGACATTCAGCAAGTTTTTCAACTGGCGGATACTGCTCTATACGCAGCTAAGGGCAAAGGCAAACACCGCTTGGTTATTTATGGAGAGTCGGGTTAAGCCACTGCTGTAGCTGTGCTTCAGCGGCTTCACTACCTAACTCGGTGAGATAGGCGATATTGCGCTCGGGGATAGCCGCGGTATCGCCATAAAAAGCGATGGCCTTCTCAACGTTGGCTTCGCGCAGCAAATGCACCATGGCAGGGCGCGCGGTTTGAGTAATTCGCTGCGTCGTCTGGCTCTGCATCGGCAAAACAGTAGTCAGGGTGAAACGTCGCTAGCTGGTAAATACCTTCGTAGCCCAACTCAACGAGCAGTTGCTCGGCAAGCTCTACATAATCCAAGTAGTGGTCGAAGCTTTTAAAAAGTGTCGGAAACACCAGCAGGGTAGTTTCTGCTTCAGGGTGCTCGTTGAGCCACTCCAGCTCCGCCACTAACTCCTCAAGGGCCACATCCACTTTTTTCGAGCGCACGACTTCAACACGAATCGTATTGCTCTCCAGCTCACGTTTAGCAAAGGGGCAAATGTTGTGTCCAACAATAAAATGGCTCACCCATGCCAGCGTTTGGTCCACTACCTGCTGATCTGCTGCTTGCGTCATACCCGTTCCACCTGCACCTTACGGCTCTTTAAATGGCGTGGCATCTGCCACGTATTGGACGCCAGTGTACAGATAAGCCCTCGGAAATACGCTAGGCATGCTGTTGATAACGCGCCAAGGCCACTTCATAAGATTTGTGAATATGGTCGTCCATTAGCGCTCTTGCGGCTGTCGCGTCGCGCTGAAGCGCTAGTTCTACCAGCTCATGGTGCTGTTCATCCAGTTCCTGTCGGATAGTCGGCATTTTCGGCCCTAAACGGCGGTAGCGGTCGAACTGGTAGTTCAATTGTTCAATAAAGCGCAAGAGCCATACTGAACCACAGGGTGCCACCAGGGTACGGTGAAAATGCGTATGCAGGCGTTCCCACTCTTCGCCTTTATCCAGCGTAATATCGGCACGCTTTAAACGATGCGCTGCCGCCAAAAGGTCTGCCTCCCACACCGCATCGCCATGGGCTATCGCTCGCTCAAGCGCCATACCTTCAAGTTCGGTGCGAAGGCGGGCGATGTCATCTAACTCTTCCCGCGAAAGCTTAGGGACTCGAAACCCCCGCTGATTCTCCTGCACCAGCAGGCCATACGCCGCTAGCTTATTGAGTGCCTCACGTAGTGGGCTCAAGCCAACTTGATACTGCTCCTTGAGCGCATTAATCGCGAGTTTTTCGCCCGCCTTGAAGCGACCGCCTACCAAATCTCGGCGCAGCACGTCATAAATGGGGCTGGATGCGCTAACAGCGGGGAGCTGCATGTGCTTGTTCATTCCGGAGTCCTGTTGCGTCACATGGCAAAGCTTCAGTTTACGGAGATTCCATCGCTAGGTGTTGACGCCTCTTATCTGGCTCACCTATATTCGATTTTAGACAAAATAATCGATTTTTTAACCTACAAACGATAAATAGGGAAATCTTATGCTGTTGACCGTGCTGCCTTCGCTGCAGGCGATGAGCGCATGAAGCAAACCGCACTCTTTTGGGCATTTTTTCGCGTCGGCATTTTCGGCTTTGGCGGCGGCCCTGCCATGGTACCGCTGGTCCGTGCGGAAGTCGTGACACGCCACCAGTGGCTAACGGATGAAGAGTTTGCCGACGTGCTCGCCATCGGCAATACCCTACCCGGCCCCATCGCCACCAAAATGCCCGGCTATATTGGCTACCGGGTAGCGGGCATCAGCGGCTGCGCGGCGGCCGTCATTGCCGTTATCCTACCGATGATCGTGGCCATGATTGTGATGTTAGGCATTTTTAGCCGCTACCGCGACGTTGGCTGGATTCGCGGTATGGGACAAGCGGTCATTCCGGTAGTCATGGTCATGATGGCTCAGCTCACCTGGGACTTCTTCGATAAATCCAAAGCCGCCCTTGGCTGGCTAATCAGCATCGCTATGGCGGTCATCGCAGGCGCGGGGATTTATTGGCTAGGCGTACATCCCGGCTGGGTGATTGGGGCCATTCTGCTGGCGGGCCTCCTACGCCCATCCCGTAAAAAACGCGCGGGGGGTGCCGCATGATTTATTGGGATCTTTTTTTAGCGTTTTTTATTCCTAACATTATGGGTTATGGCGGTGGCCCCGCCATTATTCCGCTCATTGAAGCAGAAGTAGTGGGTCGCTCTGGCTGGATGGCGTCACAGGGCTTTGCTGAAACGCTGGCGCTCGGCAATGCGCTCCCCAGCCCGATTGCCACCAAAATGGCGGGCTATGTTGGCTATGAAGTTGCCGGTATTGGCGGGGCATTTGTGGCTGTTGCCGCAACGGTCATTCCCTCACTCCTGCTGATGCTTGGCGCTTTGGGGCTTTTATATCGCCACCGCGACTCCCCGCGCGTTAAACGCATGAGCCAATGGGTACGACCAGTGATTGCCATGATGATGGCGTGGCTTACCCTCGGTTTTTTCACAGAAAGTATGGCGGCAAGCGGCCTCCTCCACACGCTGATTATCGGTATCGTGGCCGCGATTGCGCTTGTGCGCTTTAACACCCACCCCGCCTTTGTTGTTATCGGCGCCTTGGTTTATGGAGGGCTCTTCTTAGGTTGACCTGTTGTGCACTCAAGACCATTCACTGCAGACAATAAGAACCCAATATGGGACCACGCGCTCACCACGCCGCTGCTTAATCTCAGCGGATCACCACACCAACTCAATCAAAAAAGGTGTATAGAGAATGACGCGTTCAAATCTTGCTCTAAGTACGACACTCGCCGCCATTGGACTCACCTCCAGCCTGGCGTTCATTTCCACTGCCCATGCGGACTATCCTGAGCAGGATGTTCGTTTAATTATTCCTTATGGGCCCGGGGGTGCCACGGATATTATTTTCCGTCTGGTATCACAAGAGGCCGAACAGCACTTAGGCGCCTCGATTGTTCCGGTCAATATGGCTGGGGCAGGCGCGACACTGGGGTCACGCAACGTCAAAGATGCGACGCCTGATGGCTATACGCTGCTAGGTAGCCATGACACGATTGCACTTTCAAAACTCGCAGGTACGGTCGATTACTCTTACGACGCTTTTGAACCCATCGCCCTGCTCACACAAACCATCAATATCCCCACGACTTATGCCGGCCACCCAGTAGAAAGCGCGGCCGATATTGCTGACTACGTGCGAGAAAACCCAGGCCAAGTACGTTTCAGCATGATCCCAAAGCTCCACCGACCACTTCTTTTGGGCGCAGTTTTTCCAGGAAGCCGGTATTGATATGGCAGATGTGCGTTTAGTGGGTTACCCCGATACTGGCCAACAAGTATCGGCGCTGATGGCAGAAGAAGTTGATTTTGCCATGTTCAACCTGCCAATCTGGTGGCGTTTTTTACGAAGATGGCACCTTAAACCCCTTGGCATTGCGCATCCCGAGCGCCTAGACAGCATGCCCGACGTCGCCACCCGGCGAGAGCAGGGTATTGAGATGGACCACTCCACCAGCCGCGGCATCTTTGCGCCTAAAGACACCCCCCAAGAGGTATTAGACGCCGTGGCTGATGCCTATGGGCAAGCACTTGAGGATGAGCAGGTACAAAGCCGTATCGAAAATGAGTTCGGGTCGGTTGTGCGCTTCCTAGCCGGTGATGACTATCAAGCGTTCCTAGATGAAAACGAAGCGGCGCTCTCTGCCGCTGCCGAAAACATCGAGTTTCAAAACTAAGCGCTTTACATGTCATTACTCGCTAATGCTCCCAGGTTTCGACCTGGGAGCTCATGGAGGCATCGCTAATGCTAACGCTTACCAAAGACCGCGCGCTGGCGCTGGCGCTGCTATTGATGGTGGCTGTCATGTGGGTGGAGTCGGGGTCTATTCGCCCACCGACTAGCTGGCAGCCCTATGGGTCAGCACTGTTTCCACGCATCTTGCTAGTGACGATCGGTCTCTTATCAGTACTGCTGCTAGTCCGCTCTCTGTTTACCCGCGTCACTCCTGTGGCGTCATGGCGTACAGAGATCAGCGATTGGTTTACTCGACGTAAAATCGTCGTAGCGCTGTTTGTACTGTTTGGGCTGTATGCAGCACTTCTCCCCTTACTGGGCTATATCGTTGCCACTATCAGTTTTTTAGTGGCGTCTTTTGCCTTGTTATTGGGCATAGATACAAAGCGTAAATGGGCAATCAACCTAGGGATCAGCCTCACACTTGTGCCGCTGGTATTTGTCATTTTCCGTTACGGCTTAAACGTATGGCTGCCCTAATGTTGAGGACCAACAAATGACTAATTTCTTTCTTCAAGCGCTCAGCGAAGTCGGAAGCTTCTCGGTAATGGGCTTGATCATACTCGGCGTGCTATTCGGTATTATAGGCGGGAGTATTCCAGGCTTTACCGTGACCATGGCTATCCTAGTGGTATTCCCGTTCACCTTTGCCATGGACCCGGTCAGCGGCGTATCGCTGATGGTGGGTGTCTTCGTAGGTGGGTACTCGGGCGGTATTGTATCGGGTGTTATGCTGGGAATACCTGGAACACCCTCCTCCATTACCACTGTCTATGACGGCTACCCCATGGCTCAAAAGGGTGAGCCCGGCCGAGCCTTAGGGATCGGTGTCATGTCCTCCTTTCTTGGCACCATTATCAGCGTGGACGTGCTGGTCTTTTTTGGGCCGTTAATAGCCAGCTTTAGTCTGAATTTCCGCCCCTGGGAAATTACCGCGCTGATTATCTTTACTCTAACACTGGTGGCAGGCCTATCAAATGGAGCACTCCTAAAAGGGCTATTAGCCGCCGCGCTGGGCTTACTGATCACCACTGTGGGGTATGACCGCAACAGTAATCTGCGCTTTGATTTTGATCTGCCCGCACTCAGCTCGGGGTTTGAGATGCTGCCCGTGATGATTGGGGTGTTTGCGTTCTCTCAACTGCTCGGCAATATCGAAAAACTGCGCGACGGCGATGGTAACGGCAAGGCGTGGACACCAACGTGTCGATTCCTTACCGCCAAATTATGAAAGATATGGCAGGTCAAAAACTCAACACCTTTCGCTTTTCTTTTATTGGTAGCCTGATCGGTGCGCTACCGGGAACTGGCGGCACCGTGGCTAACTTTGTGAGCTACACCAGGCGAAAAAGTTTTCACGTCATCCAGAAACATTTGGCACAGGCACCCCTAGCGGGATTGTTGCCTCTGAGGCCTCCAATAGCGCCGTTGCTGGAGGTGCATTCGTGCCCACTCTAGCGCTGGGCATACCTGGCGATCTTCCCATGGCTATTATGATGGGCGTGCTGATCCTCCACGGCATCACCCCAGGTCCGATGATGTTTGAACAAAACCCGGTGCTGGTGGGCGCGATCTACGCAAGCCTCTTGATCGGTGCTGTGATCATGGTGTTGTGTAATCTACTGCTCGTGCGCTGGTTCGCCAAAATCTCGTTAATCCCGCAGCAGATCTTAGTACCGGTGGTACTGATCCTCTGCGCTATCGGTGCTTATGCACTCAATAACAATCTCTTTGATATCTGGGTGCTGTTTATTTTCGGAGTAGTTGGCTATTTGCTCTGGAAAGCTGGCGTTCCTCTCACACCGCTCATCCTCGGTGTAGTCCTGGGCAACAACTTGGAACGGCAATTGTTTAGAGCGCTGGAGTTGGACCCTAACTGGCTGACTTTTTTAACACGGCCTCTCTCTGCTCTCTTTTTAGCACTGGCGGTCGCATCCGTCCGCTTTCTCCCTCTATCAAGACCGCAAACTTAAGCGCCTAAAGCCAGCGACCAACAACTAGCGATCAATGATTGATAAAAAGGATACTTTACATGCATAACAACGCTCTCTATTACCCCAGTGCCTCACGTCGTATGGCCACTTTCGGCAAACGCGGTATGGTGGCCACCTCTCAGCCGCTCGCCGCCCAGGTAGGTATCACGATTTTGCAGCAGGGCGGCAATGCGATTGATGCGGCGATTGCCACCGCCGCCGCGCTCACTGTGGTAGAGCCTACGTCTAACGGCATTGGCAGCGATGCCTTCGCGATTGTATGGGTCGATGGAAAGCTACATGGCCTCAACGCCAGCGGCCCTGCTCCGCAGGCAGGCCACGATTGAGGCTTTGAAAGCGCTTGGCCATGACGCTATGCCTAACCACGGCATGCTGCCTGTTACCGTGCCTGGCGCGCCTGCGGCCTGGGCGGCACTCTCTGAGCGCTTTGGCAAACTGCCCTTTGCGGATCTGCTAGCACCTGCCATTGCGCTGGCAGAAGAGGGCTTTGCCGTGACGCCGATCATCCATCAAATGTGGGAAGAGGCCTTCCATAACTACGCGCCCTACCCCGACGCTGCCTTCCAACCCTGGTTCGATACCTTTGCCCCTAAAGGCCGGGCACCGCGCCCAGGCGAGCTATGGTCCTCCCCTGGTCATGCGAAAAGCTTAGCCGCGATTGCCGCCACAAACGCCGAGGCGTTTTATCGCGGAGAGCTGGCTGAGGCCATCGATACGTTCTCCCGCGAGCATGGTGGCCTCATCCGCAAAGAGGATTTGGCCGCTTACCAGCCCGAGTGGATCGACCCGATTAGCGTGCGCTACCAAGGCCATGATATTTGGGAAATTCCACCGAACGGCAGCGGTATGATCGTGCTGCAAGCACTCGGCATGCTTGAACGATTAGACCCGTGCCCAAGGCGATGCCGTTGAAACCCTACACCGACGGATTGAAGCCACGAAGTTGGCCTATATGGATGGCTTCAAGCACATCACCGAACGCAGCGCGATGGCCCCCACCACCGAGCAAATGCTGGATAATGCCTACCTCACCGCACGCGCTGCGCTGATCGGCGATCAGGCCGTTGACCCGGCGCACGGCAATCCTTTGCAAGGCGGCACCGTCTACCTAGCCACGGCTGACGACGAAGGCAATATGGTGTCGTTTATCCAAAGTAACTTTAAAGGCTTTGGTTCCGGCAGGGTGGTTCCCGGCACCGGGATTAGCCTGCAAAACCGTGGCTGGTCATTCTCGCTAGACCCTGAGCATGCGAATGCTCTGGCACCCGGAAAACGCACCTATCACACTATCATTCCCGGGTTTATCACCAAAGAAAATCAAGCCGTTGGGCCATTTGGCGTCATGGGCGGCTATATGCAGCCTCAGGGCCAAGTGCAGGTGGTCACCGCCATGATTGAGGATCAGTTAAACCCACAGGCCGCGCTGGATATGCCTCGTTGGAAGTGGACAACCGGCAGAACCGTGGAAGTGGAAGCGGATTTCCCCAACCACTTGGCGCTGGCCCTCGCTCGGCGCGGCCACAAGATTGTTAAGGTGGCGGATTCGATTAGCTTTGGCCGTGGTCAAATTATTCTACGCGACTCTGAGAGCGGCGTGCTGCAAGGCGGTACTGAACCGCGCACCGATGGGGCCGTGCTGCCGCTGTAGCGCTTTTCACCCCATCACCTGCTGCCCTCTCAGGGGCAGCAGGCTGGCTATCAACGCCAAAGCACCGCATCATGGCGGCCTACTGATGCTGGTGCTCCTTACTTTTCGATGTTGCTAACGCCATGATGCCGTCTCCTTCCTCACCTTCCCCCTCTCCGTTTAGCGGCTTCTTTAGCGTGTTTCGCTATAGCCGTCGCGCGCTGTCGCTGGTATGGGAAACCTCCCGCTGGATGATGCTGGGCTTGGCGCTTTGCACGCTGGTGGCTGGCGTGCTGCCCGCCGTAGCAGCTTATGTGGGCCAACTGATTGTTGATGGCGTGCTGGCGGCGATGGAAAGCTATGAGGCAGCGAGCAACCCTGACTTATGGGCAACGCTCACTCCAGTGTTGGGGTTAGTGGCGTTGGAAGGCGGCATCATTGCCCTGATGGCGTTAGCCCAGCGTGGCCTCTCGGCCCAGCAGTCGCTGTTAAGAGCGCTGCTCGGGCAGAAAGTGAACGTGATGATTTTGGACAAAGCGGGCACGCTGTCGCTGAGCCAATTCGAGGATTCAGAGCTTTATGACCAGCTCACCCGTGCTAGACGAGAAGCCTCAACTCGCCCCCTGGCGCTGGTCAATAAAACCTTTGGGCTGCTGCAGAACGCCATTTCCCTCGGCAGTTTTTCCTTCCTACTGGTGCAGTTTTCTCCCTGGGCACTGCTGATTTTGGTAGCCGGTGCGCTGCCGGTATTTCTTTCGGAAGCGAAATTTTCCGGCGATGCCTTCCGGCTATTTCGCTGGCGCTCGCCGCAAACACGCATGCAGATGTACCTGGAATCCGTTTTGGCCCGAGAAGACAGCATTAAAGAGGTCAAACTGTTTGGTTTAGAGCAGCGCTTTCTTCAGCGCTACCGGGCTATTTTTCAACAGCTGTTTGCCGAAGACCGCCGCTTGACCCTACGCCGGGAGAGCTGGGGATTTATTTTAGGGCTACTGGGTACGCTCACCTTTTACGCGGCCTATGGTTGGGTCGTGGTGGAAACCGTGGCAGGTGCTCTAACGCTAGGTCAAATGACCATGTATTTAATGGTCTTCAAACAGGGGCAAGGCGCGCTATCTGCCAGCCTCACAGACGTGAGCGGCATGTATGAAGATAATCTCTACCTCTCCAATTTATATGAATACCTGGAACAGCCCACCGAAGCCGACCCGGGCCATTTAACCCAAGGCGCAGTACCTAACGACGGGCTGCGCTTTGAGCACGTGAGCTTTGCTTACCCCGGTGGGCAAGAGGGGCTGCACGATATTTCGCTACACATTGTGCCCGGTAGCAGCTTAGCCCTGGTGGGTGAAAACGGCTCAGGCAAAACCACCTCGATTAAGCTCTTAACGCGGCTCTACCGCCCCACTCAAGGTCGAATTTTGCTAGACGGCAGCGACCTCAACGAGTGGGACACCCAAGCGCTGAGGGCACGAGTGGGCGTGATCTTTCAGGACTTTGAACGCTACCAGCTCACCGTGGGTGAAAACCTTGGGGTGGGCGATACCACAGCCTTCGATGATCAGCAGCGCTGGCAGCAAGCGGCAAAAGACGGGCTGGCCGATAGCTTTATCAAGCGTATGCCCGAAGGTTACCAAACCCAGCTAGGGCCGCTGGTTTAAAAATGGTCAGGAGCTCTCCGGCGGCCAGTGGCAGAAAGTGGCGCTCTCCCGTGCTTACAGGCGCAAAGATGCCGATATCTTAGTGCTCGATGAGCCCACCGCCGCGATGGATGCTGCCGCCGAGGCGAATGTCTTTGCCCGCTTTCGTGATCACAGCCGCGACAAGATGACGATTCTGATCTCCCATCGTTTCTCGACCGTCCGCAGCGCCGACCAAATCATCGTCATCGACCAAGGGCGCATCATCGAACAACGGCACTCATGACACACTGCTCGACGCCAACGGACGCTATGTATCGCTGTTTCATTTGCAGGCGGAGGGGTATCGATAAGTGGTTAGTTAAGCTGCTATCGAAAAGCACGTTAAGTCTCATTATTCATCATTAGCCAGAGACTCTTACAACGTGAAGGCAAAGTGACATTTCCCCTCGCACTATCGACTGACATCATTGCCTCGTTTACTTTACAACATATCCCATGGCTCATTTTTCGAGGCAACGAAAATGAACAACCGACTACACTCCATCAGCGTTAAATACTCTGTCGCTTTTATTAGCGTTGCGCTGGCGTTATTGATTATTTTTATTGTCGACTTGCTCTTGGTAAATAGCGTTCAACACCGCATGTTGGAGTTTAGCCAGCGGTTCGGGCCAGCCCCTGCTGCCGTGAGCAACGCAGACCGCGACCTGCATCAAGCCCGTATTGCCGAAGCGGAGTACGTCCTTGTGAGCCCCGACAGTAGAGAGTCCGTCGAGCTAAAAGCGACGTTCGAAGAGAATGCCCAACAAGCGCTAGACGGTATGCATCGATTTAAAGAAATCATGCAACAACAGCCTCACATACTCGAACAACTTGCTCTTTTTGACACGTTATTTAATCAATGGAAAACCACATCTAACGCGGTTTTCGATACTCACCAGCGTGGTGATTTAAACTCAGCATTACAAATTACACAAGCAGGAATCGCTCACGACCTTTAATGCACTAAGAGAACTCTAGAACACGGCTGGTGAAGCTGTCGTAGACGTCGCGAGTAATACCGAAACGGCAACGGTTGCAAAAGTAAAACGTCAGGAGTGGATAACAGGGACGTTCTCGGTCGCTGTTTTCCTAGTGGCTATCTTCATTGCCTTGGCAGGCCCCATCACCATGTCACGGGCGATTCGTCAGGTGACGGCACGCATCAAGGACATCACCGAGGGCGAAGGAGACCTTACCGCGCGCATTCAAAGCCAACGCCGGGATGAAATTGGCGAGCTTGCCCAACAGTTCAATGCCTTTATCAACCGCATCGACGACACGCTCCAATCGGTTAGCCATAGCACTGTTAGCCTGCAACACGCGTCAACAGAAATTGCCAAGGGTAGCCAGGAGCTCGCCTCGCGCACTGAACAGGCGGCAGCCAACTTACAACAAACGTCTGCCTCTAGGGAGCAAATGGCGGCGGTGGTGAACAATGCCTCAGAGTCGGCCCAACAAGCCAACCAGCTAGCGCTTTCTACCCGCGACATCGCCCATAAAAGCCTCAACACCATGCAAAGCGTTCAGAAAACCATGGGCAGTATTAGCGAGTCATCTAGCCAAATTGGTGAGATCGTGACCATGATCGAAAGCATTGCCTTCCAAACCAATATCCTGGCATTGAACGCTTCGGTGGAGGCCGCCAGGGCAGGAGAGCATGGCCGAGGCTTTGCGGTAGTCGCACAAGAGGTCCGCATTCTCAAGCCGCACCAGTGAAGCATCGAAGAGTATCTCTGGGCTAATCAGCACCTCGGCTGAACGCTCACACGCTGGGGTTTCCCAAGTAAAAGCAGCGAGTAATACGCTTCACAGCATGATGCAAAGCATCGAGCGCGTAGCCGATGTGATCGCCGAGATTAGTGCTGGGGCAAAAGAGCAAAGCGTGGGCATCGGTCAGGTCAATGATGCGGTGAACGAATTGGATAGCATGACGCAGCACAACGCCTCGATGGTGGAAGAGTCTAGCGCCGCTGCCGCTGAGCTGCGTGAACAGGCCGATCGACTCAGCGCCTTAGTGGGCTCTTTTAAACTGAGTAACCACCAGCCCATCGTTGATTCAGGCCGTCACGCTTTCCTTGATCAAACGAAGAAAAGCACACTACATTTAGCCTCAACACTGCCTAGAAATTTAGTACGTCAGCCGACGCCTGAATGGGAGTCATTTTAATGATGTTGCCGACTAGGCCGCTCGTTTAATCCTACTACTGTCTGCGTCTTCGGGCTCTTCCCCTGGCACCCGAAGACGCTTTTGCATTGCCAGCATCGGCCATGCGTTTAGTGCGCGCGTCATAACTCTTATTTAAAACAACCGCGCGCTCATATGAAAGGACACATCATGCCGCCTAGTGCGTTAGTAATTGATGATGACGTGGATATCCAACTGCTCGGCAAAATGCTGCTGAGTCGACATGGGTTCGAGGTAGCCACCGCCGGGTGTTTGGGAGAGCTGGCACGTAAACCTGCCCTGCTCAACACTAATCTGATCGTCCTTGATTTTGGCTTGGGCGATTTTACGGGGTTGGATATCCTCGACTATCTTTATGACCTAAAAATCAACGCCCCTATTTTGCTGCTAAGTAGTTGTAATAACGAAACGGCTGCCCATGCTATTGCTAAAGGCACTTCCAAGGGCCTGAAGATGTTAGGGTTCCTACCTAAGGCTCGGTTAATGACGGGCCTTAGCGATTTTATTAAGCAAATTGAGTCGTCACCGAAACCACCCACTGTGGGCGAGCTGGCGCAGGCCATCAAACAGCAGCACATCTGCCTGGCGTTTCAGCCCAAGGTCTCACTCATGACCGGCACGGTGCTAGGCGTGGAAGCGCTGGTACGCTGGGAAGACCCAGCGCGCGGCACCATCTACCCCGATAATTTTATTCCGCTAGCCGAGCGAAGTGGCCTAATGGTGCCTCTCACTTGGTGCATTTTAGAACTGGCTTTAGCGCAATTGTCCGCGTGGCACACCCGTGGGTTACCGTTGAGTATTGCCATTAATGTGCCCGCCGAGTTCGTTAAAGCTGAAAATATGTTGTCGATGTTCGACGAACTGTGCGCCAAGCACACCATTGATATGACCAAAGTTACGCTCGAGCTGACGGAGTCGGTGGGAGTGGAATGCTTAGGCTACGCACGCCATATTCTGGAAGAGCTTCGCAAGCGCGGGTGTAAGCTGGCATTGGATGACTTTGGGACGGGCTACTCCTCATTAACCCAACTCTATCGTTTACCGTTTGATGAGTTGAAAATTGACCGTAGCTTCGTATCGTTAATTGATAGCGAGCCTAGTGCCCAAGCCATTACGCTCTCGATTGTAGAGCTCGGTGCGCGACTAGGGATGAGCGTCGTGGCGGAGGGAATTGAAAATGCAGACCAGCACGCCATTCTTGCTAAGGCGCACTGCCCCATTGGGCAAGGCTATTTCATCTCTCGCCCGCTATCAGCTGCTGTGTTTGATGAGTGGTTACAACATCAAATGACCATGGCCAAACGGGCCTAACCAGATAGTCAGCACCCACTTGACAGATGACTCAGCGCTACCCGAGGTAGCGCTGATGTGAGCATTAAACCTCTAACAATCCTTGATCTAGCAGTGCCTGTTGAGTGGTCACTTGCAACTCTTCGAGCCTATTCAATACCCCTACTATCCACTCACCACCTTCGTGAAATGCGCCTTTTTCCAACAGCGCGGCATTCTTTGCAATAGCGGCACAGCCTAGCGATGCGGCGGCCCCCTTAAGCGAGTGTGCTTCCTTGCGCAACGATTCATTATCTCCCGCTAGCCAGCAAGTCCGTAAGCGGATAAGACGCTCTTCTAACCGGGTGAGAAACGCATTCAACAACGCATTAAGCGCAGCAGGGTCAAAAGCCTCCTGAAGCTCTGCGCAAATTTTGCGATCAAGCACGTCCAGTACGTCCCTCTCTGTTGGTGAGTCACTTGGCGCACTCTCCTGCTCGCTGACGGAGCATCCGCTTTGCTCGACACTCTCCATCGTCACGTCAGCGGTGGGAACGTAGCGACTGATGAGTTGATACAGCTCTTCCCGCGTGAACGGCTTATTGATCATGTCATCCATGCCGCTCTCGAAGCAGCGCTCGCGATGCTCTGGCATAACATTCGCGGTCATAGCCACAATGGGTAGCCTAGTCAGTGCATTCGCTGCTTCAAAGGCACGCCAGCGCAACGTGGTTTCAGGCCCATCTAGGATCGGCATTTGCATATCCATTAACACAAGATCAATGGCCGAGTACTCCTCTTGAAGCAGCTCCAATGCAGACCGCCCGTTGTCTGCAATCGTGACGCGCTGCCCTAATTGCTCCAACATCACTTTGGCCACAGTTTGGTTAATCGGATTGTCTTCCACAATTAAGATGTGATGGTTACTCACCAGTGTCGCTTGCTGTTCCGTGTGGTGATAAACCTCCACACCCTCTGCTTCCGGCAGGGCGCCCGAAAACAAGAAACGGCTCCCCAGCCCTACTTGGCTGGTCACGCCAATCTCACCGCCCATGGCATGCACGAGTCGCTTACAAATGGCGAGCCCCAGCCCTGTACCTTCGTGGCGACGCGCCATCGAAGTATCTACCTGCGAAAAGGCTGAAAAAAGGCGCTCTTGATCTGCCGCTTCAATACCGCACCCCGTGTCGTACACTTCGAACAGCAGTCGATGGTCATCACCTGGCGAGGCGTGAAACTTCACAAAACCCTCTTCAGTGAATTTCAGCGCGTTATTGATCAGATTCATCATGACTTGGCGAAGGCGAGCGATGTCGCCCACCACAAACCGAGGCAACGAAGGATCAATGGAGTAGTTAAACACGACCGATTTGCTCTTCTCCTGCAGCACATAGCCTGTACAGAGCGCTTCTATGCATTCACGCAGATCAAAAGTACGAGCATCTAAATCAAGCCGTCCGCTCTCTATTTTGGTGTAATCCAGAATATCGTTGATCACGGCGCGCAGGTTCTCAGCGCTGGGTTTGAGTGCCGATAGGTAAGCGTGGGCTTTAGGAGTATGTACTTCTTCACTCAGTAGGTCGGCCATACCCCCACCCCGTTGGGCGGCGTGCGAATTTCATGGCTCATCACCGCCATAAACTGGGATTTAGCTTGGCTAGCGATTTAAGCGCGTTTAGCCGTCTCTTTTAACTCTCGGCTCTTTACCTCTACCGCATGGGCCTTACGAATGCTGACCTTCCCTTCGATAAGTAGGGCGCGAACCAATAGACCGCCCGATAACATCAACGAGAGCAGTATGATTAATGCCAGCCCGTAGAGCTGCGTCATCTTTTCACGCTCTAGTGTGAGAAGTCGCGCCACGCTCGCGTTGGTCTCTATCAAGATGGTGCCGGTAATTTGCTGCAGTTGAACCGTGTGGTCCATTGCCTGACGAATTAGCTCGTTGTTTAGGGCGCTGGCATCGTCCCAAAGCGGCTCGATTAGGTGGTCGATGTCATGGATTACGGCGGCGGCTTGTTCTACCAGAGCATTCACGCCCTCAATTTTAGACACTGCCAGGTTGATTTCCCCCTGCTGAAACAGTGTCTTCCGGCTAAACAGTATTTCAAAACGCAGCAGCAAATCCTCGCTGCTCATGTGACCCAGCTGGCTATCCACCAGCATCAGATGAAACTCTCGTACCTCCCTATCGAATTGATCCCTGCCCATACGAGGTTTTCCAACAGCCTATTTTCGATGGCGTGCTGCCGCTGGAAAATCACTCCGCCCGTAATAATGGCAGATAGAAAAAAGAGGATCGCTGAAAAAGTGGCGACCCTCACACGACGCGAAAAGTAGTGTCTCAAAATGGGCAACATAGCTTTTACCTAGCAAGCGCGCGCCCGCTACTCGACCTCAATCCGCTTAACCTGCCACACGGAGCGGGTAAGAATCTCTTCGTTCAAGAGCGAGGGGTTTTCATCGAAGGGATAAATAATAAATAGCGGCCCGTGATCACGAATTCTCAGCTGCTGACCATCTGCCCGCATGGCCAAGATGACGTCATGATCATAAAAATCACTGACCGGCACTGTGGAGGAGTAGTCATTCAGCGCCACGACACTCAATTGATCTCCTTTAGCACCTGCAGCTTCTAATATCGCCCTCCCCAGCGGGCCTTCAAAACTGACGACTCCATCATGCCAAGGCGTGCTGGTCTTCGTGGTGCGCTGCGTGAGCGCTTCTAGCATCGCTTTATCGAAGTGAGCCTCATCACCTACATTGGTGTTTGTAATATTGCCTACCACTTCGAGTACAGCGCTCCCTACGGGCGCTTCAAGCGCATAGGCTGCGTTAGCAGAAAGCGCTCCAACAATTAAAAAAATAATCTTATTAATCAAAATCTTACTCATTTTTACCCCTCCCGATTGTAAGCGCAGTATAGCGCTGAGGTTTAAGCGTTAACTGTAAACCTTTGTGTCGTTCCCCTTACCTAAACTAGAATTAACGCATGAGTAGTCCCTCCCGGTGGTGTGAGATGTATCACACGATAAAAAATAGGTAATTCACTATGCATAACGGCGTGCTGGAAGATGATCTCGACCAACAAGCGTTTATCGAGCAGTGCCTGCTTTCTGCGGGGCATCAAGTCTCGCTCTTTGGTAGGGCAAGTGAGCTAAGGCGCGCGACACAAGATCAGCGCTTCGATTTTTTTATTATTGACTGGCGCCTGCCGGATGGCTGCGGCATGGATGTGGTGAGCCACTTACGTCAAAACGACGGTTGGCGTGGGCCCATTCTGTTTATTACGGCAAGTCAGGGGGAAGATGACGTGGTAAAGGCACTGGAACAAGGTGCCGACGATTTTCTAGCGAAGCCGCTACGCCCTAAGGAGTTTCTGGCGCGTGTCAGCACGCTGGGTCGGCGTGCCGGTTACGACACTCCCCGCCCTTCAGCGACCTGCCCCAGAGCGTTTTCGATTAATACCGACGAGCACACTATTAAGGTCGATGACCACGCTGTTGAGCTAACCGAGCGGGAGTATCGATTGGCAACCCTGTTCTTTTCCAAAGTGGGTGAGTTGTTAAGCCGCGCGCATTTGCTGGAACTGGTATGGGGAATAAAAGGCGATGTATCAACGCGCACAGTTGATACCCATGTAAGCCGATTGCGCCGCAAATTAGAGCTGGATGGCAGGCACGGCTTGCGCCTACGTAGCGTGTATCAATCGGGTTACCGCATGGAAGTGTGCAGTATCTCTACCGTAGAGCAAGCGGCCAATTGACATAAAAAAGCCGACCTTGCGGTCGGCCAAAAGCTGATGAGAGTCTGCAGACTGGCAAATTGACTGCAGTGATGCCTGGGGAAGGCATCGCCAAAACGCTGATTTAAGCGGCTTGGCGATGCCCTCTCAGGACGCCATAGCAAATAGAAGGTTGCCCCTTCTGTACATGACGCCCTTTGCGAGAGTAGCTGCCTTTGCCTTTCTTAGGCGTTTGCTGCTGCATTTTGAACATGGGCGTACGTAACTGTGCCTTTAGCGCGTTATCGCGAACCTTATGTTGTTTCACACTGTACTCCTGGTTTATTAAGAGAAGCTTAACAGGGCGGCGAGTAACAGACACCGCCCTTAAGAACAACCTCTGCGCCAACAGTTCCCCTTAGCGCGCAGGTTTTACGATAGAGTGGACTGCCTAGCTACCTAACGGCTGGTCGTCCCACTGTGGAGCAAAATCTGGGTTTGCAATACGCTCATGGCTATCCAGCTCAGCAATCTGTGCCATTTCTGACTCACTCAGGGTCAGTTTGAAAGCGTCGATGTTGCTTTGAATGTTGCGCGCCTTGGTGGACGACGGAATGGTCAGGTAGCCCAGTTGATGGATCCACGCCAAGGTTACTTGCGCCGGATTGACCTCGTGTGCATCCGCGATACGTTGTAGCACAGGCTCTTCGAGCACTTTACCTACGGCAAGCGGCATAAAGGCCGTCACTTTGATGCCCAGCTTCTCGCAGTGCTGCACTAAGCGGCGATTTTGCAGGAACGGGTGAACCTCAATCTGGTTTGTAAAGATCTCGCCCGCGCCTAAGATATCCACCGCTTCATCGAGCTGTGCAATGGTAAAGTTCGACACGCCGATATGGTGCGCTTTGCCCGCCTGCTTCACTTCTTTTAAGGCGGTTAAGTAGTCTGCCATGGGCACCGTATCATCCGGCGACGGCCCGTGGATAAGCAGCAGATCCACATAGTCGGTGCCCAGCTTTTCCAGGCTTTCATCGACACTGGCTTTCAGCGCGGCGGGTTCGAGCTTGTCGAACCACACTTTCGTGGTCAGAAAAATCTCTTCACGGGGAACGCTGCTAGAGGCAATCGCTTTGCCAACGCCCGCTTCGTTATCGTAAAACTGAGCGGTATCGATATGGCGGTAACCGGCCTCCAGGGCCGCGTGAATGCTCTTCGTTAACGTATCGCCTTCCAGGCGAAAAGTGCCAAAAACCGGGTTCGGAGCGTCATTGTGCATCCCTTCTCTCCTTTGCTTCATTTGATAGCGTGTTAACGAATATGGGGAGAGCACTCCAGGACTTCAACCCTGGCTTTTAACATTCTTTCGTAAAAAAACAACCACCCCGCCATCAGGCCTGCTGACAATGCTGCTCCTGTGCGCCCGTAGCAGCTGGGCTATGGGTCACCATACTGACCACACTCCCCACCATAATGAGGCAGGGCGATGGCAGCGGCTGAGCGGCGAGGCGTTCGGGCATATCGGCTAGCGTGCCCACCAGGGACTGCTGCTCGGGCTGGCTGGCGTTGGCCACCAGCATGATAGGCCACGTATCGGGCAGGCCCGCTTGGCGCAGGCCATGGCAAATGGCGGCCACCAAGGGTCTCGTCTTGACGCGCCAGCGACGCCCAGTCCGGCATACCGCCTTCCCGGCATAACTGAGCCGTAATAAAACCCACCTGCTGGGCGTGGCCGCGATCAGTAAGCGGGATCCCCATCCCCGCCGCTGCGGCGGAGGCGGCGGTAATACCCGGCACAATCTCTGCGGGCAGCTCGGCCTCTGCCAGAGCCGCTAACTCTTCGCCCATGCGCCCAAACACGCCGGGGTCGCCACCCTTCAAGCGCACTACCGATTTGCCTGCCTGGGCCAGGGAGACGATCAGCGCACCAATTTCTGCCTGCGGCATGCTGCGATGGCCGCTGGCTTTGCCGACGTAGTAGCGCGCGGTGCCCGGAGGAATGAGCCCTAACACCTCGTCCCCGACAAGGCGGTCATACACTACTGCGTCTGCCTGCATTAGCAACCGCGCGGCTTTTAACGTCAGCAGCTCGACATCGCCGCTGCCTGCGCCGACTAAATAGACGGTTCCCGGCTGGCACTCACCGCTTAACGGCAGGTGTAAACGAGCGGCGGTGTCGCGACTAAAAGGTGCCCACGCCCTCTGACCCAAGCGCCACAGCGCTTCAGGCCACTTCTGTGTTAGCTGTTTGCTTAGCGCGCGCATGGGGCCGCTCCTCTTCAAGTATCGCTTTTAGTTCGGGTAGGCAGCTGCCGCACTGGGTGCCGCAGGCCAGTCGTGCGCCTAACGCTTCTACGCTGGTATCGCCCGCATGAATCGCTTTCACAATGCTGGCTTGGCGAACCTGGTGGCAGCTGCACACCACCGGGCCGGTATCAACAGCACCATCATCGCACCCGGCCAGCAGGCGTCTACGGTGCTGTGTCTCCAGGGTAGCGTCATTGAAGCGCGCTTCAAGCCAGGCAAGCCCGGGCAGTTCGTCGGGTGGCCCCACCATCAACCACCAGCGCAGCCGCCCGTTCACTACTCCCGCTGCGCGCAGCCTACCCGTTGCCGGGTCGTCACACCACAAAGAGACAGGCATGCCGCGCCACGCTTCCACCTGCGCCAGCCAATCCTTAACTGGCTGGCTATCCGCTAGCTGCCAACGGGTGCAGCTTGCCATCGGAATGCGCGCCCAGTAGTCGCTGCGACACCAGGGCGATGGTTGCGTATCCAACTCGTTGGCTAGCAGCAGCGTCGCCTGCCAAGCAATGGGGAGTTTACTCACCGCCACCGCCCCCTGCTTGGCTTCCGGCTGCCCGGAGAGCGGGTCGGTATAGCCTTTAATCAGTGCACCGCTGCGACCCTGCTTGGTAAAGCAGTCGGTCCAGTGCATCGGCACGAAGACTTCGCCTCGGCGCTGGGCGTTGGAAACCCGCACCCGCCCACGGTACTCCCCGGCGGCAGCGGTCAACGTCGCCAAGCCCTGATCCGTTAAGCCTGCCTGAGCCGCATCGTCTGGGTGCAGCTCAATGAACGGTTCGGCGCGGTGGTTCATCAAGCGCGGCGCACGGGCGGTACGCGTCATGGTATGCCACTGATCCCGCACGCGACCGGTATTCAAGCGCAGCGGGTAGTCGTCGCTCAGCGGCTGCTCCGGTGGTCGCGGAGTAATCGGCAGCAGTTTGGCTCGGCCATTCGCGGTAGCAAACCGGCCATCTTCGAACAGCCTTGCCGTGCCGCGAGGAGCCTGCTGAGTCACGGGCCACTGGATCGGTGCGAGCGCATCATAAGCCGCTTGGCCCAGGCCTACCAGCCCTGAGATATCGAACAGCCGCTGAGTCTCGCCGCTATTCTCATAGCCAGAGAGGCGTGCGTGCACATCGCAAATCTCCCACGGGTGGGTATAGCTGAACGCCTCACTAAAACCTAAGCGCTTAGCCACTTCGCAGAGTATCCACCAGTCGTGCTTCGCTTCTCCGGGAGGAGGCAGCATCCCCCGCTGGCGGGAAATTCGCCGCTCTGAGTTGGTCACCGTGCCATCCTTCTCCGACCAACCCGACGCGGGCAGCACGATATCCGCAAAGGGCAGCAGGTCAGTATTGGCGACGCACTCCGAAACGATCACCAGCGGGCATTTTGCCAGCGCGCGGCGCACTTTCTCCCCATCCGGCATGCTCACCGCCGGATTGGTCGCCATCACCCACAGAGCGGTAATCTCGCCACGCTCGATGGCGTCAAAGAGTTCTACCGCCTTGTAACCCGGGGCGTCAGGCAGTGCCGGGGTTAAATGCTTGGTGGCCCAGAAGCGGCTGACTAATTCACGAGCGCCCGGCGTGTGGTAATCCATATGCGCCGCCAGTTGATTGGCTAGCCCGCCCACTTCTCGACCGCCCATGGCGTTGGGCTGGCCGGTGATCGAAAACGGCCCCGCCCCCGGCAGGCCGATTTTCCCGCCCGCTAAGTGGCAGTTGATAATCGCGTTGCACTTATCGGTACCGCTGGAGGATTGATTCACCCCCTGGGAGTAGAGCGTGACCACATGCAGCTGGCTGGCAAACCAGTAGTAGAAAGTTTCCAGGCGTTCAGGGTCCACATCGCACTCGCGGGCGACGGCTTCCACGCTGCCTGCACTCTCTCCTGCACTCTCTCCTACACTCTGTCCTGAATTCTGCCGAGCGGCACTCAGCGCATCTTCCAGCCCTTCGGTGTGTCGCTCCAGGTAAACGCTATCTAGGCGCTGGTGGTCAGCCATCCACGCCAGCAGCCCATTAAACAGGTAAGCATCGCTGCCCGGACGAATGCCCAGATAAAGATCGGCAATTTCGCAGGTGTCGGTCACTCGAGGGTCGATCACCACGACTCGCATCAGCGGGTTGCGCTCTTTGGCTACCTTCAAGCGCTGATAGAGCACCGGATGATTCCAGGCAAGGTTAGACCCTACCAGCACCACCAGTTCCGCCTCTTCTAAGTCTTCATAGCTGCAAGGCACCGCATCGGCACCAAAGGCGCGCTTGTAGCCCGCCACGGAAGACGCCATGCAGAGCCGCGAGTTGGTATCCAGGTGAGGGGTGCCCAAAAAGCCTTTAAACAGCTTGTTGGCAACGTAATAATCTTCGGTTAATAACTGGCCAGATAAATATGCCGCCACCGACTGCGGGCCATGGGCACTACGCTGCGCCTGCAAGCGTTCGGCGGTGGTGGGGAGCGCCTGCTCCCAAGAAACCTCTTTTCCATCCACGCGCGGCTTGAGCAAGCGCCCCTGCTCTCCCAGCGTTTCGTGCAGCGCGGTGCCTTTCACGCACAGGCGGCCGTAATTGGCTGGGTGCTCGCGGTCTCCTTCGACGGCGATGAGCTGCTCGTTCTCCAGCGTGGCGGTAACGCCGCAGCCGACGCCGCGGTAGGGGCAGGTGGTTCGGGCGAGCCGATTGGCCTGTGGCATGGCAGTTTCCTCCGGCGTTAAAAAGCAAAAAGCGCCAAAGCCAGCCTCGAAAGAAGCCTGCCTGGACGCCGTTGTCTCAGGGGCACCGCTTACCGGGTGCCGTACTCATCAGTGATTTGCTGCAGTTGGTATTATTCGACGCAATTAGTCGTTGTGATCGTTATGGGCAAAGACCCTGCACTGAGCCGTTGTTGCTTGTTACCAGAATAACTGCAAACCCTGCGCCCACGCTGCGCTAAAATCACTAAAGCATTTAATAAACAATCACTTAAAAACACACTCTGCATTTCTACTACTCGCCAAAGGAATGTTCTTTGTCGAATAAGCGGTTGAAGAGAGTGCATTAACCGCCGCTGTAAGCGCCAAAGTGGGGCAAGCCTAGCTAACCATGAGCGACCTGCCGCCTCCTCAAAAACGCTTAATACGCTGATTAGGCTGAATTAAATCCACCGACGGCAAAAGCTGGCGGGCTTTTTGCTCACCATAAGATAAGACAGTTCGGCAGCCAACGGCGGTTGCTGTTCGTTATCAACGACGCCAACGGGCAACGACGCCCCTGATACTCCCTTCTTGAAAGGGCTGTGTCAGGGGCGGTTTTTTTTTCTGAACATTTTGCTTCAACCACAGGAGCTACCTATGGAAACCGCTTCCCGGTGCTCACAGAACGAACACCTCGTCATTATCGGTAACGGCATGGCTTGCCACCGACTACTTGAAGCGCTGGTGAAACATCCGCAGCGTCCCCGCCGTATCACAGTGGTGGGTGAGGAGCCGGTACCTGCCTATAACCGCATTTTGCTCTCTCCTTTACTGGCGGGCGAACTGGCGCCTGAGGCGCTCACTCTGCAAGACGCCTCCTGGTACGCCGATAACAACATCACACTGACGCTTGGCGACCGCGTGACCTCCATCGACCGCGAACGCCGCCTGCTCCTCACGCATCGCGGCGACATCTTAAGCTATGACCGATTAGTGATGGCCACTGGCTCGCGCCCCACGCTGCCAGCGGTGCCTGGCATCACGCTTGACGGTGTTCATACGTTTCGTGACCTACGCGATGCCGACGCCTTAGAAGCTATTGCTCAGCAATGCGGCAACGCCGTGGTGATTGGCGGCGGCTTACTTGGATTGGAAGCCGCTGAAGGGCTGCGCAAACGGGGCGGTAGCGCGCTCACCGTCAGCGTTTTACAGCGCAGCGTGCGGTTGATGAACCGCCAGCTAGACACCACCGCCGCCCAATTGCTGGAAGCCACGCTGCGCGAGCGCGGCATCATCATTGAAACCGGCGCATCGCTTGCTGCCTTGGAGGATAACGGCCACGGGCAGGTGCAGTCGGTCACACTGAGCGATGGCCGGAAGCTAGCTGCCGACAGCGTGATTGTCGCGGCGGGTATTACCCCCCATGCGGAGCTAGGCCAGCAAAGCGGGCTTATATTCGACCGCGCCATTGTGGTGGGTGGGCACCTCACCACCTCAGACGACCACATTTATGCGCTGGGCGAATGCTGCCAGTTCGAGCAGCACACTTACGGGCTGGTGGAACCCATTTGGCGGCAGGTGGAGGTGCTTGCTGCCGTGCTGTGTGGTGAAACGCCAGCGGCGTATCAAGAAGCCCCCACGGCCACCAAACTCAAGGTCAGCGGTGTCAGCCTGTTTGCCTTTGGCCCCACCGAGCCCGCCGCCAAGCACGAAGAGCTTCGTTACCAAGACCCGGAAACCGGCGACTACTGCCGCCTGCTGCTCCATCAAGGCCGCTTAATTGGCGCGGTGCTGTATGGCGATACCCGTCACGGCCCCTGGTATTTCGAGCAGGCGCTGGCCGCGACCGACCTAACCGCGTGCCGCCACCTGTTGCTGTTTGGCGCAACCGATGCCCAAACAGCGCTCGATAACCATCTCGACAACCCTCTCGACACCCTGTCATCCCCTTTATCTCTCACCCGTGAGGCGGCTTAGCTATGGTGAATCACACAATGTCTACTCCAACCACGTCTTCCAACACGCAAAAGTTGATCATTGTAGGCAACGGCATGGTCGGCCACCATTTTGCCGAGCAGCTCGTGGAAAGCGGCGCGCTGGCAGGGTTTGAGGTGACGATTTTTGGCGAAGAGCGCCACCGCGCCTACGATCGCGTGCACTTATCCGAGTACTTTAGCGGCCGCGATGCGGAGTCACTGGCGCTGTGCGATGGCGATTACTACCACACCCACGGCATTCAACTACGCAGCGGCGAAGCGGTCACCGCGATTGACCGCGAACAGCAGCTGGTGGTGACCGAACAAGGCCACTACGCCTATGACCAGCTCGTGCTGGCCACCGGCTCTTTTCCCTTTGTGCCGCCCATTCCCGGCAACGACAGCAAAGGCTGCTTGGTTTACCGCACCCTGGATGACTTGGATGCCATTCAGGCAGCGGCCAAAAACGCCACCAACGGCGTGGTGGTCGGTGGTGGTCTGCTCGGTTTGGAAGCCGCCAACGCGCTGCGCGGGCTGAACCTGGATACCGCCGTGGTGGAGTTCGCCCCGCGCCTGATGCCCATGCAGGTAGATAGCGAAGGCGGCGAGCTGCTGAAAGAGAAAATCGAAGCTCTTGGCGTTCAGGTACTCACCGAAAGGGCCACCCAGCGTATCGAACCCGGCGACAACAGCCGCCTGCGGATGGTCTTCCAAGACGACAAAGTGCTGGAAACCGACCTGATCGTCTTCTCCGCCGGTATTCGCCCCCAGGATACGCTCGCCCGGGAGTGCGGCTTGACCATTGGCGAGCGCGGCGGCGTGGTGATCGATGACCAGTGCCGCACCAACGTCCCGAATATCCTCGCCATCGGCGAAGTAGCGCTGTGGAATCAGAGCATCTTTGGCCTCGTGGCGCCTGGCTACCAAATGGCCAAAACGGCCGTCGCCACGCTGACGGGGGGCGATATTTGTTTTAGCGGCGCCGATATGAGCACCAAACTAAAACTGCTGGGTGTGGATGTCGGCTCCATTGGCGATGCCCACGGCAACCAAAACCCTGGCGCCCGCATGTTCCGATACCTCGACCCGCTCACCCAGGTCTACCGCAAACTGGTCGTCACCAGCGACGGTAAGAAGCTGCTGGGGGCCATGCTGGTGGGCGATAACAGTGTGTATGACACGCTGTTGCAGTACTACGCCAACGGCATCGAGCTGCCTAAGGAACCCGCATCGCTTATTCTGCCGCAACAAAGCGGTGCTGCCCCGGCGCTGGGGCCGGATGCCTTGCCGGAAACGGCGATGATCTGCTCCTGCCACAACGTGACGAAAGGCAGCATCTGCAGTGCCATCGACGCGGGCGCGGCTGACCTTGGCAGCGTTAAAGGCGCCACCAAAGCCAGCACCGGCTGCGGGGGCTGCGCGGCGCTGCTCAAAAGCGTAGTGGATCACGAATTGGAGGCCCGCGGCGTCGAAGTGGATAAATCGATCTGCGAGCACTTCGCCCATACCCGCCAAGGGCTTTACGACATCGTACGTGTCGAAGGCATCAAGACATTCAGCGAGCTAATGGAGAAGCACGGCAATGCCGAGACGCATCGCCTCGGCTGTGATATCTGCAAACCGGCGGTGGCCTCGATTCTCGCCTCCTGCTTCAACGAACCGATTACCGATGCCGCCCACGTGCCGCTGCAGGACACCAACCACACCTTCATGGCCAATATGCAGAAAAACGCCACCTACTCGGTAGGGCAGCGCATTGCGGGCGGTGAAATCACTCCCGATAAGCTGGTGGTGCTAGGGCAAGTGGCCCAGAAGTACCAGCTCTACACAAAGATTGCCGGTGGCCAGCGCATTGACCTGTTCGGCGCACGGCTGGAAGACCTGCCCGCCATTTGGGGCGAACTGATCGACGCAGGCTTTGAGACCGGCCACGCCTACGGCAAGTCGCTGCGCACGGTGAAATCCTGTGTAGGCAGCACTTGGTGTCGCTACGGCGTACAGGACAGCGTGGGCGTGGCAATTCAGCTTGAGAACCGTTACAAGGGCCTGCGCGCACCGCACAAGATCAAGTTCGGGGTTTCCGGCTGTACCCGGGAGTGCGCCGAAGCGCAGAGCAAAGACATTGGCATTATCGCCACCGAAAACGGCTGGAACCTCTACGTGTGCGGCAACGGCGACATGCGCCCCCGCCATGCGGAACTCTTCGCCACCGATTTAGATGACGAGCAGCTCTACCGCCCCATCGACCGCTTTTTGATGTTCTACGTACGCACCGCTGACCGTTTGCAGCGAACCTCGGTATGGCGGGAAAACCTGGAGGGGGGGCTAGACTACCCGAAAGAGGGGATTCTGGGAAGAAAGCCTGGGTATCAGCGATGAGCTGGAGCGCCAAATGCAGCACGTGGTGGATAGCTACCAGTGCGAGTGGGCCAACGCCATCAGCGACCCCGAAAAGCTCAAGCGCTTTAGAAGCTTTGTGAATGATGCGCGGCCCGACCCTTCCATCATCATGACTTCCGAGCGCGGCCAGCTGCGCCCTGCTTAACCCAGTGACCAAAGAATCGAGGACGACCATGACCGCTACCGTACTCAAACTAACGAACCGCAACGACACTTGGCAGCCGCTCTGCACCAGAGCAGACCTCGTGCCCTTTTCCGGCGTTGCCGCTTGGCTGAACACACCGGAAGGCCCCGCCCAAGTGGCGCTGTTCTATTTGCCCGGCCACGCGCAAGAGCTCTATGCCCTGGACCACTTCGATCCTTTCTCGAAGGCCTATGTGATTGCCCGCGGCATCGTCGGCGATATCAAAGGCAGCCCCGTGGTGGCCTCTCCGCTCTACAAGCAGCACTTCCGCCTGGAAGATGGCCAATGCCTGGAGGAGGATGAGGTACAGCTACGCAATTGGCGCGTCGCCTTCAAAGGCGATGAAGTATGGGTGGAAGGCTAGCCGAACGCTTGCTTCTACAACGCCACCTGCAATGCAAACAGCCGCGCCGCCTATCCAGGCGGCGCGGCTGTTTGAGAGTGAATGCTACTTATTGATCCAGAAACCGAATCAGCGCCTGATTGAACGCCTCGGGGTGAGTCGCATTAAGCCCATGCGGGCCACCCTCAATCACTTCTAGCGAAGCGTTGGGCAGAAGCTCGACGGCGCGCTTGCCGCTTACTTCCAGCGGTACGATACCGTCTGAATCCCCGTGTAGGACCAGCGTCGGAGCGTCAATCTTGGGTAAAACCTTGCGGAAGTCGGTGTAGCTAAACGCTTTGATACAGTCGTAGGTCGCTTTTGGCGAGGTGAACGCCGCAATATCGCGGTGATAAAGCCGGTTCGGTTCGCTGATCAGGTCGCTCTTGTCATTGGCGGTAAAGAAGCTCTTGGTGAAGTCATCCAAGAAGGCGATGCGGTCGCCCTTCACGCCTTCCAGGAACTGGTGAATCGTGGCATCGTCCAGGCCGCCTTCCCGGGTTGTCGTCGGTTTTATACAGATACGGGGCACCGCCGCTGCCAACACCGCCTTGTTGACACGCTCGGTGCCGTAGCTCGACAAATAGCGTGCGACTTCGCCGCCGCCCCTGGAGAGCCCACCAGGGTCGCGTCGTTGAGATCCAGTGCGTCCAGCAGCTTTTTTAGGTCAGAGGCGAGGGTATCGTAGTCATAACCGCCATCCGCTTGGGTCGAGCGGCCAAAACCACGGCGGTCATAGGTCACCACCTTATAGCCCGCCTCCACCAGCGCAGGCACCTGCTTTTCCCAAGAGCGGCCACTCAGTGGCCAACCGTGAATCAGTACGACCGGTTTTCCTGCCCCGTGAACCTCGTAATAAATCTCAACCGGTGTGCCCTGCTCCGTCCCTGCATTCAGAAATGGCATCGCATCAACCTCCTGGTTTGGGTTTACGGAAAACGTTATTCAAGGCTAGTACAACGCTTTCCCGGTTGCCAAATAGCTCTGCGAGGCGTTCATTCAGCGGTATCATCAGGGCAAAGTTGCTATGCTTGCCAGCCTCTTGATTCGGTAGGCATGGGAGCCATACGTTCGTGAAGACAGAATCCAGTACGTTAGCCTTTTCCGCCTTCATGGCGCTGCTCATTGGCTGTGCCGGTATCGTGGCCACCCTGGCCTCGAACTCCCAGGCCATCCTATTGGATGGCTTGTTCAATCCTATCTACTTTAGCGTAGCGCTGGTGACCATCAAGGTCAGCAAGCTTGCCAGCCGCCCAGATAGCGAGTCATACCCCTTTGGCTACAGCTACTTCGAGTCGCTGGTTAATTTATGCAAAGGTTTGCTGATTTTGGGGGTATCGATCTTCGCGCTGGTGGATGCCGTAGCGGCGCTGCTGACTGGCGGGCGAGAAATTTCAGCGGGGCTTGCGGTGATTTATGCGCTGTTTGCGACCGCCGCCTGCTCGCTTACCGCCTGGGTCATGCACCGCAGCCAGCGCCATGTCAGTAGCCCCTTGGTCGCCGCCGACAAACTAAACTGGCTGGTCAACAGCGTGATTTCAGGGGCCGTCCTGGCGGCTTTTTGCTTCGTGATGCTCTTTGAACGCCTCGGCTGGCGAGCGGTGTTGCCCTATGTGGATTCCGTGTTGGTGATTGCAGTGGTGGTGCTCTGCCTGGGGGTGCCCGTACGTATGGCGTCGCAAGCGTTAAGAGAGCTGCTCAACAAAACCCCAGAAGAAGCCGTCGCTGAACCGGTGCGCCAAGCCGTCGCCCGTGGCCTTGCCGATATCGATACTTTGGAAGTGCGCGTGCGTATGGTGCGCCCCGGCCGCCTGCTCTACGTCATCGTCCACGTGGTACTCCCCAAAGAGCTGCCCGAAGCGACCCTGGCGAACCAGGACGCGCTGCGTCAGCGCATCGATGAAGAAGTGCGCCGCTACTACTCGCCCGTGGTGTGCGACGTGGTTTTCACCGCTGACAACCGCTGGGCAGCGCCCTCTTGTGGGCTGCTGGTGGAGAAATCCGCTAGCTAACCCCTGACACGTAAAGAGCGGCTCGAAGGCCGCTCTTTACTCGCTTACCGGTCTACCGGTTTCTCTTCTTTTACCGGCCACACATCCTCATCCACCAACTCTGGATTTTTAAGTATGGCGGGGTCGAACAGCGGTTCCTCAATGCCGTGGCGACGCTGGCGCTCGTAATCCTTCAACACCGAGACCGCAATAGGTGCCATCAAGAGAATGGCAAACAGGTTGGTGGTGGCCATTAGCCCCATCGCCAGGTCGGCAAAGTCCCAGACCACGCTGAGTTCTGCAACGGAGCCTAGCAATACCATGGCGAGGATAATGATCTTAAACACACCGACCGCTTTTTTGGCGTGGCGGCGGAACAGGTATTCAATGTTCACTGACGAGAACGAGAAGTTCGCCAGAATGGAGGTAAAGGCAAAGAACAGAATCGCGATGGCGATAAAGATCTCACCAAAGCCCCCCAGATGGTCCACCATGGCATCTTGGGTCAACTGGATCCCTTCGATACTCTCCCCCGGCGACTCGGACAGCAGCCGCTCGTATACACCAGAGAGTAGAATCACCACCGCTGTGCAGCTACAAATCACGATGGTATCGACAAAGACCCCAAAGGATTGCACCAGCCCTTGGGCCGCTGGGTGCTTCACGGTGGCCTGGGCGGCTGCGTTCGGGGTCGAGCCCATACCCGCCTCATTGGAAAACAATCCCCGCTTGATGCCGTTTTCCATGGCGGCTTTGATGGCGTAACCCGCCGCGCCACCTACCGCCGGGCCTAAGCCAAAGGCGCTCATCACGATCAGCGAAAGCATATCGGGCACGGCGGAGAGGTTGGCAAACAGAATCCATAGCGCCACCAGCAGATAGGCAATCGCCATCACCGGCACAATCTTCTCGGCCGTACGTGCTACCGATTTCAGGCCGCCATAGATGACAAAGCCTGCCAACACGGCAATGACCACGCCGGTCAGCCAGTTAGGAACACCAAACGCACCGTTCATGCCCTGGGCAATGGTATTGGATTGCGCCGCGTTAAATGCCAGCCCGTAGGCAATGATCAAGAACACCGCAAACAGCGAACCAAGCCAGCGCAAGCCCAGGCAACGTTCGATATAGAACGCAGGACCACCGCGAAAGACGCCATCTTCATGGCGGTGCTTATACACCTGCGCCAACGTCGATTTGATAAACGACGTTGCAAACCCTAATAGCGCGGTCACCCACATCCAAAAGATCGCCCCAGGGCCACCAATCCACAGCGCCAAAGCGACCCCCGCCAAATTACCGGTACCGACCCGTGCCGCCATGGAAGTCGCGAATGCCTGAAAGCCACTGATGCCGTCACCCGCGCCGCGTGCGGTAAAGGTCACGTGGGCCATGTGCCGAAACAGACGAAACTGCATACCACGCGTCATGACCGTGAATAGCAGGCCTGCACCCAGCAGCAGGTAAACAAGAATGTAGCTCCAGATAAAGTTGCTGACGGGCATCATGACCGCATATAAACCATCACGAAGTGGCCCTAGCACTGTTTCTAATATTTCCATCGCCTATCACTCCCTGTGGTTGTATGAGCAACTGTTATCGTCACAGGTAGGAGTGTAGCTAGGTTATAGAGCAGCGCGTTATTTCAGCCCTTATTCGCCCACAGTGACCACCCAATCAGGCCGAAACAGCGACGGCGAAAACTCCTCCGGGTAACCACCCGGATTGGCGATGACGCGCGTGCCGCTGTGCCGTGTATCCACCGGCTCGTGAACGTGGCCGTGAATCCAAAGATCCATCTTGCCCATCAGTTGCGGGAGGTGGGAGGCAAAGGCGGGTGAGAGCGCGTCGCCTATGTACTGCTCGGGAATGCAACCGTGCAGCGGGGCCTGATTGCTCACCACGACGCGGGGGCCATCGAAAGGCTGTTGAAGCTCGCGACCCAACCACTCCAGCGCCTCACAGTGCATGTCTTGGCTGGCTTGGGGCGTGAACACTTGGCCGGGAGCCGTGGTAATGATGCGAAAATCGGGCATATAGCGCAGCGCTTTCGCTTCGGTATCTAAGGGGTTGCGGGTAGGGTCGTCGGCATAGAGCGCAAAATCTGTCCAGAGCGTTGTGCCGTAAAAGCGTACTCCACCAATGGTCACGCTACGATTATCTAGCAGTTCGATATCATACCTAGCAGCTTCTAGCGCTAACTCTTGGCGCAGCAGCGGCATGCAAGTGCCGTAGAACTCATGGTTGCCCGGCACGTAGAGAATCGGCGGGTCGGGAAACTGCTGCCGCGCCCATGCCAGCCCTTCGGTTCTGCGATGAATATTCCCTGCCAACACTACCACATCCGCCTCGGCAGGCGGCAGTTCGCGGTGTCCGTCAAAATGTTCTAAATGAAGATCGGATAAAACTCTTAAGCGCATAGAACGTCTCTCATGATGCTTACATGGGCCTGAGATTAAGCCGTTAATAGGCAAGGCGAGCGATAAATTGGCGGGCAAACTCGACCACCACGGCTTCGGCTTCCCGGTGAGGAATATGACCGATGCCGGGTAGCATTTCGCCGTGAGCGGGGCCTTGGGTATAGCGGGCAATACGCTCAGGCTGACGATGAGACCCGTACTCGTCTTTTTCGCCATGCAGCACGAGTGTCGGGCACTGTACTTGTTCAAGCGCAGGGATGAGTGACCACTCTGCAAACGCGGGGCTTAGCCATGTGTCCACCCAGGCGTTGAGTACCCAGCGGGCTTTGTCGCCGTGGTACCTGGCCAGCTTGGCGAACTGTTCCGGCGCCTTAAAGGCAGCGTTTGCCTCCTCAATCCCCTGCCGCGTGCGGTTTTCGTTAAACGCTTGGGCAGCAATGTTTACCATCCCCTGGCAATGATCCGGGTAACCCCCAGCACAGTGCACCGCCATGCAGCCCCCAACGCTATGGCCCAGGGCGATAAAGCGTTTGATTTGGTAGGCCTCGCGTAGTGCTGCAAAGCTTCCCGTGGGTTCATCGTCGATAAAACTGAGCGGCAGAGGCGTTGGATACGCATCAGAGCGGCCAAAGCCAAGCCGGTCGTAAGCAATAACCCGTTGCCGCGTTGCGGCGCAGAGCGCCGCGGGAAAGCTGCGCCATAGATCTACACAGCCAAGGGAGTCGTGAAACAGCACAATAGGGACATCCGAACGAGTGCTGCCTGATTCCCAAGTCCGCGTAAATATTCGCCCACTGGTTGTATTCACCCAGCGGTCATGGTGATGAATAGCCGGCGTTAGCGTCATAGCATTGCTCTTAATGTTGTCAGTTTGTCATGAGCCACTGCCAACATAGCATGCGAAAAGCCGCTAGCGTTTTAAGAAGTTACTTTTGACTAAGTGACCCCCCTCGTCCATGCGCCCGCTCAATACGGCTTTAGCGGAGTAGAGCGCTGTTGAAGCGACCTGCCCGGCCTCTACCTTGGGAGGCATCACCAGCTCCATGGGGTTCACCACCACATCTAATAAGGCAGGCCCCGGCTGGGCAAGCCACTGGCTAATCGCGACATCCAGTTCGGCTTCCTGCTCGACCCGGCGACCCCATAACCCCATGGCGTTGGCGACTTCGCCAAAGTTGGGGTTTTTAAGCTCCGTGTAAGCATCGAGCAAACCTTCTACTTTTTGCTCTAATTCCACGAAGCTTAGAGAGCTGTTGTTATACACCACGATTTTTAGCGGGATTTGCTGCTGCACTAAGGTCAATAAATCACCCATCAGCATGGTCAAACCGCCATCTCCGCACATGGCAATCACTTGGCGGTGGGGATACGCCAACTGAATCCCCAACGCCTGGGGATACGCATTGGCCATGGTGCCGTGCTGCAAACTCGCCAGGGAGCGCCGCTGCTGGGAGCCGCGAATATGGCGCAGCATCCATACGTTGACGCTGCCGGTATCAGCCGTAAAAAAGGCATTCTCCGCCGCGTGGCGGTCAATGGCCAACGTCAGCTCTTGTGGGTGAATCACTTGGCTATCGCGGCTTTGATGGGCCGATTTTTCCAACGATTTGGCGTAGCGCTTTCGACACTTCTCTAGCCAGTGGCTGCGCGTATTCTCCTTAACAACTTGACTGAGCGCCTCGCAGGTATCCCGCGTGCTGCCGACGATGCCCACGTCTACCGGGTAACGCTTGCCGATATGCGTAGGGTCTTGGTCTACCTGAATAATCGTCGCACGCTCTGGGTAGAACTGGCTAAACGCAAAAGTACAGCCGAGTAGCAGCAAGGTGTCGCACTCGGCCACCGCGTGATAGCCGCCTTCCAGGCCATACACGCCCGTCATGCCAACGTGATAAGGGTTGTCGTGCTCTATGAAATCCTTCGCCCGAGAGGTCCAGGCAATCGGCGCCTGAAGTTTTTCCGCTAGGGCGATCACCTGCTCCCGCGCATCCTCGCAGCCAGCGCCGGCAAAAATAGTGATGTTGCCGCCTTTATTGAGCTGCTCGACGGCGGGCACCAGCGCTTGTGCCGTTGGCCGTAGCGAGTAGCTAAACCGATGCGTGCGATAGCCCAACTGATTATCCGGCGTTTGCGTCATCACATCGCCCGGTACGATCAGCACCGCAACGCCGCGCTTGGCAAGCGCCGCCTGGGCGGCTAAAGCGGCCATACGGCGCGCCTGCTCGGCAGAGACAACGGTTTCACAAAACACGCTGTACTGTTTGAAAATGGGCGCTTTGATCGACTTCCTGGGGAAATTGGCTACCGGTATCACTGAGCCCAATTTGCGAGGCGATTAGCACCACGGGAGAGCCATTACGGTGGGCATCAAACAACCCGTTCACAAAATGCAGGCTACCGGGGCCGCAGGAACCTGCGCATAACGCTAGCTCCTGGGTCATATACGCCTCGCCACCGGCTGCAAAACCACCCACTTCTTCATGACGGACGCCAATCCACTGGATATCGCTTTGCCGTAAAGCGTCCGTAAAGTGATTCAAAGTATCACCCACCACGCCGTAACAACGCTTTGCGCCAGCGCTTTGCAGCGTTTCGACGATGATTTCAGCGACATTAGTGCTCATGTGCGACTCCTTTCGCAGGGGAAAAATGAACAGATCAGCCTGTCAAGCCTAGCTGCAGATGGGATATTTTGCTGGGTAGTCTTCATATCCCAAGCATTATGCTGCGGCGCAGCAAGAAAGGAGCTACACTGTTGAGTGTTGTCCCACAGGAGGACCATGTGATGACAATCATGAAGGCAATCCCAGCACGTAATGATGAAGTGCTCGCGTTTTGGCAATGTCAGGCGCAGTGGCAACGCGCAGCCAATGACGCGCTAGCTCATTTCTACCGCTAGAAAGCGTCTTTTTTCGCATTTTTTATTCTATATAGACGAAAAGATAACACCCCAAGCCGACTATCGATGTCGGCTTTTTTGTATTATGAAAATCTTTTTCATTCAACAAGCTAGAGAGCATGGCACTCTTCAAGACCATTTTTGTAAGCCAAATCTTACGCACCATGGCAAATTACTTACTTCTTTTGAACTAGTCACGGTCAAAGAAAGCGCTTAATATTTCATATCACAGCTAACTTGCCGCACTGCACAACGCAAACTGTGTATAACAAAAATGATTCTTCAACCTCTGCACCAGGAGTGTTCGCCATGCAAAATGCCTCTAATCAACACCCGGCAATGGAAGTCGATGTCATGGAAGTGTGGGCAAAGCGTGCGCAGCAGCAGCGCGCTGCCTTTGATGCCCTAGCGGCTTATATGCGTCAGCAGTAAGTAGCATCGAGTGCCCCGGCAGGTTTGAAACAGCCATCCGCCGGGGCGCAGTAATGACGCCTTGTTAGCCCCAACCGCCCTCTTCCTCCGGCTGCTCACCTAACTGCGTCAAATAGGTGTCTTGCAAGATATACATGCGCTTTACATCACGGTATTTCCCGTTGATAAAGAACTCCTGCACCAAGTGCCCCTCTTCAATAAATCCACTCTCTTCGTAAAGATGAATGGCTTTGACGTTCTCCACCGCCACAATTAAATAAACCTTGTGAAGGTTTAAAATCGTAAACGAGTAGTGCAACGCCTGACGAATCAGTGAACGGGCAAACCCCTTCCCCTGATGCTCTGGGGTAATGATAATTTGAAACTCGGCGCTGCGGTGGATGTAGTCAATCTCAATGAGCTCCACCAAGCCAATGGCTCGGCCCGTGCTGTCTTCGGCAACAAAGCGCCGCTCCGCATTGTCGTGAATATGCTTGTTATACAGCTCCTCAAGCTCATCAAACGACTCATAAGGCTCTTCAAACCAGTACGACATAATGCTCTGATTATTGTTGAGCTCATGCACAAAGCGCAGGTCGTTACGCTCTAGGGCACGTAAAAACAGGGTGGGGCTCATGGAAGACACTCACTTATCAATTACATAATGCTCACCAGCAGGCAAGACGCACCTGCTGACAAAACACACATTCATCCATATTCGTAGTGTAGCGGTTTACTTACCGATAGGTGATTGGCCAGACACTACCGCTGAAATGAGAATAGCGCGCTTAACGGGTGCTGACGGCCTTCAATGAGCGCGCGCAGCAGTTGTGCGCCTATCATGCTGTAGGTAATGCCGTTGCCACCATAGGCCATGGCAAAATGTACCCGTGGCCCTAGCGCCTCATGAGGCCCGAAATAGGGTAAACCATCGTCCGTTTCCGCAAAGGTGCCGCCCCAACAAAACTTCGGTTTGATCTTTAAACCCGGCCAGAGCGTTTCCACCTTTGCGGCCAGCGTCTGGGCTTTTTCCATCACACTCGCATCCCGGCGCTCCGGAATATCTTCCTCATCATCTTCGCCACCGATGAGCAGCCGCCCATCCTGGGTAGAGCGTAAGTAGAGATATGGCCGCGCCGACTCCCACACCAGGGTATGGCTTAGCTTGCCCAGCACATCAAGTGGCAACGGGTCAGTGACAAACGCGTAGCTGCTGCGATTTTCGGCTACCTGTTCAGGCAACCACGACTGGCTCTCGTAACCCGAAGCGATAATCACCTGTTGGCAGCGCAGCGTCGCGCCGTTGCGCAAGATCACCTCGACGCCCTCGGCGTTCGGCTCAAGCCGCGCGACCTGTGTGCGATCAAACACACCTCCGCCTCGTCGCACCACATTCTCCAGCAGATGATACGCCATACGGTAAGGGTCGATGCTGGCGGCCAGCTAGGAAAGAATCGCCCCTGGGGCTGAAAAACCGTAGTCAGATTCAATCGCACGCTGGTCCAGCCAGGCAACGTCAAAGCCAAAGCGCTTGCGCATCGCAAGCTCCGCTTTCAGGGCCGCTACATCGCCGTCATGACTGGCGAAATAGAGGCTCTCTTGACGGCTAAAGCCACTTTGCCAAGTTCCGCGGCGAGTCGCTCCAGTGAATGAATCGCTTCGGCACAGCTGCTATAAGCCATCACCGCATTGGCCTCCCCGTACTGCTCGGCCAAGTGCACCATGTGGGTATCAATCCCGTACTGCAGCAGCGCCGTACTGGCCGCAGAACTGCCCCACCCTCCGTCCCTGCGTTCGAGTACCACGACTTGATGACCGTGGCGACTTAGCTCGTCGGCAATTAACGCTCCCGTAATACCGCCACCGATAATCACCGTTTCCGTTTGGTGATCGTGGGTAAGCTGCGGGAAAGCCGTTAACAGACCATTTTTCACCGTCCAAAACGGGTAACCACTTTTAAGATCCATCTAATTGCCTATGCTAGGTTGCCATGCGGTAGGAGTTGGTTATACAAACGATGATCCATGTTTGCGATAGCCATGTCTGCGATAGACATGTCTGCGATAACCATAGCTGTTTATATCCATAGTGCCCTGTTCGGGAGGGCCGCCGGGAGAGAATCATATGATTGATTTACGTAGCGATACGGTGACACACCCTACCGCCGCCATGCGAGACGCCATGATGTCGGCACCGCTGGGCGACGTCGTGTTGGGCGACGACCCGACGGTGAATGCCTTTCAAGCCATGTTGGCCGAGCGAGCAGGTAAGGAAGCGGCGCTGCTATTTCCCAGCGGCACCCAGAGCAACCTGGTGGGATTAATGGCCCACTGCGAACGAGGCGATGAATACATCGCGGGCCAGAGCGCCCACACCTATCGCTATGAAGGGGGCGGAGCCGCCGTGCTGGGCAGCATTCAGCCGCAGCCGTGGAAAACGCCCCAGACGGCAGCCTGCCACTCGAAAAAATCGCCGCCGCCGTAAAAGCCGACGATTTTCACTTTGCTCGAACCCGGCTCTTGGCGCTGGAAAACACCATTGGCGGCAAGGTACTGACGGCCGAATACGTTCAGCAGGCCACCGCGCTTGCTCGCACACACGGGCTGGCCACTCACTTGGACGGCGCCCGGCTCTTCAATGCCGCTGTCGCAACGGACACCTCACTAAAACAGCTCTGTCAGCCATTTGATAGCGTTTCACTGTGCTTTTCAAAAGGGTTAGGCACGCCGATGGGCTCGGCACTGGTGGGCTCTCAAGCATTGATCGACCGCGCCCGGCGCTGGCGTAAAGTAGTGGGAGGCGGAATGCGCCAGGCAGGTATTATTGCCGCCGCCTGCCAGCACGCGCTGGATCATCACGTAGGGGATTGGGCAAACGATCACCGCCGTGCGGCCCGCTTGGCGGAAGGCTTGGCCGCCTTTCCCGCCATTGAGGTGACCCCACAGGACACCAATATGGTGTTTGTGCAGATCGACAACGCGCATATCGCGCCGCTGGCCGCTTGGCTTAAAGAGCACGGCGTGCTGATAGAGCTGCTCTACGCGACGCGCATGGTAGTGCATCGCGATATCAGCGAAAGCGATATTGAGCAGGTATTAAATATCATCAAGCGCTACTTCGATCAGGCTTAACCGGGCGATTCGTCCCTTACAAAAGCGCCGAGCCGAGCGCGAGATGCACCGCGATGGCGGCCATCATCAGGCCAATCAGTCCATCGATGGTGCGCCAAGCGCCGGGGCGAGAAAGCCAGGGTGACAGCGCCGCGCCGCCCCAGGCCAGCAAGCTAAACCAGAGAATCGAAGCCGTTGACGCTCCGGCAACGAACACACCGGCGCTCTCCTGCTGGGCGCCAATGGCGGGAATTAACAGCAGCGTATCGAGGTAGACTTGCGGGTTGAGCACCGTCACCGCCAGCGTCGCCAGTAACACGCCGCGCAAGCTGCGCGCTTTGGCGCTGTTGGCTTTCAAGCCTTCGCGGCCGCTGGCAGCGCGCCATAGTGCTTGTGCGGCCAGCCAGCTCAAAAACAGCACGCCCACCCAGCGCATGGCTTCCATGGCATTGGGCATGGTGAGCAAAAACGCGCTGGCACCAAACATACCCGCCGTGAGCAGAATGATATCCGCGCTAATACACAGCCCCGCCGACCACAGTGGTACTCGCGGCGAACGGCCAGCCCCAGCACATAGGCGTTCTGCGCCCCAATCGCCATGATAATGCCGCCGCAAACTACCAAACCCGTTAAGTAGCTTTCCCACATTGCCGTTTGCCTTATGCTGGAGTGAAGATGGCGACAGGGTAAGGGAAGGCTCGCATAACCAAAAATCATCCTGCTAATAGTGCATTAGCAAGGCTTATGCACATCGACACTGAGCGCTTATAACCGCCGCAGCCCCCACATAAAGTAGGCCCCACCGATCAGCGAGGCCACTAAGCCTGCGGGAATCTCATAAGGGAACATGATTTGACGGCCTACCCAGTCGGCCAGCACCATCAACAGCATACCAATCAAGGCAGCGCCTACTAAGTGCGGGCGGGCTCGGGAGAAGCCCATTAGCCGAGCCATATGCGGGGCCAACAAGCCAATGAAGGAGAGCGGCCCCACCACTAGCGTGGCGCAGGCGGTGAGCACAGCGACCAGCAGCAGTAGCGCTAGGCGCGCACGGTTCAGACCAATGCCCAGCGAACGCGCTGTGGCGGCACCCAGCGGCATGATATCTAGCCAGCGAGTGAATGGCAGCGATATCAGCGCCAGTACCGCTGCGATTCCCCCCACGAGCAGCGCGCTGCCTACATCCACGTAATAAGTAGAGCCTGCCAGCCACGCAATAACCTGCTGGCCGCGCGGGTCACCGCCCGCCAGCAGCACGCTGCGCACCGCATCGAACAGCGCGCTAATCGCTACGCCGCTGAGCAGTAAACGCTCAGGCACAAAGCCACTCTTACGGTTGAGCGCTACCAGCACAAGCAGCGTCGCCAACGCCCCCAGCGTTCCTATCGCCACCAACAAGGCATTGCTGGGGGCGGGGAGCAGGTAGATCCCTAAAATCAGCGCAATGGCACAGCCACCGCTGATACCCAGCACTTCAGGGCTCGCCATGGGGTTAGCCGAAAGGCGCTGCAGAATAGTGCCCGCTATGGCCAGCATCAAACCGCTGGCCGCCGCCGCCATCACGCGCGGAAAGCGCCACTCGATCACGCCCCAGTTCGTCGGGGCGATGATGCTCCAGCCGTTGGCCCCTTGCCCCACCAAATGCCCCACCACCATGGCTGCCACCAGCGCTAGCAGTAGCCCTATCGCTAACCGATGGGGCGCGGCGTGGCGCGTGATCACCACGCCGGAGGACTGGGGAGGACGGTCGCCCTGCAGTTTAAGGCGCGGAATTAACCACATCAGCAGCGGTGCGCCTAAGGCGCCCGTCACGGCCCCGGTGGGAATCAGCGTCGCCACCATGCCGGAAAAGCGCTGCAGTAAGAGGTCCGTGGTGGCCAGCAGCACGGCGCCTAATAACGTCGACCAGAGCAAGCGCGCACGCAGCGTGCGTGCCCCCGCCATACGCACGATATTGGGAGCCGCTAAACCAATGAAGCCGATAATACCCACCACACTCACCACGCTACCGGTGATAAAGACCGCCAGTCCTAACCCGGCAAAGCGCAAATGCTTCAGCGAAATCCCCAGGCTTTTGGCGCTGGCGTCGTCTAACTCTAAAACGGCCAAAGGACGCAGCAGCAGCCACGCCGCCAAGCCGCAAATGGCCAGCCTGGGAGCCAGCGACGCTACGCCATCCCAACCATTTTGTGCCAGGGAGCCAGCACCCCAAATCAGCAGCCCCGCCAGGGTTTCATGGTTGAACAGCAGCAGGGCTGTAGAGAGCGCGCCCAAATAAAGATTGACCACCAACCCCGCCAGCACCACCGCAATGGGCGCTAATCCGCGCCGCCAAGAGAGCGCAAATACCAACCCCACGGCGGCAGCACCACCCAGCAGCGCAATCCACTCACCGCCAATCGCAAGAACGCCAGGGGCCAACAGTGTGGCCGCCATCAGTGCCAAGTTAGCGCCCGAGGCAACACCCAAGGTGGTGGGCGATGCCAGCGGGTTGCGAAGCACCTGCTGCATTAGCACGCCAGCCAGTGCTAGACCACCACCGGCTAATAGCGCAATGGTAAAACGCGGCCACCAAGCGAAGTGCAGCAGCAGCTCATCGACGTTATCGAGCGCGGGAAACAGTAGTGCCTGAACACTCTGCGCGATACCGCCCTGCTGCTGAAGGCTCAGCCCCAGCAGCACCATCAACGGCAAACTCAGCAGTAAGCAGATATGAGCGGGAGAACGGCGGCCCATCAGATGCATGACAATATCCCGTCAACGAGGACAGCGGAGGCACGGGCAGGCATTGTCATTGGCGTGACCTTGGCAATCGAGGAAACAGAAAATAAATCAAAGGGCGAGATTCTAAATGATAAGTATTCACACTACAATCTTGGCTCCGCCCATTACCACTAAGTCTGTTATGAAAGCTGCTCTCTCCTCTACACTGTTGCCCACTGCATGGCGCGACACTCCCCATCATTACGGTGTCGTCAGTTGTCTACTGCACTGGCTCACTGCGCTATTAGTGCTTACTCAGTTCTTTGTCGTGGTCATGTGGCGTGTGTTTGGCGAAACGAGCGTGACGTTAATGCTGTCACGGTTAGCGCCACACGGAGCGATTGGCCTACTGCTATTGGTCATCACCTTAGTGCGATTAGTCTGGTGGCTTAACCGGCGTGGTCAGCGGCCTCGGCAGTTGCGCACGTTACGTGGCCGGCTGGCTAGCGCCGTGCATGGCTTGTTTTATGTGCTGTTGATGCTGATTTCCAGTCTTGGATTAATCAGAAACTACGCCGGCGGCTGGCCACTCAAGGTTTATGGTATTGAGGTGATTCCTGGTGCAGAAAACGAGATACCAGTGCTCATGCTCCCTGCCGACCTGCTGCACAGCCCTCTTTCTTGGTTACTGCTTCTGCTGGTCGTCGGGCATATCGTGATGGCCATCGCACACAAACGCCTGCCGTTGATGACAAAAGCAGGCTCCCGGTCACGGAAAGATTTCTAAATGATAACTATTAACGATACAATACGCTTTTCATTAGCGCGATGTCCGCTCGGCTAGGAGTGACGCATGTTTAACGTTCAGGGTGCCACCTTCGCCATCAACGGCAAGCCCCTTCTTCAACCTATCCACCACACCTTTGAAGAAGGCAAGGTGTATGGCCTGATTGGTCATAACGGTTCTGGCAAATCGACGTTGATTAAGTTGCTGGCCCAGCAGCAGCCCGTCAGCGAAGGCGATATTCACTTCGATCAACGCCCTTTACAAGAGTGGGGCAACCGCGAGTTTGCACGCCAAGTTGCCTACCTGCCCCAGCATCTACCCAGCGCCGAAAATCTCACCGGACGCGAGCTGGTGGCGTTTGGGCGTTACCCCTGGCACGGTCTACTAGGTCGCCATAATCAAACAGATAAAAACGCGATTGAGCGGGCAATTACCCTCACCCACACGGAAGCCTTCGCCGACCGCTTGGTAGATACGCTTTCAGGCGGTGAACGCCAACGGGTGTGGCTCGCTATGCTGATCGCCCAAGGCAGCCGTTTTTTACTGCTGGATGAGCCGCTCGCAGCGCTGGATATCGCCCACCAAATGGAAGTATTGGCGCTGATTCGTAAGCTCTGCGACGAGCTGAATCTGGGCGTGATCATCGTGCTTCACGATATTAATATGGCGTCGCGCTACTGCGATGAACTCATGGCGCTTCACAGCGGCCGCCTGCTGGCCCACGGCAAGCCCGATGCTCTGATGCAAAACGACACGTTGGAAGCCATTTACGGGCTACCCATGCAGGTCATGCAGCATCCAAACGGCGGGCACCGCATAGCTGTGGCGCAATAATCGCCACGGCTGGAAGACGAGTCGTTCTCAATTAACTCTTCAACTGATAAGCATTATCGCTTATGCTGGTGCTCTACCCACGTGCGTTTATCACGTCTTGGAGTTCGGTTATGCCTCTCGCCTTGCGCCAGCCCGACACCGCCCTGCCACTGTCTCTCGCTGATTGCTATCAGGGGCCGCTTGAGCACTTTACGCCGCCATTGATCGGTGGTGCGGTGCCGCATGGGGCGATCAAGGCATCCCGTTGGCGCAACGCTGCGTTGCTTGAAGAGGATATGGCGTGCTACGCCAGCCGCTACCCCGGCGGAGATAAGCGAGCCATTGCCTCGCTCTGGTCGAAGTGGCACTTCAGCACCGTCACGGTTCCCACGCTGACCGCTCATCTGCTGCTGAACCGCGACCTACCCGTCGGGCTGGACGATCTCTATGTGATCCAAAATGAAGAAGGCTGCGCTCAAGGGCTTTGGCTGCCCCATGAAGGCGAGCGCTTTACAACGCAGGACACCACCGAGCGCTTTACCACGCTCATCGAGCAACACTGGGCACCGCTCATCGAGCGCCTCTCGGCCATTTCTGGAGCCGCGCCACGGGTGTTTTGGAGCAATGCAGGCGGCTACGTGGACTATTACGTCAATGCCCTGGCAGCGCATCCGCTGGTCAACCAAGAGGCGCTGGCCGCCACGCGCGCGCTGCTGGAATCGCGCACCCTCAACGGGCAGCGCAATCCGCTATTCGAGCCAGTGCGCACTTATCAGCCCAGCGGCAGTGAAGAGGTCAAGCGGGTGCGCAAGCTCTGCTGCCTGCGCTACCTGCTCGATGAGTTTGACGTATGCGGTAATTGCCCGCTGGAAGGGTGCGACCGCCAGGCGCGGCGCAAAGGGTAAGCAGCTCATTACGAGCTGATCTGCGCCACCGCGTCCTCACTGGCCTGTGCCCGCTGCTCTCCCGTCAGCTCACTCAACTGCCCCTTGGACATCTCCAATAAGCGGTCCGCATGGACGAAGTAGCTGTCGTCGTGGCTAATGGCAAACACGGTTTTGCCCATCGCCTTCAAGTGAGGTAACAGTTCGCGGTAAAACAGCCGCCTGAACTGCGGGTCCTGGTCCGCCGCCCACTCATCCAGCAGCAAAATATCCCGCTCTTCGGCAATCGCCAGCAGCAGTGCCAAACGCTTGCGCTGCCCTTGCGAGAGCTGCGTATTCACCACGCGGTCATCTTGCCATTCAAGCTTTTGCTGCATCTGCAACCGCTCGAGCCATGTCGCGACCAGTACCGGGTCAGCCGCTTTGCCACCCGGCCCCATGGCTTGGTCGAACTGGTGGAAATCGGTAAAGACGCTAGCAAAACGCGCCCGAAACGCAGCCCACTCTGGCGGGCTAAGCTCTTTGCCAATCCACACTAATTTCGCCACTTTGCGGGCGGTACAACCCTGAAAGCAGACGCGCCAGCGTCGATTTACCGCTGCCGTTACCGCCAATCAGAAACACCTGCTCGCCACGGATTAGGGTGAGGTTCAACGGCCCCACCTGAAAACCTTCTCCCCCGGAGGACGGCGCGTAGCGATACACCACGTTGGTGAGCGTTAAGCGCTGCCAGTCGTGGAAACGATCCTCCACATCGAAGCCCGGCTGGTACTCCGCTAGCTCCAGGCTGGCCAGTTTATCGAACGCCACCTGGGCGCTGATTAACGTGGGCCATGCGCCTACGGCTTGAATCAAGGGCGTGCGTAAAAACAGCAGGGTTAAAGCAAAGGTGGCTGCCACCGCAGGGCTTGCCCAGCCCAGCACGTTGGCCATGAAGAACACCACGCCAATAGCGCCCAGCATCATGATATTGGACCAGTTATTGGCGCTGAGATGGTAGGTGTCTGCGCGAATAATATGGTGTCGATACGCTTTTGCGGTATCCGTGTAGTATTCATCAAAAAAGCGCCGCGCGCGGTCACGGTTAAGCGCCAACTCTTTGCGGCCCTCAATCGCCGATTGATAATCCTTATACAGCCGATCCTCGCTTTCGCGCACCTGATGAAAGTGGCGATACACCTTCGACACCAGCACCCAGCCAACGCCCATAGTGAAGGCCATCCACAGCACGGTAATCACCACCATCTGCGGCGAGAGCCACGCAAGGTACGCCACTGAGGCCAGCGTCAGCACTACGCCCTGCACCAGCTCAGGTAAGCGCACAAAACCGATGGTGATATTACGCACATCGCTTGAAAGACTTGCCAGCAGCGTGGCGTTGCCAAGCTGCTCTAACCGTTCGATATCGGTATCCAGAATCCGCTTCACCAGCCGGGAGCGCAGGTCGAAGACGAAGTAGTGGCCCAGCAAGGTAAGCGCTAGCTGCGTACCCAGCGTGACTGCCAGCAGCAGCGCCAATAGCCCTAAAAACTGGGGCAATGCGGAGAGGGCGCTGCCCGCTTCGATCAGCCGCTGGTTGATGAACGCAATCACACCGACCCCTAGCCCGGCACTCACCAGGCTCAGCGCTAGTGCGCCTAGAAACGGCCAGCGGTAGTGACGAAAAACCACCCGCAATAATTCCATGCTGCATCCCCTTTACACATAAGCGGCGAATTGTGACGCACTTCCCCGGCAAGTCAAACAAAGAGACTGATTTTCATTTACGCAACGTGATGTGCATGCCTTTACTCACCGTTGCGGGGTTGGTTAACTGCCCTAGCCAACAACAGAGAGAACGCCATGGTGGATTACAAATTACTGCATGCACTGGCCACCGTGGTGGAGTGCGGCGGCTTCGAGCGAGCAGGCGACGTGATGGGCCTTTCGCAATCAGCCATCTCTCAACGGGTAAAAGCGCTGGAAATTCGCTTGGGCCAGCCGGTGCTGGTGCGCCACCCCACTCTCGCGCCCACGCCTGCCGGCCAGCGATTATTGGCTCATTACCAGCAGGTGCAGCTCTTGGAGCGCGATTTACACGATGCTCTTCCCTCTCTAGAAAAAGCCGCGCCAAGGCTACGCATTGCCCTGAATGCCGATAGCGTGGTGACCTGGTGGGCCGACGCCGTGGCGGATATCTGCCAAACGGAAGAGGTGCTGCTGGATTTGGTCATTGAAGACCAGGACGTGGGGTTGAAGCGCCTGCGGGATGGCGATGTTGCCGCCTGCCTATGCGCCACACCCAACCCTATTGCCGGTGCCCGCTGCCTACACGTGGGGGATATGTCTTATCAACCGCTGGCATCGCCCAGCTATGCCGCACACTTTTTTCCGGCAGGCCCGAGCGCAGAGGCCTTTCAAAAAGCCCCCGCTATCGTCTTTGGCCCCCACGACCAGCTACAGCACAAGTTTTTGGCCCAGTGCGGCTACCAGGGGCACTTTCCCTACCATTTGTGCCCTTCTTCAGAGGGCTTCGTGCGTTTGGCCATGGCGGGCATTGGATACGGCATGATTCCGCAGCGCCAAGCTGCCGAACAGTTGCAAGCAGCCAACTTGTGAGTATCGCGCCGGGGCACGGATTAACCGTACCGCTCTACTTGCACTTTTGGCGTCACAGCGGGCAGCTGTTTCAGCGGCTCACGGAAAGGCTGAGCCATCTCACGCTTTAACATCATGTTTACTCAAGGCTCTAAAAAGAGGTCTACACTCAAGGAACCAGAGCAGCCCCATTACTCTCCAACGGCAGCTTATGTGTACGGAAAAAGCACGCCAAACCACCTGCTTTTAATGGCTATGGTTCAGCGTGACTTAGAAGATGCGTAGGCAGCGATTTAATCAAACAGGCTCATGCGCTTCATCACGTTATGGCGCTTAATTCGCCAATGAAACAGCGCGCCAGCCACATGCAGCGTAATCAGCACCACCAGTGCCCAACCTACACGCTCGTGCCACATAAACAGAGTTTCCGAGAGCGCCTCATTCTTACCTAGTAGCCCTGGCAAATGCGAGTGAAAAAACTCCACCGGAAAACCGCCTGTGGCGGTGGCTGCCCAGCCGAGGAGGGGCATAACGACCAGTCCCACATAGAGCAAATGGTGCACGCTGGTGCTCACAATGCGCTCAAAGGCATTCAGGGGCGGATCGTGATCCGGTACTACAAAGGCAATTCGGGTAATAATGCTCAGCGTCATCAGCAGCAAAATCGTGACGCCCAGGGTCTTATGGCTAGTATAAAGTAGGGTGGGCAGAGTATTCCCGACGAGCGCTACAGTACGTTCATAGCCCAAAAACCCAAGGGTTAGGCCACTCGCTAGCGATAGCAGCACCGCCAGTGCTACCAGCCAGTGCAGCACCCGATGTGGGTAGATATAGTGATCTAACTCGTGCATTCAAAACTCCCTGCCCAGTAGCGTCGTCACCGTTAGCTTAGTTCAGCGGCGTCACGATAGAAAAATGATTGTTAGGTAATGACATACCTTATAATGCTTCGCTGGGAGCCGCTAGCTGTTCGCGAATCAATTCACCCAGCCGTCGAGCTGGCTCTGAAGGCCGGTGCGGCGCACGGTGCAACGCCAGCTCAATCATCGGCAAAGCAGGCAGCCCGCTACTCTCATCTACCGGTCGCAGCGTAGGTGTGAGCATACTCCGCGCCCCAACCCCCACTGCCACCCCTGCAGTCACAATCGGCGCAAGCCCCGCCATAGACTGGCTAGTGTAAGCCACTCGCCAATCCCGCCCGGCGGCCTGGAAGGCCTGCTCCCCCACCTCACGAAACACATCCGCCCCTGGGGAATATAGCGCTAGCGGAATAGGGTCGCTCAATGATGGCTGCTGGTGAACTCCTACCGCCCAGACCAGCGGCTCACGACGAATTACATCGCCCCCTGGGGAGTTGCGCTGGCGCGTTACCAGTGCAAGATCCAGTTACGAGGCTTTCACTTGCTCGACCAAATGAGCACTGGTGCCGCACTTAACGGTTAATCCCACCGCCGGATAGAGCTGGTGAAAGTAGGCAAACACCGACGGTAGCAGCGAGGCGTAATCCTCAGGGATGCCGAGGGTGAGATCTCCGGTAATCTGGCGGGCCTGCATATCGCTCCAGGCCTCGTCGTTTAGCGCCAGCAGCCTTCGCGAATGAGCCAGTAAGCGCTCACCTTCAGCGGTAAAGCGCAGCCGCCGCCCATCTCGCTCGTGCAGGCTGACCGCTAACTGCGCTTCTAACCGCTGTAGCTGCATACTCACCGTGGACTGCGTATAGGCCAGCCGTTTCGCCGCTGCGGTCACGCTTCCGGTATCCGCAATCGCCACTAGCGTTCGCAACAGCGTTAAGTCAAACGTGGGTGCGCGCATACATCACCACTGTTGATGATATTGATCATAAAAATCGTTATCTTGATGAGTGGGTGATGAGTATGCTGCGCGCCATAGGATCATTACAAGACTTGGTCCTCTTCAAAGTTTGGATCACTGAAGGCTCCAGGAGGCGCGTCATGCATCCCATTCACTCCCCAGTAGTCATATCCCCGAAATTCAGCGTCTGCTCCGCCTTGGTGGCGGTGACGTTGTGGAGCATTGCGCCGCTACTGGCGGAGCTTGCCCCCGACACCGCCCCACTTCAGCTAACAGCACGTACCTTGCTAGCAGGTGCACTTGCCACTCTGCCGTTGAGTCGTCGTGCTGCTACGCGAACCTGTTCGCTAGGCTGGCGGCTAAGCGTGTGGCTGGGTATCCCGCTACTGATCGTTGGGGCCGTTAGCAGCTACTTCATCGGTATGCGCCTTGCCCCCGCCGCCGAAGCGGCGTTGATTACCTACACGTGGCCGGTGCTGTTTGTGCTATTGAGCCAATGGAGCCGCTGGTGTCGCCTGAGGTGGGCTAGTGTGGCTGGCGCGCTAATTGCCTTTTCAGGCGCAGCGCTTCTGCTGCTGCCCCAAGCGTTGAATGGTAGTTTTGGAGGCGCTGTATCCGGCTATGGTTTGGCACTGCTCGCCGCCTTCTGCTGGGCGCTTTATTCCTGGCTTGGGCAGGCAGCACCGGTTTCTTTAACACCGTTGCTGCCGCGTTTACTATTAGTGGCCTGTGCGATCACCTGCGCGGCAAGCCTACTATTGGAAAGCAGTGCCCCTCTACCCCGCGGTGAAGCCGCTGCTAGCAGGTATCGCGTTGGGATTGGGCCCATATGGCATTGCTATGGTGGCCTGGGATAAAGCGCTGCGCTTTGGCCAAGCAAGCTTAGTGGGCAGCTTGGCCTATGGTGTGCCTATCCTGGCGGCCTTACTGCTCGTACTTGCCGGGGTAAGCGTCTTTGACTGGCGCCTACCCACAGCCGCCCTGCTGGTGGCTGTGGGTTGTTTAAAGGCGAGCCGTTGAGGTCGGCATCATCATTTCGCTAAATAGCACACTGGCCAGTAGCTCAGGTAGCCAAGAGGGGGAAAACTCTTCTGAATCGGTGCACTGCATCTCGGCCAGCGGCCACCACTGATAAAGAGGCTCAGCGCCGCTGGCTGCCGTTAGCAAAAGCTCCCCCTGAGTGCCCTTTTGATCACTGTCTTGAACGCTAGGGCAACGTACTAGGAAAAAGCGCTCTTCTACTGAGTAGTCTGACTGTTCAGTGAGGTCACGTTGCCTCAGTAACGGCCCAAGGGGACAGCTTAGCTCGGCTTCTTCGTGTAACAAGCGCATTGCCGCTGCGGGATAATCTTCATCGCTTAACAACTCGCCCCCTAAGGGTAACCACTGGGCGGAGTGAGTAGGCGAGTCGTAACGTTTCAACAGCAGGCGGCCTTCAGGGTCAACCGCCAGCAGGCTTACTAGCCGACGTACTGCATTGTTAGGTGTCATAAGCGATCCATGCCTATTAGTGATAGATAAAACCAGCTCACCCATGATGGCGTTTCGGTGAGCTGGTTTAAACATAGCTAGTTTAAACATAGCTGGTTTAGGGCACTTACGCGCGGCGCCCCCTATCTACTCATCACCTCCCCGTCCCAAGTAGCGCGGTTTGGCGACGCCCTCTAACGCTTCAAGTGGAATGGTGAGCGTGGGCTGACCAACGGCATAAGGGGCTATCTCATAAACGTTGTAGGTAACTTCCCAACTATTTTCCAGCGGGGCAATATTGTGGCTCTGGCTAAGCGGCCAGTTGGCAGTAAACTGATCATCGAAGCCCATCTCACCTATCCAGCGCTGATGTGCCTGTACCAGCAGTGCATCGAATGCCGCCTCCTGGCCGTCTAGCAGCATCTCATCCGCTTCAACTACGCGCCGCTCCCGCTCGTCAATGACCATGTATTCCGTCAGAGGTAGCCCATGGGCTTGGCCTGCGTGGTAGACATAGCTATTCAGCTCGACCACTAAGAGGTCGTAGTGACGCGCGTGAATCGTCGCTTCCAACAGCGCTTCACTGGTCATGTTGCCTGGCGCTGTACGGTTATCCTCTTCAGCGAGCGCGAAAAAACGCTCTGCATAACCTTCCCAGCTTTCAGCAGGCTGGGCGGCCTCTTCACTGATCGACATTCCCAGCGTCAGCAAGCGGGTTTGTAGCGCTTCGCTTAACGCCGGTGATTGAGGAAACTCTAGTGCAGAGATCGTCACTGTTGTGCACTGCTCACCTTGGCAGTCAGGTGCAACATACTGCTTTTCAACGGCCAGGGATGCCAGTGTGAGCGGCTTAGAGGATGATGTATCAGCGGCTAAGCAGCCGCCCAACAGTAATATCCCTACGAGTGATAGACCCACTCCTAACGTTCTGAAAAAGCGCGGCATAATAACCTCCTTGTGGATCACTCACCCTTATTAGGCTAGTTGATCATAGTAAAACGGCAACGCCCCTGCGGTTACGCAAGGGCGCTGGTATGAAGCGTGAAAGAATGAGCTTTACGTTTAGGTATCTGGCTGCATTTCGGTGGGTTCAGCACTCACCTGCAATTCAAACATGCCGCTGCCACTTGCACTAAAGCCCCGCGCGCTACCGGTATAGGTACCGGGTAGCAGCGCCTGTTCTAAACGGGCATTAGTACCACCGCCGCTGTCGTCATCGCTGTAGGAAACTCCTTCACCGTAAAGCTCCAAGTAGGTATCGAAGTCACTGGAGCTCATGCTCAGCGTCACCAGAGAGCTTTCTTCTAGAGTGAGCTGGTAGGTTAACGCTTCACCACTGTACCAACCATTGAACGTTTCATCTGGGGTTAGCGCGCCTTCATTGCGTAACTCTACGCCGTTAGGTAGATCACGCGGCTCTATGGAGAGCGTAAACAAGCCGCTGTCGGTGCCATACGCGGTACGGGCTGTGAGTTGATAGCTGCCGGGCGCTAGAAAGTCAGCGATTCGCGCATCCAAATTACCGGCGCTATCGTCATCTTCGCGGTAGTAGCCGTTGGGGCCTTCCAGCACCAAGTAGGCATCCACATCGCTGGAGCTCATATCGATTTGATACATACCTGCTTCATCAATTTCTAACTGATAGCTGATGTCCTGGCCGCTGTACCAACCGCTTAGCGTCTCGTTAGGTGTCACTGTTCCATCGTTACGCAACTCGCCATCACTTGGCAGCTCGCGTGGCTCGGCCGTGAGGGTAAATAGCCCACCACCCTCGCCAAAGGCCGTGCGCGCGGTAAGGGTATATTCGCCGGGTGCGAGAAAATCTGAAATACGGGCGTTTAAATTACCGGCGCTGTCATCATCTTCACGGTAATAACCATTAGGGCCTTCCAGCTCCAGGTAGGCATCGAAATCATCGGCTCGCATTTCGATTTGGTACATGCCCGCTTCTTCAATGGACAGGGTCACTTCACGATCCGCGCTGTCTAACCAGCTATCGATGGGGGTCCCTACGCTCATAGTGTCCGCATCGCTAAGTTCAATGGTGCGGCTATTAACGCTGAACGGGCCATAGCTGTGAGCATCCGTACCGCTCACCACCACAATATAGTCACCACCCTCTTCAATGCGGTGACGAACCGTCTCCGCGTTAGCTAAAAGCTGTAGTTGATCATCATATAGGGCAACAACTCCCTGAAGCGCACCACTCAGGGATATTTCCACCAAGAATTCTTCATCTAACCGAATCCCATAGCGCTCAAATCGACTGCCATCTTTACCGTTTAGCTCGCTTGCAGACGTGATTTCTCCACGCGTACGCTCACCAAGCGTAAGGTAGTTTAAGCCCTGCAGGGCGGTAGGCGTGGCGTCCTGCTCAGTAGTCATATCAGCTGTGGTGGTTTCCACCCTGGGCTCTTCAGCAGCAGGCGCTTGGCTTGGAAGCGTTTGCGCGGCAACGTAACCGACGGCAACGCCGCCCACCGCCACTACCAACAGGGTAAGAGTAGAAGACTTGGCCATAGGGGCATCCTTGATCATTGGCAACAAATGCGGTGATTGCATCAATGAATTATATGGCGCCTAGCGAGTTAAAGTGAGCGTTTAATGAAAAATATTGCATCGCACAAAAATCATCATTAGCCATTTTCATTGAGGCAGCATAACTTACTGAAACAAAAAGGGCATAACGTCACATAATAAAAAGCGTAATTATGGGGCCAATTGCGTCGATCTTCTTAAAGCTTGCTGACTCTAGCAACGCCAGCTACTATCCATACGCCTATCAGGCATCTCATCGATGAATGTGGAGTCCGCTTTACGAACCACTGAGGTACTCCTATGGGAGCCCATAAACGCACTATCCGAACGAGCTGTTTGGTTGCATTACTCCTGCTTTTCACCGCAAATCAGGCAGTTGCCAACCAAACAGGATCAAGCACTGAGTTACAAGAAGGGGTCGCTTCGTTTTACAGTGACCGCTTCCAAGGGGCAACCACCGCAAGCGGCGAGCCCTTCGATCAACAGGCACTCACGGCGGCGCATCCAAGCCTACCGTTTGGCACCAAGGTGTTGGTCACCCGCCCGGATACCGGGCAAGAAGTGGAAGTACTGATTAATGACCGCGGCCCCTTTGTTAAAGGACGCGTTATTGATCTCTCTAAGCGGGCAGCGCGTGCACTAGGGATGATTCGCCGAGGCACGGCACCTGTGATGATCACCCTGGTAGATTAACGGATAACACATCCGCAAGCGTGTGATACCCCTTAAGCGATCAGCGTTGCAGCAAATGCTGAGTAAAGCGGCCCCACCCAGGGCCGCTTTTTTATATGCTCGTGTTAAGTCCGCGAACTTGCATGCGTGCTAATGGTCTCTACCCTGCTAGGAGCGTGACTTACCATCTTGATGCAGGAGGCAGCGATGCTATCTCGTTTTTATACCCTCACCGACCACCCCACCGGCCTACCTAAGCGCGAGCTATTTTCCTTAGAGAGCCAGGAGCTTCCCGACCTAGATGAAGGCGAAGTACGCATTCGCAATCACTGGCTCTCGGTAGACCCCTACATGCGTGGCCGGATGAGCGGCGTGCACACCTACGTAGCGCCCTTTCAGCTTGGAAAGCCAATGGAGGGCGGCGCGATTGGCGAAGTCATCGCCTCTAACCACCCCCACTTGAAAGTGGGCGATAAAGTGAGCCACATGGGCGGCTGGCGCGATATCGCACAGCTGCCGGGAGATAGTGTCACCGTTCTTCCAGATCACAACGTGCCCGACCAAGCCTACCTAGGCGTTCTGGGCATGCCCGGCATGACCGCCTGGACAGGCCTTAACCTGATTGCCGAGTGCAAGCCGGGCGATAACGTTTTGGTGAGTGCCGCCAGCGGCGCGGTGGGGTCTCTGGTGGTGCAGCTGGCAAAAGCAAAAGGCTGCCATGTCGTGGGTATCGCAGGTGCTGCGCATAAGCTTGCTTGGCGGGAGTCGCTAGGCGTTGAACCGGTCAGCTATCGTGACCGCAGCGCTCAAGAACTGAGCGATGCCATTAAGCTCGCCAGCCCCAACGGCATCGACGTCTATTTTAAGAACGTAGGCGGTATCTGCCTGGAAGCGGCACTCAGCCAACTTAACGAAGGCGCACGCATTGCCGTCTGCGGGATGATTGATGGCTACAATGCGGAAACCCCAGCCCCAGGGCCAAGTAACCTGTCGCAGTTGGTGGCACGTAAAGCCAAAATGCAGGGCTTTATTGTCGCCGACCACTGGGCCAGCTATGGCTACTTCTTAAATGAAGTCGCTCCTCAGGTCGCTGATGGCAAGCTGGACTATAAAGAGACGATCAAAGAAGGTCTTGAAAGCACGCCAGACGCCTTTTTAGCGCTGTTTGAAGGCGGCAATACCGGCAAAATGCTGGTGAAGCTATCTGATTAAGCACCAGGCTGCTGTTAACGAGGTTACGCTAGGTTAAATCTGACACCTTTCCCAGCTTATCTATCTGAGCCGCGCTATGGTGAATAGCGCGGCTTTTTTGTCGATAGAAATAATTAGCCAGCAAAGTATTAGACCAAAAGCGAATTGATTATTAAAATTATAGATAATCAATGTGTGTTTTAACCCATCGGCGCTGCCGATGGGTTAGGGCACGTTGTGGAACCGCTGCTTTTACTCTTTGGTAAATCAGCATCAACTCGTTGTAAATAGGGGTTTACCTCATGGATGAACACACACGTGCTCGCGGCAAATGGCCAGCCTTGCTGCTGGGTTTGCTGCTAGCGATAGTTGGCGTAGCACTTGCCGTGGGCGGCGGCCAACTGCTTATGCTAGGCGGTAGCGCTTACTACTTGATCGCTGGGGTCGCCGTGGTGGTTGCTGGGCTGCTGCTAGCACTGCGAAAAGGCGCGGCACTTTGGCTGTACGCGCTCATTCTATTGGCCACCCTGGTTTGGGCACTTTGGGAAGTAGGCCTCGACTGGTGGCAACTGGTACCCAGGGTCGCCATTCCCTGTCTCATCGGCATCATCATGCTGCTGCCGTGGTGGCGCAAACCGCTCAACTCGCGCGGTGGCAGCCTCGCCCTTACGGCCAGCATTGGCGCGGCTATCATCGTCGCTATTGCCAGCCAGTTTAGCTACCCCGGTACGGTGGAGGGCACCATCGAGTCCGCCAATAACACCGAGGACGTTAATCCGGCCCAGGTCGCGGGCGACGACTGGCCTGCCTACGGCGGTACCAATGCTGGCACCCACTACTCGTCACGCGACCAAATCACGCCCGAGAACGTTGGCGAACTGGAAGAAGTGTGGCGCATTCAAACCGGCGATGAACCCGGCCCCAACGCTCCGCCGGAAATTACCAACCAGAACACGCCGCTGAAAGTCAACGACAGCCTATATATCTGCACCTCGCATAGCCGTGCCATGGCGCTGTCACCGGAAACCGGCGAAACCCTTTGGGAGTTTGATCCCAATATCAGCACCATGGGCGCAGACGATTTCTCCGGTTGGGCCCACATGACCTGCCGCGGCCTCGCCTACTACGATGCGTCTAACTACGATTCTTCTAACGACGAAGCCTCGAACGACGACGCTGAAAATACAGACAGCAGCACTAACGATGGCACGGCGTCTGCGGAAGACGGCGCGGCCACTCCTCGCGTGCTGTTCGATGACGGCAGCCAGTTCGACCTGGACCTGGCCTTCCTGCTCTTCATCAGCGGCCTCGGCGACAGCCCGGCGCTGGCATCCGATGAAGGTGACGCTTCTGAGATGATTAGCTCCACGGACGTAATGTGCCCGCGCAGGCTCTACTTGCCCACTGCCGATGCCCGCCTGATTGCGCTGAATGCCGATACCGGCGCGCGCTGCGAAAGCTTTGGCAACAACGGCGAAGTGGATCTTACCAATAACATCGGCGAGTTCTCCCCCGGCGGCTACTACTCCACCTCTCCAGCCACGGTGACGGAAGACCTGGTCATTTTGGGCGGCCACGGCACCGACAACAGCTCCATCGACGAGCCGTCCGGCGTGATTCGTGCCTTCGACGTGCATACCGGCGAGCTGGTGTGGAACTGGGACAGTGGCAACCCAGACGACACCGCCCCACTCGAAGAGGGTGAAACCTATACCCGCGGCTCTCCCAACGTGTGGGCACCCATCAGCGTCGATGAAGAATTGGGGCTTGTGTATCTGCCCATGGGCAACGCCACGCCGGATCAGTACGGCGCTGACCGCTCTGAAAACGATGAAACCTACAGCGCAGGGCTCGTAGCGCTGAATTTGGACGACGGCAAAGTGGCCTGGGTCTACCAGTTCGTTCACCACGACCTGTGGGATATGGACACCCCGGCTCAGCCGGTTCTGATCGACTTGGCAACGGAAAACGGCACCCAGCCCGCCGTCATTCAGCCCACAAAGCAGGGCAGCCTCTACGTGCTCAACCGGGAAACCGGCGAGCCCATCGTGCCGATCGAAGAAGTGCCCGCACCGCAAGGGGCTATCGAAGGCGACTGGACCGCAGAAACGCAGCCACGCTCGGCACTGAACCTGCTGCCACCGCCGCTCACCGAGCGGGATATGTGGGGCGCGTCACCGTTCGATCAGATGATGTGTCGTATCCAGTTCCGCTCGCTGCGCTACGAAGGCCAGTACACGCCGCCCTCCTTGGAAGGCAGCATCGTCTACCCGGGTAATGTGGGGGTAATGAACTGGGGTGGCGTTGCGGTGGATCCTGAGCGCCAGGCACTGTTTACCGGCGCGAAGTACCTCGCATTCGTGTCTACGCTGGTGCCCCGTGACCCAGTGCAAGAGGGCCAAGGCTCCGCCAGCGAGCAGGGTCTACAGCCCAACGAAGGCGCGCCCTATGCGGTAGAACTAGGCCCGCTGCTTTCCGTGCTGGGCTTACCCTGCCAAGCGCCCTCCTGGGGCGATGTGGCCGGTATTGACCTGCAGGATGCCGAAGTCGTGTGGAAACATCGCAACGGTACTACCCGCGACAGCATGCCCTTTGGCCTGCCGATTGGGTTGAACGTGGGCGTGCCCGCGCTGGGCGGCCCGCTGACCACCGCTGGCGGCGTCTCTTTCTTGAGCGGCACGCTGGACCAGTATCTGCGCGGCTACGACATCACCAGGGGTGAAGAGCTGTAAAAAGCGCGTTTCCCCGCCGGTGGTCAGGCCACGCCGATGACCTATACCGGCGCCGATGGCCGCCAGTACGTGGTGGTGACGGCCGGTGGTCACGGTACCTTTGGCACCAAGATGGGTGACTACGTGATTGGCTACGCGTTACCGGAGTAACTGCTAGCTCTACGGAGTCAGCTAGATAGAAAACGGGCGGCCAATGGCCGCCCTTTTCGTGTATGGGGCTGTCTGAACAACCCTGGGCGGGGGCGCTGTAAATCCATCCATGGACGCTACTTTCGCCATCCATGGCGAAAGGCCCCCGCTACGGGTTGCTCAGCCATCAAACTCTGATGCAGCCTTAAACATCGCCTGTCTTAAAAACTCAGCTCGACACCACCATAGACGCTACGCCCTGGGGCGGGTTCGTAAAAGCGTCCAAAGGTGCCGTTCAAGCGCACATGGGAGTAGTGCTCTTCATCCAGCAGATTTCGCAGGCCCACATAAGCGCTTAGCCGAGTCTGTTGGCTCAGCTGCCAGCCGTCGCCTACCCGCAGGTTCACCAGCCAGTAGCTATCCACCGACGTCTCGTTGGCGTTATCGGCCACCAAGTCACCGACGTATTCAGTCTCTAGCGTGGCGAAGCGCTCGTCGAGGTTCTCCCACGTTAGCTGGTTCACCCAGGTTTGTTCCGGCAGGCCGGGAATGCGGTTGCCATCGAAGCGTTCAGAAGGAGTGGCAAACTCGTCGAACTCGTAGCGCGCCAGGGTCAGCGCACTGTCCAAGCGCCACTGGTCGGCCAGCTGCCACCCCAACGCCAGTTCGACACCATCACGGTTGGTATCCCCGGCGTTCTGGTAGAACGTGCGGCCGCCTTCGTCGTAGGGCACCAGCTCATCGCGCACACGGACGGAGAAGAGCGCTACATCGTAATCCAGCGCCAGCGGCTCGATATAACCGCGCAGCCCCACTTCACGGTTCCAGGCTTTTTGCGGCTCTACGCTGGGGTTGAAACCACCGCCAGCGGGGTTGGCAAACTCAGAGAACGTCGGCGTCTCAAAGGCGGTACCGGTATTGATATACGCTTGGTGCTGCGGGCGGTAGCGGTAACTCAGCCCGGCAGAGCCGCTCCATTCGTTGAAGGTGCGCTGGCCGCTCTGGTCACCGTCGGCGGCAAAATCGTCGTCGACATCAAGGTCCACCCGGTCAAACCGCGCGCCCAGCGACAGCGTCAGCGGCTCCGACAGCGCTAAATCCCCCTGGGCAAACACGCCAGTGGAGGTCGCGGTTTGGGTTTCATCGGCGAGCGGCTCGCCCACCTCCCCTTGGGGATTCACATCGTTGCGGAAGCGGTCATCTTTCTGGCGTGCGGCATCCACCCCAACGATGTAATTCAGCGGCAGGTTGCCTAGCGTTACCTCGTGGTGATATTCGGCGCTAGCGCCCATGTAATCGCGCTGATAGCCCAAGCGGCTGCTGCCCACAAACGGTAGCTGTTGCTCAAAATCCCTCTGAGCGATAAAGCCTTTCAGGTACAGTTCGCCCTCCCCAGCGGACAAATCCTCGTATTGCAGGCCGATCAACTGCTGATCGACGGTTTGACCAGCATCCAGCGCCAGCGAGTTCGGTGCGGCTTGGTCGCGCCCTTCGGCCACCTCGCGGGCGTTGAGCGCGCCGGGGTCTTCCGAGCGGGGATTATCCAGCAGGTTAATAATCGCGGTGAGTGCCCGATCGCTGCCCAGCTCACGGCGCAGCTTGGCATTGAGAAGATACTTCTCGGTGGAACTCTGCTCCCGGTAGCCATCTACGTTCAGCGCAGTGAGGCTGATATGGTGCGACCAATCCCCCTGCACGCCGCCATTTTGCAGCGCCATTTTCTGGTAGCCATCGCTACCGGCGCCCATGCGCAGCCGAGTGCCGGGGTTGTCGCTCCATCGGCGGTGGTAATGTCGATCACGCCACCCGCCGCGTTGCCGTAGAGCACCGAGGACGGCCCGCGAATGACCTCAATGCGCTCAGCGCTATCCAAATCAATCGCATCTAGCTGGGCCTGCCCATCCGGCAGCGTGTAGGGAATGCCGTCCACCATCACCGTAATGCCTCGCACCCCAAACGGCGCACGGGCACCAAAGCCGCGAATCGAAATACGCTGCCCCTGGGCAAAATTATCGCGGTTCTGCAGGAAAACACCCGGCACCCGGTTGAGCGACTCATCCAAACGCACCCGCTGCTGGCCTTGGGCAATGGCGTCTTGCTCTATCGTCGAGACCGCAGCAGGCGTGGCGTAAAGCTCACGCGCTAAACGCGGTGCGCTGACTTCTACGGTGGGCAGTACGGCTTCTGCATCAGTTTGTGCCCATACGGGGGCGGCAAAAGCGGTGCTGAGTAACAATAATGAAGGTGAGAGATAGCGAGTCATGGCATCCTTTCCAATGAAAAATCCCAGTGAATCATCAGTGAACGTTCAACGTTATGACGTTCATCGGGGAACGGCTACGTAAAATGGTAGTCGTATGATGGAGTGACTAATTAGCCAAGTGTAGGGATTAGTTCTACACTGGCGGCTGGGCAACATTATACTAACGGTGTAAGCAAAGGAGGCTACATGGCGTTTACCGCGACTGACCCGATCAAGATGATTTTTGCGGTTATCTTCCCCCCGCTAGGGGTGTTTTTTGAGGTCGGTTTCAAAGGACACTTTTGGCTCAATATCCTGCTGACGCTCTTTGGCTTCATTCCAGGCATCATTCACGCCTTCTACGTCATATTGAAGCACTAGCCTCTTTCATTGCGTAATCTCTCATTGCGTCATTAGTTTAACAAACGCCGCCTTGCTTTGCGCAAGGCGGCGTTCTCGTTTAGCCATGGTTGAAACAGCGCGGCTATTTGCCATGCAGGCGGCGATGCAACGCGTGTACTTGCTCGTCCAACCCTGGCACCGGGCCATCTACCGCAAGCCCAGGCACTACCTCGTTGATTGGTAGCGTAGCCACTGGCGGCGGTGCCACGCCCCACTCGGCCAACCACTTCCCTAGCTGCTCGGTTGAGCTGACGTAAATGATCCGCCCCAACCCTACCCAGCCATGGGCCGCCGCACACATGGGGCAGTGCTCACCCGAGGTATACACCGTGGCGGCCGCACGCGCTTCTGGTGACAGGTGATTGGCTGCCCAGCGGGCCAGCGCAAACTCAGGGTGCTGCGTGGCGTCGCCTCCAGCAATACGGTTGCGGTCTTCCGCCAGTATCTCGCCCTGGGCGCTGACTAATACGCTGCCAAAGGGTTCATCACCGGCGTTGAGCGCCTCTTCTGCCAGCGCCACGGCGCGTTCTAAGTAGCGATACTCATGATCGTAAACCATGCTGACCTCCCCTATCGTCTGAATACGGATTAACCGTTCTCCACCGCGTGGCCGCCCTCTTCATCAGGCGCTTCAGCCAGCGTATGCCCTTCACTTCGGGCAATCACGGTCGTGCCGACCAAGTCTCCCGTGACATTCAGCGCTGTTGCACCCATGCCTACCAGGGCATCAATGGCGGTTAATAGCGCCACGGTTTCAATGGGCAGGCCTACTTGAGCAAACACGGTGGCAATCATGATAATGCCCGCCCCCGGCACCCCAGCCGTGCCTACCGTCACCAGCGTGCCGATCCGCACAATCTGCACCATGCTCATCAAATCCAGCGGCGCGCCAATCACGTTGGCGGCAAACACCGCTGAAATGGCAATACGGATGGCGGCACCGTCCATATTGAGCGTTGCTCCCAGCGGCAGGCTAAAGCCATAAATACTTTTCGGGATGCCTAAACGCTGCGCGGCGTTAATCGTGACAGGCAGCGTGCCGGAGCTGCTTTGGGTTGCAAACGCGGTGGCCATCGGCGTGCGCGCCTCACCAAAAAAGCTGCGTAACTTCACGCCAAACAGCAGCATCACCGCACAGTAGATCAACAGCTGTGCGCCGAGCGCGATGTACAGCACCATCACCATGTCACCCAACGAGAGAAGCGTTTCCATCCCCTGCTGGCTCACCGTTTCAGCAACAATGGCAAAGACGCCAATGGGCACAAAATGCAGCACCCCCGACATCACTTTCAGGGTGACCTCGTTTAACCCTTCAATAACTTGATAAAGCTGCTCGCCAAGCGCGTGCTGCTGCTCAGATTGGCGCATTTTCAACAGCGCAATCCCGAACACCAGCGCGGTAAAGATGATGCCCAGCATATTGAGTTCGGCAAAGGCGGCCACGATATTACCCGGCACGATATTGAGCAGCGCATCGACCACGCCGGGATTCTCGGGTACCGAGAAACTCGCGCTGTCGTTGAGCGTCATGCCGCTGCCTGGGCTAAATAGCGTTGCCACGGTTAGGCCTACCACGATGGCGAATGCTGAAGAGGCCAAATAGTAAATAAACACTTTGCCGCCAACGCGCCCTGCACTGCCTTCCCGCGACTGATTCACCCCTACCATGAGTGTAAACAGTACAATCGGCACGATGAGGAAGGTCAGGAGACGAAGCAGTAAATCGCCCAGCGGTGCCAGCCAAACGGCCACCCAGTCACCGCCAACGATGCCCACCAGAACCCCCATCACCAGCGCGATGGTGACGCGCAAAATGAGTGACGCTTGAAGGTAGCGCTTCCATAAATATGTCATTGAATGCCCTGCTGGTTGAAATCAGGTTGATGTAAATCAGTGGTAAAACCACGTCATGGAGCATCATCACGGGTTGCCAAGCCAGCGCGGTGTTTAATTGCACTCCATCACGCCGACTAAATAGCTTAGCATGGCACCTATGGCGACTTTACACAGGGCCGATTGCTTGCCTCTCCTCAACGCCACTAACAGGAGCCACTATGAATACGATCAACCCTAACAAACTCCACCACAGCAAATGGACCGCGGTGACGCCACGTAATAAAGAAAAACACTTTATCGTGACCCAACTGCTACGTGATGAAGAGGAGAACGTAGTGGACGTGGTGCTGGAAGCGGTTCACTCCCACCGGGAAACAACGATGGCGTGGCAAGCGCTAAAAGACGATAGCACCTGGAAAATGGGTTGGAAGTAGCGAACCTATCACTCCCTGCCCTAAGAAAATAAATGCAAAAAGGCTTTGACCTAGGCTAAGAAGCATGACACTGTAGCGTCAGTTGGTTAGCAAGCAGCATGGTTTCAGAAGTGTACGATCTTTTTCGGCAGCCTGATATTGTATTCCTTGTTTCACCCGCTACTTCATCTGGGTAATACCAGGAATTTTATTACGGCGCATTAGCGCGAAAGGATTTACACAATGGCAACTGGCACAGTTAAATGGTTTAACGACACCAAAGGCTTCGGTTTCATCGCTCCTTCTGACGGTGGCGACGATCTGTTTGCACACTTCTCCGAAATTCAGTCTGACGGCTTCAAAACCCTTCAGGAAGGCGCTAACGTCTCTTTCGACGTTACCCAGGGTAAAAAAGGCCTTCAGGCTTCTAACATCAAGCAAATCTCCTAAGTCCTATCTTCTTAGATAGCACTGAAAAGTTTGCTAGAACCCTCACCCATTAGGTGAACGGTTCGAACAGAAAGGCCCGCCTCGGCGGGCCTTTTTGCGTTTGGGTATTAAATCCTCTCCCATACGATCAGTTGAGCATCAATAGTCAGCGTTAGCTGCTCCAAGTTAGCTGCTCGCTCGCGCCCCTCCGCACTGGCACGATACAAATGCGGCGTCATGGTCAGCAAATCGCGGATAACGTCGGCCCCTTCTAATGAAATAGCGTAGCGAATCTGCTCGGAAGCTCGGTGGGCAAGCCCTTCCGGTACATCAGGCGCTTTCTCACGTGCAGGTTTTAAGGTGGGATAAATAATTTCCCGCAGCTCGCGCAGGTGCTCCGGCCCCGCTTCTACTTGAAGCAGTTGCCCGCCCGGCTTAAGTACACGTGCAAACTCACCGTGTACCGGAAATCCAAACATACACAGCACGCTATCCAGCGTTGCTGACTGCACCGGCAATTGGGCGTTACTGCCCACTACCCAACGGCTGATCGGTGCGTGCTTATCCTCTTGCTTCGCCGCCGACTGCACCGCCCACTTCGAGATATCCAGCCCCATCAGTGAGAGCGGCTGGTTCTCGGGCAAGCGCTGAGCCACCTGGCGCAGGTAGTAACCCTCGCCACAGCCTGCATCCAGGCAACTGTACGTTTCTGCCTGCTCACAGTGGCGCATCACCGCCTGGCTAAGCGCCTTTGCAATGGGCGCATAGTCACCCGCCGCCAAAAAGCGCTGGCGTGCGGCCACCATAGCTTTGCTGTCGCCGGGGTCGGTGGAGCGTTTCTGCTGCACTGGTAGCAGATTGATATAGCCCTGTTTCGCCACATCGAAACTGTGGTTTGACGCACACCGCCAAGTGCCGCCTTCCAAATGGAGCGGTTCGCCGTCTAACGGGCAGGCCAGGGCCTGAAAAGGGGTACGATTCATCGGAAGTTTCTCGTGACGGCTTTTTCTGGTGTGAATAGACGGGCAATATGCTGACACATCATCGAGGGCATCAGGCATCTAAACATTAACGATACCGGAAAGCCCATATAACTCAACTTGAACGGTGAGCGTTGCAACACTCACCCCGTTTGCCGACAGTGCGTTAACTTTCGGCGACTAAGGCGACACACCATGCAACCTTTGCTGCGCATCGCGGGCGCTTGGCCCTACTTGATGGCCATTTTTCTCAATGCCTTCGTAGATCTCGGGCACAAAATCGTCATTCAGAATACGATTTTCAAAAGCTACGATGGCGCAACCCAGGTCGTGCTTACCGCCCTGGTGAATGGGCTGATTCTGCTTCCGTTTATTCTCCTCTTCAGCCCGACAGGCCATATTGCCGACAGCACTCCCAAAGTACGTGTGCTAAGGCTCTCCGCCTGGACGGCGGTGGCGGTGTCGCTGGGGATCACGGCCGCCTATTACCAAGGCTGGTTCTGGCTTGCTTTTGCGATGACGCTGCTGCTGGCCATTCAGTCGGCGTTCTACTCACCCGCCAAGTACGGCCTAGTGAAAGGGCTATTTGGTAAGCCCCGGCTAGCCGAAGCCAACGGGCTAGTGCAGGCGGTTACCATTGGCGCGATCTTGGCCGGGACGGTGGCGTTTACCGCCCTGTTTGAACACTGGGTCACACCCAGCGCCCGCACCCCAAGCGACCTACTGCGCCATATCGCCCCGCTGGGCTGCTACTGGTGCTTAACAGCGGCCTTCAGGTCGTCGCCCTTTATCAGCTCAAACTGGAGAAGCACAGCCTACTGCTGCCCCGCTAACTTGGGCACGCTACCGCAGTGGCACTGCGTTAAAAGACAACTTGAGCATTCTTGCCCGCCAGCCGGTGCTGCGGCTCTCCATCATTGGGTTGGCAACGTTCTGGTCGGTGGGGCAAGTGCTGCTGGCCGCTTTTCCCGCCTATGCCAAAGAAGCGCTCAGCCTTGAGAACACGCTGGTGCTGCAAGCCATTCTCGCCGCCAGCGGTATCGGCATTGCTCTCGGCTCGCTGTTAGCCAGCAAGCTCTCCCGCAACCGTATTGAATCCGGGTTAATTCCGCTGGGCGCTGTCGGTGTCGCCGTCGGGCTTTGGTGCCTTCCTCTCCTCACCACGCCCACCAGCCAAGCGCTCAACTTTGTGTGCATCGGCATGATGGGCGGGCTATTTATCGTGCCGCTCAACGCATTAATCCAGTTTCATGCGGCGGACCACGAGCTTGGCACCGTGCTGGCCGCCAATAACTGGATCCAAAACCTGTCGATGCTGGGCTTTTTGGTGCTCACTGCGCTGTTCGCGCTGGCGGGGGTAGATAGCCACTACCTGCTGCTTTTGGTCGCCAGCGTGGCGATGGTGGGCGGTGGCTACACCATTTTCAAACTGCCCCAGAGCTTAGTGCGCTTCATTCTCAGCTTCCTGCTTACCCGCCGTTACCGCGTAGACGTTCACGGACTGGAAAACCTGCCGGCCCAAGGCGGCGTGCTGCTGCTGGGCAACCACATTAGCTGGGTAGACTGGGCGATGGTGCAAATTGCTAGCCCGCGCCCGGTGCGCTTTGTGATGCTGAAAAACATCTACCAGCGCTGGTACCTACGCTGGTTCTTTAAAGCGCTGGGCTGCATTCCCATTGAGCGCGGCGCAGGGGCCGAGAACGCGCTGGCCGCCGTGGCCGAGCAGCTCAACGCAGGGGAAGTGGTTTGCCTGTTTCCCGAAGGAGCGATTAGCCGCAACGGCCAGCTGGGTGAGCTGCGCCGTGGCTACGAGCGCGCCTGCAAACACGCCCACCCAGAGTACGCATCGTGCCGTTTTACCTGCGCGGCCTGTGGGGCAGCCAATTCTCCCGCTCGTCTAGCAAACTCAAAGAGCTACGCAATGCGCCGCTGCACCGCGGGGTGGTAGTTGCCTTTGGCAAACCGCTGCCCAAAGACACCCCCGCCGACGTACTCAACCGGCGTATTTTCGAGCAGGCGACCCACTCGTGGCAACACGCCATGGAGTAACTGCCTTCGCTGCCTGAGGCCTGGATCAACAGTGTCAAACGCAGCCCAAGCGCCCCAACGCTGGCCGACACCTTGAGTCGCCCACTCAACGCAGGCCAAGCGCTCACCGCTAGCCTGCTGCTCGCCAAGCGCTTTCGCCACCGCAGCCTCAACGAATCGACGCTTGGCCTACTGCTGCCTACCAGCACGTCTGGGGTATTGGCCAATGTGGCCACGCTGCTCGCGGGTAAAACGCTGGTGAACCTGAATTACACCGCCAGCCAAGCTGCCCTGGCCTCTGCGCTGCAGCAAGCCGATATTCGCACCGTCGTCACCTCACGCCGCTTTATGGAAAAGCTGAGCCAGCGGGGGCTGGCGGTGGAAGCGCTGCTGGAAGGCAAGCAGGTGATCTATTTGGAAGATCTACAGGCGGGGATCTCCCGGTTTGAGCGCATCAGTACGTTTCTTGCCGTGCGCCCGCTGCCCGCTTGGTTGTTACAAGCGCTGTTCTGCTATGGACGGAATGCGGGCGCCCCGGCGGCCATTCTGTTCTCCAGCGGCAGCGAAGGGCAGCCCAAGGGTGTGATGCTGAGCCCCCCCAACCTGATGGCCAATATCAAACAGACCTCCGATGTGCTCAATACTCAGCACGACGATGTGGTCATGGCCTCGCTGCCGCTCTTTCATGCGTTCGGTTTTACCGTCACCCAGCTACTGCCATTGATCGAAGGGCTGCCGCTGGTCAGTCACGCCGACCCCACCGATGCCCCAGGCGTCGCCAACGCGGTCGCCAAGCCTAAAGCCACCATTATGTTCGGAACCTCCCGCATGCTGCGGCTGTTCAACCGCAGCGCAAAGGTACGGCCCGCCATGCTGGAAAGCCTGCGTGTTGTGGTGGCTGGTGCCGAGAACCTGGATGACAGCGTACGTGAAGGGTTTGCGCACAAATTCAATAAGGCAATTTATGAAGGCTACGGCGCGACAGAAACCGCTCCAGTGGCAGCCGTTAGCCTACCCGACGCCGTCGGCGTTCACTACCAGCAGGTTCAAAAAGGCAATAAGCCCGGCACCGTGGGTATGCCGCTCCCCGGCACCAGCATTAAGGTCGTCGACCCTGAGCGCTTCGAGGAGCTACCCACCAACGAGCCAGGCATGATTGTGATTAGCGGGCCGCAGGTGATGCAGGGCTATCTCAACGACCCCCAGCGCACCGAACAGGCCCTCAAAAGCTTCGACGGCCAGCGCTGGTACGTTACCGGCGATAAAGGGTTTATTGATGAAGATGGCTTTTTAACACTGATCGACCGCTACGCCCGTTTTGCCAAAATCGGCGGCGAAATGATCAGCCTCAGCGCCGTCGAAGCCGCGGTCAGAGCGGTCGTCGACGACCCCGACATACCGCTGATGGCCGTCAGCCTGCCCGATGCAAACAAAGGTGAACGTATCGTCCTACTGCGCGAAGCACCGCTAGACGCCAAAACGCTCAAAACCGCCCTACGCAGCCACGGCACGCCCGCGTTAATGATTCCCAGCGACTGGCTCACCGTGGAAGAGATACCTCGTTTAGGGTCAGGAAAAGCAGACTTTGCTGGCGCGAAACGGCTTGCCGAAGCGCAGTTGGCGGCCGACGTCCGTCTATCACCTTAGTAAACAGGGCAGCGGCCTAGCCGCTGCCCTTTCTGGTGAACTTACTCAGCGCTGCCGTCCGGTGCGTCATTTGAGTCGTTTGACTCACCGGTTTGTCCAGTCGCACCTTTCTGTTGGCCTCTTGATTGTCTGGCATGCTCACCACGCGCAATATCATGGTGGCTAATCACCACCACGTCGCGGGGCCACCATTCCGGGTGTTCGTCGCGGATATAGGCCATTAACTTCTCACGCACGTTCATCTCAGCGGTCCAGCCTGCCATTGGGTCGGAAGTCATTAAGTAGCAGGTGACCGTTTGCGCGTGGGCAGTTTGACCGGTGACGTAGCAGAGCAGCTTATGATGCTCTATCACGCTTTCCTCCTCCTTGGCGAAGTCTAAAAACTTCTCGCGCACCTGGGAGATTGCCGCGCTTAGGTGCAGGGTTAACTCCATAAAGCGATACATTTTGGTGCTCTTCACCGAGAGGTTTTCAAACGGCTTGGAGGTAAAGTAGGTGACCGGCACAATTACCCGCCGCTCATCCCAGGAGCGTAGGCGGATGAAGGTGTAGAAAATCCCTTCCACATAGCACCACTGTCCTTCAAAGATCACCAAATCGCCAATGCGGATGGGTTTGGCCAGCGAGAGCTGAAACGATGACAGGATATTCCCCAGCACCGTCTGCCCCGCGATGCCCACCAGCACCGCCAGCACACTGGCCGAGGCCAGAATGGAAAGCCCCAGGGATTCAAACAGCTGGATTTGCCCCAGCACATACACCGAAACCGCCACCACGGTGATTAAAATAATCACCCGGCGCAGGGCGTAGAGTGAGGTCAGCAGCCGGCGTTTGTCTTTGGGTTTGGTATCGTCGATTTCCCCCACCAAGCGGCGGGTCATGCGCAGCATGATGGTATCGACCACCCCTAACGCAATGGTGACTGCGCCCCACGCCATGATACTAATCAGTAGCACCCTAAACGTCGTGGTCGCTACCGCTGAAAACGACACAACGTAATCCAGCAGCATCTGGGTGACCAACGACATCACAATCATCGCTACCGGTACGCCGATTTGATCAGCAAAAATGGTGGAAATACCGGGAGGCAGAATGCGCGCAATAAGGCCTACCAAATAGTAAGTAGCGATACCCGTGACGCCAATCGTGATCAGAAAAATAGGGATCGCCAGCCACTCCCAGACCTTCAGCACGCCAAACGACGCTTTGAGCTGCTCGGGAATGTAGCTCTCTAGCATGGAGGGTCCGTACTCTTCATACAGCGCAGGAATCGACGAGACGCTCTCCGGCATAATGAGCCATATGGGGTCTTCTTCGCCTACCCGATAGCGCCCTAGCCGCACATCGTAGGCCTGCCCTTCTATTTGCAACGCGGCCAACTCAATGTTGCGCCGTGGCTCACCAGCCAAAGGATTTTGGCCAGAAGGATCTTCAATGGCGGCATCTTGGCGACCCGGCAGGTTAGAGGCGTTCAGCCACTCACCTCGTCGTAATACCTCTGCCAGTTGCTTGGCTAGCTCCGTACCCCGCGCGGGCTGCTCGCTAGGGTCGATATCTGCCAGATTCAACAAATGCGCCGCATCGGCGTAATTTTCATCGTCGGTGAAATTCAAAAAGCTGCGGATGGTCTCCCGGGGCGACATACGTTTCGCCTCTTCAGGCACCTCATCCAACCCTGCGTTGATCGCATCCATGGTGAACCAACGCGGGTCCTCGCTCTCATCGCCTTGCGTTTGCGCCATGCCAACGCTAGAGAACAGTAGCGTGACAACCAGCACACCCCAAACGGGCCACGAGCTGTAATTTTTCATCCTTGCCTTATTCAGTAAAAGTGAGCCAATACCCGCCATCAACCAACGGCTTGTGCCGCCCGCCCACTTAAATCAGAGGGCTATCCGTGTCGATGGTTGGTCAAAGTACAGACCACGTTACCTTATCCGGCAAGCAATAGCGGCTCTAGCGCTTGTTGGCGTATGGAGGAGGCAAGAAATGACAGCTTAGTTTTTCACTCCGTTTTCCAAATTGCCTAAGCGGTTAAACGCGTCGTCATACAGCGCGGTGAGCAACAACTCGCCCCCTTTATTGACTCGAAACTCGCCGTAATGGGCCGCTTCATAGCGCTTGGCGTGGCCCTCCTGAAAGAAGAAGGCGTTGGTGGCAAAGCGCGCCTGCCCATGGCGCAGGCGAAACTTTAAGCGCCGCTCATCCGCGTCTAGCGGTGTGCCATCGTCTATTCGCTGGAAGTGAGCAACTCGAGCGCTATCGACACGGACGACCACGTCACCGTTCATAGAGGTTGGGAGATTTTCAGCGCGCTGATAGAGCTCGCTTTGCAGGCGGTGCGCCAGGGCAAAGTTTAGCGCCATATAGTCGCCCTGCATTAGGGAGCGGGGGTCGACCGGGGCCAGTTCCAGGTAAACCTCCTCCCCTTCCTCGATATGTCGCTCCTTCTGCCAAATGGCGTTGTTGACCACGACCAACACCGCCAGCGTGGCCAGCCTCACCACCCATCGAAAACGCCTAACGCTAGCGGCCATGGTGTTCACCGCCTTTTGTTGTCGCTAAGCGCCAGCGTTGCAACCCCCAATGCAGCGCTCACAGCGCGAAGCCCAGCACACACAGCAGCGCTGCCTAATGAAGTAGCGAGATATCTAACCAGTAGAAATAGGCGCTGACCGCCGCTAGTAGAAGAAGTATGCCGCTGGCCATTAACACCCGATGGCTAATCGCAACGCCCAGCAGCAGCACCGCGATGCCGCTACTCAGCCCAGGCGCAAAATAAGAGAGCACCGCCACCAGCAAGGCAGCACCATACGCCGCCCACCTCATACTGCTTGAGGTCGAGTGGCGGCTCAGCGCCGTATGTACCACCCATAACAGCGCCACGCCTGCCAACGCCGTGCTGATGCTGCGGCTGAGCATCGGGGAAATCGCATCAATTTCCACAAAGTGGCCTAACCATAGCGCCTGCCCCGCATGGGCAACGCCTTGCAGCATAAGCACGCCCACTAACAGGCCCACGCCCCAGGCATGCATATCACTCAGGCGCTCCGGCCAGCGCAACTCGTTCAACCACAGCCCCACCAGCGCTAATACCACAAAGCCACTCGCCACCTGCGTCAACCCACTGGCGGCAAGCGAAAACTCCAAAGCAAGGCACGCCAACACGACGGCCACAAAGCGGTGAAGGCGACTTGGCATCCCCCATGCCACGGCCATTTGCATGATCACCAGTGCCCAGCCCAAGCCCACAGAAAAGCTAAGCGCATCCGCTAGCGGCCACGCGATCAACAGCTGCCCCACCAAGCTAAACGCAAGCGCCATATGCTCCATCACATCGCTGCCGGGTGAGCGTCGCAGCAGCGCATACGCGCCTAGTACCATCAATCCGCCGACCAGGAGTGCCGCGAGCGGGCTTTCCAGCACCCACACTACGCCGGTGGCGATAAACCCCAACAAAAACAGCGCGGCCAGCCAGCCCGATAGCGCTTGAACGCCGCGCACGAACCAGGGCATAGAATGCGTGGCAGTGGCCCGCTCATTCAGAACCACTCCCGCTTGCGCGAGTGCTTGCTTCAACGGTGAATATTGTTGGCTCATTGGATAGCCTCACGCTGTAGGCGTTTTAGCCACGCTACGGCTGCCGCTCCTAGCGCAAATACCGTCACGGCAACGATCAGCAGTCCGCCTGGATCGCCTTGCCCCTCCCACATCACCATGCGAGCCATACAAAGCGTCAGCACGGCGATAACCGATACGCAGCCACCGGCCAGCATAAACAGATCCAACCGCCACCAACGGTAAACGCCATAAAGCGCAGCCAACCAAACGGGGTAAAGCAACGCGCTTGGCGTGACGCCAAAGGTGAACCCAGCCACCCAACTCATCATGAGCAGCGTGATGGGTAGGCCACTGCCCAGCGCCAGCGTGCGTATTGCCCAGCGCCCTGGCCAGCCTCGTCGCTGGGCGCCCCACTCCCACACTGCTTGCGCCGCTACGTTGGCTGCCCAAAGCCCCCATAAGCCCGACTCCCCGGCGAGAAAGCGGCCATTCACTCCCCAGCCCCATACGCTGGCATGCAGCCAAATCGCCAGATTCCCCACGCCCAGCCATACCAGCCAAAGCGGGCTAAAACGCGCCGCCCATACCCACGGCAGCCCCAAGAGGGCCCAGGCGAAAAAGAGCTGCCACGGGTCTGCGCCGGTTTGGTATACCTGCCCTACTAGCGCCAGCAGAACGCCCAGCAGCACAAAGGCAGCGGTCAGCGCGACCTGAACCACCCGGCGGCTGGCTGGCCACCAAACCGCTGCCCCAATGGCCACCAATAGCGCCGCTTGCACCAAGCCAAAGCGCAGCCAGTGGCCCATCGCCACCCAGTGGTACGCCACGAAAAACAGCACCGCAAAGGCCAGTGCTAAGCCGCCTAGCCACAGCAGCAGCCTATCGAGCAGTGCCGCCCAGGCGTGAGGCGCAGGATGCAGGCCTGCCACGCTCACGGCCTTGGCTACCTGCTCAGGGGCCATCGCCCCTTGCTCAATCAGCGAGACGAGTTCACGGCGGTTCGTGGTCACAGAGGTTCCTTATGCACAGTTTTTATGCACAGTCGTTGTATCTACCGGTATTCGCAGCGCTGCGTTATACATTCGTTAAACTTGCGAGATAAACTCTTTAACACCCTGTGATGTTCCCGTGACGAGGAACTCCGAGACTAACAGTGAGCCTACCAACCCGGCAGGTCTTCTCTCGGAGAGTTAAGCACATGAACAAGTTCACTACTCTGGCAGCATTATGCCTATTCAGCCTGATGGCAATGGTCAGCCATGCAGAAGAGATGAAAAACGATGGCGGCATGATGCAAGACAATATGCAATCCGATGGCATGAGCCACTCCATGGACGACATGAGCATGGAGAGCGATCACATGGACTCCACCGACAGCATGAAAGAGTAACGCCCCTTTCGAGAGCCAGGAAGCTATGACGCGAAACGTACTGATCATCGAGGACAACCCAGGTATCGGCGAGCTGGTTCGTATGCACGTGGCCGAGCTGGACAGAGTGCTGAGGCTGGAAATGGAAGCAGACAACTATCTCACGAAGCCATTCAGCGTGGCAGAGCTTTCCGCCCGGGTAAAAGCGCTGTTTCGGCGAGTGGATGCCATGGCTTCCGCCTCACTTGAAAAAATCAGGGCGTATCTTTCTGCCTGCGTCTACCGGCTCATTCACCGTGTAAAGCCTGAGCCGAGAGCGCTAAGCGTGGCACAAAAAAACGCCCACCGACGTCGGTGGGCGCTTGTGTTGATGCGTGTGTGAATGCTTTAGCAGCGTGGCGAATTAACCAAACACACGGCGCAGGTGTGTACGGTAAGCGGCTTTATCACGCTCTACATTCGGCACCTTCATCACATCATTGGCAATAAAGGTCGGCTGAGCCGCAAGGCCAATAAACTCCTGAGACTTGTGGAACGGGAAGTAAACGCCATCCACCCCACGGCCTTCAAAGAAGTTATCCGGCTCGTCGAACGCTTCAATCGGCGCGTTCCAGGTCAGCGACAGCATGTAATGGCGGCCTTGCAGTAAGCCACCGCTGCCATACTGCTTGGTCGGGTCTTGGCGAGAGCGGCCATCGCTGGCGTACAGAGAGCCATGACCTTCAGTGAAGACTTCATCAATGTAGCGCTTTACGGTCCAGGGGGTGCCCATCCACCAGCCGGGCATTTGATACACAATGCTGTCCGCCCAGAGGAAGTTTTGCACTTCGGTGGCAACCTCATAGCCCTGCTCGATAACCGTTTCGCGCACTTCATGGCCTAGCTCTTTCAGCGTATCCACCGCCACGGCATGCAGGGTATTGTTGAGTTCACCGCCAGAGTGGGCAAACGCCTTACCACCATTGATCAACAGTATCTTCATTGCTTAAACCGCACCGTCTATCGTGACCGCCCCGCTTATCAAGGGTGGGCAGGGCATTAAGTGGCGGCTATTGTGCAGTGCAAAGCAGCCGAGAAAAACCAAGGAGTCGGCAAGATACTTTTGCGCTAATATCAATAATTGTTTAGTCATGGCGCACCCCCAAGCCACCTATGAAAAGCACCTTGGAAGAGCAGCAAGCGTTTATTTCCCGTCGTGGATTGCGGCTCGATCACCGCCGCCGCCGAGCGGTTGGGCATTACCGTTTCCGGCGTCAGCCGTGCGCTGAACCGCCTGGAGCAGAAGCTCGGCACGACGCTGCTGCGCCGCCCGACCCGCCGTTTGGAACTGACCGAAGAGGGGGACACCTTTCTAGCCCACTGCCGCTGCATCATCGCCGCCGTGGAAGAGGCCGAAGAGGCCCTGCTCGACCGTCACGACCAGCCCCAGGGTCGGCTGCGGGTTAACGCCGCTCCCAGTTTTATGCAGTTCGTGATTGTGCCGGTGATTGGCGAATTCCGCGCCCGCTACCCTGGCATTACCCTAGAGCTGGATACCCATGACCGCTTTGTGGATTTGCTGGAGCAGCGGGTAGATCTAGCCATTCGCATTGGCGCATTGGAGGACTCCTCCCTTCACGCCCGCCCCCTTGGCCATAGCGCACTGCGGGTGCTGGCTAGCCCCGCCTATTTAGCCCGCCACGGCACGCCGCAGCAGGTAGAGGAGCTTTGCCGCCATAGCCTGCTCGGTTTTAGCCAGCTCGACCACTTGAACCACTGGCCGCTGATCTGCGCCGATGGTAAGCGCTTACATATCACGCCCACCCTCGCTGCCTCCAGCGGCAGCACGCTGCTGGAGCTCGCACTCAAGGGTGAAGGAATCGTGTGTTTGGCGGACTTCATGACCCGCGCGCCCCGGCAAAACCGCACCTTGGTAGAGGTACTGCCCGACCACACCGAGCTCGTCACGCAGCCGATTAACGCGGTTTACTACCGGCAAGCCACCCTGTCTCAGCGTACACGGCTGTTCATGGATTTTTTAGCCGAGCGGCTCCCCGCGCAGTATGCCCACGGCCCGTGAGAACGCTAAGCGCCGCTTGCTTCGCTTTGGGTAAAACTCGGCCACTGACCTCCACTGGGTAGGCAACACAGGAGGCCGTTGCTTGGCGGAACGCACATCATCCCATTAGCCAAGCATGGCCATTCGCTAGATCAGCATAAGGAGCATGCCGTGACAGCCACCCACACGCATACCTATCAACGTGGACTGCCCCTCTTCCATGCGGTTTTTCTGGTGGGGTGCCTACCGCTGTTTCTAGGCGCAACGCTCAGCGACTACGCCTACTCCAACAGCTACCAAATACAGTGGGCGACCTTCGCCTCCTGGCTCAACGCAGGCGGGCTAGTGTTTGCCCGGCTAGCGCTGATTAGCGCGCTGATTAGCTACTTCCGTGCCCAACCGCGCAGCATTATGCTGCTGATCTACCCAGCGCTACTGCTACTGACCTGGGTACTCGGCTTTGTGAACGCCCTGATACACGCACGGGATGCCTGGGGCATGATGCCGATTGGTTTTGCGCTCTCCCTGGTGGTCACCATCTTTGCGGGCACCGCCGTTTGGGTCGGTTTTTCCCGCTTCGGCCACGGAGGCAAACCATGAAGGATGGCATCAAACACCCTCGCCTTTACGCCGCGCCGCTCTGCCTGCTATTGGCGGCAGGCAGCGCCAGCGCCCAAGAAATAACGCGCTCCGGCCCCAACCCCACGCTGCCCGAGCCTTCCCGTGGCCTGCTGCCGGATATGAGCGTGCCCGAACCCGCCGAGTGGGGCGACCCCCTACCCAGCGTGCCGGAGGGCTACACGATTACCGCCATTGCCACCGACCTGCAGATCCCTCGCCAAACTTTGGTCCTGCCCAACGGCGATATTTTGGTGGCAGAAGGCAGTGGCGGCAGCGCGCCGCAGCTCAAACCGAAGGACTTTATTGCCGGGCTGATTAAATCCCAGGGCACCACCTCGGTGCAGAGCGGTAATCGCCTGACTCTGCTGCGCGATGCCGACGGCGACGGTCGCTATGAAGAGCAAACCACCTTTCCGACGACCTCAACGCCCCTTACGGCCTCGCGCTGGTGGATAACAACCTCTACGTGGCCAACCAAGATGCCCTGGTGCGTTTTGACTACGAAGAGGGCCAAACCCAAGCCAGCGAGCCACCGGAGGTAATTACCCACCTCCCCGCCGAGATCAACCACCACTGGACCAAAGCGATGGCCGCCAGTGCCGATGGGCAGTTTCTCTATGTGGGGATTGGCTCCAACAGCAACATCACCGAGCGTGGTATGGAGGCAGAGGTTAATCGGGCGGAAATTTGGCAGATCGACCCTAACACCGGCATGCACCGCCCCTACGCCACCGGCCTGCGTAACCCCACCGCTATGGCGATTCAGCCCGGCACCGAGCAGCTATGGACGGTCGTCAACGAGCGCGACGAGCTAGGCCCTGACCTCGTTCCCGATTACCTCACCACCGTGCAGGAGGGCGGCTTTTACGGCTGGCCTTACAGCTACTGGGGCCAACACGTAGACCACCGCGTTCAGCCCCGCCACCCGGAGAAAGTCGAGAGCGCCATCGCGCCGGATTACGCCTTGGGTTCCCATGTGGCACCGCTAGGCCTCGCCTTTTCTATCCCCGAAATGGGCGATGAGTTCGCTGAAGGGGTGTTTATCGGCGAACACGGCAGTTGGAACCGCGCCGACCCGGTAGGCTACAAAGTCGTGTTTGTGCCGTTCCGAAACGGCCAGCCCAGCGGCGACCCCATCGATTTTGTTTCAGGCTTTCTCACCGATGATGGTCGCGCCCGTGGCCGCCCGGTAGGTGTCACCGTCGACCCCGACGGCGCGCTGATCATTGCCGACGACCTATCTAACGTTATTTGGCGGGTGACGCCGGATAGTCCATAAGCCCTCGGCGGGTGGCCTGCCACCCCCTCCCTCCTCACCTGCCCACCCCCACACTGCCTCCCCATCCCGCACTTGCTTAGCGGCACTCACTATAGTTTATTAAGTGCTATCGCTACGCGGCGCTTAGCGCCTTAATGCTCACCTCGCTGATAAGAGACCGCCTATGCCCGCTGCCAATGCGCTTCACGCTCCGCTGTTTCACGCCCACCATACGCATGGGCACGGTGCCTGCTACTGCGGTTCACCTATGCTTCAGCAATTTCATGAACGGGTTTATGGCCGACCTCACGCGCCGCCAAGTGCTGGGCGGCACCGCTGCGTTGATGGCGATGTTTGCCGGGCTCAGCGTGCCCTCGGTGGTGAGTGCGCAGCCCCGCCAAACCAACGGCCCGCTGCTGCTAACCAACCTACAGCTGTTTGATGGCAGTGGCAGTGCCCTGCAAAGCGGCGTTTCGGTACGTATCGAAGAGGGCCGTATTCACTCCTTACTGCCCGCTGATGCCGCTGCCGAAGGGGCAGAGGTGGTCGACTGCGGCGGCCGCGTATTAATGCCAGGGCTTATCGACGCCCACTGGCACACCACGCTGGCGGCCATTACCCAAACCACCGCCATGACAGCTGATGTGGGCTACATTCACCTGGTGGCGGCTCAAGAAGCTAAGCGCACGCTGATGCGGGGTGTAACGACAGTACGGGATGTGGGCGGGCCCTCGTTCGCGCAGCAACGCGCCATTAACGAAGGCATTGTGGATGGCCCGCGCATCTTTCCCGCCGGGGCGATGATTTCTCAAACCTCAGGGCATGGCGATTTCCGTATGCGCCACGAGATTCCACGGAGCACGAACACCCCGCTCAGCGAGCAGGAGCGCCAAGGGGTAGCCGCGATTGCCGATGGGGAGGATGAAGTACTGAGACGCACCCGTCAGCAGCTCATGTTAGGCGCTTCACAAATCAAACTAATGGCCGGTGGCGGCGTTGCCTCGCTGTACGACCCACTCGACAGCACCCAGTTTACCGAGCGCGAACTACGGGCGGCGGTAGAGGCTGCCGACGACTGGGGCACCTATGTGATGGTGCATGTGTACACCCCAAGGGGCATACAGCGGGCGCTGAGGGCGGGTGTGAAATCCATCGAACACGGCCAGCTGGCCGATGAAGAAGCCGCCCGCATGATGGCGGGCGAAGGCGCCTCGTGGAGCCTGCAGCCATTTTTGCAGGATGAGGACGCCAACGTTTACCCCGATGCCGCCCGTCGCGAATCTCAGCGGCAAGTAGCAGAAGGCACCGTGCGCGCCTATGAACTCGCTAAGCGCTTCGATATTAAAACCGCCTGGGGCACCGATATTCTGTTTAACCCACAAAATACGCCCAACCAGCTGCGCCAGCTCGCCAAACTCACCCGCTTCTACGACCCGCTCACCGTGCTTGCTATGGCCACCGGGCGTAACGGCGAACTACTAGCGCTCTCCGGCCCGCGCAACCCCTACCCCGGCACGCTAGGCAAGATCGAACCCGGTGCCTGGGCAGACCTACTGCTGGTAGACGGCGACCCCAGCCGCAATCTGGATTTTCTGCACGACCCAGAGCAGAACCTGCGCATGATTATGAAAGGCGGGCGTATTTACAAAGACACCCGCTAAGCCTCGGTTAAAAGCTCATTATCGGTTAAAAGCCCAGTAAACGGCGACGCACCGGCCGGATAGCCACCATAGCCAACATCGCCAAAGCCAACCACTCTAACCAGTGGGGCAGCAGCTCTTGCACTTGGCTGGCCTGCTCCACCGGGTTCCAGCCGGCCATGCCAACGGCCACATCAAACAGCCAACCTACCAGTACGGTCACTACCAGCACGCTAGCCAAGTAAACCGCCAATGCTGAGTTACCCAGCTCGCGGCGCAGAATGGCGAGGGTGGCAAGGCTGGAAATCGGCCCCGCCAGCAAGAACACCAGCGCCATTCCTGGTGAGATACCGGCTAATAGTAGCCCAGCGGCCACAGGCGTGGCGGCAGCCGCACATATGTAGAGCGGAATACCTACCACCGCCATCAGCAGCAACGCCCAAAGACCGCCTGAATATTGTGCCAAGGTATCTGGCGGCACCAGTGTGATCAGCACCCCAGCCAGTAGTAACCCGGCAAACATCCACGCGCTGATGTCATCCAACAGATCGTTAAACGCATAACGCAGCCCCGCTTTCAAACCGCTAGGTTCGCCGGTTTCGGCGTGGGGGTCATGGCAGCCATGCGGCGAACAGCAGCCGCTCTTAGCAACAGGCTCAACCGCCTCTGCTTCGCGGGTAAAGCCCACCAGTAAGCCCGTCACAATGGCCGTCACCAATGCGCCCACAACGCGCACCACCGCCATCAGCGGGCCAAGCAGCACGCTGGTCAGCAGAATCGAGTCCACACCCACGCCTGGGGTGCTAATTAAGAACGAGGTAGTCGGCCCGCGCCCCGCACCGCCCCGGTGCAGCGCAATCGCGGTAGGAATCGCCCCGCAGGAACACAGTGGCAGCGGCATCCCAATCACTGCCGCCCTCACAATGCTACCCAGGCCGCGACCACCCATCCAACGCTGCAGTAAGCGTTCTGGCAACCACGCCTTAATCAGCCCGGCAATCACTAGCCCCAAACAGCAGCCACGGGGCCGCCGTTAAGGCAATTTGTAGCAGCTCGGTTATCAGCGTCATCTCATCACCTACTTGTTCACGGTGGGAATGAGGACTAGCTTAAACCCTGTAATCGTTGCAGGGGCAAGCCGATGAGTACGTATTACCGCATTGGAGATGTTGCTGCCCGCACAGGCTGCTCACCAGAGAGTATTCGCCACTATGAAAAGCTGGGCCTATTGCCACCACCCAAACGTGGGGAGCAAGGCTACCGGCTGTATAGTCAGGCCGCGCTGGAACGCATTGGGTTTATTCGCCATGGCCGCAGCCTAGGGCTAGACCTACACAATATTCAGGAATTGCTCGAGCTTTCCGACCACCCAGATACCGACTGCAGCGCCGCCGATGAGATCGCCAGCCGCCATTTAGAGCACCTAGAAGAGCGTATTGCCAAGCTTCAGGCGCTAGCCGACGAGCTGCGCCAAGTGGTTCATCAGTGCCGGGGCGGTAAAACCGCCGACTGCCAGATTATTCAAACCCTCTACGACCACCAACCCACCTGCAGCGAGCGGGGGTGTGGGACAAAACCCAATACATAAAAAATGGTTCTTCGTCACTTCACGTGGATTTG
>NZ_MWVI01000073.1 GCF_002087295.1 Vreelandella lionensis | reverse complement strand
TGGTGTCCGGTTTTATTGAACCACTACAACCGCTATGCCGGCTTCATTCGAGCCTGCTTCTACCTCTCTGCCCGAGCGCGTTCGCCAGGCCATCGATCTCCTGCAAACTATTATTACCGAGCAACCTACCTCGCTTGTGCTCGCCTATGAATCGCCCCGGGTTCCGTAGACACCTCCAGGCCTTATACTGAAGGCAGTTAGGAGGACTCATGAGCCGTCAACGCTATACCGAAGAATTCAAGATCGAAGCCGTCAAGCAAGTCACAGAACGGGGCCATCCCGTCGCCGAGGTCGCAGCTCGGTTGGGCGTGTCCGGCCATAGTTTGTACCAGTGGCTCAAGCGCTATACCAAGCCTGCAGAACAACGCCAGCAGGACGATGACCTTCAAGCTGAGAATCGGCGATTAAAGGCGGAGCTGAAACGTGTATCAGAAGAGCGAGATATACTAAAAAAGGCCACCGCGTACTTCGCCAGGGAGTCCGACTGAGGTACGCGTTCATTCAGGACCATGCGAATCAGTATCCGGTGCGCCGGTTGTGTAGCATGATGGACGTGCACCCCAGCGGTTATTATGCCGGGTGCCGTAACGCCATGTCTGACCGGGCACGAGACGACCGGCGCCTACTGGGGCTGATAAAGCACGCCTGGCTTGAGAGTGGCGGTGTATACGGTTATCGCAAGATTCCCCAGGACCTGCGAGAGCTCGGTGAAGTCTGTGGCAAGCATCGAGTGGCCCGTCTGATGCGTGAGGAAGGACTACGTTCACAAACCGGTTATCGGCGACGGCCGGGCCGCTATGGCGGCAAGCCAGCGGTAGTATCACCTAACCACCTGAATCGTCAGTTTGAGCAACGGCACCCAACGTTGCATGGGTCACCGACATCACTTACATCCGCACTTACGAGGGCTGGCTCTACTTGTCGGTGGTGATCGACCTGTTCTCTCGGCAGGTGGTGGGATGGTCAATGAAGCCTCGCATGACGACAGAGCTGGCACTGGATGCCTTGCTGTCCGCCGTCTGGCGGAGGAAGCCCCAAAAGCCCGTCATGATTCATTCGGATAGGGTAGTCAGTTCAGCAGCTCGGATTGGCAAAGTTTTTTGAAGGCCAATCATCTGGAGGGCAGCATGAGCCGCCGGGGCAACTGTCAGGACAATGCTGTTGCTGAAAGCTTCTTCCAGCTCCTCAAGCGAGAGCGAATCAAGCAGCGTATCTATCCAACCCGAGAGGCTGCTAAAAGCGATGTGTTCGATTACATTGAAATGTTCTACAACCCAAGACGCCGCCACGGCACGAGTGATGACGTGTCACCCGTTGAGTACGAACGGCGGTAGTTCCAGAGCCTGACGGGTGTCTAGAAGACCCGGGGCGATTCAGATTTATCTTCGAGTAGATATTGTTACTTAATAGCAATCATCCTAAGTCGTAAAGCATTGCCAATCACGCTCACTGAAGAGAGTGACCTCGCCCCCGCCGCGACAATCGGTGATAACAGCATGCCGGTGAAGGGGTACAAAATCCCTGCGGCAATGGGGATGCCTGCCGCGTTGTAAGCAAAGGCAAAAAAGAGATTTTGGCGAATATTACGCATGGTGGCTTTTGAGAGCTTATGCGCCGTGGCAATACCGGTAAGATCTCCTCGCAGTAGAGTAACCCCAGCGCTTTCTATCGCCACATCGGTGCCGGTTCCCATGGCAATGCCGACATCCGCTGTAGCCAGCGCAGGTGCATCGTTCACGCCGTCGCCGGCCATGACAACAATGCGCCCTTCATCACGGAGACGCTGAATCACTCGGCCTTTATCCTCTGGAAGCACTTCAGCTTCGACCTCATCAATGCCTAGCCGACGTGCCACAGCGTTGGCGGAGGTGCGATTATCGCCTGTCAGCATCACCACTCGAATGCCGTCAGCCTGGAGTGAACGAATGGCTTCTTCGGTGGTTTCCTTGACCGGATCGGCAATGGCGAGCAGCCCAGCTAAATTCCCGTCGATGCTCGCAAAGATGACAGTAGCACCGTCTCTGCGCAATTGATCGGCATGTGTGTCTTGAGACTGGGTGTTAACGCCCTCGCTTTCCATCAATAGCCGGTTGCCCAGGGCAATACGCTTGCCATCTATCTGGCCTATAACGCCCATGCCATTGGGAGCCTCGAAGTCCAACGCTTCTGTTAATTTTACCTCTGCCTCTTTAGCCTTTTCGACTATTGCATGGGCCAAGGGGTGCTCGCTGCCTCGCTCAAGACTAGCTGCCAAGCGCAAAAGCTCCGATTCAGCAATGCCTTCAGTGAGAATCAACTCGGTCACTCGTGGTTTGCCTTCGGTAAGCGTGCCGGTTTTGTCGACGACGACGGTGTCGACCTTCTCTAGACGTTCAAGAGCTTCGGCATCGCGAATCAACACGCCTAACTGGGCACCGCGCCCTACACCGACCATAATTGACATGGGGGTAGCAAGCCCTGGCGCGCAGGGGCAGGCAATGATAAGAACACTAACCGCCGCAATAAGGCCAAACGCCATCGGCGGGGTAGGGCCCCACAATGACCAGGCGATGAAAGCCACAACAGCAATGAGAATAACGACGGGTACAAAGATGCTGGCGACTTTGTCGGCAAGCCCTTGAATGGGTGCGCGGCTGCGCTGGGCGCTGGCGACCATTTGCACAATCTGCGACAGCATCGTGTCCTGGCCCACCTTGTCAGCGCGCATGACAAAGGATCCTTGACCATTGATGCTGCCGCCAATGACGCCATCGCCGACTTCCTTTTTCACCGCTAGTGGTTCACCGGTAACCATGGATTCGTCAACGTTCGAGCGACCTTCCATCACTTCGCCATCTAATGGCACCTTATCGCCGGGGCGCACCCGGAGACGATCCCCTACCTGAACCTGGTCAAGAGAGATATCTTCCTCATTGCCCTGATCATCAAGGCGTCGAGCGGTAGCAGGCGCCAAGTCGAGCAGAGCACGAATAGCGCCAGAGGTTTTTTCACGAGCGCGTAGCTCTAATACTTGTCCCAGTAAAACTAAAACGACAATCACTGCCGCGGCTTCGAAAGAAACGGCCACCGAACCATCGGCTTGACGGAAGGCGTCGGGAAAGATGCCCGGTGTGAGGGTGGCCAGCAAACTGTAGAGCAACGCGGTGCCGGTACCGATCGCGATTAGCGTGAACATATTAAGGCTGCGATGCACTAGCGAACGCCATCCGCGTACAAAGAATGGCCAACCTGCCCAGACGACTACCGGCGTTGCCAGCAGCAGTTGAATCCAGTTAGAGGTTTGCTGGGAAATAAAATGCATAAGGCCAAACACGTGGCCACCCATTTCTAGGGCAAACACGGGGAGGGTCAGTACTAGGCCGATCCAGAAACGCCTGGTCATGTCCTTGAGATCGTCCGAAGGGCCGGTGTCAGCAGAGACGGTCTCAGGTTCCAGCGCCATGCCACAGATTGGACAGTCGCCTGGGCCTTCTCGTCGAACTTCTGGGTGCATCGGGCAAGTATAAATAGACCCCGAGGGTACTGACGCTTGTGACTGTTTGCTTGGCTCAAGATACGCATCAGGCTTGGCAATAAACTTTTCCTGACACTTTTCTGAGCAGAAGTACCAAGTCTTACCCGCGTGATCGGCACGGTGGCGGGAGGTATGGGGATCAACGTCCATGCCACAAACAGGGTCTTTCACCTTTGTCTCGTTATGGTCTTCAGACATCGTTCATTCTCCCTGTTTGGCGAACAAGGCGCATGGCTTCGTGCTCTTCAAGTGCTAAAAGGGAATCTAAGAGCTCTTTAGCCTCAGGAATTTCCGCTTTGCCAACGAGGGTTCGATAAAGGTTTATCGTTTGTTCATGGAAATCAAAAACCTCTCGGCAAATGTCGTCAACACTTAGCGTGGAATAGGGCGCATCGCAGGTACGATGCGTACGGATAGGTTTATGCTCCAAATAGTCATAAACGTAGGTTTTTAATGCTTTCGCGTCAGCAGTCTGTTCAAAGCGCGCCACAACGCGCTGCATTTCCGCTTCCTGTGCAGCTAAGTAATTGAGCAACATGCGAGCGCGCTCTTCTTCGTGTATATCGGCGCAATGAGCAAGGCAAGCTGCAAGATGCTCGTGTAACTGACGGGTCCAATCGATCAATTCACCAAAGGTTCTAACGTCCATTTGGTACCTCCTATAACGCTATTAACGGTAAATGAGTGTGAGAGTGCTCGCTATCGTTTGAAGCGTCGCGTTTGGATAGGAAAATCCATTCGCCGAGTAAAAGAGTAGCCATTACTACGCCAGCAACGATGAGCACCATGGGGTCCGAGATGGCTTTTACCCATAAAAAGCCGATTAACACGACAGCATCTAGTAGTATGGCAATGCTAGGAATAACAGGATTAGCCCCCACTCTGTCCTTGAGATGACGAAGCACACCCCAGTGGATGGCCATATCCATGATCAGGTAGAAAATGATGCCTAATGCTGCGATGCGGCTCAGGTCAAAAAAAGCGGTGAGCACTAAGCCAAATACTATGGTGTACACCAGTGTATGCATTTGTACACTGCCGGGCATGTGGAAATGGCGGTGAGGAACCAGCTTCATTTCTGTCAGCATGGCAAGCATGCGCGAAACGGCAAAGACGCTGGCGATGATACCGCCCGCCGTTGCCAACATGGCGAGAATGACGGTAAACGCAACTGCCGCTTCACCCAGTGCGGGACGGGCAGCGGCGGCCAGGGAGTAGTCTTGGGTTTCGATAATTTCAGGCAAAGATAGGTTGCTGGCAACGGCAAAACCGACAAGGGCATAGATCACCACGCATAGCGCAATCGAGATCGTGATAGCTTTGCCAAGATTCCGCTTAGGATCTTTAAGCTCCGAACCACTATTGGTAATCGTCGTGAAGCCTTTAAATGCCAGTATGCCGAGCGCCGTAGCGCCTAAAAAGCCCGTTATCGTAGGCGTAGGTGCATCGTTGCCAGCACCCATTTCGATGGAGTCGGCAATAAACACGCCGACAATACCAAACACTATAATGCCACCTATTTTGATAAATCCGAGCACCGAGGCGACGGTCTCGATCAAGCGGTTGGCGGATAAATTGATCAAAAAGGCTCTTAGCAGTAAACCAACCCCGAGTAGGGGCACAAATAGTTAACGATCCCCCAGGTCAAACAACTCAAGCGTGTAGGAACCAAACGTTCTCGCCAAAAAACTCTGTGCGATCACCATGGAAAAATACATCAGGAGGGCATGAAAGGCGGTGGGAAGCGTCGGGCCATACGCTTTCTGTAAATACATGCCAATCCCACCTGCTGATGGGAAGGTATTGGACATTTTAACGTAAGAATAAGCGCTGAAAGAGACAATGACGGCAGCGGCCAGAAAGGCTAGAGGAAATAGCCGACCAGTCATTTCGGCCATTTGGCCGGTTAGCGCAAAAATACCAGCCCCAATCATCACGCCTGTGCCTAATGCAACGGCACCGACCAACGAAAGACTGTTTTCTTTATATTGTGGCGTTCTATCCTGCCCAACCATGAAAGCGACGCCTTGTATTAACGGCAACCACAGCAGCAATAACTGCCGAGGACTCCTGTGCGGTGTTTTTTGATGCTATATAAATTAAATATAGAACCTATGTGCAGCCACATGGCAAATGACTAACGGAAGGTCTGATTTTGCGAGGCCACAGGCAAGCAGCTCTTACCCTAAACTAGCTAGTCTTGCTCCTGGTTGTGTCATGTAGCCGTTATGACTATTAATGACAGCTCCAAGGTTCCTGTTTAGCGTTGTCTTTAACGTTCTGATCGACGAAACGGTAATACTCCTTCTTAAAGCGGTTCCACCGATCAGCGCTGACCTGTATGTCATGGAGCTTGAGAATTTTTTCAACGTCATCGATGCAGAGCCTCAGCGCATCGTAAGCAAGGCTGATATTTCGGTTTTTCTCGTTGTAGACCACCTTAGCCATTCCATAGAGTCGGTCGATATCTGACATCGCTTCTTCAATGCGTTTGGATTTACTAGGCTTGATTTTTAAATTCCGAGTCACCAGTGTGTTTTTGGAAACACCCAAGCGGTGCTCTTGTTGTGTCGTTTTCATGGTCTTTCTCCCAGGCGCGTACATGTATATATAGAGTGGTTCAGTCCTTGTCTATTTTGTCCTTATGACCGCCGTGGTGTTTATGCATGAAAATATGCATCAGTGGGCATGCTGCCAAAAAGAGGAAAGGTAAGAACTGAAATAGGTGGAGACGGTGCTCGGTTCCAATCAGGTATCCCGCCCAAATGACAAACCCAGCAAGTGGCACCCACAACATCAGCAAACGACTACTTGTACTGTTACTCATAATCACCTCAGTAACTCGCCCAAAGAGCCAACAGCAGTTAAGGCCGTTGGTTTGGGAAAAATCAAATAAATAACCCCAATAACAGCATGGATGATTTGTCTGAACGCAACCTGAACAGCATCGGAGGGAAATATGATCCTGATCAAGCGCGTCGAAACAAGTAGGCGATAATTCCCCAATCGGTATCCATAGCCTCATTCCCATCATCATTAGGTTTTCGGTGAGCGATACAAAGCTTAATGGGTATTACTGTTGCCGACACAGGCGCACTTGAGCTCACGTTTATCGAGGTATATCGCTTTAAAGACAGAACCTGTCACACGGTGCCAACGAATAGTGTAGTGGTCAACTAATCCCGGACAGTAA
>NZ_MWVI01000072.1 GCF_002087295.1 Vreelandella lionensis | reverse complement strand
GCGAATTCCACACCCAACGTCGAAGAGCCGTTGATTTTCATCAACGCGCATCCATCACATCTTTTTGGTAAGTTGTTCGTTTATATCGGGATTGATGCTGTTCCAATGAGCTCAATTTAAGGAAAGTTAACAAAAAAGGGATTGCCGGTGCGCTTAGCCCCCTTGGTTAGCAAGCTTGTTACGTTCCGCTCTTTACAATGTCGACTACTGTTGGGTCTTTCCTGTGCCTTGGTCATTTTAGCAGGGGCAGTGTTGGGGATGGCTTGGCAGGTTGGCAAAGGTATGGTGCATGAGACCAATATGGCTCATTTGCGCTACGAGGCAACCTTGCTTGCCGATGAAATTACCCAGCAGGTTGAACAGCGCATTGATGCTCTGGAGCGGCTAAGTGGGGCCATTGGCCTATCGAATGACTCAGCTTGGCTTGGCCATGAATTACAAAAAAACGATGCGTTGCTGTCGTGGTTTGATGGTTTGGTTATTAGTAACGAACAAGGCGTTATTGTGACTGATTGGCCCAGTGTTGTGGGGCGAATAGGTTTGGAAGTCTCAGAGAGTGAATACTACGAAATGGTGCGTGGGGTTCGTCAACCCTATGTAAGCGAGCCTTTTATAGGGCGCGCTAGAGGGGTACCCCTAGTGAGAATAAGCGTGCCAAGGCTAGACGAAGAGGGGCGTTTTGCTGGGGTAATAGGAGGAATGGTTAGTCTTGACAGTGGCGGCCTCTTTAACCGGCTAAACACCATACGTCTGGGCCGAGAAGGGTACGCAGCAGTGGTGACGTCCAATGGAAAAGTCCTTTATCACCCAGACCACCAGCTGGTAAACAAGCACGTTGATGAAATCCAGCCTAATCCCTTGCTAGACCTTGCTCTGGATGGCTGGCAGGGAGAGGGAGTGACCGAGTTGGCAGACGGTCGCACAAGCCTGCAGGCATATGCTCAGGTATGGCCCGCCGACTGGGTCGTGGGCCTTTTTCTGCCGGCCAACCAAGCGTATCTTCCGCTCTCCGGGTTTATTTATAAGCTTTTTGGAATTTGGGTAGTTCTTGCACTAATGATAATGCCGCTGCTCTGGTGGCTATTAGCTCGCATTTTAAAGCCGTTAGAACATCTCGAGACGCAAATTGGTGAGGTGGGAGTTGGGCAACGAACCCGGTTGGATTTAGCCACTAATATGCAGGAACTGCAGCAAGTGGCCGAAACGTTTAATCGCGTGGAAAACGAGCGCCAGCAACTGTTTGGTCATTTACAGGAGCGTGAAGCGTTTTTGGATTCTGTGCTTAGTGCCACCCCACAAGGTATGTTTGTTGCTAACTTTGGTGGCATCATTACTTATATGAACCCAGCGTTACTGCACATGTTAGCGATTGAAGCGGATGCGCAGGCGGATGTCTGGATACATCAAATCCATCCAGATGACCGTGAAGGTGCCAAAGATATGTGGGCTCATAGTTTAAAAACAGGCAACGATTTTGTGCGCCAACTAAGTGTTATTCGTAGCGATAAAGAAACCCTCTGGTTGGATGTTCATGCACGGGTTGTCATGCTCTCTAAGGGTGGGCATTCGCTAGGGTTGGTCGGGGTAGTGAAAGATATCACCGAACGCCGCCAGCAGGAAGCCTTGCAGCGTTGGGAGGCCGAGCATGATCCGTTGACTGGGCTGCTTAATCGGCGTGGGTTTGATCGCCGCCTTGAAGAAGCGTTTGCTGACTACCAGAAGACCAGTACGCCTTCAGCACTACTACTGTTCGACCTAGACCACTTTAAGCCGATTAATGATGAAGGTGGCCATGCCTTAGGCGATGAAATGCTGCGCCGTATTGCGCAGGTAGTGGCTTGGGAGGTGCGCCGAAGTGACCATGTGGCCCGTCAGGGGGGCGATGAATTTGGCGTGCTGCTGCCCAGTTGTACGTTAGGGGAAGCTCCGACGATTGCTGAGTCGTTACGCCAAGCGGTAAGCGAAGTATCGGTTACCCATTGAGGCAAAGAATATACCGTTACCTTGAGCCTTGGTGTCACTACCTTTGATGAGTCTGATGATACCGTAGAATCTGCTTTATCGCGGGCAGATGCAGCAAGCTACGAAGCGAAAGGGCAAGGCCGGCACGGTGTGGTAGTCAAGCGGCCCAGCGAGTTTGACCCCATGGCGCTTTTTGATTAATGCGTTTTAGGAAAGCCATCTAAACGCCACGTTTTTAACCAGCCGGGCAACTGTTCGGCAGGCATGGGGCGTGCAATTCCGTAACCTTGGGCTAAATGGCAACCAAGGGCTAACAGAGCTTGTGCATGTTCTAAGGTTTCTACTCCCTCTGCTAACACAGGCCGTGAGAATTTTTTAGCTAAAAACACAATGCTTTCAACAATAGCGCGGTCGTCTTTGCTATCGAGCATGTCGCGCACGAAATCTCGATCAACTTTGATGAGCTGCACGTGCAGGTGGCGAAAGTAGGCAAGTGACGAATAGCCCGTGCCGAAGTCATCCAGAGCGACGTCAATGCCCAACCTCTGACAGTTTTCGCGTACATGGAGTGCAGCCTGCATATCATCAAGAGTAGCAGACTCGAGGATTTCGATAGCCAACAGCTGAGGTGGCACGTCTGAATAGCGATTCAATAACTGTTCTAACTGGGGTAAAAAGCCCTGATGCAGTAGATGCTGTGGGCTTATGTTCACACTCACTTGTATCTCAACACCCAATGCTTGCCAGCGTTGCAGCTGTTTAAGAGCGGCTTCGATGGCCCATTCACCTAAGCGGATCTCCAGCTCGCTACCTTCTAATAGCGGTAAAAACCTCGGCCGGTGCGCGAAGGCCCAAGGTTGGGATGTTGCCAACGGATTAACGCCTCAGCACCCACGACCGTTTGTGAGTTAAGGTCTACCTGGGGCTGATAATAAAGTCGAAATTCGTTGTCGCTCAGTCCATGTTGAATAGCGTTTCGCTCTTGCTGCCGTAAACGCACTAGGTGCTCTTCGTCGGTGCTGTAACGCACACACTGCGCTACCCCTAAGGTTTTCGCTTGATACAGTGCTTGGTAGGCATGGCGGAATAGGGTGTCTGGGTCGGCGTTATCCTCTGGATAGCACGTCATACCAATACAGGTACCTGAATCCGTGAGACCGGCCCCCGGA